>NZ_JACFPE010000009.1:0-73478 GCF_016102185.1 Gilliamella sp. W8126 | reverse complement strand
AGTCTTCCCTTGTTATTGTGTAGCCAGAATGCCGCAAAACTTCCATGCCTAAGCGAACTGTTGAGAGTACGTTTCGATTTCTGACTGTGTTAGCCTGGAAGTGCTTGTCCCAACCTTGTTTCTGAGCATGAACGCCCGCAAGCCAACATGTTAGTTGAAGCATCAGGGCGATTAGCAGCATGATATCAAAACGCTCTGAGCTGCTCGTTCGGCTATGGCGTAGGCCTAGTCCGTAGGCAGGACTTTTCAAGTCTCGGAAGGTTTCTTCAATCTGCATTCGCTTCGAATAGATATTAACAAGTTGTTTGGGTGTTCGAATTTCAACAGGTAAGTTAGTTGCTAGAACCCATGGCTCCTTTGCCGACGCTGAGTAGATTTTAGGTGACGGGTGGTGACAATGAGTCCGTGTCGAGCGCTGATTTTTTCGGCCTTTAGAGCGAGATTTATACAATAGAATTTGGCATGAGATTGGATTGCTTTTAGTCAGCCTCTTATAGCCTAAAGTCTTTGAGTGACTAGATGACATATCATGTAAGTTGCTGATAGGTTTCCAGTTTTCCGCTCCTAGGTCTGCATATTGTACTTTTCCTCTTACTCGACTTAACCAGTACCAACCCAGCTTCTCAACGGATTTATACCATGGCACTTTAAAGCCAGCATCACTGACAATGAGCGGTGTGGTGTTACTCGGTAGAATGCTCGCAAGGTCGGCTAGAAATTGGTCATGAGCTTTCTTTGAACATTGCTCTGAAAGCGGGAACGCTTTCTCATAAAGAGTAACAGAACGACCGTGTAGTGCGACTGAAGCTCGCAATACCATAAGTCGTTTTTGCTCACGAATATCAGACCAGTCAACAAGTACAATGGGCATCGTATTGCCCGAACAGATAAAGCTAGCATGCCAACGGTATACAGCGAGTCGCTCTTTGTGGAGGTGACGATTACCTAACAATCGGTCGATTCGTTTGATGTTATGTTTTGTTCTCGCTTTGGTTGGCAGGTTACGGCCAAGTTCGGTAAGAGTGAGAGTTTTACAGTCAAGTAATGCGTGGCAAGCCAACGTTAAGCTGTTGAGTCGTTTTAAGTGTAATTCGGGGCAGAATTGGTAAAGAGAGTCGTGTAAAATATCGAGTTCGCACATTTTGTTGTCTGATTATTGATTTTTGGCGAAACCATTTGATCATATGACAAGATGTGTATCTACCTTAACTTAATGATTTTGATAAAAATCATTAGGGGATTCATCAGTGCTTAGCATCGACGAAAACGCCTTTTTAACCCTTCGTTATATATGATAGAATCCTATCAATCATTCTCATCTTACTAGTGACAATTATGCTTAAAAAAATTCTATGGCCAATATTAATTGGTGCTGTTTTAGCGGTAGTGTTACTCATTATTTTTCCTTCTTTAAGAAATGGAACGCAATCTGATTTTTCAAGATCTATTTTTAATGATGAACCTATGAGTTATTCAAATGCAGTAAAGATAGCCGCACCTGCCGTGGTAAATATTTATAGTCGCTCAATTAATTCTGTACCTAAACAATCACAAGATAGTCCAATAACACCGTTGGGTTCTGGTGTTATTATGAGTGAGCTTGGTTATATCGTTACCAATTATCATGTTGTTGATGGAGCAGAACAAATTATTGTTGCTTTGCAAGATGGGCGGATTTTTGCTGCATTACCTGTTGGGTCCGATAAATTAGTTGATATTGCTGTATTAAAAATAGAAGCATCTAATCTTCCAAGAATACCGATTAATTCTTCCCGCGATCCGAAAATTGGTGATGTCGTCTTAGCCATTGGCAACCCTTATAACATCGGGCAAACTATTACTCAAGGTATCATTAGTGCTACTGGTCGTGATGGACTCAGTCCATATCGTCGACAAAATTTTATCCAAACTGATGCTTCCATCAATCATGGTAATTCTGGAGGTGCTTTAGTTAACACTAAAGGTGAATTGATGGGTATTAACACTCTGACATTTGCCAAAAATCTAGGTAATGATGTGCCGGAAGGTATTGGTTTTGCCATTCCAACTGCATTAGCTGTTAAAATAATGAATAAATTAATTCAAGATGGCAAAGTGATTCGAGGCTATATTGGCATTGATGGTTTAGAATTTGCACCAACACAAAATACAAGTGATCTGCCGAAAGTGTTAGGTATTTTAGTCACTAATGCTGAAGGGCCTTCTTTGCAGGCTGGTGTACAAGCTAATGATATTTTAATAATGGTTGATAATAAGCCAGTAAAATCGATTGTTGAAACCATGGATCAAATTGCTGAGTTGAAACCGGGAACAATCGTCCCCATAATTGTCTTACGCAATGGTGAAAAGATTCAGTTGCAAATCACTATTGGTCAATTGCCGGTTTAGATTGGCCTTTTATTACTTGATTATCTTTGATATAGGACGTATAATTCGCACCCTTATCATGTTATTTAACACTCGTATGGTGTATAGATTTTGCGATTAAGCCATTTATATAGCGATACGAACAAACTTTAGAGGTTTATTATGAAAGAAGGTATCCATCCAGAATACACTGCAATTACAGCAACTTGTTCTTGTGGTAACAAAATTGAAACTCATTCAACTGTTGGTCATGATATTCATCTTGACGTATGTGGTGAATGTCACCCGTTCTATACAGGTAAACAACGTGATGTAGCAACTGGCGGACGTGTTGATAAATTTAAACAACGTTTTGCAATGGTTGGTGGTAAAAAATAGTTTTACTAATTTTTACGTTGTAAAAAAGGCGCTTTAGGCGCCTTTTTTGTATCTATGATTCAATCATTCATCAATTAAATCAGGATCTATACCTAAAGCTCGCATCATTTTCTGCGCTTGTAACGGAATGCCATCTTCATGATCTTTCTGTAAATCTTCATCACAAGGCAATGGTTGACCAGTATAAGCGTGTAGAAAAGCTTCACATAAAAGTTCACTATTCGTTGCATGACGTAAATTATTGACTTGTCGTCTAGTTCGCTCATCAGTTAATATTTTTAATACTTTTAACGGAATTGAGACTGTAATTTTTTTTACTTGTTCGCTTTTTTTACCATGCTCAGCATAAGGGCTAATATAATCGCCGTTCCATTCCATCATTTATTCACCAAATCAATTACATCACAAATAATGTGGATAATTTTAGCGTTTTTTTTGCTTAGCTGCAATCTATACACCAAGATAGTTAGACGTCTAGACATGTTGACGTCTTTTTTTATTGTGTTATTCTTATACAACTAAAATCTAAAAATAAATAAAATGGTTTGTAGGAAGGTTATTATGGCTCATAAATCTAAAAATCTTAGCCAAGATACTATTGCTGTTCGTGGTGGATTAAATACAGATGACCAATTTGGTAGCGTAGTTCCTGTTATTACGCCTTCAACGTGTTATCGCTATCAATCATTTGCAACACCAAGGAAATTTGATTATGGTCGCAAATCTAATCCAAGTAGACGATTAGTTGAGGAAACGGTAGCAGAGTTAGAAGCCGGTGCCGATGCCATTTTAACTAATTGCGGTATGTCAGCAATACATCTAGTCAGTGTAGCCTTACTTGGCCCAAATGATACCGTTGTTGCTCCTCATGATTGTTATGGCGGTAGTTATCGATTATTTAATAGTTTGAGTCAAAAAGGTTATTTTAAAACCAAATTTGTAGACCAATCCGATCCTATCGCTTTAAAAGAAGCGCTGAATTTAAAACCTAAATTAGTATTGATTGAATCGCCAAGTAATCCATTATTAAGAGTGGTTGATATTGCTGATATTGCACGTCAGGCGCATGAGGTTGGAGCGTTAGTTCTGGTTGATAATACCTTTATGACACCAATTTTACAAAAACCACTGGAATTAGGGGCTGATATTGTTAGTCACTCTTGTACTAAATTTCTAAATGGCCACTCAGATCTATTAGCCGGAATAGTAGTATTTAAAGATCAACAATTAGCTACAGATGTATTGTGGTGGGCAAATAATATCGGAACATCAACTTCATCATTTGATAGTTATTTATTATTGCGTGGTTTAAGAACCCTCACTGCAAGAGTTAGATTACAACAAGAAAATGCAGAAAAAGTCGTTGAATTTTTAGTTAATCATCCTAAAATTGCTAAAGTTTTTCATCCTTCGTTACCAACAAATTTAGGTCATGACATTGCCAAAAAACAACAAAAAGGCTTTGGTTCACTGTTGAGTTTTGAATTAGCTTGTGCTGCCGATGATATGCCTAAATTCCTAGATGCGCTGAATATTTTTACCTTAGCGCAATCACTTGGTGGCGTAGAAAGTTTAATATGTCATCCAGCTACAATGACCCATTCAGGAATTAGTGCTGAAGCACGTAAAACAGCGGGTATATCCGATCAATTATTACGTATTTCTGTGGGTCTCGAGGATATCGATGATCTGATTGGTGATTTAGAGCAAGCGTTAGCAAATATTTAACCGTCATCAATTTATCAATAGAGTTGGAAAATAGTTTATTTTTCGACTCTATTAATATAGATAGCTATATATTTAAGCTCGTTTAATTATTTCGATAATCATTGACTTTATTGGCAATGGCACTGAGGATTTCTTTAATGGAATGCCTTTTACTACGACCACAAATTTTAGCATTATCATGGCAAACTAAACATTGTCGAGAATGATGCTCGAATTTAGACCGAGAAATACTTTTTTGTGTAATAGGGTCAATGACATCAATATCCCATAATCGTCCTAAAAAATGCCTCTCCTCAATTTTTATACACAGTTGTTTAAGCATATCAACGTTATAATCAATTGATAATAATGCTTCATCACCAGTTATGCTTTCATAAAATTTTTCATGGATAATAGAAATATTATGTTGGTTTAACATCTGATGGATAGCTTGTACAGCTTCATTAAATAAGAATACAGTGCCACTACTTTTCTTGATTGGTCCAGGTATTACTAAACTTAATGATATTAGCGGATAAGGGTATTGCTCAAAAACTTGTTGCTGATTGTTTACACGGTTTTCTTTGGCTATTAACATTTGCTCAAGCGTTATGTTAATACCATCGTCGAATCTTAATGTTGGATTATTCATAATGATGTTGAGTAATAGCATAACTAAGAATTTTGTTATGCTATTACTATTACAAAGTTAATTAGTCTTTGACTTGACGAACAACATCAATAATTGAGCCATCACGGAAGTGAACAATCCCAACAATTTTATCGTTAAATTCAATTGGTTTTGGTTCACCTGTTAATGCAATAGCACGTTGATAAAGTTCTTCAATAGTCATTACGGGTAAATTAGCCGCTTTTAATCGTTCTGCGATTTCAGGACGAGCAGGATTTACCGCTATACCATGGTCAGTGACTAACACATCTACACTTTCTCCTGGTGTGACAATTGTCGTTACTTTTCTTATTACCGTTGGAATTCGGCTACGAATTAGTGGCGCAACGATAATAGTTAGATTTGCTCCAGCGGCTGTATCACAGTGACCACCGGATGCACCACGCATAACACCATCAGATCCTGTTAGTACATTAACATTGAAATCTAAATCTACTTCGAGTGCGCTAAGAATGACAATATCTAATTCATCAACACTTGCTCCTTTTGAGGCTGGATTAGCGTAAACGTTGGTTGAAACTTCAATATGATCTTTATTCTTACCTAAAGATTGTCCTGCAGCTCCATCAAAACTTTGTGTATCAAGTAAACGTTTTACTAAGCCTTTTTCATGAAGATCGACGATACTGGCTGTGATACCACCTAGAGCAAATGATGCTGTGATATTTTTCGCTCGCATCCGATTTTCTAGAAAGCGTGTCGCTGCAGTTGATGATGCGCCAGAACCAGTCTGAATTGAGAATCCATCTTTAAAATAACCTGAATTTTCGATAACATCAGCGGCATAGCGTGCAATCATTAATTCTCTAGGGTTACTGGTAATACGTGCTGCACCAACGCTAATTTTAGTTGGATCACCAACTTCGTCAACTTTAACAATATAGTCAACTTGATCTTGGCGGATACTTGCTGGATGGTTAGGATAACCAACAATATCTTCAGTAAGTAAAACCACTTTCTTAGCAAATTGAGCATCAACCATAGCATAACCAAGGGCGCCACATTGTGATTTACCTGATACGCCATTAGCATTACCTTGTTCGTCAGCAGTTGATACAGCTAAGAATGCGATATCAATATTAATTTCTCCGCTTTGGATTAATTTGACTCGACCACCGTGAGAATGGATATGTACCGGATTTTCCATCAGGCCGTGTGAAATCGCATCAGCTAATTTTCCTCGTAATCCTGAGGTATAGATTTTAGTAATTACACCAGACTCAATGTGAGGAATCAATGCTGCGTTACAGCTTAATAATGAGCTTGAAGCTAATGTAAGGTTCTTAATACCTAATTTACTAATGGTTTCAACAACTTTGTTGATAACTTTATCGCCTTCACGAAATGCGTGGTGAAAAGAGATAGTCATTCCATCACGAAGTTCACACTTTTCTATTGCTTGCTCAATTGACTCACACAATTTACGGGTATATTTAGACTCATCTTTTAGATAAGGTGTGGTTGCATTAGCATCAATAAATGGTGTGATATTTTTAAGATCAGGATGCTGTTTTAATAAATCAGCAATTTTTTGGTTTATAGAAGTTGTCATGTTTCAATCCTATCAAATTTCTTTACGTACACCGGAGTATTTAGCTAGTTCAATGATTTTTTGCGCACGAGCAATAATTGGTGCATCAATCATTTTGCCATTTAAAGAAACAACTCCAAGCCCTTTTCTTTCACCTTCTTCAGCGGCTTCAACGACTTTTTTAGCATTTTCTACTTCACTAGCAGTAGGTGCATAAGCATTATGTAATAGCTCAATTTGTCGTGGATTAATCAATGATTTACCGTTGTATCCTAATTTTTTAATTAGGCTGACTTCTTTTAAAAAGCCTTCATCATCATTAACATTTGAATAAACAACATCAAAAGCATCAATACCGGCTACACGAGCAGCATGTAAAACAGCACAGCGTGCATAAAATAGTTCAGTACCATCCCCGCGTTCTGTTTGCATATCTACTAGATAATCAAATGCTGCAAGAGCGATACCAATTAAACGTGGCGATGATTTGGCAATGGATACTGCATTAACTACTGCTTGAGCTGATTCAATAGCAGCCATTAATTTAGTGCTACCCACTTCTCGGCCACACTCTTTTTCAATTCGTTCAACATGCGCTTCAAGTTCATGAATATCTTCAGCACTATTGGTCATTGGTAAGCGAACAACATCAACACCAGCTCGCACAACGGCTTCTAAGTCTTTAAGACCAAATGGTGTATTTAATGCATTAATTCTAACTACAGTTTCAATGCCATGTTCTTTATAAACAGGTAATTTTAATGTTTGCGCGACGAGTAGACGTGCTGAATCTTTTTCTTTGATAGACACAGCATCTTCAAGATCAAACATAATTGAGTCTGGTTTATAGACAAAAGATGTAGATAACATTGCTGCATTTGCACCTGGAAGAAACAGCATACTGCGACGTAATTTTTTCATAGTAATTTACTCCAATCTAATTCAGTTTCTTCTGCACCGCGTAATACAGCACATTGTACCCGTGCTTTTATTGCACAATCTAAAGCACCTTTATCGTCAATAATGATTAAACCATCAGTTAAGTTAAGTTCATTTAATGTGTTATTAACCACAGCGCGAATTTGATCGCCAAATTGTTTATTTACATCACTATTAATAACAATTTCGATGCCAGTATTTGGCACGACTTTAACTAACAAATCGCTGGATTCGAGAGTTCCTGCCATGGCTTCTTTTTGTATTTTCATGTTTTTACCTTTTGAAAAGAATTAAATATTTAATTTATCCAAATTAGCTGAAATATAATTCCAAGTTGTTGAAGGAACTAATTTCTTAACCTGTTCATAATTTTTTAATGCCAGTGAATTTCGCACTAATGATGCTGATATAATGTTTGATTCCTCGAGTTTTCGAGCAACCTCAATGACAGTAATCTTGGATGACAAACTAACTTTGTCATCTTCTAACCAATATTTCATTGCTTGGTTATAAGCATTAGTTACTTCACTATGTGGCTCAGTACCAACAAAACGGTGAGTTATATTTAATGCTGGAGCAATGTAGTTACGGAAGATTAACAGATCGATTCCCATATAAGCATAGTCAATTTTGCTTTTATCTTTTAAAAAATAAGTAGGGAAGGTTGCTTTAGAAATAATGTATGTCGAACTGGCATGAACCGTAACATTTTTAATATCTTTTGTGCCATCTTTTACTAACTGTAAACGTACCTGAAACGGAAACATTGATACATCTTCATTAACCACAAATACATGTACCCAATCACATTGATTGGCTGCAAATTCAATAAGATATTGATGACCTTTAGTAAAAGGATTGGCATTCATCACTATACTGCCAATTTTGTTACCAGCCTTTTGGTATTGCGATAATTGTTTACAATATTGTTTAATCCCAACCGGTGTGTTTTCCATCAATACGACTAAATCAGAAATTTCAACAATAGGATAAAAACCGCATGCTTTAAAAAAAGCGGTATTTTCAGGTTTAGTATATAAAAATAGATGAAAATAGCCGTTGTCATTGGCATATTTCATCGTATAGTCGATTAAAGTTAGATTTAGTTGGTTGCCGCGATAATCAGGATCAATGGCTACACACTTAATAATATTGTGATCAAGACCGGCACAAGCGATACAATTATTATTCAGTTTTGCAACAATGAAAGTTGTGACTTGTGGATCTAAATCGAGGTCAGATTGCAATAGTAATTGCTTAATTGCTTGATAATCTTGTTCAGATTTAGATATATCAACAACACTGTAATCAACTAAATCGTACATATAACTACCTTTTTTCTTCAACGATAAAGTTAGTTAGACGACCAATATTGGTAATTTCAACTTCAATGGTATCACCATCGTGCATAAATATTGGTGGATTTCGTTTTTTTCCAACCCCGCCTGGTGATCCAGTAAGAATAACGTCACCCGGTGATAATTTAGTAAATGTACTAATATACGAGATTAAATCAGGTACAGTATGTACTAAATTCTTGATGCTATCATGTTGCATCTCTTTTCCATTCAGATAAGTTGTTATTGATAGCGCTTTAGGATCGGGTATTTCATCTGTAGTTGTTAAACATGGTCCAAAAGCCCCGGTATTTGGCCAATTTTTACCAGCTGTGTACCAAGTATATTGCCAGTCACGAATCGAACCATCCATATAACAGCTATAGCCTGCGATATAAGATAAGGCTTCTTCTGATTTTATGCGGAAGGCCTCTTTACCAATAATAATGGCTAATTCGCCTTCATAATCCAGTTCATCGCTGATAGTTGGTTTAATGATATTTGTCTTATGTCCTGTTTGAGAATCAGGAAAACGAACAAATAAAGTTGGGGCAGAACTAGTTTCATTAAATTCTGCTCGTTTTTCCGCATAATTCATTCCTACACACAAAATTTTGTTTGGATTTGGAATTACCGGTAAATAAGTTATTGCTTGTTCATCGATATCACTAGGTGAGTCTAAAAAGTTTTTTGCGTTAGCTAATCCATCTTTATCAGAAAGAAGGGATTTTAGATCTTGATATTTATCGCCTAGTTTTTGGCCTAAATCTACGATGCCATGATCAGTATATAAACCAAAACTTGGTCGACCAGAAACAAGGTAACTGACAAGCTTCATGAATACTCCTTAAAAGCTGTTTATTGAAACTACATAAGAAAATAGAACAACCCTAGTAATAACTAAGGTTGCTCTTGAAAAAAACTATACTAAAAAATTGCCTAGAATGAGTAAGGATACTGATACGTTAATTGCACCACCAATACGAGTAGCAATTTGGGCAAATGGCATCAACTCCATACGTTCTGCTGCTGTCAGGATTGCAACGTCACCAGTTCCACCTTGACCACTTTGACAGCAAGAGATAACTGCCGCATCAACTGGATACATACCTAGTTTTTTAGCAACAAAGAAACCAGTTGTGACTAAACTCACTACTGTACAAACAATAACTATTAGGTTGATAACGGTGAAAGCTGCAACGATTTTATCCCACGGTGTGATTGCCACGCCCACAGCGAATAAAATAGGATAGGTTACAGATGTTTGGAAGAACTTGTAAACTACTTGCGAACCACTTAGTACTTTTGGTGAAACACCTGATACTAGTTTAACAAATACTGCGGCAAATAGCATCCCTACAGGTGCTGGAATACCGGTTACTTTGTGGCCAATCATACCGACCATATAAAGGATAGCGGCTAACAATACACCAGATGCAAAAGTTGTCACATCAATAACCGACTCTGTTTTAGCCGTTTTGTTGATAATTTGGTCATCTTCTGATGCTGGTAACAAGCGACCATTACCAGTTAAATGAGGATAAGCTTTACCAATACGGTTAAGGATACCACCACAAATAATACCGGTTAAACCACCTAACATAACAATTGGTAATACTCGACCTAGTGCTTCACCTTGTTCCATACCTAAAATAGATGCATATCCGATTGATAATGGAATTGCGCCTTCACCAACACCACCAGCCATGATCGGTAATACTAAGAAGAAGAATGTTTCAAATGGTGATAAGCCTAATAAATAACCCACACCAACACCAACTAGCATACCAACAATTTCACCACATACCATTGGTCCGAAGATTTTTAAGAAACCTTGAATAAGCGTTTTCTTATCCATGTTCATAATACTACCAACGATGATACAGCAGATATAAAGATATAAAATGTGAGTATCTTTATAGAATTTGGTTGTTGCTTGTACCACAGGAGTAGGCAGAATGCCATAATAGACTAGAGCTGATGGAATAAAGGTTGCACAAATTGCTGCTGCCCCCATTTTTCCAACAATTGGTAAACGTTTACCTATTTCACCACAAAGAAAACCAAAGAAAGCACATGTGACTACCATAACAACTATTTCACTTGGTAATTTACCTGTTACTAATACTTCAGCAAAGATAAGAATACCCGCGATAATAAATAATGGTAAAGGAATTACACCGATTTTATAATCATCCATAAGTTTCCACCATCCGTATGGCCAAAACTTTTTCGTTTGATCTTCGTGTTTTATCTCATGTTTTTCATTGTTGTTGTGCGTTTTTTCAACTGAATTGAAATCCACCATATTTTTTTTATCTCCAAAATAAATTTGCTTTGTTTTAATGGCGCATATGGTGACAAAATATTAATATCAATTTTGTGATATAAATCATAAATTAAGTGTGGTTTTTATGGTTTTAAAGGCTCTAAGTTTTTTTATGCTGTGTTACACTCCTCAGCAGATACAGCAATTATTTATTAAGTATAAAAATGCGAAAACGAATACATCTGTCATTTACGACAAAATTATTTTTATCTCTTTTAATCTTTTCATTGGTGGTTTTAGCATTGCTGCAAAGCTACATATGGAATGTGACAGAAAATGCCTTATATCGTAGTTTAGGCGAAAAAGCTCAAATTCAGGCGAAAGAGTTAGCTGTGATTCCTAGCTTAATAAAATATGTAGAAGATAAAGATACTGAACAAATCGCTAAACTTGTTTCAGATATTTTTGAACAAAGTGATGCGAGTTATATTGTTATAGGTGATGCTAAAGCTTATCGGTTATTTCATACGGCTAATAATTCAATATATTTACCCATGGTTGGTGATGACAATCAGGAGGTGTTAAGTGGTATTAGTAGCACCACAATAAGTCAAGGATCTTTAGGTTTAGCCCTAAGAGGTAAAGCGCCGATTATTAGCAATGGAAAAGTAATTGGTATTGTTTCGGTTGGTTATATGGTAGATGATATTTATGCGTCACATATAAAACAATTTATTCCATTCATTATTTTTTGTTCATTTTTATTCTTTGCTCTGTTTATATTTTCTTTATGCTTTGCTAGAGCTATCAAAAAACAGATGTTTAATTTAGAACCTCAAGCAATTGCACTATTGGTAAAGAGTCAGAAATCAATAATGGAATCAATATTTGAAGGTATTATTGCCATTGATCTTGATTATAAGATTATCAATATCAACCAATCAGCAAGGCGTATGTTAAATATTGATATCGATGATAATAGTCTGCTTAATCATGATTTATCTAATTTTATTAAATCAACGGATTTTCTTTATGGTAGTACCAATCAGACTAAAGATGTTCATGACCATATTTGCTATTTCAATAATATTATCGTTATTGCTAATCGTATTCGCGTAATTGTTGATGATGAAATTCAAGGATGGGTGATCACCTTCCGAAATTATGATGATATTAATTTATTAAGTATGCAATTAACTCAAGTTACGCAGTATGTGGATAATTTGCGCGCCTTAAGACATGAACACCTTAACTGGATGGCAACGTTATCAGGTTTAATTTATATGAAACGATATGAAGAAGCGGAATCATTTATTGCGCTACATTCTGCTGATAATCAACAAAATCTAGATTTCATTACCAGCCATTTTCAGGTTCCGGCTATTTGTGGTTTATTAATTGGTAAATATTCTAAGTCGCATGAAATTGGCTTAAAATTGTTTTTTGATCCCGCCTGCTATTTAGAAGCATTGCCTTCCAAGATAACTGAAGCCGAATTTATGTCGATATTAGGTAATTTATTGGACAATGCCTTTAATGCGTGTTTAAAAAACAATCAAGGTGATAAATCTATCCATCTATTTTTAAGTGATAGAACCGATGAAATTGTTTTAGAAGTCAGTGATCAGGGTTGTGGTATAGACGATAAAATCCGCAATTCAATTTTCCAACCGGGGGTAACCTCACAAAATTCGAACGAACATGGTATAGGTTTACATTTAGTTTCTACATATGTGAAAAAAGCTAACGGATATATCACATTTGAAGATAATGAACCTTATGGAACGATTTTTTCTGTTTTTATACCAAAGTAGTTAACAGAGGTGAATAAAGTATGTATGAAATAAAAGAAGATACAATTAAAGTTCTTATTGTTGAAGATGAGCCCATTTTAGCTGAATTAAATGCCGAATTTATTCAACGAGACACCAAAGTAGAAGTTATTGGAATCGCTGCAACTTTGGAAGAAGCGAAAGTGATGGTTGAAAAATTAAAACCAACATTAATTTTATTAGATAATTACCTACCTGATGGAAAAGGAATTGAATTATTTGAATATATTATTAATAATAATTTAGATTGTTATGTTATTTTTATTACTGCTGCGAGTGATATGGATACCTGTAGTAAAGCGATACGTTTTGGCGCTTTTGATTATTTAATCAAACCGGTATCTTATCAGCGCTTAAAACATTCACTTGAACGTTTTGAACTGTTTTTATATCGTCAAAGTTTGCAAAAACATGTGAATCAAAGACGTATTGATGAACTTTTTAATCTACAAACTAAAGACTTTGTTGATATTAATCGCCACTCCAAAGGTATTGAAGAAATTACCTTACAAAAAGTTAAAGATCTATTTATGCAAACAAATGAACCGCAAACAGTAGATCAAATTGTCGAAAAAGCCAATATTAGTAAAACCACCGCTAGACGATATTTAGAATATTGTGTGCAAACTAAATTATTAACGGTTGAGCTTAACCATGGCAAAATAGGTCGTCCTGAAAGGCTTTATAAAAGATTAGGAAAGTAATTTTTTTCGCAAAGTTGGTTATTAATCCTACGTTATATAATTTATGATTATATAAATATGCTTATTGATTATTTTATTGCCTAAATATTTGATGCTAGATTGAATTAATCCAATTGTTGGATGATTTAAATTGCAGTATCAAAGAATAGGAGTAAGCGTATGTCTATAGGAAAAGTAGTAACGACTGAAAATAATGAAATCAGTAAAGATGGTGCTTTTGTCCGTCAAACTAACCGATTTGACACTCCCTTTGGTAATGAACCTGGCTTGTTACCTGTTGAAGCAGGTCGTTATCGACTGATTTGGGCTGCAATTTGCCCTTGGGCTCATCGCCAAATGATAGCCATCAAGTTATTGGGTTTAGAGGATGTTATTAGTGTAGGTAAGGTTTCTCCTATAAGAACACCACATGGTTGGGAGTTTTCACTTGATCCCAATGGCGTTGATCCGGTGTTAGGGATTCGTTATTTACCGGAACTTTATGCTAAAACCGATCCAGAATATAATGGGCGAGCAACAGTTCCTACCGTAGTAGACGTAAAAACTGGCAAAGTTGTTAACAACGATTATTTTAGATTAACTAACTATTGGGAAACTGTTTTTAAGCCGTTTCATAAAGCTGGTGCACCAGATCTCTATCCAGAACATTTGCGTACTGAAATTGATAAATTGAATGATGTGATATTTCATGAAGTTAACAATGGCGTTTATAAAGCAGGCTTTGCTCGATCACAACCAGCTTATGAGCATGCTTACCATCTGGTTTTTAACCAGTTAGATAAATTAGAACAACGATTAAGCAAATCTCGTTATCTTTTTGGTGATAACATCACTGATTCAGATATCCGTTTATATGTCACTTTGGCTAGGTTTGATGTTGCTTATTACGCTGCATTCAACACTAATCGAAATCGAATTATCGATTATCCTAATTTGTGGGGTTATGCCCGAGATCTCTATCAAATTCCCGCTTTTGGCGATACGACTGATTTTGAGGCGATTAAAAAAGGTTATTTTTTGAGTAATAACGCCCATAATCCTTATGATATTTTGCCGTTAGGGCCTGATGTTAGTAATTGGAAAACGCCACATAATCGAGATAAACAATTTAGTTAATTAATTTTAATATTGGGATAATGCAGATGCCAAATATTATTGATTTTGGATTGATTTTCACCCAAATACCGACGTTACTGGCTTATTTGCCAGTAACACTCTTTATCACCATCTTTTCGATGTTACTTGGCGTAATATTAGGTCTAGTTATTGCAATAATTAAAATGAATAAAATACCGGTATTAACGCAAATAGCAGCGGTATTTGTTTCATTTATAAGAGGAACCCCATTATTGGTACAACTTTATTTAAGTTTTTATGGCCTACCAATTTTATTACGTTATGTTAATTACTTTTTTGATACAGATTTTAATATTAATGGGCTTCCGGCAATATTGTTTGTATTGATAGCCTTTTCTTTTAATGAAGCAGCTTATAACTCTGAAACAATTCGTGCCGCATTACAATCTGTAAATAAGGGGCAAATCGAAGCTGCACAATCGTTAGGTATGACATATAGTCAAGTTTTACGTCGTATTGTTATTCCTGAAGCATTTATAGTTGCACTGCCTAACTTAGGTAATACTTTAATCGGATTACTAAAAGGAACTTCACTGGCATTTGTTTGTTCGGTAACTGAAATGACTGGTAGAGGTAAAACTTTAGCTGGTCATAGCTATCGTTATTTTGAAGTTTATATTTCACTGGCTCTAATTTATTGGGCATTAACCATATTAATTGAATTATTAGTCAAATATTTAGAGAACCGATTAACGATTAGTGAAGATAAAAATACTCCAAGTTACCGAAGAGGGAAATGGCTATGATTCATGTTAATAATCTCACTTTATCTTTTCATGGTAATTGCATTTTAAATCAAATTAATTTTGCTATTAAACCACATGAAATCGTTGCAATTATTGGCGCATCGGGAGCAGGAAAATCGACCCTTTTACGTTGTTTAAATTTATTGGAAAAACCTCAAGCTGGTAATATCACTATTGATAACATGTCGTTTGATGTCAGTAAATCTAAACGAGATCAAATTGTTAAATTTCGTCAACAAACAGCGATGGTTTTTCAACAGTTTAATCTTTTTCCACAAAAGAATGCTTTAGAAAATGTTATGGAAGGGTTACTGATTGTAAAAAAATACTCTCGAGAGAAAGCTGAAAAAATTGCTTACGACAAACTCGTTGAAGTTGGTCTTGCTGATAGAGTAAACCACTATCCAAAACAACTATCAGGTGGTCAACAACAAAGGGTTGCTATTGCGAGAGCGTTAGCCATGAATCCTAAGGTTTTATTACTTGATGAACCTACCTCTGCATTAGATCCTGAGTTAGTCGGCGAAGTATTGGCAACGATAAAAATGGCGGCAAAATCGGGTATTACGATGATATTAGTTTCTCATGAAATGAGTTTTGTGCATGATATAGCCAGCCGAGTTTTGTTCTTAGATAAAGGGCAAATTATTGAAGATGGATCGCCTAAACAAGTTTTTTTAAATCCTGTTCATCAAAGAACAAAAGATTTTTTATCTAGATATTATTCAGCAATGCAAATGGATTATGAGATTTAATCAGTAAATGAGGTACTAATGGGGATTATTATTCAACAACACTGTGATGATATTAATTGGCAAGAAGTTGCTGATTTACTGGCATTTTATGGCCTAAGTTCGTTCGATGCGATAACTCAAGAACAAGTCTTTAAAAGAAGCTATGCGGTAGTTTTTTTATTGGAGAATAATCATGTGGTGGGGGTGGGTAGAGCACTATCAGATGGAATTTGTCAGGCAGCGATTTATAACATTGCTTTGGCTAAACACTTACATGGTCAGCAATATGGTAGGCTAATTGTCGATAAGCTTATTGAACAAGTAAAGGATTGTAATATTATTCTTTATACACATCCTCAAACGGTTGAATTTTATAAGAACTTAGGTTTTGATTTAATGAAAACTGGTATGGCCATATATCAAACAGATCATCGGCAGCAAATGAAAGAAATGGGATTCATTTAGATAGCCTAATTGACTAGCATTTTAATAATATTAACTAATTTTAACTACAGAGGATCGGCGTTATGAATCTAAAAAAATGGTATAGCTTTTTGATCTTGGCTGTTTTATCACTGATTGGATGTGATAATCAAAATAAAAACACCCAAAGTACTAAAGTAGAAAAAATCGTTATTGCAACATCAGGCGCACCAAGTCCTTTTACGACAGTCAATGATAAAGGAGAGCTGACTGGCTATGATATCGATGTGGTTAAAGCCATATTTGCCAAACAACCACAATATGAAATTAATTTTGAAATTACAGAATTTCCATCGGTACTTGCAGGACTTGATTCTCAAAGGTATCAAGTTGGTGCTAATAATTATGCAATGAATGAAAAACGTAAGGAGAAGTATTTTTATTCCGATCCAATCTTTAAAAATCAATATGTAATCGCAGTAGCTAAAAATAATAATAATATAAATCGTTTTAGTGATCTTAATGGAAAATCTACAGAAGTATCACCTGGACTAAACTATGCTACAGCTTTAGAAACCTATAATCAGCAAAACCCTAATAATCCTGTCAAAATTGTTTATAGTGAAGCTGATTTATTACCTGTTTTGCAACATGTTGAAAACGGTCAATATGATTTTCAGTTAATTGATAAAGTAATGTTATCGCAATATATTAGTGAACATCATCTCAATTTAAAAATAATTGAACTAAGTAAGGAAGATGAAGATCGTATTGCTTCACCATTTAGTTATCTTTTAATTAGTAAAAGTAGTAGAGGGGAACAATTAACCAAAGATATCAATGAAGGTATCAAAAAAATTATTAGTAGTGGTGAACTAGCACAAATTAGTCAGCGTTATTTTGCTGCTGATTATTCACCTAAATAATGAATATCAATGGTCTAACAGCGGTAAATAAACATCCGTTATCATCTGTTCTAGTTTAATGGTCGGACCAACATTGACATAATGAAAAATTGGGGGGAAATCTCCCAGTTTTTCTCCGCTATTTGGTAACCATTGTTTGAGTAAATAAATAATAGCTTGATTATGATATCTCGAACCAATATCTCTGGTTTTTGCACAGCGGAGTTGGGGAATCGTTTTATTTATTACTCCATAAATGTTAGTAGTAATAGGTTCATCAATAGCGATACCCAAATCGACATGATGTAGTTCCGGCGGCGTTGATTTGGATTGGTATAATGAATGCCGTAGTTTCTATATTTATTATCTAAAAGCTGATTTTCTTGTCGCCATTTTATGAGTTTATTCACTGATTCATGTTCTAATTCAGGCGAGCCATAATGCTCAATAACGGCTAACTGTGTCATCGGAAATAATACGATTTCGACATCCATATAAACCTCAAAATTTATCAATGATAATGATCTTGTCGAATCTTAACACTGATTAAATATATAAAAAAATCCAATTTCACTTGACAATAGATCTGCTGAAAAAGATAATGGCGCCGTTTTTTTAATCTAATATTTATATTTTTTGTGAGGTGACAAAATGCCTGTATTCAACACTTTATCTTAATGCCGACATGGTATCTTCTATTTTATTGTCTTTTAGCTTTTTCTAAAGCGTCTACGTTGCAGTTCAATCTATAGATCTTCGCCTTGTCGGTTTTCCCTAATTTTTCGGAGAAAACAAAATGACAATGGAAACTTATATTCAAAATTTAGAATTAATTAAATACCCACGAACTCCACATTTGCAAAGTTCACGTTTACAATTTGGCGATAGTGAGCATGGACAGCTACCTTACGATCAGTTAGCAGGGCAATATATTGTGGTTGAAGAAAAACTTGATGGGGCCAACTGTGCAATCAGTTTTTCAGAAAGTGGTGAACTATTACTACAATCACGTGGCCATTACTTAATAGGAGGGAGTCGCGAACGTCAATTTAATCTATTTAAACATTGGGCAACGGTCCATGAAGGCTGGTTAATTGAACGTTTAGAAGATCGCTATATTATGTATGGTGAGTGGCTACATAAAAAACACGCTATTTTTTATGATGCATTACCACATTATTTTTGTGAATTTGATGTTTGGGATAGGCATAATAATTGTTTCTTATCGACTCGAAAGCGTCATGAATTATTGGCCGATGGTCCTATTTTATCTGTTCCTGTATTGTTTATGGGAATTGCACCAGAAAAATTAAGTGATTTATTAGCACTCGTGAAAAATTCTTTAGCTAAAACAATTGACTGGCGAAGTTGTTTTGAAAAAATTGTCACACAAGAAAAGCTTGATTTAATCAAAGCTTGGCAACAGTGTGATAACTCTGATTTGATGGAAGGATTATATTTAAAAATCGAATCAGCAAATACTACAACTGGTCGTTTGAAGTGGGTTAGGCAGGATTTTGTGCAAGCTATATTAGATGCTGGGCAACATCATTTACAACAACCATTTATTCCTAATCAATTAGCTAACAATGTTGAGCTTTATTCGCCACAACTAACAATAAATTGGAATAATGGCTTAGTATTTGGAGGTGATTTATGAGTTATTCACAGTTACAACAAGAGATCGCCTACAGTATCAGCCAAGATAACTTTGACCAGTGGTTAGACTGTATTCCTGAGTTGAATAAATTGACTATTACACCACAAGATCCGATTTATCATGGTGAAGGAAATGTTTGGATTCATACTCAAATGGTATTAAGGGCTTTAATTGCTCAAGATGATTTTGCAGCATCTTCTGATGAAGATAAGTTTGTACTGTTTATGACTGCTTTATTACATGATATTGCCAAACCAGAAACGACAATTATTGATGAAATAAGTGGTCGAATTTCACAACCACGACATTCGCAAAAAGGCGAGATAAGTAGTCGAATATTATTATGGCGAAATGGCGTTCCTTTTGAATTACGGGAAAAAATTTGTCGAATTATCCGAGTGCATCAAATACCATTTTATGCTTTAAGTGATGATAATAACTATAAATCACCGCAATGGTTAATTCATCGGCTTTCATGGCAACTTCCTGTTTGGATGTTATGTATGCAAGCTAAAGCAGATATACTGGGTCGTATTAGTGCTGATAAAGCTCGAATGGTTGATGAAGTTGAACTCTTCAAACAATTAGCTTTAGAAGAAGAGTGTTTATATCAACCACGGCAATTTATTGATGATTATACGCGAATACAATATTTTCGAGGTAGCAATGTGTTACCTGATTATGCGTTATATCCTCAAAAAGGGCCTAAAGTCATCTTACTGTCGGGGTTGCCTGCATCAGGTAAAAATAGCTGGATAAGTAAATACTATCCAAAGTTACCGGTTGCATCATATGATGATGCTCGTAATCAACTTAAATTGAAGCATGGTCAAAATGAAGGTTTAGTGATTCAATTTGTATTAGCAAAGGTAAAACAATACTTAAGAGAGAATCAGTCATTTATTTGGAATGCTACTCACTTATCACGAGATATGCGAGAAAAAGCATTGGATTTACTTTATGCTTATCATGCCGAAGTTGAAATTGTTTATCTTGAGCAGTCAGAAAAAACATTATATCAACGTAATTCAAGTCGAGATACTAGCTTGCCAAACAAGAAAATTACTCAAATGCTTTCTAAATGGCAAGTGCCGTTACCGACAGAGGCACATAAGGTAACTTATCTAGTCAATTAGCGGTATTTAAATAAATTATGATGGGCCTTTCAGCGCCCATCATGTTTAGTTTTGCATTATTATTTAATACCGTTATCTTTGATGACTTGCTGATACCAATAAAAACTATCTTTTTTAATTCGATTAAGCGTTTTTAAATCATGATCATCTCGATCGACATAGACAAAGCCATAACGTTTTTTGAAACCTTGATGTGAACTTAGTAAATCGATAACTGACCATGGACAATATCCAAATAACTCAACACCATCTTCAATCGCATCATGACAAGCTAAGATATGCGATTTTATATAATCAATGCGATAATCATCATGTACTTTATTGTCAGCAGTTAAAATATCTGGTGTACCTAAGCCATTTTCTGTAATGATCAGTGGTAAACGATATTGGCGATAATATTCATTTAATACCAGTCTTAGACCCATAGGGTCAATTTGTGCACCATAAGTTGAGGCGACCAAATTTGGATTTTTCTCGATCTTGAAATAACCATAAAGATCAAAATCGATATCTTTTTCTTTGCTACCAAACGGATGGCTATCATCTTCTGGTAGGTAACTAGCCACTAATGTCCGATAATAATTTACGGCAATAAAATCTGGCTTAGCTTGTTTTAAAATTTGCGCATCTTCTGATTGAGTAATAGGATAGATACCACAACGATTTAAGTAATTTTTATAATACCCAGGATAGTCACCAAAGCAGTACATTTCAAGTGCATAGTTGGTTTTGAAATTGTCATTCATTTTGGCTGCCCAAACATCCATGGGTTTGTTACTTGCAGGGTAGGTCATGGTTGATGATACCGCTGGCCCAACTTTACTACCTGAAATTAGTTCATGACAGTCATTGGTTGCCATTGCATGAGCAACAAACATATGATAATCCATTTGAGCTCTCACTTTTTCAACCTCATGAGCCGCAACTTTATACATGTTCATTCTTTCGTTAACACGGATCATCAGATTTTGTTCGTTATTAATCTGCCAATGTTTTACTCGATCGCCGAATGCTTGATAACATATTTGCGCATAACGTCTAAATGCATCAACACAACGACGATCTTGCCAACCATTATATTTATCAACTAAGGCGAATGGTAAATCAAAATGATAAAGAGTAATAAACGGAATGATATCGTTCTTGATTAATTCATTGATGACTTTGTTGTAGAAATTAATGCCTGCTTGATTTATTTCACCATCACCATCGGGAATAATACGCGCCCATGATATAGAAAAACGATAAGTTTTTAGTCCTAACTCTTTAAATAAAGCAATGTCACTTTCAACATGATGATAGAAATCACTGGCTATTTTACTATCGGCTTGTATTGCAGAGCGTTGAAATGAATTGTAATCGGCAACGGTCATTCCTTTTCCATCCGCATCCCACCCACCTTCAATTTGAAATGCAGAAGATGATGCTCCCCACCAAAAATCCTTAGCAAAAGCTTTCATAACTAAACCTCTAAACTTGAATAAATAATAAATTGTCTTTATTACTAACATGAGTTAGTTGACAATAATCTATATGTTTATATTGATCTGAATTAACCACAATAATCGAAGTTGTTAAATCAAATTGCTGTTCGATTTTTTCGATATTAAAGGAAACAATTTTGTTTCCTTTAGCAATATGTTGACCAGTTTCTACATAAGACTGGAAATATTTACCTTGTAAGTTAACTGTATCAATACCTATATGAATCAGCAACTCAATACCGTTATCTAATTTTAGGCCAATTGCATGTAAAGTCGGGTAGAGTACGGTAATGGTACAATCTGCTGGGGCAATTATTTCACCAGCTTTAGGGTAAATTGCTATTCCTTTGCCCATCGATCCTGAAGCAAATACTTCATCTTTAACTTGATTTAGCGCAATAACTTCGCCGGCAACTGGCGATAGAATGGTTGTATCATTTGTTAATGGTTGGCTAGATGAGGTTTGAATTGTCTTTGACTCTTCTTCATTTGCGATATCGTTAAAGCCAACAAGCATCGTCATAATGCATGAGCCAAAAAAAGCGAAACCTATACCAATTAAGTAACATAAGAAAGCTTTGGTTCCGGCTTCAGCATAAACCGGGATTGTCAGTACGCCTTGATTGGCAAAAGCGGTTCCATAAGAACCTCCCCAGCCCATTAAACCACCAGCGAGTGCACCACATATAACTGCACAAACCATTGGTCTTTTCAATCTAAGATTTGCTCCATAAATAGCCGGTTCGGAAATACCGAATAAGGCGGTTATTGTCGCTGAAGCAGCAACTGTTTTTAGATTCTTATTTTTAGTTTTAAAAAATACACCTAAAGCAGCGCCGGCTTGTGAAAAATTAGCTGCACCAGCAAAAGCAAGTAAACTTTGATGTCCTGTTTGGGCTACATCATTAATGCCGATTGGTACGATAGCGCGGTGGGCACCAAAGATAACTAAAATACACCATACACCACCAATAAATGCACCTAATAAGATAGGACTAACTCCCATAATGTAGTAATAGACCCAGTTTATAAATTCGCCGATATAGATACCAATTGGGCCGAAAATAAGTAATGTAGCTGGAATCATGACGAGCAATGAACATGTAGGCACCATGATGATTTTTAACACTTCTGGAATAATATAATCTAGAAATCTTTGTACATAACTTAAAATGAACACCGCTAATATAATAGGTATAACACTTGATGTGTAACTAGCTTTGGTGAGTTCGATTGCAAACAGCGTTACCTCGGTGTTACTGGTCATTAAATTGACGATTGATGGATAACATAAAGTCGCACCAATAATCATGGAAATAAATTCATGAGCTTTGAAGACTCTAGCCGCAGTGTAACCTAATATAATTGGCATAAAATAGAAAACTGCATCTGATGCCGCATGCAAAATAGTATAGGTGTTATAGCTTTTAATATCAGTCTGATAGTAATAGTTACCAATCATAACGGCAATAGCTAGAATTCCTTTTAGCATTCCTGATGCTGCGATAGCCGGAATAATTGGTGTGAAAATAGCGGCAAAAGCATTAAGTATTTTTACAGCTAAAGATAGTTTAGGTTCTGTTTGATTATTTCGTTTTACATCACCGACGAATGAGACTAATTGCTCATAAACTTTAGTGACTTTATTACCTAAAACCACTTGATATTGTCCACTCCCTTCAACAACAGAAATTACACCTTCTGTTTGTAATAATTTTTCACGATTAGCGGTTTGGTTATCGTGTAATTGGAAGCGTAATCGAGTAAAGCAGTGGGTAAAATTAATAATATTTTCTTTACCGCCCACCAATTGTAAAATTTGTTGGGCTATTTGGGGATAGTCCATTATTTTCTCCATTACTTAAAGAATGGTTATACGTTGAAAAAAACTAAACACACTAAAAATCATTGCGTTAATATTAATTAAAAAATAAATATTATTGATAATATTAGCTTTTTTCTATTAAATTTAATTTTTATCATTTTATGAAGTGGTTGCAAGCTAGCATAGTTTATAAGTTTAGACAAGTTTGTCTTAACTATTGCCAAATAATTTAATGAAAATTGTGGTAAATAGGATAATTGTTGGTATAAAAATGTGCATAAATCAAATAAGCTAAGAAAAATTTTAATAACTTTTTTCTTTTTCTGTGTATGCGCAATATCTACTATTCTTTATTAAAAACTTTATTTTATAGTAATAAATTTATTGATAATTATTACTTATATATTGGTTAGCGCTTACTTTTTTAATCATTATTAAGATTATGTTGGTTGTTTTTTAATTATCACCTTTTGTTTCCTAGCTTAATTCGATCAGAAATATAGCTATCAACTACAATACTTTTATCGATCCAATAATGAGTACTCTAGTTATAATTATTTAATTTTTTATTTTTTCTGTTATTAAAATGTTCTCGTCGTAGTTAGTAATTAAATAAAGTGTGAGATAGACTGAAGTATGAAGTGCTTTAATTTAGATTATCTTAGGATATTTACACAATGAATGACTACATTATTAATTTTGGGTTAGTGAATGAACCTGAAATGATGCTTAATAACGGCCGTTTATTTTACTTTAGCTGGCGTGACAATCGTTACGGTGCTTTTATCAATAATTTATTGGTTACCGCTTAACCATCAATTTTTATTAGAACATTTATAAGTTAAATGAGTTAATTTTGAGCTGCATAATGAGATAAAAACCATGTAACTGCGATAAGATCCGCTGAGCCACCAGGACTTAGGTGGCGTTTTATCAGTTCGTCATCTAACTTAGCAATCATTTCTAGTCCATTTGGATGCAAAACGCCACCTTGCTGGATTAAATATCTTGCTTCATTTTGCACGAATTCTAATCCGGCTAGTCCTCCTCTAGAAACTAGGTTTGTGTCTTGATTGTAAGCTAATAAGTATAGCATTGCTTGTAATAGGGCTGATTCTTCATCATAGCCACTATTCAACATTTTTTGATAAATTGGTAATGATATCTCACGTGCGGTTGTATATCCTGATTCAGCCTCGCCTCTTGCACCAGTAAGATTATGTTGTTTAAAAAGCCGTTCTCCTACTGAGTGGCTGCGGTTATTTTGTGATAATTCGTTATTAACCATACCGTGGCAAATGTTAGCTACCTCATTACAGATCATCGGAATAGTTGTCTGTAATTTAAGTTGCTCTAATTTACCTATGGCACTTAGTAATAGACCAAAGGCAAATATTCCACCTTTATGCGTATTAATCTGTTTAGTTGCACTAAACATTGCTGTTTCACATTCAAGGCCAATTGGTCGAATATTTGCTAAAAAATCAGGTGCTGCAACGTTGGCATTATGTTTTCCATAATTATAAAAGCGTTCAAACCAATTTGAAATGGCATTAATACTTGTTATGAATGTTTGAAAACTCATATCGTGATGTGCGCCATTATTGTTCATATCTACCAATCCAGGTTTGGGTGATAAGCAGATCTCTCTAATTAATGCTTGTACCGCTAATATTGTCGGTGAGCTCAGAAAATTTTCACTTATTAATTTCGATTCTAAGCTAATTACTTGCGATAAATAATTACTCATGGAATAGGCTGCCTTTACAATTAAGCTTAATAATCATTATGAGATGCTTGAGCAAGTACTTCTCGATTACCATTATGGGCAGGTGCACTTATAATGCCTTCCATTTCCATTTGTTCCACAATTCGTGCGGCTCGGTTATAACCAATTCTAAATTTACGTTGGACACTGGATATTGATGCTCTACGTGTTTCAATGACGAAAGAAACCACTTGATCAAATAGTGGATCGAGTTCTTCATCAATAGTATCAAAGCTACCACTTTCACTATCATCAGTTGAGACTGTTACATTTTCAATATATTTAGGTTTACCACGGGCTTTCCAATCTTGTACGACGGCATGAACTTCTTCATCACGGACAAAAGCGCCATGAACACGAACAGGAATAGAGCTATTAGGTGCTAAATAGAGCATATCCCCCATACCAAGCAGAGATTCTGCACCCATTTGATCTAAAATGGTTCGTGAGTCAATCTTACTTGAAACTGTAAATGCAATACGGGTTGGTATGTTAGCTTTAATTAAACCGGTAATAACATCAACAGAAGGTCTTTGAGTTGCTAGTACCAAATGAATACCTGCAGCTCGGGCTTTTTGTGCTAGTCGAGCAATTAACTCTTCAACTTTTTTACCAACAGCCATAATTAAATCGGCAAATTCATCAACCATAACCACAATATATGGAAGTTTTTCAAGCGTTGGCATTTCTAGATCCATACTATCGGTTGGTTTCCAAAGTGGATCAGGAATTGGTCGCCCCATCTCTTCAGCGAGCTTGATTTTCTCATTAAAACCAGCAATGTTACGCACCCCTAACGCTGACATTAATCGATAGCGTTTTTCCATTTCATTCACACACCAGTTAAGAGCATTTGCCGCATCTTTCATATCGGTGACGACTTGAGTTAATAGGTGTGGTATTCCTTCATAGATAGAGAGCTCTAACATTTTAGGATCAATCATGATGAACCTAACATCTTCCGGTTGTGATTTGTATAAAATGCTTAATATCATGGCATTAACACCAACCGATTTCCCTGAACCTGTTGTCCCTGCGACTAATAAGTGAGGCATTTTTGCTAAATCAGCAACTACCGATTGTCCAGCAATGTCTTTTCCTAAAACGACAGTAAGTGGAGATTGAGCGTTTTTGAATTGTGGACTATCTAGTACTTCTCTGAAATAAACGGTTTGTCGATTTTGATTAGGTAATTCAATACCGACATAAGGTTTACCAGGTATTACTTCTACAACTCTCACCGATGGCATAGATAAGGAACGAGCTAAATCACGATCCAGTGTTGATATTCTGGCCGCTTTAATACCTGGAGCTAGTTCAATTTCAAACCTCGTAATCACTGGTCCTGGTAAATAATCAACAACGCGAGCTTTTACTCGATAATCAGATAAACTTTTTTCAATTTGCTGTGACATTGCATTTAACGCAACATGATCCACTTCAATTCGTGTTGTTGGTGGTGGCGTTAATAAACTCAACGACGGTAATGGAGTAGTTGGCTTGGGTAATGGTTTATCATTACGTTGTAATAACGGATGAATTAAGCTTTCTCCCTCATCTTCATTATCTTCTTCGGTATCTTCATCGATAATCGGTGCCGTTTGAGTTAAAGCCGTGAGTGATTGTGTTGTTTCTTCGATAGCAACATCATTTAAATAAATATCATCTATAGTAGGATTTTCTTGTTTAAGAAGTGAGATATCAACATCCTCAGGTATCTCAAAGTTGTCTGGAATATCATTGGTTTGATAATGATTATATTCTGGGGTAATGCTTAGTGATATTTCATCCTCAACTGGTTGTATTACAGTTGGTTCTATCACACTTTCGTTATTAAAAGTAGGATGATTTATATTTATTTCAGGTTCATGATGTTCCATAGTAAATAACGGTTTACTTGGCGCATCGGCAATCGTGTATTTATCTTCTTCGAATGGTTGAATGATATCTTGACTATCCTTTTGCTCATTAGATTCCACCAAATTAGTAGAATTAGTTGTACCACCTTCATTCATATTTTTTAAAATGGTTTCCATTCGCGCTAATATTGCATCAGGATCAAGGTCTTTTTTGGCTACCTTTTCAGTTACATCATGAGTTTCGTCTGTAGTAGCATTGTTAGCTTCGATCGTTTGTAATAATTGAGCTGCCGTTTTTATGAATTTTTCATCATTTTGTAATGAAATCGGATCTAGATCTATTGTTGATTCGGCTTTTTCCGTATCTATTTTAGCGGCTATTTCTGGATTATTTGTAGCCAAGTTGGTTAGTTTAATACTTTCTTGACTACTATCATCCATATCAAGATGTAAATCAATCTGTGGTTCTTTTTCTTCTATAGATGCTTCATCATTTTGATTTTGCTCAACTGATTGTGTCACTTTATCTGGCGTAAATAACCATTTTATTGGCGATAGTATTAACATAACTAACACCCCGATTTTTTCAAATAGATAAAGCCAAGAAAAGCCAGTCAATAATGTAACACAAGCTAAGGTTGTTGCTAGTAAAGCTAAAGAGGTTACTAAGCTGCTCATAACTGGTAACAAACTTTCAATAACTATTGAGCCTAGATAACCACCGGCTTGGAATTGTTCTGGGTCACGAATATTTAAGGTAAAAAAACCACAACAACTAAGTACAAAAGCTAATATACCAATAATTCGAAATGAAACACTGAAATAGTTAATTGGTTCATTACTATGACGATAAAAATAGCCCATTAACTGTAAGCAAAAGAAAATAATAATAATAGGTAAACTATAAGCAATCAGTCCAAAAAATTGAAATACGATATCAGCAGCATATGCACCAATATAACCACCAAAATTGCTAATAGGATTATGCCAAGCCGTACGTGACCAACCCGGATCCGATGGGTTGTAAGTAAAAAGTGATAAAAATAAACAAATAGACAATCCTATTAATGTTAATAGAATTAATTGAATAACAATCTGTCTTCTAGTAATTTTAAATTTTTTCAAACACGTACCTAAAAGCTATTTTAATTAAAATTTTAGCTATTTTATCATAAATTAAACCCACTTATAGCGTGAATGAGAGATAAAAAATAATTTATTGATATGAATTCAATTCGATCAAGGTTTGATTAAATCTTTGCGCATTTAATACATAGTGTTGAGCATTTGTAATGTTGGCTAGAATTTCTTTCTCAGTCAATTTACGAATAATTTTAGCTGGAGATCCCATAATTAGGCAACCTTCTTCATATGGTAAGCTGTGAGTAACCAGCGAGTTAGCGCCTACTAAGCAATTTTTGGCAATTTTAGCATTATTTAAAATTGTGCTACCCATACCAATTAATACATTATCTTCGACCGTGCAGCTATGTAAAATGACGTTATGGCCAATTGTCACGTTTTCACCAATAATACATGGGACATCAGTTTCAATATGAATAGTAGTGTTATCTTGGACATTACTATTTTTACCAACATGTATCTTGGCGATATCACCACGTAAAACTGCATTAAACCAGATAGATACATTTTCATTTAAAACCACATCACCAATAATATCGGCAGATTTGGCAATAAAGCAAGTTGGATTAATTTGTGGTTTCAAGTTACCTAGTTGATAAATCATATTTTTTTCCTTGTTATATTTCTAACACTCAAAAATAAACCGACGGCTAAGAAGTTACAGATCACCATTGAACCAACCATTAACGATTCAGTTAAGCTATTAGTAACTGAGGTTGTGGTATGCATTGAAACGAGTGTAGAAAGTAAAACACCAATGGCGCCGGCAACAGCAAAGCGAATCGTGCCGGCAAGAGAGGAGGCGGTACCGGCGATATGAGAATAACAATCAAGAATTACCGCCATGCAATTCCCTCCTATGGTTGAAATACAACCGATATAACCGGAAATGAAGATAACTAAAAAGAAAAATCCTAAATTAAATATACTGGTAATTGCCATACCAATTGTCATTACAAACTGAATTAATAATCCCAATTGTATCATTTTTATCGAGCCAACTCGTCGTACTAGACGGCTATTTAGGGTGTTCATAAATATCATAACTAAAATATTTATAGCAAAGTAATAACCAAAATTGATTGAAGCAACACCATGTAAATTAATATAAACAAATGGCCCCAGACTGAGAAACGAGAATAGTCCTGCTCCAGAAAATGCGCCAATCATCATATAAGTAAATACTTGCCTATGTCTAAATAACGCAATGAAATTACTTAAAATTCTAATGATGCTAAATTTATCACGTTTCGATTTAGTCAAGGTTTCAGGAATATTGATTGTTACCAAACCAAGGCAGATAATAGCCATTAAACTAAGAACATAGAAGTTCGCTTGCCAGTCAAACCAAAATAGAATAAAACCGCCAATAATTGGTGCAAGTAGTGGGGCAATATTGGAGATGAGCATGACAAAAGACATCATTTTTGAAAACTCATCACGATCACGATAAATATCTTTCATTAATGCATTAATGACAATTGTAGTTGCCGATGCCGCTATGCCATGAAAAAAGCGGGCAGTAATTAATTGATTTATATTAGCAGCTAGACCACAACATAATGCAGCAATGATGAAGATAATTAGCCCAAAAGTTAAAACTTTTCGTCGTCCATAGCTATCGGTTAGGGGCCCAAATAAAAGTTGGCCTAGTGAAAATCCTAATAAATAACAACTTATCGTTAATTGTACAGTGGAGTCAGCAACATTAAATTTTTCGGCAATAGTTGGCATACTTGGTAAATACATATCAATGGATAATGGCATTAACATTGATATTAAACCAAGAATAAAAATGAGTGCTTGTTTAGAAACTTTGATTTCTATTTGTGGATCTTGTGTTTGCACGTCGTCATTCCTTTGGAACTAAAATTTAGCAAAAAAAATCATTATTTATTCAATCTAATCAAAAATACTAATTAAACGAATTGATCTCGTCCTGAGTAAGTGGCCGATATTCACCTTCAGGTATATCAAGAACAATATTGCCGATCTGTTTGCGATGTAATTGGGTGACATGGTTATTTACCGCTGCAAACATTCGTTTTACTTGGTGATATCGCCCTTCGCTTATAGTGAGTTCTGCATGATAATCGTCAATGATAATCAATTTCGCTGGTTCGGTTAGAGTTTTTTCACTTTTTAACTGAATGCCTTGTTTAAATATATCAATAAGATTAGCGGTAAGTGGTTGTTCAACTGTCACTTGATAGACTTTTTCACAATGATGTTTAGGTGATGTTATACGATGTGACCACTTACCATCATCGGTTAATAAAACCAAACCAGTGGTATCAAGATCCAGTCTGCCTGCTGAATGCAGTTTTTCTGCCATAGGTTCATCAATAAAATAGAGGATAGTTGGATGATCTGGATCATCAGTAGAGCAGACATAACCTTGTGGTTTATTGAGCATAAAGTAGCGATTTTCGGTAATAGGTACGATTTCGAAACCATCATATTCTACAATTTGATCTGGTGAGATATGATAAGCACCTGATTTGACAATATCACCATTAACGGTAACTTTTTGGGCTTTAAGTTCTTTACTGACTATTGTTCGACTCACACCTAAATGGTGAGCAAGAAATTTATCCAGTCGCATATTTAAATACTGTTCCTATATACAATCTAATGGTGTGTAAATATCAAAACGATGATTTTTAGTTTTAATTTCAGCCGTTGGTTTTTGATTGGCTAAAAATGGTGCATAATCAGGCCGTTTGACAACAACTCGTTTTTTGGCTAATCTCCTTGCCGGTTCGAGCAAACTTTCGGCATCAAGATCACTACCGACTAATTGTTGAAAAATACGCATCTCTTTTTTGACTAATGCACTTTTTTGTCGATGTGGAAACATCGGATCAAGGTACACAACATCAGGTTTATCTTGATATAAGCTGAGTCCATGTAAGCTTGAATTATAAATTAAACGTAACTGTTTTTGTAATAATTGACCAATAGTCGGATCTTGATAAGCACGATCAAGGCCATCAGCGAGTAAGGCGGCGACCACAGGATGACGCTCAAACATTGTAACTTGACAGCCAATAGAAGCTAATACGAAGGCATCTCGTCCTAATCCAGCAGTGGCATCTATAACGGTTGGTAAGTAATTACCTTTAACGCCAACGGCTTTAGCGATTGCCTCACCACGACCACCACCAAATTGACGGCGATGTGCCATTGTGCCTGACACAAAATTAACTGCGACTGCCCCTAATTTTGGCTCATCGGTTTTTTGTAACTCAAGTTGATGAGCTTGACTAACTAAAACAAATGGAAGTTTGATATGATCAGATAACCACTGCTCAGCTAATTGTTTTAGCTGAGCAGTATTGATATTAGTGGATTCCATAGTGACGAAGTAATGCCTCAAGTTGTGGCTCACGACCACGGAAATTTTTAAACAATGTCATAGGTTCATCACTGCCACCCTGAGACAAAATATGATCAAGAAATGCATTACCGGTTGATTCATTAAAAATCCCTTCTTCTTCAAAACGAGAAAATGCATCTGCTGATAAAACTTCCGCCCAAAGATAACTATAATAACCTGCCGCATAACCACCGGAAAAAATATGGCTAAACGCATGTGGGAAGCGTCCCCAATCAACAGTAGGTACCACTGCAACTTGTTGTCTGACCTGTTTTAATGTCTCTAAAATATCCGGTGTTTTGTTACTATGTAATTTAAAATCAAATAAACCAAATTCTAATTGACGTAAAATAAATAATGCTGCTTGGAAGTTTTTGGCATCTAGCATTTTATCTAACATCTCTTTAGGTAAAGGTTCTCCAGTTTGATAATGACCGGAGATAAATTCTAAAGCCTCAGGTTGCCAGCACCAATTCTCTAAAAATTGACTTGGTAATTCAACGGCATCCCATGGAACTCCATTAATACCTGCTACAGACGACACTTCAATTTCAGTCAACATATGATGTAATCCATGACCAAATTCATGGAATAACGTGGTGACTTCATTGTGGGTGAATAATGCTGGTTTATCTCCAATTGGGCGATTAAAGTTACAGGTTAAATAAGCTACAGGTTTTTGCAAGTGACCATCGGCAAAACGCATTTGGCCAATACAATCATCCATCCAAGCTCCACCACGTTTATGCTCACGAGCATATAAGTCGAGATAAAAACTACCTTTTAATTCTCCATTGGCAGCATAAAGATCATAAAATTTTACCTCTGGCGCCCAAACTTCTACGTCATGGCGTTGTTTAGCGGTAATACCGAAAATACGACGCACGACTTCAAATAATCCACTAACGACACGTTGTTCAGGGAAATAGGGACGAAGCTCTTCATCATTGATAGTATATAGATGTTGTTTTTGTTTTTCGCTGTAATAAGCGATATCCCAAGGTTTAATATCACTAGCTCCAAAGAACTCATAAGCATATCTTTTTAAATCGGCTAACTCTTTTTCACCTTGCGGTTTGGCCTTGCTGGCTAAATCAGTTAAAAAGACAGTAACTTGCGAGGTTGTTTCAGCCATTTTGGTTGCTAATGATTTGTCAGCATAAGTTTCAAAACCGAGTAATTTAGCGAGTTCATCACGGAGTGATAAAATTTGTTTAATAATATCGGTATTATCCCATTTACCTGCATTAGGCCCTTGATCGGATGCGCGAGTATTATATGCTTGATAAAGTTCAAAGCGTAAGTCTCGATTATCACAGTAAGTCATAATCGGTAAATAACTTGGCATATCTAAAGTCAGTAACCAACCTTCTTGATTTTTAGCTTTTGCCTGTTCTTTTGCTGCTGCTAAGGCACTTTCAGGTAATCCAGACAAGTCATCAACATTAATAATTAGTTTGGACCATCCCATTGTTGCATCTAATACATTGTTACTATATTGCGATGATAATTCTGAAAGTTTAGCAACAATTTCACCATAACGTTTTTGTTTATCATCTGATAAACCGATTCCAGATAATTCAAAATCACGTAAGGCATTGTCGATCACTTTTTTCTGTGCCTTACTTAAATTTTCATAATGCTTGCTATCTTTAAGTTGTTTGTAAGCTTGATATAATGGTTTATGTTGTCCAACCCAAGTGCTGTATTCCGAGAGTAATGGTAAACAAGCTTCATAAGCTTCACGTAATTCAGGACTATTTTTCACTGAATTAAGATGACTAACTGGTGACCACGCTCGGCTAAATTTTTCATCCATTTCATCAATGGGTTGTATTAGGTTATCCCAAGTGTATTCACTATTTTGTTCCAATACTGATTCGATTGTTTTACGACAGTTGTTTAATGTCTCTTGAATAGCAGGCAGAACATGCTCAGGTTTAATTTTTGAAAATTGGGGTAATGATGAATTGCTTAATAGTGGGTTAGTCATACTGCGATACCTTATGCGAATGATTATGGTTCTTAATAAAACATTATGTTGTGGCTAAAAACCTTAATTCAAGTCAAAATGCTGATTGGGTTTAATTATAAACCCATTAATTTACGCTCACGTTGCCATTCAGTCGGTGTATATGTTTTGATTGATAATGCATGGATCCGATTATCATTAATAAATTCGGCTAAAGGTGCATATATAGCTTGTTGTTTTTTTACTCGACTTAATTCGGCAAAGATTTCACTAACTGCAATAACTTGAAAGTGGCTGCCATCATCTGTCATTACATGAACATCATCGAGGTCGAGTGAACTTTTTAATTTAGCTATAATTTCTTGCTTATCCATTATTTAAACTCTTATTATCTATTTTTTGTTTATTAAAAAAATTTTGAGGAAAGGGGTTTTTTATTATGAACTTGCATTAACAGTTACTGATTAATAACCGTTTGCAAATCATAAAGTTCAATTAATGTTTGTAACTGGGGGCTGATCCCAGTTAATTTGATATTATATTGGTTACAAAAATAGACCAGTGTCGCGAGCCCAGAAGAGTCAACTCGGGTAACTTGAGTTACATTAATATCCGTTACACCATTTAAAAGTGTATTTTGTATTGACCATAAATCATTTAATGAGTGAGCATCAAGCTCACCGATTAAATTAAGTGTATTTTGTTGTTTTTCTGCTTGGATTCGCGACATGATGAACTAACCTTTTTGTTTAGCGTTTGGATCAATATTGCGATTAGATAGATCATTTAACTGTTTAGTTAATGCATCAATTCCATCTTGGCGTAAAATTGTTGACCATTCATTTTGTTTGGTTGTAATCATACTTACGCCTTCAGCTATTAAATCATAAGCTTTCCATTCACCAGTTACGGTATTTTTTCGCCATTGGAAATCAATTCGTAACGGTTGTTGATTTTTATCTGGTTGATTTAGTAATACGCGGATAGAAATTAACGATTTACCGGTTAAATCTTTTGAGGTTTCAACTTGATAAGATTGACCGTTATACATTGAAAGTGCCTGGGCAAAGGCTTGAACTAGATAGTTTTCGAAAGCTTTGAAATAAGCCGTACGTTGTGTGTCAGTTGCCGTTTTATACGCATTACCTAAAATGAGTGCACCAGCATATTTAACTTGTACATAAGGTAGTAAGTCAGCTCTGACAATATCTTTAAGTTTATTTGGATTTGATTTAAGCGTCGCTGATTGCGCTTTCATAGTGCTAAAAATTTTGTCTGCTGCAACTTGCATATCTTTATATGGGTCATTTTCTGCAAACGCTGCTGTACTTATCATTAATGCAAGTATTAAAAATAAACTTTGTTTCAATCTGGTTAACATAATTACTCCTTACTTTCGTTAGTATCTTGTTTTTTGTCTTTATCTGACGATCCACCAGCACTATATAAAAACTGTCCAATTAAATCTTCAATAACCATTGCTGGTTTAGTATTGTTAATCACATAACCGTCTATAAGATAAACAGGCTTCTTATTGACATTATTATTGGTTGGTGCAGTGGCATCATCTGCATCTAAAGCATCTAATTCCTGTTCAATGTTTTGATCTAACCCAAAATTAATATCAATGAATTGTTCACCTAATAGGCCTGAAGTTTTGATAGAAAGTGAACTAGAACTCGGAATTTTATCGTATTGGGAATCGAGATCCATAGTAACATAAGGTTTATAAACATCACCATTATCTGATTTTAAACTAATATTACTGACACGACCAATTACTACCCCACCAATTTTAATTGGTGATCTTACCTTTAATCCACCAATATTATCAAATACTGCATAAACACGGTAAGAATTATGACTAGCAAAAGATGTTGGATCAGTAACTCTAAAGCATAAAAAGAGTACTGAGCAGATCACCAGTACCATAAATAATCCTACTGTAATTTCAACTTTACGACTCATGTTTAATGACCTCAATTACTAAACATTAATGCGGTTAAAATAAAATCTAACCCCAAAATAACTAATGATGAATAGACAACAGTGTTGGTTGTTGCCCGACTGATTCCTTCTGATGTTGGTACGCAATCATAACCATTAAATAATGCAATCCATGTACTAGCGATTGCAAAAGCAAAGCTTTTTATAAAACAATTGCCTAAATCGTGCCACCAATCGACATTACTTTGAATAGAAGACCAAAAAAATCCAGCATCAATACCTTTCCAATCAACACCGACTAATACACCGCCTAAAATACCAACAGCGACAAAAATTGCGGTTAAAAATGGCATACAGAAAAATCCCGCCCAAAACCGTGGTGCAATAATTCTTCTTAATGGATCGATCGCCATCATCTCCATACTTGACAATTGTTCAGTGGCCTTCATTAATCCTATTTCGGCAGTTAGGGCTGAACCAGCTCGGCCGGCAAAAAGTAATCCAGCAACCACAGGACCAAGCTCTCGTAATAAAGCAAGGGCAACTAGCATCCCTAAACTTGCTTCGGCACCAAAGGTAGTTAAAATAAAATAACCTTGTAACGCCAATACCATACCTATAAAAAGACCAGATACGATAATAATGGAAAGCGATTGTACACCGACAAAATAAAATTGTTTAACAAGTAATGGAAATTGTTTGCTAAATTGAGGTTTACCAATAAGTGCACCAAATAGCATAACTCCTGAGCGGCCTAACATAGCAATAATATTAATTATTGATTGACCAAGTTTTGCAATTAAGTTCAACATTAGTTTGCACCTCTACTTAGGTCTAATTTGTAATCAACAGCCGGATAATGAAAGGGTACTGGACCATCGGCTAAACCTTCAAGGAATTGCTTAACGCGTAGATCATCATTATTACGCAATTCTTGAGATGTTCCACCAGCAATAATATGTTGTTCAGCAACAATGTATGCATAGTTAGCAATACTTAACACTTCATTAACATCATGGCTAACTACAATACAGGTTAAGCCAAGCGATTGATTGAGTTCAGCAATAAGCTTAACGATCACTCCCATTGATATCGGATCCTGTCCAGCGAATGGTTCATCAAACATAATGAGATCCGGATCGAGAGCGATAGCTCTGGCTAACGCGGCACGCCGAGCCATACCTCCAGATAATTCGGAAGGCATCATATTGGCAGCGCCACGAAGGCCTACTGATTGTAGTTTCATCAAGACTAAATTATGTAAAACTGGCTCAGGTAAATTTAGATGCTCACGTAATGGATAAGCAACATTATCAAATACCGATAAGTCAGTAAATAATGCACCTGATTGAAATAGCATGCTCATGCGTTTACGGACCTCATATAGCCGTGAGCGTGTCATACTAGGCACATCTTCACCATCAAATAAAATTTGACCAGCTTGTGGTTTTAATTGTCCACCAATAAGTCTTAATAGCGTAGTTTTACCTATGCCTGATGGTCCCATGATAGCGGTGACTTTGCCTTTGGGTACCGTTAGGTTCATATTTTTGTAAATAGGCCGAGTACCACGATAAAAAGACATATCGTGAATTTCGACCAAATTTTGCTGTAATGTGTCAGTCACAATGAGTTCCTACACTACTATAATTGAATTTTGAGTATTCTACTTGATTATTGTAAATAAACAAATGCGTTAAATGAATTGGTAATTTTAGCAATAATAAGTATAAAACATAAGGAATTTTATTGTTCATCTTTTTATGCTAATACTTTATCCTAAAAACATAGTAATAATTTATGCAACTGAAATCTTATAGAAAGTTAATAGTGGTAACGTTAATCCAGTACCACTATATAGCAATTTATTAAATATTATTGATATTATTCATGTCGAGCTTTGCGTGCTAAATAATTACCTGTACTTTGTACAAACTGAATTGCAATAACTAAAATCACGACACAAATGTAGGTGACCGTTGTATCGAAACGTTGATAACCGTATGAAACGGCTAGATCACCAATACCACCAGCACCGATGGCTCCTGCCATCGCAGTTGCACCAATTAAACCAATTGTCGCAGTAGTTAGGGTTAAAATTAAAGAGCTAAAAGCTTCTGGAAGCATAAAATGCCAAATAATTTGTATTGGCGTTGCGCCCATCGATTCAGCAGCTTCAATAATACCACTATTTACATCGAGTAATGAGTTTTCGACTAATCGAGAAATATATGGTGCTACATAGAAGGTTAATGGCACAATTGCTGCTGTTGTGCCTATTGAACTACCAACTATTAATTTGGTTAATGGTAGAATTGCTACTAGTAAGATAATAAAAGGTAATGAGCGAACTAGATTGATAATTGGATTAATTATCTGATAAATCTTTTTATTTTCAAGCAATCCAGACGGTCGAGTAGTGACTAAACAAATACCCAATGGCACGCCAATTAATGATCCTAATGTTAAAGCAAAAACTACCATATACAAAGTTTCATAAGATGCTTGAGCAAATTGTGCACTAGTTACGTTGGTTGCAAAAGTTGTGCTTAAATAATTTATAATATCATTTACTATTTCCATTAGTTGCTCTCCCAATGTTTGATTTCTGTAACGTTTACCCCATGTTCACGAAGAAAATGTACCGATTGTTCGATATTACTATCACTACCTTTTAGTTGAACAAACATGCTGCCCAATACAGTTTTTTCAATTTCTGACATATGGGCAAACAAAATATTGACGACAACTTTTTGTTGTAATATTAACGAATTCATAACAGGTTCTGAGGCTGAACGACCCAGAAATTCAAGCTTAAACAATTTTATATTATTTTTATCTCCCTCTATCTCTAAGAGATTTTCAACCACTCCCGCTGGGATTTGATCATTAATTACTGAGCTAACAAAATTTTGTGTGGTTTTATGTTTGGGATGACCAAACACATCAAGTACATTGCCATGTTCGATAATTTTACCTTTTTCCATCACCGCGACTTTATGACAAACCTGTTCTATAACATGCATTTCATGGGTAATTAATACCACTGTAATTTTATATTGATCATTAATTTTTTTGATTAACTCCAAAATCGATTGCGTGGTTTGCGGATCGAGTGCTGATGTAGCTTCATCACAAAGTAAAATATCGGGATCATTGGCCAAAGCTCGGGCAATGCCAATACGTTGTTTTTGGCCTCCTGATAACTCTTTAGGGTAGCTATGAGCTTTATCACTTAAGCCAACAAACTCAAGCAGTTCGTAGACTTTTTGTTTAATCGCTTGTTTGTCTTTTTTGATTAATACTAAAGGGATAGCAATGTTTTCATATACAGTTTTCGATTCAAGTAGATTGAAATGCTGAAAAATCATACCAATTTTACGACGTACTTGCCGTAGTTGTGGATTTGATAATTGATTTAATGATTGGTTTTGAATAATAACATTGCCTTGTGTCGGTTTTTCCAGAAAATTTATAAGACGTACTAATGTACTTTTTCCTGCGCCACTATAACCAATAATGCCGTAAATATCGCCTTTTTGGATGGTTAAATTGATGTTTTGTAATGCTTGAGTCGTAATTCCATTGCGTTCATATTGTTTCGATACATTTTCAAATTTTATCATTATGTTATACCTATCAATGTTTGGCTAATTCAATCAATCCGAGTTGCGCAAGATTTGCGAGATAATTAGCTGCTGGCATTATCATATTGCGATTAACTAAAAATTTAGGATGGTGTAGTGCATAGGGGCTTTGCGAGCCAAGATTGATAAATGCACCGGGAACATGATGTAAGTAGTGAGCAAAATCTTCACCGCCGAGTTGTGGTTGAAAGTCAACAACCTCATAACCTTCCTGTTTTGCAATGTTTTGGCAAAAATCGACCCATTTAGCCACGTTTATGATTGATGGTGGTCCATCAAACCATCTTAACTCGGCTTCAGCTCCCATACTAAAGGCAATATTTTCGACAATGCTAGTTAGTTGTTGCTTGACCTTTAGCCTTATATCGGGGGTAAGTGTCCTTACGGTACCTTCCATTTCAACTGTTTCAGGGATCACATTCCAAGTGTTTCCACCTAAGAATTTGGTAATGCTAACCACTACGGGGTCGAGCCCACTTATGGTACGACTGGAAATTGTTTGTATCGCATTAACAATCTGTGCACCAATGACAATTGGATCAATACCTGATTCAGGTCTTGCAGCGTGTGCTCCAATTCCTTTTACCGTAATTTCAATACGATCTACATTAGCTGAAAAAGGGCCTGCTCGTGAAGCCATTTGGTTAATGGTTAAGTTAGGATTATTATGCATACCAAAAATGGCATCAACCCCATTGAGTGCACCAATTTCGATAAAATGTAACGCGCCGCTAAAATTTTCTTCGGCTGGCTGAAAAAGTAACCGAACAGTTCCTTTTAGTTGCTGTTCATTAGCTTTTAATAAATAAGCAGCTCCCATTAACACAGATGTATGCAAGTCATGACCACAAGCATGCATAACGCCTTGTTTGGTTGAACGGTATTGACAATCAGATTGTTCATCTATGGGTAGGGCGTCAATATCTGCTCGTAAAGCAACAACAGGGCTTCCTGAGCCAATTTCGGCGATAACGCCTGTTTTTGCCCCCAGTTCTAAAATACGAATATTAGCTTGTTCTAAGCAATTTCTTAACTTTTTTGTTGTTTCAAACTCTTGATTGGAAAGTTCTGGATTTTTATGTAAATCAAGAAAAAGTTGCTCAATAATAGGGGCAATCGTGTTAGTCATGGCATATCCAATAGATATCAATTTTTGATACTTTTACGGTAGCACAGCTGATTTTTTTGCTCTAATAATCGTTTTTTATAACTTATTCCAAAAAGTTATAAGATAGAAGTACATGGAATAAATGAATTGTTATTTCTATGTTAGAGTGTTTGTTAAATTTACATTTCACTGAGGATAGTTCAAATGAAAATAAGTTTTATCAAACAAAAATTTGTTAACAATGTTGCACTATTAGCATTATTTAGTTCTATTTTTTTAATTACTGCATGTGATAACTCATCATCTAAGGTTGATAATCAAACTAAAAAAGAAATCAGTATGGGCGTATCACCAGGGCCATATAATGATCTGTTCAAAGATGCTGTTAAACCAATACTTGAAGCTGAAGGTTATAAAGTTAAATTAGTTAATTTTCCGCATTTATTAGAATCTGATGTAGCATTAAGCGAAGGAAGTATTGATTTAACTGTTGCTCAACATACTGCTTATATGGATGTCTTTAATAGTCAACGTAAAGCTAATTTAAAACCGGTAGTGCATGTACCTTCAGTACCTGCAGCAATATTTTCGAATAAATATACTTCAATCAAAAATGTCTTTTCTGGTGCTAAAATTGGTATTCCTCAAGATGCCTCAAATGCGGCTCGCTCATATAATTTATTGGAAAAAGCCGGTTGGATTAAGTTAAAACCAAATACTAATCCAATTATTGTTAGCAAAAATGATATTGCCGAAAATATTGCTGGTGTAGATATTATTGAAATGGATTCTGCCAATATTCCTAGAGTCTTAAATGAGTTAGACTTTGCCGTTATTCCTGGAAGTATTGTTTATTCTGCCAATATAGATTCGAAAAAAGCGCTGTTATCAGAAACAATTATCCCTGATTTAGAAATCATGGTGGTGGTTAATGGTGGTAATGAAAATAGCCAGTGGGCAAAAGATATAAAACGCATTTATCAGTCGCAGCAATTTAAATATTATATGAAAGAACATAACCAAAATGGTTATTGGGTCATGCCACAAGAATAATAAATTTGCCCGTTTAAATACGGGCTATTTAATATTTAGGCATACTGGTATCAATGAGTTGTGCCCATGCGTCAATGCCACCAGTTAAATTATATAAAAAATCACTATCAAAACCATTTTCGACCAAATAGTTAGCTACATTGAGGCTTCTTACGCCATGATGACAATAAATCACAATATCTACTTCGTCAGGAATTTTATCTAAATAAAGTGGTATTAAATTCATTGGAATATGATTGGCGCCGTTAAGCATACAAATAGCGACTTCATTAGCTTCTCGGACATCAAGTAAATAGAGTGGTGCTTTACTTTCGATTTTTTGTTTTAGTTGTAATGGGCTAATTTCTTTTATCATTGTCATTTTTCAAACTCATTTTAATTTCGGCAAAAATTTTGAGGAACGGGGTTTTTGGTAGCAAATTTGCTGTCGTTTAATTAAAAATCCCACCTTAACTGAATCTTATTGATCAATAACAAGGTGGATTTTGCTCCTTATAATGCTGTTAATTTATTATGCAGCTAACGCTTTAGTGATTTTTTCATAGAGATCTTTAGATAAGTTATCTAATTTTAATAAGCTTTCTAAAGCAGCTGTCATTTTTTTCTGACGATTTTCGTCATAACGTTTTAATCGAATAAGTGGATCAATAAGTCTTGATGCCACTTGTGGGTTTTTCTGGTTTAGTTCCATTAATATTTCAACTAAGAAATGGTAGCCACTGCCATCTTCAGCATGAAAAGCAACAGGGTTATTGTTAACAAAAGCACCAATTAGACTTCTTATTCGATTTGGATTATTGAGTGAAAAAGAGCGATGATTAAGCAATTTTTTCACTGTTGATAAGACATTTTGCTCTGGACTTGTCGCATTTAAAGCCAACCACTTATCCATTACTAAACCATCTTGATACCATTTATCATCAAAATCGGAGAGTAATGTATGTCGACATGTTAATTGCGCTTTTACTGCTGTGGTAAGCGCCGCTAATGAATCTGTCATATTATTGGCTTGTTGATATTGTTGTTCAACTACAGTATTCGCTAGCGATTTATCGTCAGCATAAGCTAATATCGATAAACAGCAGTTTTTCAGCATGCGTTTGCCAATGTCAGCATGTTCAATCTGATATTGTGCTGTTTGATTATGATGATAAACCGCTGTTAGTTCATCATAGAGTTCATTAGCAAAGACATTTAATAAGAATTGGCGAACTTGATAAATAGCCATCGGATCAACGATATCAAATAGATTTGCCAATTCATTTTCCGAAGGTAAAGTCAGTATTTGTGCGATAAGTGCTGGTTCAGCGGTATCTGATAGTAATATTCCTCTAAAAGCATCTAATACTGGCTCAGGAATTGTCATTGATAAATTCTGATGATAATTATCTACATTCATACGCACATATTTTGCTAATAACATTTGCGCTGCATCGTAACGACTAAAAGCATTGCTGGCATGTTGCATTAAGAATATAAGATCGTGATCTTGATAATCATAATTGAGTTTTACCGGTGCTGAAAAATCTCTTAATAGTGAAACAATTGGTTTTTCTGAAACATGATCAAAAACAAATTCTTGTCTGGATTGGGTTACATTTAGTACGTGATGAATAGGTTTATTTTGATATTGCAATGCAATTACATCACCATTTTGCTGATAAAGTTCGATATCTAATGGAATATGTAGCGCCTGTTTTTGACTTTGATCTTGCGTTGCCGGCGTATGTTGCTCAACAGTTAAGGTGTATTGTTGATTTTGTGGATTGTAGCTGTCCGTTACTGTTAACACTGGTGTGCCTGATTGACTATACCATAATTTAAACTGAGTTAAATCAATTCCCGATGCATCTTGCATAGCTGCAACAAAATCATCACAAGTTGCTGCACTACCATCATGGCGTTCAAAATAAAGTTTCATACCAGCCTGAAAGTTAGCTTCACCTAATAATGTATGCATCATACGAATCACTTCTGCACCTTTTTCGTATACGGTAACAGTATAAAAATTATTCATTTCAATTACTTGTTCAGGACGAATAGGATGAGACATCGGGCTTGCATCTTCCGCAAATTGTACTGTGCGTAACAGTTTGACATCAGCAATCCGTTTTACCGATCTGAGTCCTTGATCAGAAGTGAATTCTTGATCTCTAAATACTGTTAATCCTTCTTTTAGGCTAAGTTGGAACCAATCACGACAAGTGACTCGATTACCGGTCCAATTATGAAAATATTCGTGACCAATTACTGATTCAATACCGATATAATCATCATCGGTGGCAGTTTGTGGTTTAGCAAGGACATATTTAGAATTGAAAATGTTAAGGCCTTTATTTTCCATTGCTCCCATGTTGAAAAAATCAACGGCTACAATCATAAAGATATCTAAATCATATTCTAAATCAAAACGGCTTTCATCCCAGCGCATGGCATTTTTTAAACTGGTCATCGCCCATTGTGAACGATCTAAATTGCCTTTATCGACATAAATTTCAAGATCAATTTTTCGATTAGAACGAGTGATAAAGTGATCTTTTAAAATATCAAAATCACCGGCTACTAATGCGAATAAATAGGCCGGTTTAGGAAATGGATCTTGCCATTGCACCCAATGCCTACCGTCGGAAAGTTCCCCTTGTGCAATGCGATTACCATTAGATAATAAGTAAGGATATTGTTGTTTATTAGCGGTAATTCTAGTTGAAAATCGTGCTAGAACATCTGGTCTATCGAGGTAGTAAGTAATGTGGCGGAAACCTTCAGCTTCACATTGCGTGCATAGTGCATCACCAGAAACATATAATCCTTCAAGTGCTGTATTATCGATAGGCTTAATTTGATTAACAATAGTTAAGGTAAATTCAGAAGGAACATTATTAATCGTTAATCCCGTTTTTGTGATTTGATAATCAGACCATGGTTGTTCATCAATATTTACTGAAACTAATTTAAGTTCTTCGCCATCTAATACTAAATCGTTAACTTGAGAATTTTTTTTGATGATATGACTACGGGCGATAACTGTCGTTGTTTCTGCCGCTAAATCGAAATCAAGATCGATGTCAGTAATAGTAAAGTCTGGAGTTTTATAGTCATGACGATATTTAGCAGTCGGTTGTATATCAGTTGTCGTTGTACTCATGTTTATATACCTTTGTAAGTGGTGTGCTAATTATGTATTCAAATTAATCAAAACGGGGTTAATACCCATCAGTATCTATGATTATTTTTCTAAAATAGAATGAATTATATTTATTTATCATTTTGGAATGAATTTCGATTAATTTTACCAAAATGTCTATATGAACTATTATAGCCTATTAAAAATAATCTTATTAGATAATTAATTTATATCTTAATTATTATTCTGCTATAATCATCAGAATTTTCTTTAAAGAACTGATAATAGATAGACATGTTACCCGCAATAATTACATCAATATTAGATACTGATGCTTATAAGTTGCATATGCAGCAGGCCGTTTTTCATCATTATCCTGACGCGACTGTCGTTGCTCAGTTTCGCTGTCGTAGTGATGATCTACTTGGTCAATATGCCGATCAAATTGCTCATCAAGTTAAATTAATGGAGTCTTTAACACTTACCGATGATGAGTTCGCCTATTTATCTGGTATTACCTTTTTTAAATCTGATTATTTAAACTGGTTAAAAAACTGGCGTTTTAATAGTCAGTTATTAACCATTAAAAACGAAGATGGTTTGCTGGTGATTCAAATTGAAGGCAAATGGGTTGATGTTATTTTGTGGGAAGTGCCATTGCTGGCGGTTATTAGCGAAATAGTTCACAAAGATCGTTCGCCAAATATCGGCGTTGAACAAGCATTAGCAAGGCTTAAAGATAAATTAGCCAGATTTGATGAGCAAACTAATGATCTTGATATGTCTGGTTTTAATTTGCTGGATTTTGGTACACGGAGACGTTACTCTTTTGCTGTCCAAGAGGCCGTTGTAAGTTATTTGCAAAACCATTTCCGCAATTTTCATAGTACTAGTAATTATTTATTGGCATATCGTCTAGGGTTAACTCCAGTTGGCACTCAAGCCCATGAATGGTTCCAAGCCCATCAGCGTTTAAGCCCTAACTTGCATGATTGCCAAAAAACGGCCTTGCAAGTTTGGTTAGACGAATACCCTGATGATCTGGGCGTTGCGTTGACAGATTGTATTACTATGGATGCTTTTTTACGTGATTTTGACTACTATTTTGCATCTCATTATCAAGGACTACGCCATGATTCGGGCGATCCGATTGAATGGGGTGAAAAAGCGATTAGCCATTATCAGCAATTAGGAATTGATCCTAAAACAAAATTACTGGTGTTCTCTGATAGTCTAAACTTTGATAAAGCGCTGAAAATTTATCGACACTTTAATCATCGAGTGAAATTATCCTTTGGTATCGGTGGTTTTCTTGCTTGTGATATTCCGTCTACAGAAGTAAATACCAAATCGTTAAACATTGTATTAAAACTAACGGAATGTAATAATCAAGCTGTAGCTAAATTATCTGATAGTCCTGGTAAAACAATTTCACAAGATTTGGCTTTTATTGATGAATTAAAAAGAACGTTTAAAGTCAATCATTAATAGTCATATTGATGATTAATATTAATAATTAAACAAAGTGATATAGTCTTATAAATAATCTGTATTATCAATTTTTGATAATACTTAAATGAATATTAAAACTCAGCTTATATATTACTTTTAAGATTACTTACTATATAAATAATAAATAGAGATGGATAATTAAAATGAATTCTGTTGCTCCTATTGTTGACGTGCTACAAGGTAAAATTGCTGTTGGTAGCACCATTTCAGTTCAAGGTTGGGTAAGAACTCGCCGTGATTCTAAAGCCGGTATCTCATTTTTGGCTGTGTATGATGGTTCTTGTTTTGATCCAATTCAAGCGGTAATTGAAAAAGACTTACCAAATTATGAACAAGATATTTTGCGTTTAACTGCGGGCTGTTCAGTAAAAGTGACTGGTAAAGTTGTTGAATCTCCAGGTCAAGGACAAAAATATGAACTACAAGCAACGCAAGTTGAAGTTTATGGTTTTGTTGATGATCCTGAAACTTATCCAATGGCCGCTAAACGTCACTCAATAGAATATCTTCGCGAAGTTGCTCATTTACGCGCAAGAACCAATATTGTTGGTGCTATTACTCGTGTACGACACACCTTAGCGCAAGCTATTCACCAGTTTTTTGATGAAAGAGGTTTTTTCTGGCTTTCAACACCAATTATTACTGCCTCTGATACTGAAGGTGCCGGTGAAATGTTCCGCGTTTCAACACTGGATATGTTAAATTTACCTAAAACAGATAATGGTAAAGTTGATTTTGATAAAGACTTTTTTGGTAAAGAAGCTTTTTTAACTGTTTCTGGGCAACTTAATGCAGAAACTTATGCATGTGCACTTTCAAAAGTCTATACCTTTGGTCCTACTTTTAGAGCTGAAAACTCAAATACTACACGCCATTTAGCTGAATTTTGGATGATGGAGCCAGAAGTGGCGTTTGCTGATCTTAACGATAATGCCAAACTTGCTGAAGATATGTTGAAGTATGTCTTTAAAACAGTACTTGAAAAACGAGCTGATGATATGCAGTTTTTCGCACAGCATATTGATAAAGATGCTATTAATCGTCTTGAAAGCTTTATTAATGCTGATTTTGCCCAAGTGGACTACACTGATGCTATTACTATCTTACAAAACTGTGATGCTAAATTTGAAAATCCAGTAAGTTGGGGTATTGATTTGGCATCTGAACATGAACGTTATTTAGCTGAACAATATTTTAAAGCGCCAGTTGTTGTTAAAAATTATCCTAAAGATATTAAAGCGTTTTATATGCGTATGAATGATGATGGTAAAACTGTTGCGGCAATGGATGTATTAGCACCGGGTATTGGTGAAATCATTGGTGGTTCACAACGTGAAGAACGTTTGGATATGTTAGATAAACGTATGGATGAATTAGGTCTTAAAAAAGAAGATTATTGGTGGTACCGAGATTTACGTCGTTATGGTACTGTACCTCACTCAGGTTTTGGATTAGGTTTTGAACGTCTAATTGTGTATGTCACTGGCGTTCAGAATGTTCGTGATGTGATTCCTTTCCCTAGAACTCCACGTAATGCAAATTTCTAAAATTTGTGCATATTATCAACTGACTTTTAGTCAGTTGATAGCAAATTTAACATTAACAAAACTTTACAAACGATTAAAAAATAATCAAACAGACGTTATTTTAAGCTTAGACATCACGTTTAACGAAAAGTTCACTTGATTTTAATAAATTTTTATACATAATTTACAGTACTGTAAAAAGTAAGATGAAAATAATAGTTAAAAACGTTAGTTATAAACATTATTTTTGGATGAATAATCATTGTAAAAATTGACACAACCAAAAGGCGTGTCTTTTTATAGAAATAACCATGAGGGTAAGAAATGAAACGTAATCTATTAGCAATCGCTATCCCTGCTCTTTTAGTAGCAGCTGGTGCAAATGCTTCTATCGAAGTATGGAACAAAGACGGTAATAAAGTTGATTTTTATGGCCGAGTAAAAGCAGCTAACCATATCACTGATCGTGGACAAGATGGTGAAGGTGACGATACTTCAGCTCGTTTAGGTATGTCTGGTCAAACTCAAATCACTGACGGTATTACTGGTTATGGTCGCTGGGAATATGAAGCTAAAGCTGGTAAAAATTCAAATAACGAAGTTCGTTATGCATTTGCTGGTTTAAACTTTGGTGACTTAGGTTCATTTGACTATGGTCGTAACGATGGTGTGTTAAAAGCTATTACTGCTTATACTGACGTATTACCAGAATTTGGTGGTGAAGCAGCAAACAATACTTGGAACGTGCTTTCAGCTCGTACTAAAGCTGTTGCAACTTACCGTAACAACAACTTTTTCGGTTTAAGTGATGATTTGAGCTTTGCATTACAATATGCTGATAATGGCGATAATTCATATACTGTTGATGGTAAAAAACCTTCAATTAATGTACTTGATGAAGATGGTGATCTATCTGGATACAAAGGTGTTAGCCGTGAAGCATATGGTGCTAATATTCAATGGAATATTTTTGATACTGGCTTAACTGTTGGCGGAGGTTATGCGCAAACAGCTGGTAAATCTAAATACCTTGAAGGCGGTGTTAAAAAAGCTAAAACATGGACTGCTGGTATCAAATATGATAACTATAATCTATATTTAGCCGCTACCTATTTCCAAACCAAATTCAATACTTGGAATGAGAGAGGTGTTGATGGTGAGCGTTATGACAATCCTAAAATCAAAGGTGTTGAGTTAGTTGCTCAATATGGTATTGATTTAGGAGTAGGACGTTTAACTCCATCTTTAGCTTATGTTCAACATAAATTTAGTAACATTAGCTCTGAAGACTACTATTATGATGACGAACATAAACAAGGTCGTAACTTAGCTAAATATGTTTCACTAGGTGCGACATATGATCTTAATAAAAACTTTAGTGCTATCGTTGAATATAAATTCAATCTTCTTAAGAAACGAGATATTGGCGCTGAATTAAATACAGTTCGTGCAAGCAGTGGTAATTATCCGTACAAACCAGGTACTAAAGATGTATTAGGTGTTGGTTTAATTTACCAATTCTAATTTCTTGATATCTTAAATATCAATAAAAGGCACTTAGGTGCCTTTTTTTTCATCTCTTGAACGTCATGTTATCTAAAAAAACATTTTATGCTTAAAAAAATATTATTTTAAGTCATAGAATAGACTCAATTCGCAGAATAATATCTTACAAACGTTATTAATCCATAATGTTTGCAATAAAAATCTAGTATTTAACAATAATAATAGATATCCCAGTAATAACTTAGTTGCTAATTAACAGCAGCTATTTATTAAATCAAGAACAAAATATTTTGTATCTTTAATAATAAAATACCTAAGAGGGTAACTAAATGAAACGTAATCTATTAGCAATCGCTATTCCTGCTCTATTAGTTGCAGGTACAGCAAGCGCTTCAATTGAAGTGTGGAACAAAGATGGTAATAAAGTTGACTTTTATGGTCGAGTTTATGCCTTAAACTATATTACTGATCGTAATAATCAAACTGGTGAAGGTGACAAAACCACTGCTCGTTTAGGGATGTCAGGACAAACACAAATCACTGATGGTTTGAGTGGTTATGGTCGCTGGGAATATGAAGCTAAAACAGGAGCTGATGCTGATAACGAAACTCGTTATGCTTATGCAGGTCTAAATTTTGGTGATTTTGGTTCATTTGATTATGGCCGTAACGACGGTGTATTAAAAACCTTAACTTCATATACTGATGTTCTACCTGAGTTTGGTGGCGATGCATCAAATAATGATATCTATGCATTAACAGCAAGAACCAAAGCAGTGGCTACTTATCGTAACTCAGATTTCTTTGGTTTAGTTAACGGTTTACGTTTTGCTGTGCAATATGCCGATAATGGTGATAATAGTTCAACTAAATATCTAAATAATCACGACCGTACTGGCCATGATAGTGCTGAAGCTTGGGGTTCAGTAATTGATTGGGACGTGCTTGATACAGGTTTATCAATTGGTGCCGGCTATGCACAAACGGGTGGTCATAAAGATGCTAAAGCATGGTCAGCTGGTGTTAAATATGATAATGATAATCTATATTTAGCTGCGCTTTATATTCAAGGTAAACAAAAATACGGTTGGGAAAAAGCATCAACTACAGAAAATACCTCTGATTTGAAAACTAAAGGGTTTGAATTAGTTGCTCAATACGGTATTGACTTTGAAGTGGGTCGTTTAACTCCTTCTGTTGCTTATATTCAACATAAAGTACAAGATGCATCAAACTTCTCAAGAAGTGGTGATGCGGGTCTTAAAGGTAATGATTTAGCTAAATATGTCGATGTTGGTTTAACCTATGACTTTAATAAAAACTTATCAGCAATTGTTGATTATAAAATTAACTTGTTAGATAAAGATGATATTGGTGCTCGTCGAGGTTTATACGAAGATGGTACATTCACTAAATCTCAAATTAAAGCAACAGCTAAAGATACTGTAGCATTAGGATTAATTTATCAATTCTAATTATCTTTATCTTTTTCTTAAGATTAAATAAAAGGCACTTAGGTGCCTTTTTTGTTATCTATTTTTCAATAAATACCGCTTGCGCTTTAATAATAAGTCTGATAAAAATAATGAAATAATAATCAATTAGGACTATATTGATGCAGTACATTACTCGAAAATTACCTGCAAAAAAAAATATTGCTTTAGTGGCACATGATCACTTAAAAGAAGCATTATTAAATTGGTGCAAAAAAAATCGACAAGAACTTTCGCATCACAACCTGTGTGGTACAGGAACAACCGGAACATTAATTAAGAAAGAAACGGGATTAACTATAACGCCTATGCTCAGTGGTCCAATGGGGGGGGATCAACAAATCGGAGCTTTAATTGCTGAAGGTAAAATTGATATTCTGATCTTTTTCTGGGATCCACTTAATGCTGTACCACATGATCCAGATGTAAAAGCTCTATTACGCTTATCAACAGTTTGGAATATTCCAGTAGCCACTAATCAAGCTACCGCTAACGCTTTAATACAATCCTCAATATTTACTCAAGAAGTGGAAATTGAAATTCCTGATTATCAAGGTTATTTAAACGAAAGAGTAAAATAGATGCCAATTCCTTCACAAGTTCGCAAAACAGGTCGATACATATTATTGTTAGATAATTTGTTTATTGTGTTGGGATTTTATGTAGTATTTCCATTGGTCTCTACCCACTTTGTTAGTCAAGTTGGGTGGAGTGCGTTATTTGTTGGTTTTGCTTTAGGTTTTCGTCAATTTGTTCAGCAAGGATTTGGTTTGATTGGTGGGGCAATCGCAGATCGCTTTGGTGCTAAACCAATGATAATAACTGGTATGTTTTTGCGATCAATTGGATTTATCTCAATGGCACTAGCAACAGAACATTGGTTATTATTAATATCTTGTTTACTTTCGGCATTGGGCGGTTTGTTATTTGATCCCCCTAGAATGGGATTAACTATCAAATTTACTCGTCCTCATGAACGAGGCAAGTTTATTTCTCTACTAATGATACAAGATAATGCAGGCGCAGTTATTGGCGCTCTTATCGGTGGCATTCTAATCGATTACGATTTTCAATTAGTGTGTTGGTGTGGTGCTTTTATCTTTTTTTTATGTGGTATTTTTAATCTGATGTACTTACCGGCCTATCATATCGCAATTGGTAAAGCTCCGATCATTAACGGCATGAAAATGGTTCTTAAAGATAGAAAATTTACTCATTATGTACTTACTTTAACTGGTTATTACGTGCTGTGGGTGCAAATCATGCTGATGTTACCTTTAACCATTACCAATGTGTCAGGAAGTCCTAGCTATGTAAAATGGATGTATGCTATCCAAGCAACAATATCACTATGTTTACTTTATCCTCTTGCTCGAATAAGTGAAAAATATTTTAGATTAGATCAACGTCTTAAATTTGGATTATTATTGATGTCTTTTGCTTTTATTATTATTGGCTTTACATCACAATTATCAATTTTACTCTCTCTTATAGCATTGTTTTATTTTGGTGCGATTATAGCTGAACCAGCTAGAGAAACATTGGCAACTGTTTTAACAAACCCTAAAGCTAAAGGTAGCTATATGGGGTTTAGCCGGTTGGGATTGGCATTAGGTGGTTTTATTGGTTATACCGGTGCTGGCTGGCTTTATGATGTGTCCATCCAAATCGGTTTACCGCATTTACCATGGATAATCTTAACTTTAGTCGGTCTATTAACTTTAGGATATTTAGAATATTTATTCAAAAACGAGCCACCTATGACTAAGGTCAAGATGAGAAAGATTGGCTAATTTCGCCATTTTTAAATAAAATTGCTTCACCACTAGCTAATTTAGTCCATATTTCGTTCGAAGTTAACGGCATAGTTGAAATTATTGTTACAACATCATTTGGTGTCGTATGTTTTTGAAAATCTATTTCAACATCTTCGTCAATTAACTTGGCTTTTCCAAATGGTGCTTTTCGGGTGATCCAGTGTAGATTAGTTGAACTGTAGGCAAACACATATTCACCATCTGAAAGTAGCATATTAAAAATACCTAATTGGGTTAATTTAATAGCACACTCTCTAATATATTCAAAAAGTTCAATATTATTGGTTGGTTGCTGTGGGTATTTTTTATGTAATTCATTTATTAAATAGCAAAAAGCATATTCACTATCAGTTAATCCAACCGGTTGAAATATTCCTGTATCTAATTTTTCATAATCAGTTAATTGTCCATTGTGTGCAAAAGTCCAATTTTTACCCCATAATTCTCGAGTAAAAGGATGAGTGTTTTCTAGTGCAACACCACCGCGATTAGCTTGGCGAATATGAGCAATAACAGCAGTTGATTTTATTGGGTATTGTTGAACCAATTTAGCAATGGGTGAAAAACTACATGGTTGCGGATCTTTAAACGTTCGACATCCTTTACCTTCATAGAAGGTTATGCCCCAGCCATCTTTATGAGGACCTTTATCACCACCACGTTTAATCAAACTGGTAAAACTAAAACAAATATCGGTCGGCACATTGGCACTCATACCCAATAATTCGCACATATTAAGCCATCTCTTTTTCAATAAGTAGAATCAAAATATGAATTACTTTGATATGGATTTCTTGAACACGATCTGCATAGCCAAAATGTGGTACTCGAATATCAACATCAGCTAATCCATTCATTTTCCCGCCATCTTTACCTGTCAGTGTGATAATTTTCATACCTTTTTGTTTAGCGGCTTCAATTGCTTTAAGTACATTAGCTGAATTCCCTGAAGTTGAAATGCCTAATAATACATCACCTTTTTGTCCAACGCCTTCAACGTAACGAGAAAATATGTAATCAAAACCATAATCATTGCCCACGCACGAGATGTGACTAACATCAGATATGGCAATTGCTGGATATGAAGGACGATTATCACGGAAACGTCCGGTTAATTCTTCAGCAAAATGCATCGCATCACAATGCGATCCACCATTACCGCATGAAAGTACTTTTCCACCTTGTTTAAATGAGTCTGCAATTAAAACGGCTGCTTGCTGGATTTTTTTTAAATTTTCATCGTTTGCAACGAAATTGGCCAATACGTCAATTGCCTGATTTAATTCATCACGAATGGTGTTAATGTACATTAATAATACCTCTTTAATAAAAAGCCTTTCCATAACCATTGTAATTCGTTAATAACAGCTTGCAAGCAATAACAATAAATTTTTTATAATATGTAAAATATTTCAATTTTCTACAAACAAATAATAGGATAGTTATCTAAAAAATAATTATGGATAAATGCAAAAATAACCTTTGATAAATTAACTATTTTCATACAATAAATAGTTAATAACTATTTTAATTAAAGCTAGTATTAAAAAGATTAAATCCTCTTTTGCTAATAGGATAAGCCTTTAATTTGTGGTATAATTGCCTGATAATTTAATCTCTGAAAGAGATTATAAAATTGCATCTAGAATCAATCGGTAAGGAATGAATATGCAAACAATTAAAGGTAAAGTTGCTGCACCTGAAGCCAAAGTAGCGATTATCGTGGCGCGTTTTAACCAATTTATTAATGAAAGTTTAGTTAATGGTGCCGTAGATGCACTCACTCGTATCGGTGAAGTAGACGATAACAATATTACCGTTATTTGGGTACCGGGCGCTTATGAAATTCCTTTAGCAGCTAAAGTTGCTGCACAGTCAAAAAAATATGATGCAATTGTTGCATTGGGCACAGTTATCCGTGGTAGTACCGCTCATTTTGATTTTGTCGCTGGTGAATCAAGTTCAGGACTATTAAATGCGAGTTTAGGCTTTTCGATACCAGTTGGTTTTGGTATTTTAACTACTGAAAGTATCGAACAGGCCATTGAGCGAGCTGGAACTAAAGCGGGCAATAAAGGTGCTGAAGCGGCACTAACCGCACTTGAAATGTTAAATGTGATTAAAACAATTAAGGAGTAATTTAGTGGCGTTAGTTAATCCTCGTCGTCGAGCAAGAGAGTGTGCAGTTCAAGCTATTTACTCTTGGCAAATTTCTAGAAATGATCTTGCTGATGTTGAGAGCAGCTTCATGGCTGAACAAGATATGAAAGGTGTCGACACCAAATATTTTAGAGAATTACTGCATGGTGTTGCTAAAAATACTGCAGAATTAGATGAGAAAATGACTCCTTATTTAACAGAAAGAACTGTTGATGAACTAGGTCAAGTTGAATTAGCCGTATTAAGAATTGCTCTATATGAATTAATGAAGCGACATGATGTCCCTTATAAAGTTGTTATCAATGAAGCTATCGATCTTACTAAAACCTTTGGCGCAGAAGATAGCCATAAATTTGTTAATGGTGTATTAGATAAAGTTGCACCAACCATTCGTACACGATAACTGTCTTTAATTGGGAATAATATGAACGATACTAGTGAAAAAAGTAAGCCCACTATTTTTTATGCTAAAAATAATGAAGCAAGAGTGAAAAACCGTTCAGCCAAAGAACGTGGTGGTGATTATAAAAATAAACGTAATAATGATGGTTTTCAGTCTAGTTCAAAAGCAAAACATGACCGGATCGAAACCTTTAAACCAAAAAAATTTAATAAAACGGTAAAACCAGCTAAAGCACAGTTTGATTTAGCAGATGAGCATGATTCCCCATGGCAAAAAAAAGTTCGAGATAATGAACAAGTACCTACATTCGGTTATGATGGCTATCGTCAAAAAAAGGAAGAGACATTAGTTTACAGCGAAAACAGTTGTAAAGCGGTATTTAAGCATCGACGTTTGGCTATTGTTAAATTATTTATTACCCAAGAAATGACTTATCAATTTAAAGAATTAATTAATTGGTTAGTCAAACAACGTCTTGGTTATGATGTTGTCTCAACAGAGCAAATTACTAAAATCACACAAACTCCTCATCATGGTGGTGTTTGTTTAATTGTTAAAAAACGTATTCCACTCACTTTGCTTGATTATTTAGATGAATATGATGATCAGGTTCAGGATTGCATTATTGCTGTTGATGATGTGAATAATCCGCATAACTTAGGTGGGTTAATGCGTAGTGCAGCTTTTTTTGGCGTTAATGGCGTAATTTTACGGCAAACAAACTTACTCGATAGTGGTGCCGCAATGCGTGTTGCTGAAGGTGGCATTGAAGCAATTGAATCTATTAAAAGTGATGATTTTATAGCATCTATTGATCTGTTAAAACAACATGGTTATCAAGTTATTGCGTTATTACCATGTCAATTAAAATCGATTTCATCAACAGAGTTATCACAACTCAAATTTACCAAGAAAATTGCCTTAGTTATATTTCAACAAATTAATAACAAATTAATTAACTGTGCTGATAACATTGTCCATTTGCAAGGCAATGATAATATGTCGGCTTTAAATATTTCTGTAGCAACAGGGATTGTGTTATCTGCTATAAAATATCAATCTTAATTGGTATGATTCTAACAATTGATGAATTTAATTGATGAAGTTAACACTTTTGTAATTTTATTATATTAAATAGCATCAATTGGTTAGAAAATGGTTGTTTTTTCTGTACATTAGTATCCAGTTTTGAAATTGATTGGTAATGATTATGTCATCTAAACATCGAGTTGGTTTAATTTTTGGTAAGTTTTATCCGTTACATAGTGGTCATATTTATCTTATTGAAAAAGCATTGACCCAAGTTGATGAACTGCATGTCATGTTGGGTTGTGAATCAATACGTGATAAACAACTGTTTGAAAAAAGTCGCCTGCCTAGACAGCCTCAAGTAAGTGATCGCTTCTCCTGGTTAAAAGAAACCTTTAAAGATAGACATAATATTCACATTCATATCGCTGATGAAGCTGGTATTAACTATTATCCCAATGGTTGGCAAGATTGGAGTGATAGTATAAAACGTATTTTATTGGAACATAAAATCGAACCTACTGTGGTATTTACTAGCGAATCACAAGATGTAAAACAGCATGAACGCTATTTTGGTTGCCCTGTGGTTATTGTTGATGCTGATCGTGATTTTGTTAACATTAGTGCGACACAAATTCGAGAAAAACCTTATCAAAACTGGTCTTATATTGCTAAGGCAGCGAAACCTTTTTTTGTTAAAAAAGTAGCGATTATAGGACATGATAAATTTAATGAATTGCCGGTACAATTAGCTAATATTTATAACACACAATATGTTTCAAATGGTTATATTAACTACATTAAACGAGAAATATCAACAACAGAAAATAAACGTTATTTAAGTGAAAATGATTATCTTAGGATAGCCATGTTGCAAGTAGAACGTATGTCCAAAGCTGTTGAAGATGCTAATAAATTAATCTTTACATCGATTGATTTTGATACATTGGCTAATTACTATAATCAAATTTTTACTAAATCTAATGAAGTATTAAATGGTTTAAAAAATAGTTATCAGTTTGATTTGGTCATTCACGAAAAAGACTTGCCAGCAAACTCCACACCATTACAACATTTCGAAATTGTTTCTCAAATGGTTGAATCGTTATTAATTTAGTCCATCACATTTAGGTTAGCTTATGCTAAAATAAGCTAACTATTTATGATAGGTAAATTTTTATGTCTCAATCATCTTCACAGCAAAATGATGAAAATCAAGATAAAATTGATTTTGGTTACACTCAAGTTTTAAAGCAAGATAAAGTAAAACGGGTAGCAGAAGTTTTTCATTCTGTTGCTGATAAATATGATGTTATGAATGACCTTATGTCATTTGGTATTCATCGTATCTGGAAAAAAATCACTATTGAATATAGTAGTGTTCGTAAGGGGCAAAAAGTTTTGGATCTTGCCGGCGGTACTGGCGATTTGACGGCTAAATTCTCGCAAATTGTCGGTGATGATGGTTTAGTTGTATTAGCTGATATCAATGAATCTATGCTAAAAGTTGGTAGAGATAAGCTTCGAGACAAAGGTCTATTTAATAATATTGAATATGTACAAGCTAATGCAGAAGAACTGCCATTTGCTGATAACTATTTCGATTGTATTACTATCTCATTTGGTTTACGCAATGTCACTGATAAGCAAAAAGCATTGCAATCTATGTGGAGAGTGTTAAAACCTGGTGGTCGTTTATTAATACTTGAGTTTTCTAAACCGCAATACCAGATTTTAAATAAAGCTTATGACTTATACTCATTTACTATGTTACCGTTGATAGGCAAAATTGTCGCTAATGATGCTGATAGTTACCGATATTTAGCTGAATCTATCAGAATGCACCCAGATCAAAAAACATTGAAAAAAATGATGGAGGATGCTGGATTTGTCGATGTGAAATATCACAATATGACAGGTGGCATTGTGGCTTTACATACTGGTTTTAAATTTTAATGTGATAAAAAAGAATGACATTTCTTCGAATTTATAAAATATTAACGGTATTTCGAGCTTATCGATTAGATGAACTATTACCAAAACATCGAACCTCAACATGGTTTAAATTGTTGTTGATTAGTCTATTTTGGGTTAGATCTAAAGCAAAACAACAAGATATTGGTGAAAGATTGCGTCTAGCCTTACAAGAGTTAGGTCCGGTTTGGATAAAGTTTGGACAAATGGTTTCAACAAGGCGAGATGTATTACCGAAACATCTTGCTGATGCATTAGCCAAACTGCAAGATCAAGTAGCTTCTTTTGATGGACAAATTGCCAGACAAATTATTGAATCAGCTCTTGGTTGTTCTATAGATGATTATTTTACCGATTTTGAGGAAAAACCATTAGCTTCTGCTTCTATTGCTCAGGTGCATACTGCAACTTTAAAAAGCAGCCACGCCCAAGTTGTGATTAAAGTCTTACGCCCGAATATTTTACCTATAATTAAATCCGATATTCGCTTGATGTATTGGGCTGCTAATCAATTTACTAAACGGATTAAATTTGGTGAAAAGTTACGTGCGGTTGAAATTGTTAGTGATTATGAAAATACACTTTTGAAAGAGCTTGATCTACAAAAAGAAGCTTATAATACTGCTCGTTTACGGGATAATTTCATAAATAGTGAGATTTTGTATATTCCTTATGTTTATCAAGATCTTTGTCGAACAAATATTTTAGTAGAAGAACGAATTTATGGTACACCAATAGCTAATATTGATGAACTTAAACGAAATAGTGTCAATATGAAATTGCTCGCCGAACGTGGTGTTCAAGCTTTCTTTACACAGGTGTTTCGAGATAATTTTTTCCATGCTGATATGCATCCAGGTAATATCTTTGTTGATATTTCTGAACCGCAAAATCCCCGTTATATTGGCATAGACTGTGCAATTGTTGGTGTACTAACTGAAGATGATCAGCGTTATTTAGCTGAAAATTTTCTCGCCTTTTTCAATCAAGATTATCGACGAATTGCGCAAATTTATATTGCTTCTGGTTGGGTGCCAGAAACAACTGATGCAACGGCATTAGAAATGGCTATGCGTAGTGTGTGTGAACCTGCATTTGCCAAACCATTAGGTGAAATTTCATTTTCTCAAATTTTATTAGCTTTATTTCAAGTTGCTCGTCAATTTGAAATGGATATTCAGCCGCAATTAACATTACTTGAAAAAACCTTATTTTATATAGAAGGATTAGGACGTCAGCTATATCCAGAACTCGACTTATGGCAAACTGCTAAGCCATTTCTTGAAAAATGGTATGAAGATAAGTACAGCGCTAAAACGTTATTCCAGCAAGTATGGACCTCGTTACCGGAGTGGAAGAACATCCTAGTTGACCTGCCAGTAAGATTAGGTGATCAGGCTCGTATGACTAAACAGATGCATAACCAATTAAAACAGATTAATCAAGAATTACAACGAGGCAAAAAACGCTATCGTTGGTCGTTGGCCATTCTTAGTCTAGTTTGTGTTTTGTCTATTGTAACACTGGTTGTACATTGAAATAGTTATTTTTGGGAATATCACCATTTAAGTGTATAATTTGACTACCTAACGCTATTGGAGATAGTTATCATATGCCTAGTTTGCCCAAACTACTGATATTTGTTGCTGTTATCGTACTATTATTCGGAACAAAAAAATTGCGTTCATTGGGCTCTGATCTTGGGGCTTCAATTAAAGGTTTTAAAAAAGCCATGAATGACGATGATGACAAAAAAGAGACTGATGATTCACAAAAAGTTGAACATCTTGACTCATCAGCTAATAACCACGCCGATAAAGAGTAACCCGTGTTCGATATTAGCTTTGGTCAGCTACTATTAGTATTAATTATTGGACTGGTTGTATTAGGACCGGAACGTTTGCCTATTGCAATTAAAACTGTTGCCGGATGGATTAAAGTACTCCGTCGCATGTCAGCAACTGTCCAGTTAGAATTGAATAAAGAACTCAAACTGCAAGAACTACAAGATAGCTTAAAAAAAGCCGAACAAAGTGGTTTGAATTCTCTTACCCCAGAACTGCAAGCATCAATTGATGAATTAAAACGGGTAACCGAATCACTGCAAAATGAGATTAATTCAGTCAGTCAAATTGATACAACAATTCATTCAGATAAAGATAAATTATGACAGACGACGCAACCCAACCACTTATTGGACATCTGGTCGAACTAAGAACAAGACTTTTACGCTGTATCATTTGTATATTACTAGTATTAGCATGTTTGCTTTATTTCTCAAATGATATCTATCATATTGTTGCTAATCCGCTTATCAGTCAATTACCTAAAGGTAGCAGTATGATTGCCACCGATATTGCCGCCCCTTTTTTTACACCAATTAAACTGACGGCCGTTGTTGCAATATTTATTTCTATTCCTTATCTTTTATATCAAGTTTGGGGATTTATTGCTCCGGCTCTATATCAACATGAAAAACGGCTGATTATGCCATTAATTATTTCTAGTACGGTACTTTTTTATATCGGTATTGCGTTTGCATATTTTGCTGTATTTCCTTTGGCATTTTATTTCTTTATCCATACAGCACCTGTTGATGTCGCGATAAATACTGATATTACAAAATATCTTGATTTTGTCATGACACTATTTATTGTATTTGGTTTTGCATTCGAAGTGCCTGTGGCGATTATTTTGCTTTGTTGGACTGGCGTTACTACTCCTAAAAATTTACGTAAAAAAAGACCTTATATTATTGTCGGTGTGTTTGCTGTAGCGATGTTTGTAACCCCACCGGATGTATTTTCTCAAATTTTATTAGCTGTACCTATCTGTTTATTATTTGAAATAGGGACATTTTTTGCCCGTTTTTATCAACCCAGAAAAAAAATTCAACCAGACGATGAATCTGTTGGGGATTAATAATAAATCGATAAGTGATTTACTGAATAACAAGTAAAGGATATATGACCATAATGAAAACTTCACTTCCTGAGTTTAATCAAGCAAAAGTTCTGGTAGTTGGCGATATTATGTTAGATCGCTATTGGTATGGTGGTACTAACCGTATATCACCAGAAGCACCAGTGCCAATTGTTAAAGTTGATGCTCTAGAAGAACGCGCTGGTGGTGCAGCCAATGTCGCTATGAATATAACCTCTTTAGGGGGGGGCGCAAGATTAATTGGTTTTACCGGTATTGATGAACCAGCCAAAGTACTTGATGAACAACTGACTAAACGTAATGTCCATTGTGATTTTGTATCAGTCTCAACTCATCCAACAATTACCAAATTAAGAGTTTTATCTAGAAATCAACAACTCATTAGAATTGATTTTGAAGAAGGTTTTAATAATGTTGATCATACACCTATTTTAGAACGTATTGAAAGTGCACTTTCAACCTCTAAAGTATTAGTACTATCTGACTATGCCAAAGGTGCTTTAACTGCTGTACAAGCAATGGTTAAACAAGCTCAAAAAGCAAATGTCCCAATATTGGTTGATCCGAAAGGTACTGATTTTGAGCGTTACCGTGGGGTAACATTATTAACGCCAAATATGTCTGAATTTGAAGCAGTTGTTGGTGTTTGCAAAACAGAGCAAGAAATTATCGAAAAGGGCTATCAACTGATTAAACAATACGATTTCAAAGCACTGCTTGTCACTCGTAGTGAAAAAGGGATGACGTTAATACAGTTAGATAAACCTGTTTATCATCTACCTACGCAAGCCAAAGAGGTATTTGATGTTACTGGTGCTGGTGATACGGTGATAGCGACCTTAGCTGCTTCATTAGCCGCAGGGCAATCTCTTGAGGAGAGCTGTTTTTTAGCAAATGCAGCAGCAGGTGTTGTGGTTGGCAAGTTAGGGACATCTACGGTATCTCAAGTTGAATTAAGTAACGCTATCCGAGCTCGTGCTGATGATGGTTTCGGTGTGATGACTGAAGACACATTAAAAGAAGAAATTCGCAAAGCGCGTCTTCGTGGTGAAAAAATTGTCATGACTAATGGTTGTTTCGATATTTTACATGCTGGGCATGTCTCTTATCTTGCTAATGCCCGTAAACTTGGCGATCGTTTGATTGTGGCGGTAAATAGCGATGCTTCGGTAAAACAGCTTAAAGGACCATCACGTCCAATCAATCCATTAATGCAAAGAATGATTGTTTTAGGTGCGCTTGATTCTGTTGATTGGGTTGTTCCTTTTGAGGAAGAGACACCGCAACGATTAATTGCTAGCATATTACCAGATGTACTAGTTAAAGGTGGCGATTATAAACCAGAAGATATCGCTGGTGGCAAAGAGGTTATTGAAGCTGGTGGTGAGGTTAAAGTACTGAATTTTGAAGATGGTTGTTCAACCACGAATATCATTGATAGGATTAAACAACAAGAATAATGTATTTCGGTAATTGGCTATTTAATTGGGTAGCCAATTACTCAAATATACAATAATTGGTGTTCAAATTTTTCATTATTTGATATTTAATTCACTCAAATAAATAGTTATTTGAGTTTTGAAAAATAAAATCTTAAATAATTAATAAGGAATAGGATAATGAAAACAAAAGTGACTTTATTGTTAATGGGCTTTCTGATTGTCGCTTGTCACCGAGTACCGCAACACAAATATCGTTATGAAGCAAATATCAATGATCCTCAACTTGTTTTCACTACAGAAACTGATTATCCAACCTATTTTTCGTTAAATATTTATGATGGTAAAAGTAACACATGTTCTAATTATCAGAGTCTTGGCTATGTTTTTCGCCATAAAATTGTACCATTTAATATTTATCCTAAATATGTTCCTTCGGTAGAAGTGAAAACTCCTAGTAATCAAATCGTTACTGTTATTGGTAAATCAAGAGATGATAAATTCGTCTGTACAACAAAATATCAGCAATTCACTCCAGAATTAGGGAAAATATATAGTATTCTTTACAAACTTGAAAATAACAAATGCCATCTTGAGATTAGCGAAAAATTGAATTCTAAACCGGTTAATTCTCAGGCTTTAAATAGATGTTTTTAGTAAGTCAGAAACTATTAAAAAAATCATTAATACGATTATATTAATGAATAAGACCAATCAATAGTTAATAACTATCATTAAATTTCATATTTAATACTTTTTTTATTGTCCGCTTTGTGCAAAGCTATTAATCATTATTTGCTAATTTATTTAAAGGATTTTTTATGACTAAACATTATGACTATATTGCTATCGGTGGTGGTAGTGGTGGGATTGCCTCTATTAATCGTGCTGCATCATATGGTAAAAAATGTGCAATTATTGAAGCTAAGTTACTTGGTGGAACTTGCGTAAATGTTGGCTGTGTACCGAAAAAAATTATGTGGTATGGTGCACAAATTGCTGAAGCAATTAACCATTATGGCCCTGATTATGGTTTTGATACCACTATTAACCATTTTGATTGGGACAAACTTATTGCAAGTCGAACTGCTTATATTGAGCGTGTCCATCAATCTTATGATCGTGTTTTAAACAATAATAATGTCGATGTGATCCATGGTTATGGCAAATTTGTTGATGCAAAAACGATTGAAGTTAATGGCGAACATTATAGTGCCGATCATATACTTATTGCTGTAGGTGGAAAGCCAACGATTCCAAATATACCTGGAGCGCAATATGGTATCACTTCTGATGGATTTTTTGAGTTAAAAGCACTTCCTAAACGAGTAGCAGTAGTTGGAGCTGGTTATATAGCTTGTGAAATAGCCAGCGTGTTACATTCACTTGGCGCAGAAACACATCAATTTGTTCGCCAAGGTACACCTTTACGTGCTTTCGATCCACTTATTGTGGAAACATTAATGGAAGTAATAACTAATGAAGGTCAGCATTTGCACACTTTTGCAATCCCTTCTTCTGTTACTAAAAATGATGATGAATCATTGACGTTAACATTAGAAAATGGTGAGAGTTATACTGTTGATTGCTTAATATGGGCAATCGGTCGTGAACCAGCAACAAAAGAAATGAATTTATCTGCTGCAGGTATTAAAGTTGATAACAATGGATTTATTATTGTGGATGAGTTTCAAAATACTAGTGTTGCCGGCATTTATTCGGTAGGGGATGATACAGGCGCCGCAGCATTAACCCCTGTAGCGGTGGCTGCCGGTCGTCGATTATCGGAACGACTATTTAACAATAAACCAAATGAGCATCTAGATTATTCTAATATTCCAACAGTGGTGTTTACTCACCCACCGATTGGTACGGTTGGTTTAAGTGAACCGCAAGCTATATTGCAATATGGCCCAGAAAACGTCAAAGTTTATAAATCTACTTTTACTGCTATGTATACCGCGGTCACGTCGCATCGACAACCTTGCCGAATGAAATTAGTCTGTGTTGGTGAGCAAGAAAAAATTGTTGGTATTCATGGCATTGGTTATGGTATGGACGAAATATTACAAGGGTTTGCTGTAGCATTGAAAATGGGAGCAACCAAAAAAGACTTTGATAATACTATTGCAATTCATCCAACAGCAGCGGAAGAATTTGTTACAATGCGTTAATATTTATCATTTATCTTACTTTTTACCGAAAACAGGGCTATTGCCCTGTTTTTTATTAATAGTCTTTAATGATCTGATTTATTTTGCCAGCCATTTTGGGCTAATGAAGTAAAGCCAACTACAACAGCTAGTAAAGCGACAGCTGAAATATAAATACCTGCGCCAAGATAACTAAATTCGCCTAATAAGTGATCTGGGCTTAACAAATAAATAGTTAACGTTGGGGTAATTGCACTAAATAGTGCGTAGGCCAAATTATAAGAGAACGATAATCCAGAATAACGAATTGCTGGTGGAAACGTTCTAGTGCCGATAATTGGTGTCATGGCTATCGAGCCGATAAACAAACCAAATACTGCCCAAATAGAATAAAGTTTAGTTAATGATATATCTGCAGTTAAAGAACTATAAAAATAGATACTGACTACTGCTAAGCCACCCCATGTGATGATAACGGTTTTTGCTGTACCTAATTTATCATCTAACCAACCAGCAATAACACAACCAATAGATAAGGTTAAAGCAGCAATACAACCACCGATACGCCAATCAAGATTTGCAAAATGGTACATACCACCAACAATGCGTCCAGGAGTAATTAAAATACCGACCATAATAGCGGTGGATAAAGACCAAGTTAATAATGCGACAATCAAACATGCCGTTTTGTGTTTTTTTAATACGGTAACCACAGGTATACTTTTTTCTAAAGCTTTACGTGCAGCTAACTCTTTAAAAATTGGCGTTTCAGATAAAAATTTGCGTAAATATACTGAAATAACCCCAAAAATACCGCCAATAATAAAAGGAATACGCCATGCATAATCCAAAATATTTTGGTTAGTAAAATAGAGATCAATAATAATTGTAACGAAAAAGCCAAGTAAGATACCACCAGTAATGCCTGAGGTTAAAGTACCGACACCTAAACCATAACGTTGTTTTGGGGTATGTTCTGCGATAAATACCCATGCGCCAGGCATTTCACCACCGATAGCCGCGCCTTGTAGCATCCGCATCAATAACAATAATAATGGTGCTACAATACCAATTGTTTCATAAGTAGGCAAAATACCAATGATAAAAGTAGGTAAAGCCATCATCGCCACACTTAAGGTAAACATTCTTTTACGACCAACTTTATCACCAAAGTGCGCCATAATAATGCCACCAACAGGGCGAACCAAGTAGCCGGCTGCAAAAATTCCCCACGCAAATAAATCTAACGTTAACGGCGATAATGTATGGGGTAAAAATAACGGTTTGACAATGGTATCAATGTAGAGTGCATAGATAACAAAATCATAAAATTCTAATGTTCCTCCTAAAGAGGATAATATCAATGTTTTTAAATCTTTGCTGTTCAATGGACGTGCCACTGGTTGCCATTCAGCATTAATCTCGGACTGACTCATGAAAAAACCTTATTGTTATAGTTAAACTGATATAGTCAATTAAGAAAATAATTATATATTGACTAAATCTTAATCGTGAATGGTCATTCTGCCATAAAAAATAGATATTTTTTTAATCATAAAAAAATTTAATCAACAGTAATTATCTGCTGGTTAGATTTATAATATAAATTTAGGGATGATTTAAATAAACACTCAATTTATTTATCAAGTATAATAATCTCAAAATATTAAGTTAGAATAACTATGAAAAATAACCAACCAAAACGTTGTAGTTGGGTTAGCAATGACCCGTTATATATTGATTACCACGATAATGAATGGGGGCATCCACAATATGATAGTTTAAAACTATTTGAAAAAATCTGTCTTGAAGGTCAACAAGCAGGGTTATCGTGGATTACTGTTCTAAAAAAACGAGATGAATATCGTCGATGCTTTTTCAATTTTGAACCACAAAAAATTATCCAATTAACGGCGACTGATATAGAATCATTACTTGAAAATGAAGGCTTAATTCGTAATCGTCTAAAACTTAACAGCATTGTAAAAAATGCTCATGCTTACTTAGCAATGCAGAACAATAATGAGGATTTTTCTCAATTTATTTGGTCCTTTGTTAATGGTAAACCTATAATTAACCACTTTAATGACATAAGTGAAGTTCCAGTTAGCACCGAAATATCAGATAGAATGTCAAAAGCATTAAAAAAGAGAGGATTTTCTTTTGTTGGATCAACGATCTGTTATGCATTTATGCAATCGATGGGATTAGTTGATGACCATTTTGAAACTTGTTTTAAAAAATGAGAGGTATTAGATGATAATCATGAAATTAATTAGATGGTTACTGATATTAATACTATTTTATTTTATTCTTTGTAATATTATTATTTTTATTTTTGCTTACCAAAAACCAGCAGCGAATGCTGATACTCTGGTGGTATTAGGTTCACAAGTCGTGGGCACTCCAGCACAAGCTCCTTTAACGTTACAAATTCGCTTGAATACTGCGATCAATTATTTACAAGCTAATCCCAATACAAAAGTGATTGTATGTGGGGGGCAGGGTAGTGATGAATCGGCGACTGAAGCGAGCGTGATGGCTGATTATTTAATCCAAAAAGGTATTGAACCTTCAAGGGTCTATTTAGAAGATAGATCAAGGCGAACAGCACAACAATTTGTGTATGCTAATCAAGTTTTGCCATTAGGAAAGACCGTTGTGGTAACTAATGATTTCCATATTTTACGTTCAATCATGTTAGCTAAACGATCCAATATTGGTGATATTTCTGGTTTGTCAGCACCATTAAGTTATAGCAATTTTGATAAATATATCGCCATGATAAGAGAACCATTAGCTTTACTTAACTCATGGCTATTTGATCATCCCTTAGATTATGTTGAAACTAAAAATGATAATTAATCAGTCCCATTGCTTTAGACTATTTCACTTTACAGATTTTTAATGGTTGTCGTGGTATGATTAACCATTGCTATTTAAATTAAAATTGATAAATATGAATACAGATACAATTGTTGCACAAGCGACACCTCCCGGTCGTGGTGGTGTCGGAATATTGCGTGTTTCCGGCCCTAAAGCGCAAGATATTGCTAAAGCCGTTTTAGGTATTTTACCTAAGCCGCGTTATGCTCATTATTTACCTTTTTTAGCATCGGATGGTACAACCTTAGATGAAGGGATTGCTTTATTTTTTCCCAATCCACACTCATTTACGGGTGAAGATGTGCTTGAACTACAAGGGCATGGTGGTCCAGTTATTTTAGATTTACTATTAAAACGTATTTTAGATATTCCTGGTGTGCGGATTGCAAGGCCGGGTGAATTTTCAGAGCGAGCTTTCTTAAATGATAAATTGGATCTAGCACAAGCCGAAGCCATCGCTGACTTAATAGATGCCAGCTCAGAGCAAGCAGCAAAATCAGCCTTATCATCTTTACAAGGGGTATTTTCTAAAAAAATTAATACACTGGTTGAATCATTAATTCACCTACGTATTTTTACTGAAGCTGCTATTGATTTTCCAGAGGAAGAGATAGACTTTTTATCTGACGGGAAAATAGCTGCAGAACTTGAGCAAGTCATACAACGATTAAATGAAGTCCGTCAAGAAGCTAAACAAGGTTCATTATTGCGTGAAGGCATGAAAGTTGTCATAGCGGGTAGACCTAATGCCGGTAAATCAAGTTTACTTAATGCATTAGCAGGACGAGATGCCGCTATCGTAACGGATATAGCTGGAACAACGCGCGATGTTTTACGTGAACATATCCATATTGATGGAATGCCTTTACATATAATCGATACTGCCGGCTTACGTGAAGCTAGTGATGAAGTTGAACGTATTGGTATTGAGCGAGCATGGCAAGAAATTGATCAAGCCGATCGCGTTTTATTTATGGTCGACAGTACAACAACTAATGAGACAAATCCAGAAAAACTCTGGCCAGAATTTATTGAACGTTTACCGAAAAACATACCAGTCACAGTTATTCGCAACAAGGCTGATTTAACTGGTGAACCGTTAGGTTATAGTGAACAAAATGGCTATTGTCTTATTCAACTATCAGCAAGAACCGGTGAAGGTATTACATTATTACGTGATCATCTCAAACAGGTTATGGGCTTTACTAGTAGCACCGAAGGTGGTTTTCTGGCCCGTCGTCGACATCTACAAGCACTTGAGAAAGCAGCAGAGCATTTAAATAATGGTCAATATCAACTTACCACATTCCATGCTGGCGAACTATTGGCGGAAGAACTTAGATTGGCTCAAGAAGCGCTAAGTGAAATTACTGGTGAATTTACGTCTGATGATTTATTAGGACGAATATTCAGTTCATTCTGTATTGGCAAATAAGTTTTATCTACAGATAACTAAATATTTTAAACAGATTTTTCTATTTCAAAACCCATATAATTTTTTAAGTTATATGGGTTTATTTTTCAGTGTTTGTAAAAATTGTTTTATAAAAGTTTTAATTAAAAAACAGGGATAGATGCGAAAAGATTTATCCCTAATTTAAAATGATAAAAAAGTTATGCTAACTTATTTATTCTTGCCGGCATTATTGGGCACTAAAATTAAAATTGAAATAAAACATAACAGACAAAAGCCAACATTAATCCACAGTCCAATTGCCGCCGCTGTGGCGACACTTTGACCGCTGGCAATAACTGCAGCATAGGTTGAGGCTGAAATAGCGACACCAAATGCCCCCCCTAATGAGCTTGCCATTTTATATATTCCTGATGCAACACCAACTTTATCTTCCGGAGCACTAGCTATTGCGGTATCAATTGATGGTGTAGCGTAAAAACCTAAGCCAAGACCCAATAAAATATAGCCGGCTAACACCGAAATAATATAAAACATGTCGGGTAAGAAAGTCAGCGTCATCAAGGCAATACCTGAACCGGTAATTAACGGCCCGAGTAACATTGGTTTTTTCGCCCCGACTTTTTGTAAGATCTTTTCACCAACTCGAATCATACATAAAACCGAAACTAAATAACCTATGGTCAATAATCCATTTTCGAAAGGGGTAAAGCCTCTTCCTTGTTGGGTATAAGTACTGGCAACAATTAAAGTACCGGCCACAGAATTAAGTAGAAAGTTAGATAAGGTAGCTCCACGATAAGGGACGTTCTTAAACAGTGAAAAATCTATAAATGCGCCATTAGCTTTACGATTTTCTATAGCAAAAAATAAAATCAGAAAAACCAAACATATCGTAGCGAGTGATAATGTCATTACACTAGTCCAACCAAAAGTAGATCCTTTGGTGATGACAAGGTTTAACGTAACTAAAGTGATCACAAAAACGAATAGCCCAACATAATCAAATTTGGGCAAACTTGATGGATCGTCAATTTTAGTTTCTGGTGTCCCTTTCAATAACAGCATACCTAACACAGCACAGATGATTGAGATAATAAAAATCCATTGCCAACCTAAATAAGTGGCTATTGCTCCACCGGCAAGTACACAAGTTCCTGAACCACCCCAAGAGCCAATTGACCAAAAACTCAATGCTCGTTGACGATCTTTACCTTCATAATAGGTTTTCACTAATGCCAACGTCGATGGCATAATACAAGCAGCAGATAAGCCTTGAATAATCCGACCAATGGTAAAAAGTACTTCACCTCGGGCTAAGATCAAACAAAGACAACCAATAATACTTAAAATAAAACCTAAATAGGTAAAACGAACTCGGCCAAAGCGATCAGCGAGTCCGCCAGCAACGACAATAAAACAACCAGAAAACAGCGCGGTTAAACTGACGGCTAAATTGAACGATGCAGGAGTGATACCAATACTATGTTGAACCGCCGGCCCAACATTGACTATAGACTGAGCAAAAAGCCAAAAAGTGATCACCCCTAATACAATACCTAAAGTTAATCGGTTGTAACTTTTAAACTGCTTTGCTGGAGAATTTTTTGAATTTGACATATTTATTTTTGACATAGCTGCACATTAATCCTTATATGTTTAAATAGTTTTCAGTTAATGCCACCCAATATGATGCAGCGGTAACAATACATTTATCATTAAAATCATAACCAGGATTGTGCACACTACAAAAACCGGGTTCATCGCCATTACCTATAATCATATAGCAGCCATTAGGATTACTTTCTAACATAAAAGCAAAATCTTCACTGCCCATAAAAGGATGACAATTATCATGCACGCGATCTTCACCGACTAATTTTTGTGCGACTTCTAATGCAAATTTGGTTGCATCTGCACCATTATTCAATACCGGACTACCATTCACATGCTCAATTTGTACTGAGGCGCCAAAACTCTCTGCTTGTGCAGTTGCAACTTCGCTAATCCGTTTAAGTAATAAAGCACGAGTATCGTTATCCAGTGCTCTAACCGTTAACTTCATTAGTGCATCGCTATTAACAACATTCGGCGCTTCACCTGATTGAATACAACCAATCGTGATAACGGCTTGCTCAAATGGTGACACATTACGAGAAACAATGCTTTGTAAGGCTGTGCCGATATAACAAGCGACAAGCGTTGCATCAATCCCTCTTTCTGGCATTGCACCATGGGCACCTTTACCTTTAATATGAATATGGATCGTATCGGATGAGGCCATAAGAGCGCCGGCTTTGAAATAAAAATGACCTTCTTTAAAACCTGGCATGTTGTGGATACCGAAAATAACATCGCAAGGAAATTGTTTAAATAAACCGTCATCAACCATTACTTTTCCACCATATAACAACTCTTCAGCTGGTTGAAAAATAACATGCAAAGTGCCATCAAAGTGACGGGTTTCGGCAAGATATTTGGCTGCACAAAGCAAAATAGTGGTATGACCATCATGGCCACAACCATGGAATTTGCCATGGGTTTGACTGCTCCACGGTTTTCCGGATGCTTCAATAATTGGTAGCGCATCCATGTCGGCTCTAATACCAATTTTTTTATCACTAGTACCATTTTTTAAGACACCAACCACACCGGTTTTTGCTAAACCACGATGTACTTCATAGCCCCACTCAGCTAATTTACTTGCCACTAAATCGCTGGTTTTATGTTCTTCAAAACCTAATTCAGGATGTTGATGAATTTGATGGCGAATATCAATAAACTCTTGCTCTGTTTTTCTAATCGTTTCCATAATATGCTGCATTTTAGGCTCCTAATTAACCTGAATATCGTTATGAAAAAAATAAAAAGAAGGGAACTACACATCTAAACTATGATTAAAACTATGATTAAATGTAAAACCTGCAAACAACTTAATCAGTAAAACAGCTTAGATGAATAAATATACAATAACCGCTATTCTTGTGAATGTCGATAATTTCTATACGGTAATATTTGAAAATTGTTGTGTTGAACTAGCATTGAGATATGATTTGATCGAAAAAATGAACAAAGAGTACGTTAAACTAATCGTATTATTATCGATTTTGAAAAGTAGTTTTAACTAACAGCGATGTTTTCATTAATTTAGTTAATTAATCTGAATGTCAGTAATGCTCTAATTAACTTTTTCACACCATAAACTAAAAATTATTTTTTCAATGATGCAGATTTAATTTAAATAACTTCTAAAAATTGGCTTGGTACATTCTCCGTTAACTAAACGCCATTATCGGCTAAATAAAACTTGATACCTTGTTGATACATAGTTAAAGCACTAACTCTTAATACAACTGGTTTTCCATGACGTTTACCAACGGCTACAGCTGTTTTATTATCAATTGAAAGATGAACATAATGACGTTCGCCCGCAATCAAACCTTGTTGAATGATTGAATCTAGAAAACGGGTTGCTGTACCATGATATAAATATTCAGGTGGGATTTTTTCTACATGTATTATATTTACTTGATTAGTCGAATGTCCTTGAGCTGCGCGTATTTTCAAGCCATCTTCGGACAGAGTAAAGCGTTTTTTATCACTAGTTATAACGACTTGGCTAATTAAATCTTGCGACAGTTGTTGACGATGTTTATTCGCTTGCCGAATTAAAACATCTATTCCAACCCAACCATTACTATCTAATGTGATACCAATAGATTCTGGTTTATGCCTTAAAACATAGCTTAAAAACTTACTAGTGTTCTCTAAATCTTTACTCGTGCGCTTAATATTTGACTTCTTGCTCATGTGCTAAATATTTTTACTATCAAATCATAAGTTAGATGCTATCTTTTATTAAAAGGAATACAAGGTATATTTATAAAAAATGTTAAATAGTAATAAAGAAATGGTCTCTGTAGATTCCATAATTGAATATGAATCTAATTTTAGTTTTGTTGCTTTTGATTAGCTTAATAATGCTACATAATACATTGCAGATAATTTTGACAAGATGGTTTTTTAAGTATTCTTACTTATAATAAATTCCGGATATTTCTTTAACGGTTAAATTGGCATAGTATATTTAATAGAATGTAAACTTATTTTCATAAAATTGAAGTTAAGCGTAATGGTTTATTAAATAATAATTACTATTATTTAATTCCAAAAAGGCAAAACAGATTATTTTAAATGATAAATATCCTAGCTTTATCATCAAGATATCTTCGTCATTTTACTGTTACTCATCTAACCACTCTGTACTAAAAATAAACATAAATTTGTCATAACTAATTGATTAATCGAATAAATGTATTTAAAAAATTTAAACAAAATCCCCAAAACATTTATTACTGATGTTTATAAAAAAAAGGAGCGGTTAATCGAATAAGTAATTGAAATAAACAATACGAATG
>NZ_JACFPE010000008.1:0-88306 GCF_016102185.1 Gilliamella sp. W8126 | reverse complement strand
GTAGTGTGGGTATTACCCATGTGAGAGTAGGGTGCCGCCAGACTTTTAAATATACGAGCCCAGCAGCGATGCTGGGCTTTTTTGCGTTCTAGGATCAATGTATTTTTTGTTAGTTATTTATCAGAGCCATTTGTCTAAGGAGTAAACAGTGGATAATCTAAACTTTTTATACCAGTTTTTTAGCTCTGATTTTATTGAAAAATACACAACAATTCCGCAATTAATTGGTATTTTAGGTTATCTTGTTGGAGTTAGTGCTTTTTTACAACGTAATGATAATGCTTTTCGATGGCAATTAACCATTGTTAATATTATTATGACTGTGCATTTTTATTTATTAGGACCAGAATCCTATCCTGCTGCTATACTTAATATAGTAAATATTTTTAGAAACATCACATCAACTTATACCAAGAATTTTTTAGCCATGATGTTTTTTATCGGATTGATGTGGATATTTTACTTTTTCACAACGCCTGATTGGCGACAATTTATACATTATTTCTCGGTTATTGGTACAACATTAGTAACAATTGCATTATTTAGATTTGAACAACAAAAGATGCGATTACTAATATTGTTAAGTAGTATTTTATGGATAATATATAGCTTATGGATAGGCTCTTTAGGTAGTTTAGCTATAGAGGTTACCTTTGCGATAATTAATATTATAACGATTATTAAATTATCACCAAAATCGGCTGTATAATATTATATTTACTCTATTAGTATCATTTTCCTATTTATTTATTGTTATATGTGTGAAACAATTTAACAATATAAAAAATAAATTTTTGAGGTAGTCAGTGATTGATAATGATGGCTACCGTCCAAATGTAGGAATAGTTATTTGTAACAGGTATGGTCAAGTGCTTTGGGCTCGGCGTTATGGACAAAACTCTTGGCAATTTCCTCAGGGCGGAATAAAACTTAATGAAACGCCAGAACAGGCAATGTTTCGTGAACTAAATGAAGAAGTAGGATTACTACCTAAAGATGTTAAAATATTATCGGTGACCAATGGTTGGCTAAGGTATAAATTACCAAAACGCATGATTCGTTGGGATAATCAGCCGGTATGTATTGGTCAAAAACAAAAGTGGTTTTTATTAGAATTGATTTCTGATACTTCAGTGATTAATTTGAATATGTCTTCAACTCCTGAGTTTGATGATTGGAAGTGGGTAAGTTATTGGTATCCTATACGGCAGGTTATTGCTTTTAAGCGTGATGTATATCGCAAAGCAATGAAGGAGTTTTCTTTGCCTGCATTTACTATACAATCTGAAGTAGAAGAACCTGTAACAAATCTTTCTAAGAAAAAACGGTTTAACTTCTTTGCTCACAAACGAAAAAATAAACAGCGTGTTAAAAAATGAATCAATTTTTACAATTTCCCAATTTTAATCCAATAGCTTTCTCAATCGGCCCTATTTCATTACATTGGTATGGTGCCATGTACCTATTTGGTGTGCTTGGCGCCTTGTTTTTAGCTAAACGTCGTGCTAATAAACCCAATAGCAATTGGACATCACAACAAGTTGAAAACTTATTATTCTGGGGGTTTTTGGGCCTCTTTATTGGCGGACGTTTAGGTTATGTATTATTTTATAATTTTGATGCATTTCTTGAAGAGCCTACTATTCTATTCAGAGTTTGGGAAGGGGGGATGTCTTTCCATGGCGGTTTGATTGGTGCCATTTGTGTTATTGCTATCTTTGCTAAAAAAACACAAAAGACCTTTATGCAAGTAGCTGATTTTGTGGCTCCATTAGTACCACTCGGTTTAATGTTTGGCCGATTTGGTAATTTTATTAACGGTGAATTGTGGGGCCGAGTAACTAACTCTTCAATCGGTATGTTATTTCCTACTTCATCACATGCTGATTTTATGTTTGTCCAAGCAAATCCAGAATGGTTTTCTTTATACAGCCAATTAAACGGCGTTTTGCCACGTCACCCTTCACAACTTTATGAGATGGTATTTGAAGGTATAATATTATTTATTATTTTAAATTTATTTATTCGCAAACCTCGTCCAGTTGGTGCAGCCTCAGGACTGTTTTTAGTTTGTTATGGCATATTTAGGTTTATAATTGAGTTCTTTAGACAACCCGATGAACAATTAGGATTATTTTTAAATATAATCAGTATGGGACAAATTCTCTGTCTCCCTATGATCATTGGTGGTATCTTGATGCTTTTATATGCATATAGATTTAACAATAAGGCTATTAAAAAATGAAACAGTATTTATCACTAATGCAAAAAATTTTAAACGAAGGAACGGCTAAATCGGATAGAACTGGTACAGGGACTTTATCGATCTTTGGTCATCAAATGCGATTTAATTTGCAAGATGGTTTTCCATTAGTGACCACCAAAAAATGTCATTTACGTTCAATCATCTATGAGTTACTTTGGTTTCTTAAAGGTGATACTAATATTAATTATTTAAAAGATAATAAAGTAACAATTTGGGATGAATGGGCCAATGAAAATGGTGATCTTGGTCCTGTTTATGGCAAACAATGGCGCGCTTGGGGAGCTGCGGATGGTCGACAAATAGATCAAATTTCGCAACTAATCGAACAAATTAAAAATGATCCAGACTCTAGAAGAATGATAGTTTCGGCATGGAATGTTGGAGAGCTTGATCAAATGGCGTTAGCACCATGTCATGCTCTATTTCAATTTTATGTAGCTCAAGGTAAGCTGTCATGTCAACTTTATCAACGTTCATGTGACGTATTCTTAGGATTACCATTTAATATTGCTAGTTATTCGTTATTAGTTCATATGATTGCTCAACAATGCGATTTAGAAGTTGGTGATTTTGTCTGGACAGGTGGTGATACCCATTTGTATTCTAATCATATGGAACAAACACATTTACAATTAAGTCGTGAGCCAAAACCATTGCCTAAGCTTGTAATTAAACGCAGACCACCTACAATTTTTGATTATGAATTTGAAGATTTCGAAATTGTTGATTACGATCCTTATCCAGCAATAAAAGCGCCAGTAGCAATTTAAGGCTTAACAAATTTTGAGGAACGCTCTTTTAGGGTATATTTTTTCTAAATTATAAGTAAAAATTGATTATTAGGGATTAATTAATTTAATCCTTAATATGTGTTTTTTATGTAATCTTTTCAAACAACTTCATGATAAGCACTTTAGTTATCTTTGATTATTTTATTTTTCTGCCGCATAACAGAAGATATTGGTATATAATGACTAACTTTGTTTAAATGGTTATTTAATCTTAATATGAGTCAAAATCAAGAAATTCATCCTATTTTTACAAAACGATTATTACATCCTCGCTATTGGTTAACCTGGTTTGGCATTTCTATTTTATATTTGATCGTTTTACTGCCATATCCGGTTATTTATCAATTAGGAAAAGGTTTAGGATTACTTTCGATGAAATTAATTGGTAAGCGTAAAGAGACCGCAAGGCAAAACTTAAAATTATGCTTTCCTGAAAAATCTGAACAAGAACGAGATAAAATATTAAGAGATAATTTTATTTCTACAGGACTTGCTATATTTGAAACTGGTATGGCATGGTTCTGGTCTGACAAAAGACTTAAAAAACACTCTTCAATTGAAGGTGATTCACATATCACTCAGATACAACAGTCTGGACAAGGTGTTTTGTTAATTGGTATTCACTTTTTAACGCTAGAACTCGGTGCACGTATTTTAGGTATGAGTCATCCTGGTGTAGGTGTTTATCGACCAAACGACAACCCTGTTATGGATTATGTACAATTAAAAGGGCGTTTAAAATCGAATAAATATATGTTAGATCGCTATAATACTAAAGGCATGATAAGAGCCTTAAAGAATGGTGAATTGCTTTGGTATGCGCCAGATCATGATTATGGTCCTAAAAATAGTGTTTTTGCGCCACTCTTTGCGGTAGAAAAAGCAGCAACAACCGTTGGAACTCGAATTTTAGTCAAATTAAGTCAGCCTGCAATTATTCCTTTCACGCCTAAACGAGAAAAGAATGGGCACTATACTGTTTACGTTACACCTGAGCTTAAAGGCTATCCTATAGATGATGATGTGCTAGCAGCTACTTTTATGAACAAAGCGATTGAACAAGAAATATTAAAAGCACCAGAACAATATATGTGGTTACATCGACGCTTTAAAACTCGTCCTAAAGGTGAGGCACCTTTATATACAAATAAAGTCCAATCAGATTAATTTAATGACTTTATAACATTTTCAAATAATTGAAAGAAAGAATATGCAAAAACTGAACAAAATAATTTTGTATTGTCGACCAGGGTTTGAAAAAGAATGTGCAGCAGAAATAACGGATAGAGCCGCACAAAAAGAAATATTTGGTTTTGCCAAGGTTAAAGAAAATAGTGGTTATGTAATATTTGAGTGTTACCAAGACGAACAAGCTGAATTATTAATTAAACAAATTCCATTTCGAACGTTGATTTTTGCAAGGCAAATGTTTGTTGCTGGTGATTTATTAGCTGATTTATCAACTGAAGATCGTATTACGCCAATAATTAATGTTTTATCGGCTACTGTTGATAAAGCTGGTGATTTACGTGTTGAAGTTGCAGATACTAATGAAGGTAAGCAATTAGCAGGATTTTGTCGCAAATTTACTGTTCCACTTCGTCAGGCATTACGCAACAAACGTATTTTGTTGAAGGTACAAAATCCATCACGACCAGTTATTCATTTATTATTTATCAATAATAATAGTTGTTATGTTGGCTATTCCTTGAGTCAAAATAATTCTCCTTTTTATATGGGAATACCAAGGTTAAAATTTCCAGCTGATGCACCAAGTCGTTCAACATTAAAATTGGAAGAAGCTTTTCATATTTTTATTCCTTATGAAGAATGGGATGAACGACTTAAAGGTGGTTTAAATGCTGTTGACTTAGGGGCTTGTCCTGGCGGTTGGACTTATCAATTAGTCAAAAGAAGTATGATGGTATATGCTATAGATAATGGTCCTATGAATGAAAAATTAATGGAAACAGGACAAGTTAAACATTATCGTGAAGATGGCTTTAAATTTATGCCTAAAAAGCATAATATTTATTGGCTGGTGTGTGATATGGTTGAAAAACCAGCCAAAGTAACAGAGTTAATAGCTAAATGGCTAATTAATGGTTGGTGTCGAGAGGCAATTTTTAATCTCAAACTACCAATGAAAAAACGTTATGAAGAAGTAAAACAAAATTTACAATTACTAATAGAAGAACTAAATAACAACCAAATAAATGTACAAATTCAGGCTAAGCAACTTTTTCATGATCGTGAAGAAGTCACTGTACATGTACAGCGAATTTGGGGATGAGAAATTATAAGAGAATGTGTATGAAATTAAAACAATCCTTTTATGCTATTGTTATTTTAGCATTATTTTCACTTTTAGTTGGATGTCATCTTAACTCATCAAAGAGTGCTAAATATGATGAAACTAAAGATTCCAATTATTATTTGTCGCAGGTAGATACTAGCTCTGGTAGTGCTAAAATCGATTGGCAGTTATTGGCGATAAGAGCATTAATAAATGAGAATAAACTTTCTCAAGCAAATAAATTATTATCTCAACTACCGGCTAATCTTAATGCAGAACAACAAAAAGACCAATTGTTATCTCAAGGTGAAATAGCAATTAGAAAAGGACAACCATTTAATCTTAGTCAATTAACTATCGAAAAATTAAATGATTCACAAGCATATCGTTATTATTCAATCAAATTAGCCTTAGATAGAAAAGCTAAAAAGATTAATGAGCAAGCGTATGATTACTTATCTTTACAAAAATTTGCACCAGAAAAATTAAAAAAACAAACCTTAAATAATACCTGGAATTTTTTTAGCAAATTATCGACAAATCAACTAAGTAAAATTTCTGTACCTGAAAATGACTTAACATTGAAAGGGTGGATTGATTTAAGTTATACATATCAACGTAATAATATAAAAGCGCCTATTCAAGATGGTGATAGCCCAGAAGTCCTTGAAGCAAAAAATACCAATCGCAAAAATCAACTAAAACGGGTTATTTTGGATTGGGCTGCAAAATATCCTAATCATCCGGCACAAGATATTGTTGCGATTATAACTGGTGAACAAACGCTTGCTGTTGATAATGTAAATTCCAAAAAAGTAGCTTTATTATTACCACTGAGTGGGTCTTCTCGAATATTTGGTAACACTATTCGTCAAGGATATGTTGATGCGGCTAAGTTTTATCCACAAGAGCCACAACAAAATGTTATTGTTTTAGATACAACATCAGTACCAATGGATAATTTAATACAGCAGGCGCAAGAGCAAAATGTTGATTTAATCGTTGGTCCATTATTGAAGTCTGAAGTGAGCCAAATAAAGCAGTTAGCACCATCTATTCCTGTGTTAGCATTGAATAAAGTTGATGATGGAACTGTTTCCGCTAACAAAATGTGCTTTTTTGCGCTATCTCCTGAAGATGAAGCAAAGGATGCTGCCGATCATATTTTTGCACAAAACAAACAAAAGCCATTGTTAGTTATACCACAAAATGAGTTGGGCAGAAGAGTAGCTCAAAGTTTTGCTAAACAATGGTCGCAAATTTCTAATGGTTCACAAGCTTATGTGCAATATGTTGGTAATTTAAACACTCTACGAGCCAATATTAGTCATAGTAGCGGTATAAGTTTAACCGGTAGTCCGATTGCATTTAATAATGATGATGGCTCGGCTTCAATGTCCTCAAATGGTTCTTCTTCTGGATTTGATGCAATTTATGTTTATGCATCTTATGATGAATTAACCTTGATAAAACCAATGCTAGATATGGGAGCAGGAAAGACAATCGGTAATGGCTCTTCATCCATAGCGCTTTATTCAAGTTCTAAAAGTCATGTGGCAAATGCTTCGAATGACTTTAATTATGATATGAATCAAACTGAATATTCTGACATTCCGTTGATTATTAATTCATCAGAAAAAACAACGGCAATGATTCCTAGCAATATTCAAAAAGACTATTCTTTAACTCGATTATACGCTATGGGAATTGATGCTTGGCGATTGGCTAATCGCTTTAATCAATTAGACTCTTATCAGCCTAATTTTTTAGCTGGAATGACTGGTAAATTATCAACCAGTAATCAATGTGAAGTGACTCGATCTCTTGCATGGCAACAATATGCCTATGTTACATCCCAATCGTCCTCAGAACAGAACGAAAAATAAAGATATCGGCAAGCATTATGAACATATTGCTTGCCAATTCTTAGCCAATCAAGGGCTGGTGTTGCTTGATAAAAATAGTCTATATCAAATTGGTGAAATTGATTTAGTCATGCGAGATAAGAGTTGTTTGGTTTTTGTTGAAGTTAGATATCGCAAAAATGCTAACTTTGGCGAGGCTGAAATGACTATTTCGCTCACTAAGCAAAACAAAATTAAACAGGCAGCTCAACTTTGGATGTTAAATAATAACTTAAATATTGAAGATACAGAGTTTAGGTTTGATGTTTTTGCCATAACGGGAAAAAGTCAAAAATGGATAATTAATGCGTTTTAATGATCAGGTGAAAAACGTGCAAGATTTAATAAAAAATTATTTTACTGAAAGTATTCAAACTCAAATTGTTATGGCTGAATCTCTAGGCTCTTCAATTGAAAAAGCGGCTAATATTATCGTTGGAGGATTACTTAATGGTAATAAAATTATGGGATGTGGTAATGGCTCAGCTGCTGCAAATATACAAAGTTTTACCTCTCGGTTAATTACCAGTCTTGATATTGAAAGACCGAGTATTCCGGCTATTGCATTAGTTTCTGATAATGTATTGTTAAGTGCGATATCTAATCACGAAGAAATTTATGCTCGACAAATTCAAGCTTTAGGTCAACAAGGTGATATCTTAGTTATTTCAACTTGTGAAGGGAATAGCCGTTCGATTATTCGTGCTGTTCAAGAAGCCGTAATTAAAGATATGAAAATTGTTGCCTTAACTGCATTTGATGGTGGAGAAGTGATCGGATTACTTGGGCAAAATGATATTGAAATTAGAATTCCATCTTATAAAAAGGTGATGGCTTATGAAATGCATGCAATGATTTTAAACTGCTTAAGCCAATTAATTGAAAATACATTGTTTATTCATACAGAATAAGTTGAAATAAAAACAGTTTTGTTCTGCATTAATAGCGATTTTTATGCTATAATTATGAACTATTTTAAGATTTAAGTTAATAAGAGAACCTGGTGTTATGACCGAACTAGCCAAAGAAATAACCCCCGTCAATATTGAAGACGAATTAAAATCCTCTTATCTTGATTATGCGATGTCTGTTATTGTTGGGCGAGCTTTACCTGATGTCCGCGACGGACTTAAACCTGTTCACAGACGGGTTTTATTCGCAATGCATGAAGCTGGATACGATTGGAATAAACCTTACCGAAAATCTGCTCGTGTTGTTGGGGACGTAATCGGTAAATATCATCCACATGGTGATTTAGCCGTTTATGATACCATTGTTCGTATGGCACAACCATTTTCATTACGTTATATGCTTGTTGATGGCCAAGGAAACTTTGGTTCTGTCGATGGTGACTCTGCGGCGGCAATGCGTTATACCGAAATTCGCATGCAAAAGTTTGCCGGTGCATTATTAACTGATTTAGATAAAGAAACAGTAGATTTTTCACCAAACTACGATGGATCAGAAATGATTCCTGACGTGTTGCCAACTCGCATTCCTAATTTATTAATTAATGGTTCGTCAGGTATTGCTGTTGGTATGGCAACCAACATCCCTCCTCATAATCTAGCAGAAGTTATCAATGGTTGCTTAGCATTTATTGAGGATGAAAATATTTCTGTTGATGGATTAATGGAATATATTCATGGTCCAGATTTTCCTACTGCTGCTTTAATTAATGGCCGTAAAGGTATTGAAAATGCTTATCGAACTGGCCGTGGTATTATTTATATTCGTTCAAAGGCGACGATTGAAGTAGATGATCATAGTGGTCGTGAAACGATCATTGTTAATGAGATCCCTTATCAAGTTAATAAGAAAAAACTGATCGAAAAAATAGCTGAACTAGTTAAAGACAAAAAAGTTGAAGGTATTTCAGCATTGCGTGATGAATCAGATAAAGATGGTATGCGCATTGTTATTGAAATCAAACGTGATGCAGTTGGCGAAGTCGTTTTAAATAATCTTTTCTCATTAACTCAACTACAGGTTTCTTTCGGGATTAATATGGTTGCCTTACATAAAGGTCAACCGAAACTATTAAACTTACGAGAAATGATCGAGGCGTTTGTTCTTCACCGCCGTGAAGTCGTAACGCGTCGAACTATCTATGAACTTCGCAAAGCTCGTGAACGAGCGCATGTGTTGGAAGGTTTAGCGATAGCATTGGCTAATATCGATCCTGTTATTGAATTAATTCGTGCTGCGGCGACTCCTTCTGAAGCGAAAGCTAAATTATTATCGCAAGCTTGGCAACTAGGTAATGTTGCGGCAATGCTTGAAAAAGCGGGTAATGATGCCGCTCGTCCTGAAGATTTAGCACCTGAATTTGGTATTCGTGATGGCCATTATTATCTTTCTGAAGCTCAAGCCCAAGCAATTTTAGATCTTCGATTACATCGTTTAACAGGACTGGAACACGAAAAAATTCTTGATGAATATAAAGAACTATTAGTTCAAATTGCTGGTTTGTTACATATTCTAGCGAGTCCAGAAAGACTAATGGAAGTTATTCGCGAAGAGCTTGAAGCTGTTCGCGATCAATTCCAAGATGCAAGACGAACTGAAATTACAGCAAGTAGTGCGGATATCAATATTGAAGATCTTATTGCTCAAGAAGATGTTGTAGTTACGCTTTCTCATCAAGGTTATGTAAAATACCAACCGTTATCTGATTATGAAGCTCAGCGTCGGGGCGGTAAGGGCAAGTCGGCAACGAAAATTAAAGAAGAAGATTTTGTCGAAAAACTACTGGTTGCAAATACTCATGACACGATTCTTTGTTTCTCAAGTCGTGGCAGATTATATTGGATGAAAGTTTATCAATTACCTGAAGCCAGTCGAGGCTCCCGTGGTCGTCCAATTATTAATTTATTACCATTGGAAGCAGATGAACGTATTACAGCGATTCTACCTGTTCGTGAATTTGATGATGAGCATTGTGTGTTTATGGCGACAGCTCAAGGTACGGTTAAGAAAACTTCATTAATTGAATTTAGTCGTCCGAGAAGTGGTGGCATTATTGCTATTAACTTACGTGATGATGATGAGTTAATTGGTGTTGATTTAACTAGTAACGAAACAGCAGATGCTGTTGATGATGAAGAACTCAATGATGATGTTATTGTTGATGAGCTTGACGATGGTGATGAGGTCTCGCAAATTTCCAATACTGAAGATATTATGTTATTCTCAGCCAATGGTAAAGTTGTACGATTCCCGGCCAATAAAGTCCGTTGTATGGGTAGAACAGCAACAGGTGTTCGAGGTATTAAATTAGAAGGTGATGATAAAGTTGTCTCACTTATTGTCCCTCGTGGTAATGGGGCAATTTTAACCGCAACTCGAAATGGTTATGGTAAACGTACTGAACAAGAGTTATATCCAACAAAATCACGAGCAACGAAAGGCGTAATCTCTATTAAAGTGAGTGAGCGAAATGGTGCTGTAGTTGGTGCAGTACAGGTTGAAGAAACCGACCAAATCATGCTGATTACTGATGCCGGAACCTTAGTACGAACTCGAGTATCAGAAGTTAGTGTTGTTGGACGAAACACGCAAGGGGTTACGTTGATTCGAACAGCTGAAAATGAGAAGGTTGTCGGATTACAGCGAATTGCTGAAACAGAGGATGATGTTGAATCGGAACTATCGCCACAGAGTGAGGATAATAATGATTCAACCCAAGAATCCGAGCAATAATTTTAATTATAAAAAAGGATTAGCCACACAGACTAATCCTTTTTTATTTTCTAAAACAGTGATAAGGAATAGAATTACATGTCTTTCTTAATAAAAAAAATCTTAACTAATCTTGCATGGCAAATATTAATTGCCTTGATTTTAGGTGTAGCTGTTGGTGCTTTTCTATATGAACTAGCGGATCCTAATCATGCGTTACATTCATATTACCAATTTTCAATTGTTAATATTTTTCAACCAGCAGGTGATATCTTTATTCGTTTAATTAAGATGATTGTTTTACCAATTATTCTTAGTACACTGACATTAGGTATTGCTGGAATTGGTGGATCTAAACGTTTAGGAACATTAGGATTTAAAACCATTCTTTATTTCGAAATCATTACAACAATTGCTATTTTATTAGGCCTTTTATGGGGTAATGTTTTTGCACCGGGTGCAGGTATTGACTCTTCAACTTTGGCTACAACTGATATTAGTAAATATACTAAAGCAGCCGAAGAGTTAAGTGGCAAACCTCACGGTTTGATTGTCATGATCTTAGATATGATTCCAGCAAATATATTTAAAGCAATGACTGATGGTGCAGTTTTACCGGTTATTTTCTTCTGTGTATTTTTTGGTTTAGGTTTAATGTCTTTACCAGATAAACAACGCGAACCATTTGTGTTCTTCTTGAAAGTAGTTTCAGATACTATGTTTAAAGTGACCAATATGATTATGCGTTATGCTCCAATTGGTGTATTTGCATTAATTACCGTAACCGTTGCTAAATATGGCTTTGCTTCTTTACTACCGCTATTAAAACTGATTTTAACTGTATATTCTGCAATGATCATTTTTACATTATTGATATTAGGTGCAGTTTGTAAACTATGTAAGTTCAATATCTTTACCTTATTAAAAATATTGAAGGAAGAATTAGTTATTGCTTTTTCTACAGCAAGTTCAGAAACAGCATTACCAAAAATCATTGAAAAGATGGAGGCCTATGGAGCACCAAAAGCGATCACAAGCTTTGTTATTCCTACTGGATATTCATTTAATCTTGATGGTTCAACATTATACCAAAGTATCACGGTCATCTTCTTAGCACAGCTATTTGGTATGGATTTAAGTATCTTAGATCAAATTATCATTGTAATAACATTAATGATTGCATCAAAAGGAATTGCTGGAGTGCCAGGCGCTTCAATTTTAGTATTATCAGCAACACTTGGTAGTGTTGGTATTCCACTTGAAGGTATCGGTTATATTATGGGTGTTGAACGAATTTTAGATATGGGTAGAACAGTTGTTAATGTTGTGGGTAACGCATTAGCGGCAATTGTTATTGCGCGTTGGGAACATGTCTTTGATGATAAAAAGGCAAGAGCCTATGAGCAAGAATATTTAAAATAGAAATTTACTCTAAAAAGCTTCAGGTAAATGAAGCTTTTTTATACATCTAATTTAATAAATTTAATGGTGAGATTATTCAAAATATAAAAAAACCCAGCTTAAGCTGGGTTTTTTATTGCTAGATAAAACTATTTAATTTTAGCTTCTTTATAAACAACATGCTGACGAACAACAGGATCATATTTTTTGATCTCCATTTTTTCAGGCATGGTTCTTTTGTTTTTGCTAGTGGTATAAAAATGACCGGTACCAGCAGAAGAAACTAATCTAATTTTTTCACGTACACCTTTAGCCATGATATGGTTTCCTTATTAGTACTTTTCACCACGGGCACGAAGTTCAGCTAAAACTGCATCAATACCCTTTTTATCGATAGTACGCATACCTTTAGCTGATACACGCAATTTTACAAAACGTTTTTCACTCTCAATCCAGAAACGGTGAGTTTGAAGGTTTGGTAGAAAACGACGTTTAGTAGCATTCATCGCATGAGAACGATTATTTCCCACTAAAGGACCTTTTCCTGTTACTTGGCATACTCGTGACATGTCAATAATTCTCCAAAATTTCTATGCTTAAGCCTAGGGCGTAATATGTTAATGGAATTAACCTCGTCAGGCTTTTAGTTCGCTGCAGTTCTTTTGAGAAGCAGTCTCACCTCTCACACTACACCCATAATAATGAGGTAGCGAAGTATACGCTTTTACTGGCAAATTCTCAAGCATTATCTTATTTATGCTTAAAAATAAGTTTCTAATTGAAAAAAATAAATATACCGAGAGTTGTTATTATTAATAAAACTATTATATCGTAGCTTATGTTGAGTTGTGCAATATAAAACTATTTAATTTTATAATAAATATGTTTTAATACTATTGAATTCAGATATTATCTGTTAGGCCTAATTTTCTTACTTTCAAGGAGATAGTATGAGTCAGTTCACGCCATACAGTATCTATGGCATTATCGGTTATCCATTAGGGCATAGTATGAGCCCACTTATTCATACAACATCATTCCAAGATTATGGTATTCCTGCCGTATTGGTACCATTTCCTACACCACCCGAAGATATTGCTACTTTATTTAAATCAGTAAGATTACTTAATATTCGTGGTTTATGTGTCACTATTCCACATAAGCAAACTATTATTCCTTATTTAGATGAAGTTACCGAACACGTCAAAAAAGCGGGAGCAGCTAACTTAGTTTATTGGGATGGTGACAAACTTTGCGGTGATAACACTGATATTATTGGTTTTATGCAACCATTAGCACAAAAAAAACTACCTGCTGAGTATAAGAAGGTTTTACTACTTGGCGCTGGTGGTGCGGCTAGGGCTGCGGTTGTTGGTTTACAAGACCTTGGTTATCATGACATTACAGTAACGGATATTGTTACTGATCTTCCAGAGGCATTGGCTAAAGAATTTAATCTTAAAACGGTTGCATGGGAAGATAGAGATAAAGTTGAAGCGCAAATTATTATCAATTCTACCCCATTAGGTATGCAAGGCAAATTTGAAGATCAGACACCTTACGAACAAGCTTGGTTTAAAGGTAAAGGGATTGCATACGATATAGTATATACACCATACAATACCAAATTTAGACAAGAAGCAGAAAAAGCCGGATGGGAATCGATTTCTGGTCGAGAAATGTTTATTGGTCAAGCAAATGCCCAATTTAAAATATGGACCGGTAAAGATCTTTCTGAGAAAGCAAAACAAGCTGTAATTGATGCCTTAGCAGGAAAATAAAATTATAAATAGCCTCGCTCTCATTTTATGAGAGCGATATTTTAAGATTTTAGGTATTTAATCATCATTTTAAATATTTATGGAAGCAATAAAGTAACCATGTTTAATAAATTTAAAATTGATTAAAAAGGAGTAGTTATGACTAATTTAGAATTACAAGCGTATCGCCGATTTTTAATGTTAAAAGTGTCAGAAGCCAGTGAATACATTGGTAAGACTGATGTCGAAACATGGCGTGAGTGGGAAAACGGTTCATTGCCTATTCCTGAAAATGTGGCAATAGCTATGAAAGAATTAAAATCTTTTCGCAACGAGAAAATAAAACTGATTATAAACAGCATTAATGATCGTGTAGGTAGTAACACCATTCGTTATTTTATGAGTTATCCAGAATTCAAAAAAGTTAACCCTGACTTAGATGTTTTGCAATGGCGATTACATCAATCGATTGCCACTGAACTCTATTTTAGAGGGTTAGAAAAATTGTGTTAATGACTATATTTGACACATAGGATATGATTAAAATTGAATGTGTAATAAATTATTTACAGTTATTTTTTTATTATATTAATTTAAATCATATTGTTACGATGATGTTAAATTAGACTGTAAAAAAATATTGCAAAAAGTTAAATGAATCTCTAGCATAGATAACTTATTTCCAGATCTGTATATTTAAAAGGACCCACAATGAAGAAAACAATTTTTTTAGTTGGTGCAAGAGCCGCTGGCAAAACAACAATGGGTAAAATGTTAGCCAATAAGTTATCATTTTCTTTTATTGATACAGATTGTCATTTACTCGAAACAACGCAAAAAACTGTAGCGGAAATTGTCGAAAAAGAAGGTTGGGAAGGGTTTCGAGCTAGAGAAAGCCAAGTGCTTATTGAGACAGCTAAACCCAATAGAGTTATTGCAACTGGTGGTGGTATGGTACTGGCTGAGCAAAATCGTCAGTTTATGAAACAACAGGGCACAGTTATTTTTCTTTCAGCTCCTGCAGCGACATTAGCGGCACGTTTGATGAAAGATCCAAATGTAGCGCAGAGACCATCATTGACGGGTATGTCGATATCCGATGAGATGGAGAAAGTGCTTGCTGAACGCTTACCTCTATATCACGATGCCGCTCATCATGTTGTTAATGTTGACCAAGACGAAAATTTAATTCTTACTGAAATATTAGAAAAATTGCAAAATAATTAATTAAATAGCCATTTTTTTATTTAAATATAAATTATTTACCTCGGCATAATGTTAGTACATCAATTTGTAATTTAAACAATCTAAATATCATAAATTTAATAATTGTGAAGATTCTTGAATTACAGTAAATAAAATAGTCTATTAACAGTAAGTAATTGATATATATTACTTTCAGATAGTAGTGAACACTTGTATATTAATTGCGATTACGTTTCTTAAGTCGCTAAACTAGTTAAATTAATATTGGAGTTTTACACATGGATAATCAAAGAGTCAATTCTTATGGGATTGCTGGCTCTATATATGCTAATTACATAATACAAAGTATTGCTTTAATTGTTATTATGCAGTTCGCAGAAAGCATTTCAAAACAGCTTAATACCGATGTAAATGTCGGTCTTGGCTATGTTGCATCAGGAATCGGTATTGGAAAAATTTTATTAATGTTTGTCGGTGGAATGCTATCTGATAAATTTGGACGAAAATTATTTATCTATTTAGGTATGACTTGTTATATTGTCTTTTTCGTCAGTATGCCATTTTGTCATAATATAGATATTGCGTTTTGTTTAGCTATTGCCATCGGTATAGGTAACTCTTTCTTAGATACAGGGTCTATGCCTGCATTAACTGAATGTTTTCCTCGCTCGTCTGGTTCGGCAAGTGTTTTGATTAAAGCTTTTATCTCAATGGGAAGTTTTATTCTGCCACTAATTGTTGGATTATTTTATAAATACGATATTTGGTATGGATGGGCATTTTTAGGTTTTACTGCCTATCTAATTATTAATGCAATTAATTTGCTACCAAAAAAATTTCCACCTAAAGATACCAGAATTAAAGGTAATCAAGGTTCTGATGATTACTTTATTCGTAAACCAAATTTTGCTTTTGAAGGCTTTTTATTGATAATTATGGGATTCACAACCACCGCAACCTTTGTGATCATTTGGCAATGGCTACCGGCGATTGCGATTAAAGCGGTTAATATGCCAACAATTGAAGCTAAACAGCTTATTAGCTTTTATAGTTCTGCTTCAATCGTTTCTGTCTTTATCACTGCTTTTATAGTGAAAAAATTCTTGAAACCAATTTATTGTATTTTTATCTTACCTGCAATGTCATCATTGGTTTTACTATTATTTTATTTTGACCTATCGCCATTAATGTGTTTAATCACCGCAATCGGGATGGGATTTTTTGCTGCTGGAGGTGTTTTACAATTAACCTTAGTTGTGATGCAACAAATGTTTCCAACTCGCAAAGGGCTTGCTGTGGGTTGTATGTATACTTTCAGTGGCCTGTCTTTCTTTATTATCCCGAGAGTTATCCCTGAATTGGCCGAAATTAATGTTAGTTATGCTATCTTAGCTGATTTGATAATGGCCGTAATGAGTACCTTACTAGGACTAATTGTTTACTGCAGATTTATTAAAGTTATTGATATGAAGAAGATTTAAATGTGAATCACTCGAATAACTAAAATAATTACTGAGCCGTCTTAATGACGGCTCTTGTCTATAAGCATTGTTAATAAATTAATGTTTTGTCAATTCCTAGCTAATTTAACAAAAGTTTTTTCCTACGTCAGTATCGAACTTTAGCTTGTTGAACTTATCAAAAAAGACTTGCTATTAACTAAAAAATAAATAAAAATACAAAAAATATGAATAAATATTCATTTTGGTGGTGATAAGATGAAAGAAAGAACAACTGAATTGGTTGATGGTTTAAGGCATTCGGTACCTTATATTAATGCTCATCAAGGAAAAACTTTCGTTATTTTATTAACAGGTGCAGTGCTAAAGAGTCATAATTATGCAAGTATTATTAGTGACATTGGTTTATTGCATAGTTTAGGCATTAAATTGGTTATTGTGAATGGTGCTCGTAACCAAATAGATGAATCACTCAAAAGTCATAATATCCAACCTAGATATCATAAAAATACTCGAATTACTGATGCTGCTACTTTAGACATTGTTAAACAGGTGACCGGATTATTACAGCTCAATATAACAGCAAGTTTATCAATGAGCTTAAATAATACGCCCTTACAAGGTGCACATATCAATGTTGTTAGCGGTAATTTTGTTATTGCACAGCCATTAGGTGTTGATGACGGAGTGGATTATTGTCACACTGGGAAAATTCGGCGAATTAACAATGAGGCAATTGATGAACAATTGAACCGAGGATCAATTGTATTATTAGGGCCTGTAGGGGTATCAGTTACTGGTGAAAGTTTTAACTTATCGTCCGAAGATGTTGCCGCTGAAGTTGCTATTCGCCTTAAAGCTGAGAAATTAGTAAGCTTTTGTGCTGAGCAAGGTGTGCTTGATGAAAACAATCATGTTATTACCGATCTGTTTCCGATTGATGCCGATAATTACGTTAATAACAAAGAGCAAAGTGGTAAGCATTTATCTAGTGAAGCGCGTTTTTTACGTGCTGCATCAAAAGCATGTCGCAATGGTGTGCGTCGTAGCCATTTAGTCAGTTATCTAGTGGATGGTTCTATTCTGCAAGAACTATTTTCTCGTGATGGTATTGGAACTCAAGTGTCAATGGAACATTCAGAACAAGTCCGTACCGCAACGATAAATGATATCGGTGGTATTTTAGAATTAATCCGTCCACTTGAAGAGCAAGGTATTTTGGTTAAACGCTCAAGAGAACAGTTAGAAATTGAAATTGATAAATTTACCATTATTGAGCGTGATAATATGACGATTGGCTGTGCAGCTCTTTATCCATATCCGGAAGAAAAAATGGGCGAAATGGCTTGTGTAGCGATTCATCCTCAATACCGAAACTCGTCACGCGGTGATCTATTATTAGAAAAAATTGCAGAAACGGCTCACAATTTGGGGTTAGAAAAGATCTTTGTGTTGACTACTCGTAGTATTCACTGGTTTCGTGAAAAAGGCTTTAATCCAGCTGAAGTCGATGACCTGCCTATTAAAAAGAAACAACTTTATAATTATCAAAGAAATTCGAAAATTTTAATGTTTGATTTAGTTTAACTATATCAAGTTTAAAAAGTCCAATTTATTCAAGTTGGACTTTTTTATTTTGACTAAATATAAGATGGCCTAATTATTAATTTGAGATAAACGATAGCTATATCAATATCAATATGATTATATGCAGAAGATAAAAAATTGCTTATTGTTTATGGAAGAAATAGCATTATTGAAAATAGAAAAGATAAGCAAGATTAAAGGGGGATGAATACTATTGTTGACCCACTTTAAATATAACAATTCGCATTTTGCAGAACTTGTAACGTAAATGATTTTTTTAAATAAAATCCTCGTGGACGCGTTAATATAATTTGGCCGTTTTCACCAATAGCTTCAGTCAAAGCTTTTCCATTAGCTGCTTTAGGACGGATCTGTAGATAAGTGCCATAACGGGCAGTAATCTTTTCAACCTGACCAAGTACAATCATATCCATCAACTCTTGCCAATCTTGTTTAAGTTGTTGCTCTTGTTGTTCAGTTGGAGTCCATAATATTGGGTGGCCAACTTTTCTCTGGGCTAGCGGTATACTTCGTTCACCTTCAATAGGGATCCACAGAACTTTACTTAGTTTATATTTCACATGGCTTGTTTCCCAAATTACTCCATGATTAGCCATTAAAGGGAGGACACTAACAAAAGTGGTTTCGAGTGGTTTACCTTGTTTATTAACTGGAATGGTTTTTAATTCGATACCTAAATTAGCAAAATCACGTTCGGCTTTACTACCAGCATTAGCACCTAAAAAAGTTTCAATTAAATTACCTACCCATCCTTTTTGTTTATTAAGATTAGCTGGAATAGCAATATTTAAATAGTTAGCGATCTCACCGAAACTATAACCTGCAGCGAGTCTGGCTCGGTTTAATAATTCTTGTTCATTGCAAGGTTGGAAATTTTTCATTTAATCTGTTTTAAATAACTTTAATCATATCCACAACTCATTATATTGGCTGTGGATATTAAAATAAATCATTATTAACTTAGTTTTTCAACCCAATTAGTATAACTATTAATGATCAATGAAAGAAATGCTTTAGTTTTTTCACTAATATCATCATTTTCATCAAAAGCACTGTTAATATTACCAATATAAGCTTCTGGTTGTTGTAGTGTTGGCATATCAAGAAAAACGAATGATTGTCGTAATTGATGGTTTGCACCAAAACCACCAATAGCACCTTGAGAGACAGAAACTACCGCAGCTGGTTTTTGCGACCAAACACTTTTACCATAAGGGCGAGAACCCACATCTAAAGCATTTTTAATCACTGCCGGCAAGCCTCGATTATACTCTGGTGTCACAAATATAACACCATCACAATTGGCAATTTGTTGACGAAAACGTTCATAAGATTTGGGTGGTGAGTCTACATCAATATCTTCGTTATAAAACGGTAAATCACCAATCTCAATAATATTTAAAGAAAGTGATTGTGGCGCTATCTGTTGTAATACTTTTGCGACTTTTAAATTGTAGGAATCTTTACGTAAACTACCAACAAGTACAGCAATTTTTTTACTCATTTGTAATTCTCCCTTATTCAAAAGATAAAGAGACACAATATGTGTCTCTTATTCGGGATGATCACTCCTCGCCACTAGATTTTAGTGACCAGAAGAGTCCAATTTACGGCCTGTTTCAAATAAGAACCATGCGCGTTTTTCAGTTTGATCTATCCATTCTTCAATTAAACTTGCTGTTGCCGAGTCATTATATTTATCACAAATATCATGGGCTACACGCATACGAGTAGTAAGTTTAATATTATCTTGGCAGAGTTCAGCTATCATATCCGATGGTTCAACAAAATCAGCATCGTTATCAGAGATACTCTGTAATTTTGAAATATGACCAATTGAACGTAGAGTTGTACCGCCTAATTTCCGGACACGTTCAGCAATTGGATCAGTCATTGCAAATAACTCTTCTCCATGATCATCTAACATTAAATGATAATCACGAAAATGAGGACCACTTACATGCCAATGAAAGTTTTTGGTTTTTAAATATAAAGCAAATACATCTGCTAATACAGAGTTCATGGCACCGGAAATATCTTTTGATGCCTTTTGACCTAAATCAGTTGGAAACAAAATAGCTGCTTGTTGTAGCTTTTTTGCCGAAGTCGTACTTTTAGCCATATTAGATTCTCCTGTTAATTGAAAAGTAAAATAACTTTGTAATATCAAATTACGCCAACTCATCAGTAAAAAACAGTCATTATTAACTATTGCTGTTATATCAATAGTCTATGGATAAATTAATCAAAAAAATATTTACTAAATCGTTAAAAATCAATTTCAAAATAATAATTAATTTTGCAAATTATGATCAAATTAAAGCCATTTTAAATCATTTATAGCATCAATATTTTTATAAATTAGATAATTAAATTTATTTGTTAAACTAATATTTGTTGACTTACTTTAACTCTGAATGACAATCTTGACTGATGCTATTTACTATTTTTTAAAATCTAAAATCATGAGATAAGCAAAATAATTATAAATATATAAATCAAAAAAATTGAGGAAAGGGGTTTTTAGCCTGAAATTATTGGTTAAATTTGGTAACGAACGCTACATTTTTAATTATTATATTAAAATTATTCTAAATTGTTACCAGTTTTTTTACTAAATAGCGTTATGGAATTTTCGAGTATATGTTTTTGGGAAAGTCGTTATTATTTAATTTGTTTAATAATAACGACCCAAATCACTTTTAATGATAAAAATTAAAACAATAATCTTGCTCGAATTGTACCTGCAACACTTTTCAGCTTAATTAATAACTCTTCGGCTTTATTTTGTTCAACTCTATCAATATCAATAACGACATAACCTATTTTAGCATCAGTTTGTAGATATTGGGCAGAAATATTTAGACCTTGTTCTGCAAATAATGTATTGATAGCCGTTAATACCCCAGGTTGATTATGGTGAATATTGATAAAACGGCTTGAACCTTTTGCTGGAATCGGTAATGAGGCTTCAGGGAAGTTAACCGCTGAAAGGGTTGCACCAGTATCGGAATATTTCGCTAATTTAGTTGCAACCTCAATACCGATATTTTCTTGTGCTTCACTGGTTGAACCGCCAATATGAGGAGTAATAATAACATTATCAAATTTACATAAAGGTGATTCAAAAGGATCATTATTGGTAGCAGGTTCCGTTGGGAAAACGTCAATTGCAGCACCGCTTAGTTTATTGGTTTCTAAAGCTTGTGTTAGCGCTTCGATATCAATCACGCTACCACGTGATGCATTGAGCAATATTGCACCTGTTTTCATCATATCAATTTCAGGCTGGCTAATCATTTTAATTGTGGTTGGATTTTCTGGAACATGCATACTGACAATATCACTGATAGCAAGTAATTCTCGCATTGTTGGAATTTGTTTGGCATTTCCTAGTGATAATTTGGTTTCAATATCATAAAAAAAGACATTCATTCCTAATGATTCAGCTAATACACTCAATTGGCTACCAATATGACCATAACCAATGATACCTAAATTTTTACCTCGAGCTTCGTGCGAACCTGTGGCTAGTTTATTCCATTTACCCTGATGGGCTTTAGCGTTAGCTTCAGGTACTCGGCGAAGTAATAATATTGCTTCAGCTAATACCAGCTCTGCTACAGAGCGAGTATTTGAAAATGGCGCATTAAAAACCGGAATACCTTTAACCGTCGCTGCGTCAAGTTCAACTTGATTAGTGCCAATACAAAAACAACCAATACCGGCTAATTTTGGCGCTGCATCGATGATCTCTTTAGTTAAATGGGTTCTGGAACGAATACCAATAAATCTGGCATCTTTTAAAGCTGTTTCAAGCTCAGATTTCGATAGTGCCCCCTTATGATACTCAATGTTATTAAAGCCCGCCGATTTAAGTGTTTCAACTGCGCTAGGGTGGATACCTTCAAGTAATATAAACTTGTTTTCGTCTTTCGTTAATGCCTGAACAGCCATTTATTCCTCTCTATGCTTAATATTTTAATTGATTGTAAACACAAAATTATCCATCAAAAATGCAATCTTTTATTTTGTTAATTCTTTTACACCAGAACTAGTACCGACTAAGGCAATATCAGCCCCTTTATTGGCAAATAATCCAACAGTAACTACTCCAGCAATGCTGTTAATACGATTTTCCAATTCGATTGGTTTGGCTATAATGAGATCATGAACGTCTAAAATGACATTACCATTATCGGTAATAACACCTTGGCGATAAATTGGTTTGCCACCAAGTTTGAATAATTCTCTAGCAACATAAGAACGAGCCATAGGAATGACTTCTACTGGTAAAGGGAATTTGCCAAGGACATCGACAACTTTAGATTCATCAACGATACAAATAAACTGCTTAGCTAAAGCTGATACGATTTTTTCACGGGTTAGAGCTGCTCCACCACCTTTAATCATTTGCATATGATGATTAATTTCGTCGGCACCATCGACATAAATATCTAAGCTATCTACTTCATTACAGTCTAATACAGGAATTCCATAGCTTTTTAATTTTTCAGTTGATGCTTCTGAACTAGAGACAGTTCCTTTTATCTGATCTTTTATTGTCGCAAGTGCATCAATAAAATGCGCCGCAGTAGACCCAGTTCCAACGCCAACTAATGAATCAGGCTTAACATATTTTAGCGCTGACCAGCCTACAGCCTTTTTTAGTTCATCTTGTGTCATGATATCACCGTATGTAAATATGATTTTGATCAAAAAAATTTTAAAATTTTAAAAGCAAAATTGTTCAATATATGGCATAGTAACCAATTGGAAAGCAAAAATCATTAGTATTTTAAGAAAATCTATAAAGTTTTAGATCGATTTCAAATTTTTTGCAAAATAAAAATAGCTTGAATGACCAAGCAAAGATCAAATCATTAGTAAAGAGATTATGAAGCGTCCAGATTATAGAGCATTACAAGCATTAGATGCAGTGATAAAAGAACGAGGATTTGAACGAGCGGCCGATAAACTGTGTATTACACAACCAGCGGTTTCGCAACGTATTAAGCAATTGGAAAGCTTTTTTGGTCAGCAACTATTAGTACGAACTATTCCTCCAAAAGCGACCAAACAAGGCGAGCATCTTCTCGGATTATTGCATCAAGTTGAATTATTAGAGCAGCAATGGTTAGGGGATAATGAACAAAATACTACGCCATTGTCACTATCAATTGCTATTAATGCTGATTCTTTAGCAACATGGTTTTTACCAGCATTAAAACCAGTTCTTGATAAAAATATTTTACGTTTTGATATTCAAGTTAAAGATGAAGAGCATACCTTAGAACTTTTACGTTTAGGTACTGTTGTAGCGGCAATTAGTATTCAACCAAATCCTTTACCAGGATGTTTATCAGATTTATTAGGCGCATTAGATTATATCTTTGTTGCTTCGCCCGAATTTGCAAAAAAATATTTTCCGAATGGGGTAACCCGTTCATCACTTTTAAAAGCACCAGCGGTCGCTTTTGATCACTTAGACGATATGCATCAAGCCTTTTTACAGGAAAATTTTAATTTGACACCAGGCAGTGTAATTTGCCATATCACTAGTTCGTCAGAAGCTTTTGTTCAGTTAGCTAAACAAGGTTCTGCATGTTGTATGATTCCTATGTTACAAGTAGAGCAAGAGTTAAAAACAGGGGAATTAGTTAATTTAACTGAAGGTTTATTCCAAAGACGGATGCTGTATTGGCATCGCTTTGCTCCTGAAAGTAGTGTAATGCAAAATATTTCCGAAACGTTAATTCGTTATGCGCAGCGTATATTATCTCAGCCTGCGGAACGAAAATAACTGTCGTATAAACTATTTTTAGCTAACTAAAATGTCGCTTTAACTATTTTATTAGAAACTAGCAAATTTATAGAACTAAAAGATGAGCCAATTGAAAAACGATCGTTACTTACGCGCATTACAGTGTTTACCGGTAGATTACACGCCAGTTTGGATGATGCGTCAAGCAGGTCGCTATTTACCTGAATATCGACAGCTTAGAGCAAAAGCCGGTGATTTTATGACAATGTGTCAAACGCCAGAACTCGCATGTGAAGTGACTTTACAACCGTTGCGACGCTTTGAACTTGATGCCGCAATTATCTTTTCTGATATCTTAACCATTCCTGATGCTATGGGACTTGGATTATATTTTGAAGTTGGTGAAGGCCCCAAATTTGAAAAAACAATTTCTAGTTTGGTAGATATAGAACAATTGTCAATACCCGATCCAGAACAATCACTTAAATATGTGATGGATGCTATTCGTTTAACTAAACAAGAGTTGGCCGGTAAAGTACCCTTAATCGGCTTTTCAGGTAGTCCATGGACATTAGCTACTTATATGATTGAAGGTGGCAGTAGTAAAGCTTTTACAAAAATAAAGAAAATGCTTTATTGCGAACCAAAAGCGTTACATCTATTATTGGAAAAATTGGCTAATAGTGTGGCACTGTATCTAAATGCACAAATTGATGCCGGAGCGCAAGCGATTATGATATTTGATACTTGGGGCGGAGTACTTAGCCATCAGAGTTATCGTGAATTTTCTTTGCATTATATGCAATTAATTCTTTCGCAATTAAAGCGTGGTAAGAAAAGTAACAATATTACTTCTTATGTCCCTGTTACGCTATTTACCAAAGGGGGGGGATTATGGTTGGATACAATTTGTAAATCAGGAAGTGATGCAATAGGTGTTGATTGGACTGTAGATTTGAATCTAATTGCTCAAAAGGGTAATATTGCTATACAAGGTAATTTAGATCCTTCAATATTGTACGCAAATGAAGAAACCATAGAGTCTCAAGTTGAATCGGTGCTGACTGATTTTGGTCACTATAATGGTCATATTTTTAATTTGGGACATGGTATTCATCAAGATACACCAATTGAGCATGTACAATATTTAGTAAAAGCAGTACATCAACAGTCCAAAAGGTTCCACTTATGATTAAAAATCCAGTTCAATTAAGAATAGCAAAGTTAGCTGTATGGCAACAGCGTTTATTCATGGTTTGCTTATGTGAACGAATGTATCCAAACTTTGTTTATTATTGCCATTTACAACAAGATGAACAATCAGCTGTCGGCTATAAAAAAATTCTTGATTTAATTTGGGAGTCATTATTAGTAGAAAATGTTAAAATCAATTTTGATTTACAACTCGAAAAACTGGAATTGATAATTCCAATCCTCAATGAAGATAGTCCGTATATGGTTTATCCAGCTATTGATGCTTGTCAGGCGCTGAGTGAGATTTTACATTCTTATATCAGTGGTGAAATAGTCGAACATTCGGCTAAAGTGAGTAGTATCTCGGCAACAACGGTAGCTGAATTTGAAATGACAAGGGACAATATTGAACTTTCGGAGCAAGAACAATCGCAATTACCTAGTGTTATTGAAGAATTTGACTTACAATGGGATATTTTTCGATTATTAAGTAATGAAAACAATGAAATGATTGATCTAATTAAAGGCTTAAAGGAGGATATAAGATCTACTAAAACGAGTAATATTGGTGTTTTTTTGAGCGATTAAATCGCTTACGGAGTGATTTTTTTAATTTTTATTAAATTTTTCTTTAACATTACACAAATATAGACTACATTTAACAGCAATGTAATCTGAATGATGTTTACAGAAGCAAAATTAAGTGATTAAATTTTGCTAAAAATGTTAACTTTAACAATAAAATAAATATGTAAGGATATCTCCATGAATAAAACAGAACTTGTAGATGCTATCGCTAGTAAAGCTGATATTACTAAAGTTGCCGCTAAAACAGCGTTAGAAGCAACTCTTGCTGCTATCACTGAATCACTAAAAGCTGGTGAGCCGGTTCAACTAGTTGGTTTTGGTACATTTAAAGTTAATGCTCGTAAAGCTCGTACTGGTCGTAATCCAAAAACTGGTAAAGAAATTAAAATTGCAGCAAGCAAAGTACCAGCATTTGTTTCTGGTAAAAGCTTAAAAGAAGCAATCAAATAATATTATTGTTTGCTTTTTTCCTATCATTATTGATAGGGTAGCATCAAAGGCCATACATGGATAAGTTATGGCCTTGTTGTTAATATATATCAAGTTCTCTTCTTTTTTGTTCTCCAGCCTATTAATTTTTCATAATTATTATCAATCTTTAACAATATTAATTGTTATTTAAGTGGTTAATTTGCTAAATTTGGCATTCAATAGATTGGCTAAATCATATGGGGATATTTCGATTTCTAATCCTCGTTTGCCACCTGAAACTAACATTGTCTGGTACTGTTTAGCACTAATATCAATCAGTGTCGGTAATAATTTTTTTTGACCCAAAGGACTGATTCCACCCACTACATAACCAGTCGTTTTTTGTGCTAAATGTGGATCAGCCAACTCAATTTTTTTACAATCTAGTATTTTAGCAACTTGTTTTAGATCTAAAGAACAATCAACAGGTAGAACACAAACTGCCAATGTCTTATTATCACCATTGATGCTCACGATTAAGGTTTTAAATATTTGACCGGTAACAATATTAAGTTCTAATCCAAGTTTATTGGCAGCTTCTTGACCATAACGAGTCTGATCGGCATCGTGCTGATATTGATGAATATTAAATTTTATTTTCTGATTTTTTAGTAATCTAATGGCTGGCGTCATAATAATAACCGTAACATAAAGATTTTCGGTGAGAATTAGAAATTAATAATCCCTATTAAATTTTATTAATAGGGATTAATGATAATTAAGAAATTATTAGTTTGTCATTATCGTCTAATTTTGTCGATTCAATACTATTATTTACGCTGTATAAACGATAAAAGAAGCTAAATATAAAGAAATCAGCAAACACAGCTAGTGAGGTAGATATAACATCAATAACAATATTTTTTCCTAATAAAGAACTTATACCACTCAGTATTCCAGTAAAAATAACGCTGATTAAAATCATTAAAACAGGCGCTTTCCAATTTTGGAAGAAAAACTTGTGGCAGGCACTAAATCTTTGAAAAAAAGGCATCGAGTTAGGTTGTGCTGCTGAAACGAGAAAATAATTAAAAATCGACTTATAAATTACTAAAGCGGTGCAACCTATCATCAATATTAATAGTAATGATACCATTTGGGGTAGAAGCAATCCTATTATGCTAAGGACCAGTAAGAATACAATAACGATAGGAATACAAATTAACATATATAAAACAGAAAAACCAAGTATATTCAGGCATATTGATAGTATTCGCGAGAATATTAAACTTGGATTAAGTTTATTACTCATTGATAAATTACTGATAATGCTCAATATGATTGAAACCAAAACTACATTCACCAAATATAGAACTAGGAGGGATTGCATAACATAATTGGTGACCATACCGAATTGATTAAATAATTCTAAATCTACCAATAGGCGTTCGAGATCAATTACACAATTTATAATTAGGGTATTAATTAACCCAAGTACAATACTTGATATCGCTATTAGGGAAAATCGATTACGGATAAAGTTAATCGTTTGTTGAAAAATAGCTGTAAACGAAAGGTTTCTTTGTGAATCCATCATGTTTCCTTCTATGTGGTAATACAAGTATTACCACGGAGTATAAATTCAATTTAATAATTATGATTGTAATAATGAAATATCGGCAACTTTTAAAAATAAATTTTGTAATTTCTTTAAAAGAGCCAATCGGTTTAGTTTAATTTTTTCATCATCAACCATTACCATAACTTTTTCAAAAAAGGTATCTATAGGTGCTTTAAGTGATGCTAATTCAACTAAAGCCTCTTGATATTGTCCCTTAGTAAAATAAGGAGCTAACTTATCTGTTAATACCGCTATTTGCATCGCTAATTCGCCTTCAGCGCCAGCTTCAAGCAATGAAGCGTTAATATTTTCAGGAATAGTATCTGCGGTCTTCGATAAAATATTTGATACTCGCTTATTAGCTTCAGCTAATGAAGAAGCTTCTGGCAACGTTCTAAAATGTGTTACTGCATTGACACGGGCATCAAAATCAGCTGGTCTGGTTGGATTGATGGCGAGTACAGCTTGAATCGTATCGATAGCAAATCCTTTTTCTTGATACCAAGCTCGGAATCGACCTTGCATAAAGTTGACAATGTCCTCAACAACATTTTGGTTGGTTAATTTATCGCCATATAATGATGTGGCAAAATTAGCTAATTCAACTAAATCAATAGGTAAATCTTTTTCAACAATAATGCGTAATACACCAATAGCTGCACGACGAAGCGCAAAAGGATCTTTATCTCCTTTTGGATGTTGTCCAATACCAAAAATACCCGCTAGTGTATCCATTTTCTCAGCAATTGAGACAGCGCTAGCAACTGCTGTACCTGGTAACTCATCTCCAGAAAAACGTGGTTTGTATTGTTCTTCAATAGCTGTGGCAACTTCGATACTTTCACCATCTTTAATCGCTAAGTATCGTCCCATAATGCCTTGAGTTTCAGGAAATTCAAATACAGTATTGGTGACTAAATCACATTTAGTTAATTTTCCTGCTCGTTTGGCTTGTTCAACATTAGCTCCAGTTTTTTCAGCAATAAAACCAGATAAGGCTTCAATACGGAGTGCTTTATCTTTAACTGTACCTAGTTGTTGTTGGAACAAAACGGTTTCAAGGCGAGGAAGACGCTCTTCTAAGCTTTGCTTCAAGTCTGTTTTATAAAAGAATTCAGCATCTGCTAAACGTGGACGAACGACTTTTTCATTCCCAGAAATAACAACTTGCGGATCTTTGGACTCAATATTGGCAACAAAAATAAAATTTGGTAACAATTTTCCTTGTTTGTCATAAACAGGAAAATATTTTTGATCGCCTTTCATGGTATATACCAATGATTCAGCTGGAACCTCTAAAAATCTCTCTTCAAATTTAGCAGTCAATACCACTGGCCATTCAACTAATGATGAAACTTCTTCAAGTAAGCTTTCTGTTAAGTCTGCTTTACCATTAAGTTTAGCTGCTGCTGCTTCAGCTTGCTGTTTAATGATTGATTTTCGCTTGTCATAGTCAGCGACAACTTTTCCTCGTTGCTCAAGAATTTCAGGATATTGGTCAGCATTATCAATAGTAAATTGTTGCTCGCCCATAAAGCGGTGACCACGAATGATTCGGTTTGATTCAATATCTAAAATGATACCAGGTACTAGTTCATCGCCATATAACATCGTGACTGTATGACTAGGTCGAATAAATTCAACTTGACGAGCTGCCCAGCGCATCGGTTTAGGAATCGGCAATTTATTTAGGGCATTTTTAACCATATCACAAAGTAAATTGACAACAGGTTGTCCTTTTTGATTGTGAGTATACGATAGCCATTCGCCTTTATCGGTTTGAATTCGTTCTGCTTGTGATATATCAATTCCACAACCACGAGCCCAACCTTCGGCTGCTTTTGTTGGGTTACCATTTGCATCAAATGCTGCACTGACTGCAGGGCCTCTTTTAACGATTTGGCTATCTGGTTGAGTATCATTTAAATTCAAAACTTTTAACGCTAAACGGCGTGGTGATGCATACCAAAGTACCTCACCGTGTTCTAAATTAGCATTATCAAGTTGTTCAATAAAATTAGCTGCAAAGTTTTCAGCTAAAGAACGGAGCGATTTTGGTGGTAACTCTTCAGTACCGATTTCCACTAAAAATGTTTTTTGCATAATATATCAACTCCTACTTTGCTGCATTTTGGTTAGAACTTGAATTTTGGCACATTGGAAATCCTAGTGCTTCACGAGATGCGTAATATGCTTCAGCCACCATTTTGGTTAATGTCCTGATTCGTAATATATAACGTTGGCGTTCAGTTACCGAAATCGCTTTACGAGCATCTAATAAATTAAAACAGTGCGCCGCTTTTAAAATACGTTCGTAAGCTGGTAATGGCAGCGGTTTTTCTAATTCAAGTAATAATTTTGCTTCTTTTTCATGTTGTTCAAAACAATAAAATAAGAAATCAATATTAGCGTATTCGAAATTATAGGTTGATTGTTCGACTTCATTTTGATGAAAAACATCACCATAAGTAGTTTTACCGAATGCTCCATCGCTCCAAACTAAGTCGTAAACACTATCTACACCTTGGATATACATTGCTAGTCGTTCTAATCCATAGGTAATTTCACCGGTGACTGGTTTACATTCAAGCCCACCGACTTGTTGGAAGTAAGTAAATTGAGTTACTTCCATGCCATTTAGCCATACTTCCCAACCTAATCCCCATGCACCTAATGTTGGGTTTTCCCAGTTATCTTCTACAAAACGAATATCGTTGATAGTTGGATCAAGACCAAGTTCCTTTAACGATCCTAGATAGAGTTCTTGAATGTTGTCTGGTGATGGTTTTAAGATAACTTGAAATTGATAATAATGCTGTAACCTATTCGGATTTTCACCATAACGACCATCAGTTGGGCGGCGAGATGGTTGAACATAAGCAGCATTAATTGGTTCCGGACCAAGTGCTCGTAAACACGTCATTGGATGAGAAGTACCGGCACCTACTTCCATATCTAATGGCTGAATCACTGTACAACCTTGATTAGCCCAGTAATCTTGTAACGTAAGTATTAACCCTTGAAAGGTTTTGACATTAAACTTTTGCATGATGTTATCTTTATGGTTGAATTAATTTTTTCTACAAATTAAATAGTGCTACATTTTATACTTTTTATTAGTGCTTGTGAAATGCCTAATTACTTTATATTGATTAAGCTACACAAGATAGTTTTCATTTTGCATCTTTAGCCATTTATCGGTATAGTGAAGTCATCTATATTGCTTGGTAAAAAATCAAAAATAAAAAGGCCATGTCTATTTATCATAAACTGTTGATTATATTTTTTATTGGATTAATAAATACACATTTTGTGTATGCTGATGATAATCAACAATTACAATCTTTACGTCGTTCAATCGAAGAACAAGAGAAACGTTTAGCAGAGCAAAAAAAAGAGCGAACTCAATTAATTAGTGATCTTAAAGAGCAAGAAACAGAAATAGCAAAATTACTAACATCAATTGAGAAAAATAGTCTTACACTTAAAAAGCTAGATAGTGAAATCATTTCTTTAATTAAGCAAATCGATAATTTAAAAATTAAACAACAACAACAACGCAATGAGTTAGCAAAACAGTTAGAAAGTGCATTCAAGCTAGGAAAAAACACCAACTTTAAACTCATTTTTGCTAGCGAACAAAGTGAGCGTAATGAGCGTCTTATTACTTATTTTCGTTATATTAATGAAGCACGACAACAGCAAATAAATATGCTTCGCGAAACACAAGTACAACTTAGTGAAAAGAAAACGGCTTTGAAAAAGACACAGAGCACGCAAAAAACATTGAATACTAAACAGAAACAAGAACAGTTAGCGCTAGAAAAAAATCACCAAAATCGTAAAAAAACTATCAATCTGCTTGAATCCTCAATGCAGAAAAATCAACAAAAATTAGACGAGCTAAAAGATAATGAAGCAAAATTACAGGCTAGAATTGCCCAGGCGGAACGAGAAAGCAGAAAAATAGCCGAAGAAGAGGCTAGGCAAGCAAAAAATATAGAAGAAAAACAACAAAAGAATACCAATTACACACTTAATGCTAATGAGCGGGCATTAATGGCTCGAGTCAGTGGTATTGGTAAACCGCAACACCAATTTAATTGGCCTGTAAATGGTAATATTATTCATCGATTTGGCGAAGCATTACAAGGTGAACTCCGTTGGAAAGGGATGGTCATCGATGCTAGAGATGGCACTCAAGTTAAAGCCATTGCTGATGGACGAGTTATCTTAGCCAGTTGGTTACAAGGATATGGATTTGTTGTTGCACTTGAACATGGTAAAGGCGATATGAGTTTATATGGTTATAACCAACGAGTGTTAGTTGAAGTAGGTGAAAAAGTTCGAGCTCAACAGCCAATTGCTATTGTTGGCTCCAGTGGTGGTCAAAATATCTCTGGCCTTTATTTTGAAATTCGTCGAGATGGTAAAGCATTAGATCCAAATGGTTGGTTAAAATGATAAAACATCTATTAAAAGTAGGAGTATTATTTTTATTATTTAATGCTAATAATGTATTAGCAGCAAAATTAGCATTAGTTATAGATGATTTTGGTTATCGCCAGCACAATGAAGAACAGATTATTTCATTCTCCGACAACATCACAATTGCCGTTCTTCCTCATTCACCTAATGCTAGACGGATTGCGACCATTGCTCATGAACATGGTAATGATGTTATTATTCACTTACCTATGGCTCCTTTGGGGAAACAGCCTTTAGAGAAAGATACTCTATTTCCCTATATGAGTGAGTTAGAAGTAAAAAGAATCGTTGATGATGCGGTCTCGCGTGTACCGTATGCAATTGGTGTGAATAATCATATGGGCAGTTTAATGACTGCAAATTTAAATGGTATGCATAACGTCATGAAGGCGTTAAGTCACTATTCAATGTTTTTTTTAGATAGTAAAACGATAGGTAGGACCCAAGTAAAAAACGCAGCAAGTGAATACAATATAGCGGTTATTGGACGCGATGTATTTTTAGATGATCAACAAAAAGAATATGCTATTGCTCAGCAGTTTGATTTGGCAATAAAAATAGCCCAAAAAAATGGACATGCCATTGCTATTGGTCACCCTCATCTACAAACTGTGAATGTCTTACGTACAAAATTAGCTAATTTACCTCACGATATTGAACTAGTAAAAGTTAGTCAGTTGATCACAACACCACGAACTAAATCTAAACTCAAACCGACAATTAAAGATATATTTGAAAAATATAAAAAACGATTTACAGATATATCAAATCTTAATTCTCTTGAATAACAACAGTTATTGCTTTTCAAGCGTACGATGACGAATTTGAACTTGTTTATTTTGCGCTTTAAAAAACTCGGCTAATTGTTCAGCGATAAATACAGAGCGGTGTTGTCCACCAGTACAACCAATGGCAATAGTCAGGTAGCTACGGTTATTTTTTTCTAACATTGGCAACCATTGTTGTAGATAATTGGCGGTTTGATAAATGAAATTCGCTACCTCATCATGTTTTAATAAATAGTTTTTAACTGGTTCATCTAAGCCGGTTAATGGACGTAAATTGATATCCCAATGGGGATTCGGTAAAAATCTAACGTCAAACACAAAATCAGCATCGACGGGTAAACCATGTTTAAATCCAAATGATTCAAAGATCATGGTTAATTCTCGTTCTTTTTTACCTAAAACTCTGGTTCTAAGAATAGTTGATAACTCATGAACAGAAAGGTTGTCGGTATTTATCATCAAACTCGCATGTGATTTTAAAGGCTCTAAATAGGTTTCTTCTCGATCGATGGCTTCTTCTAATGAATATTTTTGATTGGTAAGTGGATGTATTCGTCTGGTTTCGCTATAACGTCGAATCAGTGTATTACGACTACAATCAAAAAAGATTATTTCAGGTGTGACAGAAGAAGGTAAACGTTGGAGAATATCATGATTAAAATCAAAATGATCAGGCAAATTTCGAATATCTAGACTGACCGCAACAGGGGTATTATTATCTTTTAATGATTCAGCCAGTTGGGGCAATAATGCAATAGGAATATTATCAACACAATAAAATCCCATATCTTCTAGTGCACGTAATGCAATTGATTTACCCGAACCTGAACGGCCACTAACTATCAATAATATCACAATATCAACTCCAAAATAATTGGTGTTCTAGTATATACTGTTTAGTTCAAAATGTTAAATTATTGAAAATAAACAGCGATCTGAAAGCCAGATTATCTGGCTAGTACTCAGTTTTTATTTTGGCAATTAATTGTTTAAGTGCTTGTCCACGATGAGAAATTTGGCTTTTATGCTCTTTGGTGAGTTCTGCTGCACTACAATTAAGTTCTGGAATAAAAAATAATGGATCATAACCAAATCCACCATTGCCATGTGGTTCATTCAAAATTAATCCGTTCCATTTTCCTAAACAAATAATAGGCGTTGGATCATTTTCGTGTCGCATAAAAGCAAGTGCACAATAAAAGTATGCGGTTCTTTTTTCTTTTGCTACATCTTTTAATGCAAGTAATAATTTCTCATTATTACTTTTATCATTGCCATGTTCTCCAGCATAACGAGCTGAATATATGCCTGGTTGGCCATTGAGCGCGTCAACAACTAAGCCAGAATCATCAGCAATCGCCGGTAATTGTGTCAGCTTTGCAGTATGTCTAGCTTTTAAGATAGCATTTTCAATAAATGTTAAACCGGTTTCTTCTACATCAGGAACATTGAATGCACTTTGGGCTACAACATCAAAGCCTGCATTGGCTAAAAGCTGTTGTAATTCGTTGACTTTTCCTTGATTGTTGGTAGCTAAAACAATTTTTTGCATTTTATGACTCCATAACTAATTTGTGTTATATCGCTATTAGTAAATTGAATATTACTGATAGAAATATTGCTTAAAATTTAAAAATCAGGCTCACAGCAAAATGTCATACTCTCCCCAGTTTTAGGGTGATTTATTGTGAGTAGTTGTGCATGTAACAATAATCGTTTTGACATCGAAAATGCTTCAGGATGAGCATAAAATTTATCCCCTAATATTGGGTGTCCGATTGCTTGCATATGAACTCGTAATTGATGGGAGCGTCCTGTGAACGGAAATAGTGCAACTCTAGTGGTATTATCATCATTACGAGCAATAACTTGATAATGGGTTAATGCATATTTGCCATTTTCGTGGTCAACCATTTGCCGTGGGCGATTAGGCCAATCACAAATTAATGGTAATTCGACTTGGCCAATATCATTTTCAAGATGGCCATGAACTACGGCAATATAATTTTTTTTGGGTATTCGTTCGCGGAATTGTTTTTTAATTTCTCTATCAGCCAATTTTGATAAAGCTGCAACCATGATACCACTGGTTGCCATATCGAGACGATGGACTGATTCAACATAACTATATTTTTGTTGTAAACGATGGATAATACTATCTATAAATTGTGGCTTATTGCCTGAAACAGATAATATACCGGGTTGTTTATTAACAACAACAATATGATCATCTTGATATAAAATAGTTAGCCACGGATCAATGGGGGGATGATATTCCAAAAGCATGAATGTGTGATAATTTGTAAAATTAAATTGCCACACATTCTAACAAACTTACCAAAAAGTGCTAGTCGAAAAGTTTATTTACTCCAGATTGACTTTTTATTCGGTGAAAAGAGTTGAGAAAAGAGTATCACCAAACTCACCAAAAGGTAACAAGCAAAAATAATGATCATCCATTGCGACATTTCAATAGTTAAAAAAGACCAAATTTTGTCTGCACATGAGCCATAAGCATTAAACATGCTTGGCAACCATTCATTTAATGCTAACCAAGAAGGAAATTGCACATTAATAGCACAGGTATCACCTAAATTTGGTTCAAACTGTAAATGGGCATGAAACATTGCTAAGTTAAAACCTTTAATGGCACTAAATAACCACACCAAAATACCCGCTAAACGAAAAATTAGTTTGCTAGGCGCAATCAGCCCAATTAAGCTACCAAGCATAATGCCGTAAATTGCACAACGTTGATAAATACATAATGTACAAGGGGCTAGACCTAAGCCATGTTGAAAATAGAGAGCGGTTATTTCAAAAATAAAGGTGGAAAGAAATAATAAAAACCAAGCAACTCTACCGCGAGAGTATTGATTGAGCAGAGATAACATACTGTTTTATTCCTCCGGATTCCGTTATAATCGTGTTAAATTCATTTTATTGAAATTAATCGATATTAATTTTTAGCCAGTAGTAGTGTAGTTTATTTTTTAATAATGTGAAACGACTTTTATTTATAAACGGTGGATTAATCTTTTCTTATGGACTCAAAAGTTCAACAAACAAAACAACAAGTCTCATTTGTCACAATTAGTGAAGAAAATGAGGCTCAACGCATTGATAATTTTCTCATTACATATCTTAAAGGTGTGCCTAAAAGTATGATTTATCGCATACTTAGAAAAGGTGAAGTCCGTGTTAACAAAAAAAGAATAAAACCAGAATACAAGTTAGCTATTGGTGACCAAGTGCGCATCCCTCCTATACGCGTTTCTGAAAAAACGGTGCCTGAGATTTCCACAAAACTAAATAAAGTTGCTGATTTGGAGAAAGCGATCATTTATGAAGATGATGTTATTCTGGCCATTAATAAACCATCCGGAATTGCCGTACATGGTGGTAGTGGTCTAAGTTTTGGTGTTATTGAAGGATTAAGAGCCTTACGACCAGAAGCAAAATTTTTAGAATTAGTGCATCGAATTGACCGCGAAACATCAGGTATTTTATTGATTGCGAAAAAACGTTCTGCGTTAAAGTCACTGCACGAACAATTACGTTTGAAACAGATGCAAAAAAATTATTTAGCTTTAGTGAAAGGTAATTGGCCTTCTGAATGTAAAGTTGTACAAGCACCATTACTAAAAAATGTTCTTAAAAGTGGTGAACGAGTGGTTAAGGTCAATGCCGAAGGTAAACCTTCAGAAACGAGATTTAAAGTAGAAGAACGTTTCGGTTTTGCAACCTTAGTTAAGGCAAGCCCAGTAACTGGTCGTACGCACCAAATTCGTGTGCATACTCAATATGCTAATCATCCAATTGCATTTGATGATCGCTATGGTGATAGTCAATTTGATGCATTATTAACTGATAGTAAACTTAATCGATTATTTTTACATGCCGCTAATGTAAAATTTATTCATCCGAAAACTTTACAAGAGATGCAATTAAATGCTCCGTTGGATGATGTATTGCAAAATTGTTTGACAAAGATTAGAGATGACAAATATCAACAAACAGAATGATTAAAATGAGAAGGTAATTAATAAGCATGAAAGATCTTAATTTATACTTAATTAGACATGGTCAAACAGAATGGAATATTAAAGATCAGATGCAGGGGTCACAAAATTCGCCTCTTACTGAAAATGGCATTTTAGGTGCCAAAATAACCGGAAAGCATCTAAAAAATACGCCATTTATACAAGCCTATTCTAGCCCTCAACAACGAGCAATGGAAACTCGGGACTATATTATTAATGAAAATGATAATGTAATTCCTACTTTTGAACTGGAAGGTTTGCGAGAAATGGATTTTGGGCTTTGGGAGGGGAGACATGTACCTTCACTAAAAAAAGAATTCCCAGAATTTAATACCTATTTAACTGAACCAGAAAAGTTTGATGCATCTATTAATCAAGGTGAAAATTATCTTGATGTCCTTTCTCGTATGAAAAATGCTTTAAATGAAATTGTCAAAAATGCGCCACAAGATAATGGTAATATTTTAGTTGTATCGCATGGTACGGTGTTACGAATATTACTTTGTGTTTTAAATGGTGGTGATTGGCGTCAACATCGTGATGAAAACTATTTTCCTCGAATGTTAAATACCAGTATTAGCGTGGTTAATTATAAACAGAACAACGATCAACAAGATGGCGAATTTTCAGTTAAATTTTATAATAATGTTGATCATTTAGACGATTAATTACTATTGTTCTTTGACATTTTCAGGCTAATGCTATTAGTAGCATTAGCCTGAAATGTGAGTTTATCTTCTACTATAAACAGCATAACGTTTTTGCAATTGTTTTAATTTATTAATTCTGGCATCAATTTTTGCAATTAAGGTATGATTACCTTTTGCTTGAGTTTTAGCATTAGTTAATAATCGAATCGCGTCAGTAAAATTTCCTTCTAGAGCGATTGACTCAGCCCGTGCACTCATCTCTTGAGCTCTTGACTTGAGTCCACCATAAGCGGTTATTAGCAAATCCCAACCGTTAGTATCATCATTATGATCAAAAGTATAACGATGTAATAAACTTACTGCTTGTTGGTAATTGCGTGCTTTTACATAGGCATTAGCTAAATTTAATTGCAATGCGGAACTATCAGGTGATCTTTTTAATGCTGATTGAAGACGACTAATAGCAGTACTACTATTATTAAGTGCTAAATCAATATCCGTCATTAGATCAATATACCAAATATTATTGGGCTCATTATCCAGTAATGGTTGTAATTGCTGTTTGGCTTTTTGGTAATTATTATTATTGTAATCAACTAAAGCATTAGCATAAATTACCGCTATTTTACTTTGTTCATTATTCAGTTTACGATAATCTTCAATCAATAATCTTGCATTAGTTTTGTTACTCATCAATATTGCTATTCTAGCTTTGGCTAGATAATAATTTAAAGATGGTGTAACATTCTTTTTTGAGTATTGTAATGAACGATTACGAATATCGGATAAACGACTATTAGGTAAAGGGTGAGTCATTAGGATTTCAGGCGGCTTACTGCTAAAGCGACTTTGATCGGCAAGTTTTTGTAGAAACTCAGAAGAAGCATAAGGATCAAATCCAGCTTTAGTTAATGTTCTAAGCCCAACTCTATCCGCTTCTTGTTCATTTGATTGGGTAAAACTAATCATACTTTGTGTTGAACTAGCCATAGTAGTTGTCATTGCCGCCATACCCGCTTCTGGATTGGCTAAAGTTAGTAATAACGAGCCAAGTGTTGCCCCCCAAACGTATGGACTATTACTATTTTGAGCCTCCATTGCTCGAGCCAAATGGCGTTGTGTCACGTGCCCGATTTCATGAGCCATTACCGATGCTAATTGACTTTCATTATCGGTATCTAATATTAATCTTGAATGAACGACGACATTGCCACCAAAAAAAGCAAAGGCATTAAGTACATTACTTCTCATAACATAAAAGTGAAAAGGCGTCTGTACTGATTCAGATTTGGAAACTAATTTTTTTCCTAAATCATTGATGTATTGATTTAAAACCGGATCATTAATAATCGGAGCACTACCACGTAACAAGCGCATATAATAATCGCCCATCTCTTTTTCTTGCCCGATGCTTAATGTAGCTGCAGCTGCGGTGCCCATATCGGGTAGCTTAATGTTATCTGCATAAACGATCGATGTGTTTTGCAATAATAACGACGTAGATATTATTAATGCGATTGCTTTTTTTAACATACTTTTAACTCATAAAAAAGATTGATAGTTAAGTATTCTAGCTTAAAAAAAAGACAATATCACTTTGAATATTTTATCAATTTGAGCTATTACTTCTATATTATTTTATTTACTCGATTTAATAATCATTAAATAATGAATGTTATTCAAATACTGCGTGGCGAATTTGTTCTACATCAACATTGTTAATGTAGTTTTTGATATTGGGATAAATATTATAATGATGTCCAAACTCCGGTTGCATTAATTCATCAATAACTTGACGTTTACTCCAGTTTTGAAAAATTAAGCGATACATAGCAACAACTACGCCTGTGCGGTCACTGCCATGCCAACAATGAATCAATATCGGTTTAGGTGAATTTTTGATTGTTTTAAGGATTTGAATTATTTTTTTATCAGAAATATTTCCTGCTCGCATATTGATCCAAACCTCAGTGATGCCTGTATTGACAACTTTATCTCGATCACTATGCCATAATCGCAGATTAATTATGGTTTTAATGCCGAGTTTATCAAGCTGTTTTATCTGTTTTAACGAGGGTTGTTCAGAACGATATATATCGTTAGATACTTGATAAAAGTTATTTGGAATGAGGTTGGAATTAATATTTGACTGGCAACTGCTAATAAAAAAAATCAAGCAACACAACAAGATAATGTTCACTCTTTTGGCGATTTGCAAACCAAAGTGAGCTATTACTTGTTGTGTTCTATTTATCATTACTACAATTGTCTATTGTTATGTTTATTGTTGACGGCTTTTAATAAATTCAAGGATTTGATCTACTTTTACCAATTCTTTATCCCCACCAGCACGATGTTTATATTCTACATCACCATTATCAAGGTTACGATCACCAATAACAATAGTGTGTGGAATACCAATTAATTCAGCATCAGCAAACATTACACCAGGGCGCTCTTTACGGTCGTCAAATAGTACTTCAATACCGGCAGCTTGTAGATCGGCATAGAGTTTTTCTGCAGTTGCCTGTACTCTTTCTGACTTGTGCATATTCATTGGAATGATAACAACTCTAAATGGTGCTATGGCTTCTGGCCAAATAATTCCACGATCGTCATGGCATTGTTCGATTGCAGCGGCAACTATTCGGCTAACGCCAATACCATAACAACCCATGATCATCACATGATTTTGTCCATCTTCACCTTGCACTGTTGCTTTCATTGCTTCTGAATATTTAGTACCAAGTTGGAAAATATGTCCAACTTCAATACCACGTTTAATTTGCAATGTACCTTTGCCGTCAGGGCTAACATCGCCTTCAACTACATTACGGATATCTTCGATGCGAGGTAAAGCAACATCGCGTTCCCAATTGATATTGAAATAATGTTTATGATCAATATTGGCACCAGCACCAAAATCACTCATTACAGCAACATCACGGTCAATAATCATTGGCATATTTAGGTTTATTGGTCCTAGCGAGCCCGGTCCTGCATTGACTAATGCGCGAATTTCATCTTCGGTTGCAAATTCAAGTGGAGACGCCACAATATCGATTTTTTCTGCTTTGATTTCGTTTAAGGTATGATCACCTCGAACTAATAAAGCTACTAGTTGGTGACCACTCTCTTTAGTGGCTTTAACCATTAATGTTTTAACGGTTTTTTCAATTGGTAAATTGAATTGTGCTACTAGTTCATCAATAGTTTTGGCATCTGGAGTATCAACTAATTGCATCTCCTTGGTTGGAGATTGGCGAGTTTGAGTTGGTGCTTGTGCTTGTGCCATTTCGATATTTGCCGCATAGTCAGACTCAGTTGAAAAAACAATATCATCTTCGCCACTATCCGCTAATACTTGGAATTCATGTGACCAGTTACCACCAATTGAGCCAGTATCAGCTCGTACTGCTCTAAAATTTAAGCCTGCACGAGTAAATACTGCACTGTAAGCTTTATACATATCATCATAAGTTTCTTGTAATGATTCTTGCGATGTGTGGAATGAGTATGCATCTTTCATAATAAATTCACGCGAACGCATAACACCAAAACGAGGGCGTACTTCATCGCGGAATTTGGTTTGAATTTGATATACATTAAGTGGTAATTGCTTATAAGAGCTCACTTCATTACGAAGTAAGTCAGTGATCACTTCTTCATGAGTTGGGCCTAAGACGAAATCACGATCACCACGATCTTTAATGCGTAATAATTCGGGACCATATTGTTCCCAACGACCACTTTCTTGCCATATATCGGCAGGTTGTACCACAGGCATTAATACTTCAATTGCACCTGCTTTATTCATCTCTTCACGAACAATATTTTCGACTTTTTTTAGTACACGATAACCTGTGGGTAGCCATGTATATAATCCGGCAGCAACTTTACGGATCATGCCGGCACGTAACATTAATTGATGACTAATTACTTCAGCATCTGCTGGCGTTTCTTTTAATGTAGATAGAAGATATTTACTGGTTCGCATACATTTATCCCGAAAAATAATTTATATATAAATATAATAAAAATGTTAGCTAGTTTAGCAGTACCAAGCGCAACACAAAAGTAATTTTATTAATAATTATGGTTATAGATGTTTATTAATGATAAATTATCGTTTATTGAGAATAAGTTACTAATCAATATGGACAAATGGACATTGAACATACATAAATTAATTGAACGTTTATTCTTTCTCTTTTTAATCGGTCTTATTTTATATTGGCCGATTAAATTTGCTAAATATCATTTGTTTGATTTAAGTTATCAAGAGGTATTAGAGTTTTCTTGGCGAACTGATGGTTGTCAATTGTCATATCCAGAGGTATGCCCATGCCCTAGTTTTATTGAGCCAGATGATCATTTCACAATTACTGATGATGGCGATTTATATTTTGAAAATAAACTTTATGGTAAATTGATATTAAAAGACAAACCTAGTTTTTTTCATGACCCCTCTGAAATATTGTCTGGTGGCTTCATGGAAATTATACGGTCAGATTCAGGTGTTATTTGCTACTATGATTCGATATAAAAATTTTGAGAATTTTTTAGCTAAAATTAGCTGTCAAAAACCCCGTTCCTCAAAAATTTTTTATGCTAATAATTTAATCTTAATTAATGGCTTGATTCGACAATTGTTATCACCATAATATAGCACTAAATATAAGTCATTTTTAACTATAATTACGAGCAAGTCATTGATTACAAAAAGGGATAAAATGGGTTCGGTTTTTGATATATTCAAAATTGGTATAGGTCCTTCTAGTTCACATACCGTTGGTCCAATGAGAGCAGGTAAGGCATTTATTGATCTACTTATTAATAATGAGCAAATGCCGTTAGTGACTAAAATTGTTGCTGATATTTATGGCTCTTTGTCACTGACAGGTAAAGGTCACCATACTGATGTGGCAATTATTCTAGGATTATCAGGTGAAAAACCTGATACTGTTAATATTGATCAGATCCCCCACATTATTCAAACCATGAATCAATGCTGTCGGCTACCAATATATAATGGTCAATACCAAGTCGATTTTTCCAGTCAAAGCATTATATTTCATTCTACTTTTCTACCATTACACGAAAATGGAATGACGTTAAGTGCTTATCATCATGACGAATTAATTGTGCAAAAGACTTATTATTCAGTGGGGGGTGGTAAAATTGTTGAAGAGGAATTATTTGGTCTACAAGATCAGAATGCAATAGATGTACCTTACCCTTTTGCAACGGCCGCACAATTATTGCAGCATTGTGATGATAACTCATTGTCGGTATCTAGTATTGTTTTAAAAAATGAGTTACAACATCACACTTATGAGGAAATCGTAAATTATTTTTCTTTAGTTGGACAAACAATGCTTGATTGTATTAAGCGAGGCATGAATGCCGAAGGATTATTACCTGGTACTCTTAAGGTTTCTCGTCGAGCAAATGCGTTGTATCGTCAATTATTAACAAGTAAAAGTAATAATGATCCAATGATTATTATCGATTGGGTAAATATGTTTGCACTGGCTGTTAGTGAAGAGAATGCAGCTGGTGGTCGGGTAGTGACAGCACCAACTAATGGAGCTTGCGGTATTATTCCTGCTGTACTGGCATATTACGATAAGTTTATTGATCCTGTCTCACCAGATATTTTTATTCGTTACTTTTTAACCTGTGGAGCTATTGGATTACTCTATCAAAAAAATGCCTCTATTTCTGGTGCAGAAGTAGGCTGCCAAGGTGAGGTTGGCGTGGCTTGTTCTATGGCGGCGGCAGGATTAGCTGAATTGTTAGGGGGTAATCCTCAACAGGTGTGTATGGCTGCCGAAATTGGTATGGAGCATAACTTAGGTTTGACTTGTGATCCGGTTGATGGTCAAGTACAAGTTCCTTGTATTGAACGTAATGCGATTGCAGCAGTGAAAGCCATTAATGCCACTCGAATGGCATTAAGACGTACTACCGCGGCGATTGTTTCGCTTGATAAAGTGATTGAAACTATGTACGAAACAGGCAAGGACATGAATGCTAAATATCGAGAGACTTCTCGTGGCGGGCTAGCTATTACGGTTCATTGTAGTTAATAGTGAATCGTATGAGATTTGAAGATTTATCATCAGTAATATTATGATTAAATCATAGCTGCGATTTCATTTATGAAATATTTTTACAGGGTACTAATATTGTCCATATTTTTATAGCTAAACGGATAGTACTTCGTTTAGACTATCAATTATATCACTAGCTAATAAACTGTATTTATTTAATTTTTTAGAAGCAACATCGCCAGCTAAACCATGTAAGTAAACACTTACTGGAGCAGCTTTGGTTGGCGGTAGATGTTGAGCTATAAGTCCAGCCATTATTCCTGTTAAAACATCACCAGCACCGCCAGTAGCCATACCACAATTACCAGATTGGTTAATATAAGTGGTTTGTCCAGGTATTGTGACGATGGTTTTTGCATCTTTTAATACGCAGATTACGTTATAGTCTTGCGCAAATTTTTTAGCCGTGTCGACTAAATTATTTTTAATAGCTTCAATTGGTTGTTTAACTAGCCTTGCCATTTCTCCCAAATGAGGGGTAACAATAATAGTTGACTGTGCTTGTTTCAATAATCTTAAATTAGGTACTAACGTATTAAGCCCATCAGCATCGATGATTACTGGAATCCTTGCATGCTGTAATACATACGATAAGATTTTATGAGTATCATCGGATACCCCCATGCCAGGTCCAATAACAATGACTGAAGCCCGATTTATTAGTTCATCAAGTTTTTTTATATCAATTTTATTGGTAATAAATGGGGTTAATAGAACTTCGGGAATTTGGGTTAATAAAATATCACGATTGCACATGGGGGTGTAAATATGTACTAATCCAGCTCCAGTTTTATATGCTGCTTTAGCTGAAAAGTACGCAGCTCCAGACATATTTTCGGAACCAGCGATAACTAATACTTTGCCATAACTACCTTTATGACTATTGTTTGATCTTTGCGGCAATAATTTACTCAACTCATTAGATTGATAAGTATAATGACTGGCTGGAGTATCTGCATAGATGCCGATATCGGCAATAGTGATTTCACCTGCTAATTCAGCTCCCGGATGAAGCGATAAACCAATTTTTGCGTAGGCAAAAGTGATAGTTTGTTTAGCCTTGACTGCAACACCAAGGATTTTTCCTGTATTGCTGCAAAGTCCCGACGGAATATCAATAGCAAGAACATCGGCACAGCACTGATTTATCTGCTCAATGGCATGAACAAAATCGCCGCTCACTATACGATTAAGCCCTATACCAAAAATAGCATCAACGATAGTGGTATATTCGGTAAAGCATTTTGGGAGTGAAGTGATAAAGTTGATATTATAATGCTGTGCTATTTTAATTTGTTGTAGTGTTTCCTTTGATGCATGTTCTACTTGACCAATTAAATACACATCAACATCAATATGTTGTAATTTGAGTAAGCGAGCTACAGCAATACCATCACCGCCATTATTGCCATATCCACATACTACCGCAATTTTGTTTAAATTATAGTTGTTTTCATTAAGTTGATTTACAACGGCTAATGCTGCTCGTTCCATTAATACTAGTGAAGGTAAGCCAATTTTATTTGCGGTATAAGCATCATAATGCTTCATTTCAGATGAGGTGACTAAGTATTGCATGAGATTACCTCTCTGTATATGATATGCCACATTGCGTGGCAAAATCATATTGGTAGATTAATCAATTATTAGATTAATGTTTGCTCATCTAATTGATCTTTTAATTGTTGTTTTTTTAAGTTTTCTAAAATTTTATTATGAATACCATTAAAACCACCATTACTCATAATCAAAATTGCATCAGTTGGTTTAGCTGATTTAGTAATCATCTCAACTAATAAATCAATATCACCAGACCAATAAGCCGGTTGAATACAAGCATCAACCACATCGGCAACTAACCAAGGTAGTTGTTCTGGTTGAAACATATATATTTCATCTGCACGACCTAATGATGGCGCTAGTTCATCTTTCGATATGCCTAGTTTCATGGTATTCGAACGAGGCTCTAATACTGCCAATATTCGTCGATTTGCGCCAATTTTGCTGCGTAATGCTTCTAAAGTTGCTAATATTGCAGTTGGGTGATGGGCAAAATCATCATAAATCTCGATATCATTAACTTCGCCGTATAACTCTAAACGTCTTTTGGCATTTAAAAACGATCCCAGTGCTAAACAAGCATCAGCTGGTTTAATACCGACATTATGTGCCGCGGCAATAGCCATTAAGGCATTATGCATATTGTGTTCACCAACAAGCGAATAGTTAACTTCACCAACCTGTTCATTGTTAAAGTAAACGGCAAACTGGCTAGCATCATTAGCGATTTTTTTCGCCATCCAACCATTTTCTGATTCGGTGAATGATTGTTCACTCCAACAACCTTTTGCTAAAACTTGTTTTAAATTGACATCTTCTTGCGGTGAAATTATCAACCCTTTACTTGGCACTAAACGAACTAAATGATGGAATTGTTTTTGAATTGAGCTAAGGTCATCAAAAATATCTGCATGATCAAATTCCAAATTATTCATAATTAATGTTTTTGGGCAATAATGCATAAATTTAGAACGCTTATCAAAAAACGAACAATCATATTCATCGGCTTCAATAACGAAAAAGTTACCTTCACCTAGTCTTGCTGATACTTCAAAATTACCAGGTACGCCACCAATGACAAAACCTTGGTTATAACCTTGTTTTTCTAAAATCCAGTTAACCATACCGGCAGTGGTTGTTTTACCATGCGTTCCAGCAACCGCAATCACCCAGCGTTCGCGTAAAACGTTGTCATGTAGCCATTGAGGTGCAGAAACATAAGGAATATTTTTGTCTAAAATATATTCAACACAAGGATTTCCTCTTGATAACGCATTACCAATAATCACCAGATCAGGAGTAGGGTTTAATTGTGAAGGGTCATCTCCTTCAATAATATCAATATGTTCTTTTTGTAGCAGCGTACTCATTGGTGGGTAAACATTTTTGTCTGAACCCGTGACTTTATGACCCAATGAGCGAGCGATTAATGCAATGCCTCCCATGAATGTGCCACAAATCCCAAGAATATGAATATGCATTTTTTGGTCCTTAATGTTGTATAAAATATTGTACTGATGATAAAACTTATCTGTTGCCAGTATTTTTAGTTATAACTGATTTTATTTTTGTAGAAAATTATAATTATAGTCGATTTTAATTGCTTATGCGATAGGCCAAATATGTCTAATCATCAATTTTGCCGTCTGATTTCCTCGAAAGTCATCAACATCTAATTGATAGACAATTTTTACATTTTTTATTGTATTATCTGGCCATTGCGTTAAATTTATATTGAAACATATGCCTTCAATAATTGGGCCACCGTTTTTCGGTTCTAATACTAATCTAAGATGTTTTTCAGCAAATAAACGTTGTTGATGGACAATAAAATCGCCATCGAATGTCGGTTCTGTAAATCCTTCACCCCATGGACCCGATTCTTTTAATTGTTTAGCCATCGCATAATTAAAATCTTGGCTGTCTACCTCACCATCGGTTTCTATTATTTGTTCAAGCGTATTGGCATTTAAACGTTTATCTATTAGTGTTTCAAAATGTTTTCGAAATCGTTCTAAATCGTTTTCGCGAATGCTTAATCCGACCGCCATTGCATGTCCACCAAAACTCACCAGAAGATCGGGATGGTTTTGATCCAGTTCATCAAGTAAATCTCGTAAGTGAATACCGGCTATTGATCGTCCAGAACCTTTTAGTATCCCTTCTTCAGTAGATGCAAAGCAAATAACTGGCCGATAATGTTTATCTTTTAAACGAGCTGATAAGATGCCAATGATACCTTGGTGCCATTCAGGATGATAGACAACTAATAAGTTTGGGAAAGAGGATTGTTGTTGCTCTAACCCTTGGATATAGGATAATGCTTCTTTATACATCGTTTGTTCAATTAACTTACGATCATTATTTAGCATATCTAAATCACTAGCTTGTTTAAGAGCACTATCGTAGTCGTCACATAACAATAATTCAACGCTAAGAGACATGTTATCCATTCGCCCTGCTGCATTAAGCCGTGGGGCAATATAATAAGCTAGATCGGTTGAGGTAAAGGATACCGGATCTTTTCGAGCAATATGTAATAGTGCTTTTATTCCTGCACAGCAATAACCAGATCGGATTCGATTAATACCTTGGTGAACCAATATTCGGTTATTGTGATCGAGTTTTACCACATCAGCAATAGTTCCTAACGCGACTAAATCTAATAAACTAGCGAGGTTGTATTCTTCTAAATTATGTGTTCTGAACCAGTTTTCTTGGCGTAATTTTGCTCGTAAAGCTGACATAAAATAAAATGCAACACCGACACCAGCTAAGTGCTTAGATGGAAAAGAGCAGTTTGGTAAATTAGGATTAATGATTGCATCAGCTGCTGGTAATTGCTCAGGACATAAGTGATGGTCAGTAATGATTACAGTTAAGTTTGATTGTTTTGCAAATTCAACCGCTTCAATAGCGGAAACACCATTATCAACAGTAATAATTAGATCGGCTTTTTTTAACAGTGCTCTTTTTATAACACTTATACTTAAACCATATCCATCATCAAATCGATTAGGAATGATATAATCGACATGTTGGCATCCCATCTTTTTTAACGCTTTTACCGTTAGTGCAGTACTGGTTGCACCATCAGTATCAAAATCACCGACAATCATAATCCGCTTGTTATTCTGCATAGCTGAATAAACAATTTCGACAGCGGTTTGGGTACCATCTAAGTTGTCATAATTACATAAGTTACGCGTTGTATAATCTAACTCTTGCATAGATGTTATTCCACGTAATGCATAGACTCGTTGCAATAAGAGTGGGATATCCGGTGACAATTCAGGTAACGCTTCAGGTAATTGGCGGTGTGTTAATTTATTTTTCATATTTTAAATGTTAGCGCACGTGCGCTAACATACTTTTCTTATTTTATATTTAAATTTTAATTGCTATAAATTATAACTTATTAATTTTTTGCTTTCTTTTTTAAAATTTCGATTAATTTATCAGCAGGGACATAGCCTGAAACTAATTGTCCATCAGGTAGTACTAATGCAGGAGTACCACTGATACCTAATTTTTTACCAACGTTAAATTGTTGTGTTACATAAGGTACCATGCTATTTGCTGGAGAAATTGAATTACCCTTATAGGCATTATCAAAAGCAGCTTTACGATCGGCAACACTCCAAATAGATTGCATATTTTTACCTACATCACTATTAGCACCGGCTCGAGGAAAGGCAAAATAGTGCACAGAGATACCCGCATCTAAGTATTGATTTATATTTTCATGAAGTAATTTACAATAGTGACAAGTGTAATCGGTGAAAACCGAAATAATATATTTTTCTTTTGGTGCTTTATAAACAATGGCATCTTTTTCAATTGATTTCATTAATTTTAAGTTATTACTGTTAGCAATATTTACTGGTTCACCGCCTTCAAGACTATAGATTGGTCCTTGAGTTAAAAATTTACCATCATCTGTTACATAGAAAATGCCCTCAGGTGTGATAACACTTTTTAAACCTTGTACTGGGTTATTTTCGATAGTAATTTCTTTATTAGAAAAACCTAATTTTTCCATCGATTTGGTTATATCGGCGTTATTGGCTAATACTGAAGTTGAGATTAATGCTAAACCTAAACTTATGACTAATTTTTTCATTCAGTTATCCTTAGTTATCTAAACTGTTATGCACGAGGATGATGTTTGCTGTGCAATTGTTTTAATCTTTCTGTTGCAACATGTGTATAAATTTGTGTAGTTGATAAACTACTGTGCCCCAGTAACATTTGTACTACTCGTAAATCGGCGCCATGATTAAGCAGATGCGTTGCAAAGGCGTGCCTAAGTACATGAGGTGAAAGGGCTTCGATATTAATGCCGGTTAGTATGGCATAATATTTGATTCTATGCCAGAATGTCTGTCGTGTCATTTTCTTGCCTAAACGACTTGGAAAAAGCACATCAACTGGGCCATTTTTTAGTAGATCATTGCGCGCATATTTGAAATAGTATTCAAGCCAATAGATTGCTTCTTCACCTAAAGGAACTAAACGTTCTTTATTGCCTTTGCCTACAACTCGTACTACTCCTTGCCTTAGGCTGACGTCACTAATTTCTAAGTTAACTAATTCTGAAACTCGTAATCCTGTAGCATAAAGCACTTCTAACATAGCTTTATCTCTCAGCTCAATTGGATCATCAATACTTGGTGATTCTAGTAGGGCATCAACCTGTAATTCAGTTAAGTCTTTAGGTAATTTTTTGGATAATTTAGGTGATGACAATATAGCTGATGGATCATCGGTACGATAGTTTTCTTGATATAGATATTGGAAGAAACGTTTAGTCGCACTCAATAAACGTGCCGAACTACTCGCTTTATAACCATCTTTAACTCGTTGTAGTAAAAATTCTTGTAAGTTAATGGATTGTGCTGTGAGAAAATTAACTTGTTGTAATTGTAGTGATTGGCTTAGTGCAAGAAGATCAAGTTTGTAAGATTCAATCGTGTTTTCAGCAAGATTTCGTTCTAACCAAATTGAGTCTAGAAATTGTTCAATTAATATTTTATTTTGTGATGATATATCTTTATCAGACATTAAAAGCCAACTCATTTTTAATAGTTGTTAACATTATATACTAACTGTCAATAACTTGAAGTTGTCACATTATTATTGTGTTTGGAATGCATAAAAACGAAACGTTTAATTAATGAAAAAATTAACTTTAGTTGATATTGAAATAATATTTTGTATCTTTTCTATAGCCTACTATATACTGAATTATCTGTTATTTTTTATAATAAGTTATGTTAAAACGAAATATTAATCTTTTTATTGCGTTATATGCTTTTTTTATTATTGGTCTTGAAACTTATATTTATTGGCATACAAAGCTGAGACCGTGGCAACCAAGTACTCCAACTGGGCGAATAATATTTTACTACAGTTTTTTTACAGTACTTTCTAATCTAATGTTGGCATTTAGTTGCCTATGCTTAACTTTCAATCCTAACTGTAATCGATATAGTTTCAAGGTGATACGCTTGAATGGTTTAGTCGGGGTGATTATAACCGCGATAGTTTATAACTTAATTTTAAGGGGAATACATAAACCACCTAATACGTTATTACAATTTGCCAATGAAAGTTTACATGTGATTCTACCGATTATTGGCGTATTAAGTTGGTTAGTTTGGGGACCATTTCGACGTATTCAATTTAATGTCATTGTTGGCTCGTTTTTGTCGATGTTAATTTATGGTATTTATATTTTTATACGAGGTTATCTTACTAATCAATATCCATATCCTTTTATTAATGTGGTTAGGGTTGGATATATTAAAGCGCTATATGCTGCAGGATCGGTTTTTGTGCTGTTTTTAGGGCTGGCTCTTTTGTTATGGGCCATTGATTGTTTTAGGAGAAGAATATGAAATTGTATATTTATGAACATTGTCCTTTTTGTGTACGGGCAAGAATGATTTTTGGTTTAAAAAATATTTCAGTTGAACAGCATGTCTTTCTCAGTGATGACGTTAAATCACCAACAAGTATGATTGGTGAAAAAATGGTGCCGATCTTACAAAAGGAAGATGGCAGCTATATGCCAGAAAGTCTTGATATTGTTGCTTATGTTGATAGTAATTACGGTGAAAGCCCTGTCTTAATTGGAGCTAAAAATCCAGAAATAGAAGCATTAATTAAACAATTTCAACAATATGATTATAAGTTAGAGTGTCTTCGATATGTAAAATTAGGCTTGGCTGAATTTGCCACTCAAGCTGCTATTGATAATTTTATTACTAATAAGAGTAAAAAATTGGGTTCGTTTGCTGATTGTCTTGCAGAAACTGAAACATTAATTGCTAAGATATCTGATTTATTAAATCAGCTTGAACCATTAATTGTGACGTCGAATGCATGTAATGGCACATTATCTTGGGATGATATATGTTTATTCCCGATATTACGTAATCTAACCTGTGTTAAGGGTCTTATTTTTCCTACTAAAATTAAAGCCTATTTAGAGTCAATGTCTGAGCTAAGTAAGGTAAATCTGTTTTTTGATCAGGCGGTTTAATAAAAAGTAGAATTCAATTGCATGTGGGGCTGATGATTAGCTGATATGCAAATTGTTCATTAATAAGAAGAGTACAAGAAAAATAGGATAAAACTTGTACTCTTATCTGTTATTAAAGTTATTTATATAAATCTCTACAAAAACGATTAATTACTTAATTTAAGATCAATAATTTCAAGCTTGTCTTTTCCACCATATACATCGTACCAAGGGGTTGCATATTGTTTTAAAATCTTATTAAGTTGTTCAACATTTTCACGTCCGATGGTATCAAGCCAACGTTTTAAACCGTCTTTACCATTTTTTGCATATGCCTCAATCCCTTCAAACCAAGTAGCTCGACCACCTAGAATACCGCTATATTTGGCACCATGCTCACCGGCAAAAATGAGTTCTTCATGGAAAGTTTTGGTTGGTACGCCTGCACTTAAATAGATGAAAGGACGAGTGGCAACATCACTTGCTTGTTTGAAATAATCGGCTGCTTCTTGTTGTGAATAAACTACTGGATTACTATCGTTAAATCCTGCAACGTTTTTGAATAATACTGGCACTTCAACTTTAAGTATATCAATGTAATAGTGATCTTTAGTAAATTCTTCAATTGTCTTGATAACTTTTTGTGGTTTTATTTTTGCGAATTCAGGGCTTTTATCATCAGTTACCACGTTATCATAAACAATAGGTTCAACAAATACCGGAATATCGGCCGCCCTCGCTTCATTGCCTAAACGTTCTAAAAAGGCGTGTTTTTTATCTAAAATATCTTGCGGATCGTCAGGATTATAATAGACCAGTACTTTCGCTGCATCAGCACCTTTTTGAATTAGGCGTTGAAGTGAATCTTCCGGTAAAATATCTGGTAAACGTCCTGGTGTATTGGCATCGTATCCAGTTTTTTCATAAGACATAATTAAACCAGCATTTTTATTTTTTGCTGCCATGCCTTTAAAACCGAGTTCTTCATCCAGTAAAATGGCACTAACATATTTGGTTAATTCCTGAGAAACAAGCTCTTTAAATTCATACACCATATCAATATTATAACGTTCTTGACCTACAGCATTTTGCATCATTTTTACCATTGAACCACGTTGATCGATTGCTAATGCTGCAATTACGCCATCCTGGTTAGATAATTGTTGCATACGGTTGAATTTTCCACGAGAAATGCGTTTTGTTGCCATTTTAAAACTCTCCATTTAATAAGATTTTTTCATTGTAGGTTTTTATTTGACCAATTATTAATCATTTAGTGCTAGTTTTAATTTTGTGTAAACTTTTTGATATTTTCTTTTAAATGGCAATTTGTTCCGGTATATTAGTACAGATTAATAGACTGTTTGTAAAAAAATATTTACAGGGATGATTATGCCAGATTCAGCAATAGTTACAAATATGCGAACATTAAATAATCAAGATTATAAAACGTTAGCCCTATCAGCATTAGGTGGTGCATTAGAATTTTATGATTTTATTATATTTGTCTTTTTTTCAATTACGATAAGCCATCTATTTTTTCCGGATGATATGCCTGCATGGTTAAGTCAAGTTCAAACTTTTGGCATATTTGCTGCTGGTTATTTGATTCGTCCTTTTGGTGGTATTGTGATGGCTCACTTTGGTGATATGTTTGGTCGCAAAAGAATGTTTACACTTAGTATTCTATTAATGGCGTTACCAACATTATTTATTGGTTGTTTGCCTACTTATGCCAATATCGGTATTTTTGCACCATTATTACTCTTAATGATGCGATTATGCCAGGGGCTCGCGGTAGGTGGTGAAGTGCCTGGGGCGTGGACATTTGTTGCTGAACATGTACCTAAAAACAAAATTGGCCTAGCCTGTGGTATTTTAACTAGTGGTTTAAGTTTAGGTATTTTGCTGGGGTCATTAGTATCAACCATAATGAGTAAAAGTGTATCAATAGAACAAATGAATGATTGGGGCTGGCGAATTCCATTCATTATTGGTGGTATCTTTGGTTTAATTGCCATGTATCTTCGCCGTTGGTTAAAAGAGACACCTATTTTTCTAGAAATTCAAAAACGTAAGAATGAAGAATTATCTAAAAAATTACCTGTGATAACCGTTTTAACTCAGTATTTACCACAAACTATTTTATCAATGTTACTAACTTGGGTGTTATCTGCCGGTATTATGGTGATAATGTTAATGACTCCAATTTTATTACAAAAGCAATTTGGTTTTTCGGCAATTGACGCTTTACAAGGTAATATATTAGCTATCATTGGACTTATCATTAGTTGTACGTTTTATGGCATGATGATGGATAAATTTGCAATGGGCAAAGTGCTGGTTATTGGTTGTAGTATTGCTGCTATCATGATTGCTATATTTTATTTATCATTAGAAAACGCGAATCTTCTCTTTATCACTTATTTCTTAGCCGGTTTTAGTGTCGGAATTGTTGGCTCTTTTGCTTATTTTATGGTTAAGGTATTCCCAACTCAGGTTCGCTATAGTGGTGTATCTTTTTCATTTAATATGGCTTACGCTATTGCTGGTGGTTTAACCCCATTACTGATCTCATTTTTTAGTGATTTTGTTAGTAAAATGGCACCGGCCATTTATGTGGTTGGATTATTTGTATTAGGCGCATTAATCGGACTGTTCTTATTAGTTAATAACAATAGCCAAAAATATGTGGCAAAAGATATTGCTTAACTTCTGATAGGAAAAGAAAAATTTTGAGGAACAGTTTTTTTATGTTCCTCAAAAATCATATTTAGACTATTTCACTGATTTTTGCCAAGCTCAACTGTTCGTATTACACCAGCTTTAACACTGCGCTGTAATCCTGCTGCGAAGTCACTGTTATTAAGTTCATACAAACTGTGTATACCCACCCCAGCAGGTGAATTATTTATATCGAGCAATTGTCTTGGATGTTTTTGGCTCAATTGCAGCATTGAGGCTGCACCGTGCAAATTTTCAAGTGCAATTCGTTTGGCTATGTCTCGGGGTAAGCCCACTAAAACACCTGCATCAACAAGAGATTCGTAAAAATAATATATATAATTAGGTCCTGCAACCGCATAACCAGTAAAAATATCTAGTAGTGATTCATCAATATATTCTAGTTTCCCAAAGCTATTGAAAAATTGAGTAACAGATTTCTGTTTTGCAACTGCCTGCTCATTAACATCGGTAGCAATACCGGAATAACCAAAACCGGTATCGGTGAGTGTATTGGGAATCGTTCTAATAACAGGGATATCGACTTTTAATGATGCTTTTATTTGCGCAATTGTGACTCCAGCAATAATTGAAATGATAATGGTATTTCTGTTATTAGTGCCAAATTGTTGAACAATGTCACTCCACGAATCTTGAGGTCGCACCCCTAACACAATAATATCTGTATTGACTATTTTGCCAGTAGGTGTAACTCCATAAGTTAATTGTAAATAGTCTAAACGAGATTTAACAATATCGTTCACTAAGATATTTTCTGGCTCATACGCTTTATTTTTTATTAATGCTCTAATAATCGCTTCCGACATATGGCCACTGCCTATAAATAAAATTTTACTCATATTTATCGGTTCCTGTTTATAATTGGCTAAAAATCATAACAACACCATATGTTTCACTAGCTGGTACGACAATAGTGTTATTTTGTAAATCAAATTTTATTTTCCCACTCTCAAGGGCTTGTTGAGTTTGTGATAATGATTTGGTTGTAAAACCTAAAGCAACTTTACGATCTTGGTCATTGTTCGCTTTGCTTAAGGATGAGCCAAAAAGACGCTGTGTTGCGCTTGGTGTAAGGTAATCGATATATTTGTCATCCGCTTTTAGCCGAACGCCTCCGTCGACATCGATAATTTTTGCCGACGGAAATGTTTTTTCAAGTAACTTAATTGAGGAAAGGGGATTTTGAGCTTCAATGATAACTTGATTAATATTGATTACCCCATTTGGATGGTTTTGCCATTCTTTACGCCACACTAATTCTGGTGTTAATTGGTCACAAAAAAAGATTTGTCCATTTGGTGTATAAGTAGGATCAAGTCTGACAGTTTTGAAACAAGCATCAGCTAATGTGCCATCATTTAATTCGACTGGTCTATAAAAGGATCGCGGTTCTTCACCCTCAACTTTTATACCATTATTAACGAGTTGTTGATAAAGCTCATCGGCATTTGAGGTTTTAAAGACCAAGCCAGTTAGTCCATTAGCAAACCGCCAACTTTTATCAACTTTAATGGCATTTTGCGCTTCAAAACCTAAAAGTTCAAGATAGGTAGTCGAAAAAATGGCTAAATTGTTACTGGTGCCTAACGAATGGTGTCCTCGTGGGGTGATGGTAAAACCCAGCTTTTGATATTGAAAATTTGCTTTATTAAGCTGATCTGATACGGTGATTACAACATGATCAATTTGTGGGGTAAGTGTTGTCATTATATTCACTCCTTAAATATGAATAGCAGGGGACATATCAATTAGTCGAGGTGGATTCCAACCTTTTCCTGGTACCGCAGCCAATAAATTTTTGGTGTAAGGTTGCGATGGATTTAAAAAGACTTGTGATGCGATACCTTGCTCAACAATTTTGCCTGATTTCATTACCAGAATATGATCACAAATTTGTGCAGCAACTCGCAGATCATGGGTAATAAATAGCACTGTTAAGCCAAGTTTTTTACGTAATTCGCTTAATAGTTCCAGTACTTGTGCTTGTACTGAAACATCAAGTGCTGACACAGGTTCATCGGCAATCAATATTTTAGGTTCCAATGCGAGTGCTCGAGCAAGTCCTATTCGTTGTCGTTGTCCTCCTGAAAACTCATGAGGGTAACGGTTTAACGCTTCACTTTCTAAGCCAACCATGTTGAATAACTCTTTTGCTTTCTTTATTGCGTCTTGTTTGGTTATTCCGTGCAGTATTGGCCCAATAGTAACTTGGTCACCGACTTTTCGACGAGGATTTAATGATGCATAAGGATCTTGGAATACCATCTGGATATGACGTGCATAGTGTTTAAGTTTATTACCTTTTAAGTTACTAATATCTTCTTTTTCAAAGTGGATTTGACCACTATCTATTTCCAATAATTTAATGATACATCTGGCTAATGTTGATTTACCTGAACCACTCTCGCCAACAATTCCCAACGTACTACCTTTATGTAACTTAAAACTCACATCATTCACAGCATAGGTTGTGCGCCGATTTTTTTTGAAAAAACTACTTTTGTGATAAACCTTTGAAAGATTATTTACTTCTAGAATAATTTCCTTGTTAATAAGACGAACATCTCCTGGAGTAAGTGGTGGAACTGCAGCAATTAATCTTTGTGTATAATGATGGTTGGGATGATTTAATAGTTCCTCCGCAACGCCTTGCTCAACAATCTGTCCTTGTTGCATAACCGCAACGCGAGTTGCAATATCGGCGACTACACCAAAATCATGAGTAATAAATAAGACCGCTGTTCCTTTACGTGATTGTAATTCGCTAATCAGTTTTAAAATGCAAGCTTGAGTTGTAACATCTAAAGCAGTTGTTGGTTCATCGGCAATTAAAATAGCCGGTTCTAATGCTAAGGCCATGGCAATCATAGCTCGTTGACGTTGTCCTCCAGAAAGCTGGTGAGGATAAGCATTAGCAACCGATATAGGATTTGGCATTTGCACATCTGTTAACAAGGATATAACTTTCTGATTAATATCTTTTTTACTTAAATTAGTATGTATGGTAAACATTTCACTAATTTGGTTAGCGATGGTTTTTAATGGATTTAATGCTGTCATGGGATCTTGAAATACCATGCCGATATGTGCACCACGGATTTTACGCATTTGTTCGTCATTATAGGTGAGTAAATTATTGCCATCGAAATCGATTTCACCTTGAGAAGCCGTAACCCCATCAGGTAATAGTCCCATGATTGCATTAGATAATAAAGATTTACCCGACCCACTTTCACCGACGATACATAGTATTTCATTAGCATAAAGATCTAGTGATACATCATTAACAGCATATTTTCGATCCGAACCTTGAGGTAAAGTTATGGTTAAATTTTTAATAGATAGTTTTTTTTGATTCATCTCTTTTTTAACCTCGGGTTGAGTGCATCATTTATTCCTTGTCCTACTAATGACGTCGATAAAACAGTTAATAATATTGCTATTCCCGGAATAGCTGAAACATACCATTGTTGACGTAATACCAGACGCCCATTCCCAACTAGATTTCCCCATGAGGAAATATTCGGATCAGAAAGATTTAAAAAGGCAAGTGCACTTTCCATTAATATCGAAGTAGATAAAATAACACTGGCATACATAATTACCGGTGGTAATGCATTAGGTAAGATTTCTTTAAACATAAGTCTAGTTGAACTCATACCAATAGTTTTACCAGCTTGGACAAATTCACGATTGCGTAATGATAAAAATTCGGCTCGAGTTAGTCTTGCAACAGGTGGCCAAGAAACCACGCCAATTGCAATCACTACAATATTTATGGTTGAACCAAATATCGCCACTGCAACTAACAAAAGTAAAAAATTTGGTAAAATTTGGAATGCTTCTGTCAGGCGCATAAGTATGTCATCAACCCATCGGCCATAGAACCCAGCGATGGCGCCAATGATCACCCCGATAACCATTGCTATCAATGTAGAGATAAGCCCAATAATAAGCGATACCTTAGCACCATGAAAAAGTTGTGCGGCAATATTGCGTCCTGCTTGATCGGTTCCTAGGATAAATTTAGGATTGGAAAATGGCCATTGTAAAGGACGGCCAGCTAAACGAAGTGGGTTACCCGGAAAAACCCAATCGGCAGCTAAGGCAATGATAATAATTAATACCAGTAAAATTGTGCCAATTCTAGCGATTGGACTGCGGAAATAATCTTTTAATATCGCCATTATTAATGTCCTGTAATTCGTGGATCAAGTTTGGCATAAAGCATATCGACAATAAAATTAATAAAAATAACTAATATTGCAGAAATAAATACTACGCCGAGTAACGTATTTAGATCTCGCTGTACAACAGAATCATAGGCTAGGCGGCCTAATCCTGGGATGGCAAAAATTGTCTCAATGACAACTGAACCACCTAACATGGTCCCAGCTTGTAAGCCGATTAAGGTTATCATTGGTAACATTGCATTACGTAAAACGTGATTGACTAATATTTTGCGACTGCTTAATCCTTTGGCTTTAGCCGTTTTAACAAAATCTAGAGTAGATACCTCAAGTAGGGATGCACGCATGATGCGCAAATAGATTGCTAGATAAACTAAAGCTAAAGTTATTGTTGGTAGAATTAAATACCATGCAATATCAAGTATTGCTGAAAATCCAGTTAAGGATTGCTCTATACTGCCAAATCCACTAGGAGGTAACCAATTTAAATAAATTGAAAAGAAAACTATCCCCATTAATGCTAACCAAAAGGATGGAGTGGAATAAAAAATCAGTCCTAATATAGAAATCAAAGTATCAGGCCAACGATTGACTTTTTGGGCAGATAAAATGCCAAGAATTGTGCCACAGGTAAACGCTAATGACATTGCGCTGATCATTAATAATAATGTAGCAGGTAAGCGTTCTAAAATCATATGGCTTACCGGCTTGTTATAGATTGCAGATTGACCTAAATCTAAATGAACTAATCGCCATAAATAGTTTAGCAATCGAGAGCTTGTGGATTGATCTAGTTCATAATAATGACGCATTTCGTCAATTACACTCGATTCGGCGCCACCAATTTGGGCTAACAATGCATCGACTGTATCACCAGGTGCTAATTGCAATAACAAAAATAGTGTGATTAGAATGATAACCAATGCTGGTATAGTGGTTATCAGTCGTCTAAGTGCAAGAGTAAGTATATGCGTCATCATTTCACCTCAATTTAATGTTCTATCCATATATCAAACCAGCTACTTGATGGCCAACGTGCGGTATTGTGATGATTGTGTACTTTAGTATTCACAACCGAGATGAATTCTCGTTCAGTAGCAAACCACAGAGGCAGTTCAGCATTTATGATATCGACCAACTGAGTATAAAGCGCTTTACGTTTGGTTGGATCTATTTCAGTTGCAGCATTATCAATTAATTGGTCGACGGTATCAGATTTCCAACCATATTGATTGGTCCAAGGTGCACCATCAGGGCTACCTGAACGCAGCCAAACTGTTGTTGATACTGCAGGATCACCTCTATATTGATGCCAACCCGTTGCAATATCAAAATCGTGGAGTTTATAAACAGCATTTAAAGCACCTGCGGTATCGAGATTGACGATAACTACGTTAATGCCAATTTCAGCTAAAGATTGTTGAATGAAAGTTGCAAAAAGTGGGACATCTTCACCATTATTGATATGTACTAATTTTAAAGTAAAACGATTACCATCAGATTTTCGTTTATAGCCGGCTTCATCTAATAATTGTTCGGCTTTCTCTCTATCAAAAGGGTAAACGATTTTACTGTTTATGGGATAAAAGGTATTTGATGAAGGAATAATTCCTGTTGCTGGTTTTCCAAAACCATATAAGAAATCTTCAGTAAAAAAAGAGATATCAAGCGATTGGACAATTGCTTTGCGAACATTTAAGTTAGCAATGATAGGATTACGGAAGTTAAATTCTAAAGTGTTATTAAAAATATTAGCTTGTGAGCCCTTAGTTAGTACTGCAAATTTTTCGTTTTGCTTGAATCGATTAATATCGGCAAGACTTAGTTTTGAGTAGGCACTTAAATCAATTTGTCCACTTTCTAATGCAGCAGATGCTGAAGAATTATCATCAATAATACGCCAAATTATCTTGTCTAAATAAGGATAACCTTTTCGCCAGTAGTCCGTATTACGTTCAACAATAATATGTTGGCCTCGCTGATATTCAACAAATTTAAAAGGTCCTGTCCCAATTGGTGCCGTATTATAAGGATTATTTAGGACGTCAGTTCCTTCATATAAATGTTTGGGTACCACATAGCCAAGATCGACGAGTGCTCTTAATAGTAAATCTAACGGCATTGGACGAGAATAATTGAAGACTACAGTATAGTCATCAGGGGTATCGACAGAAGTTAAATTAAGTTGCAATGCAGTTGAAAAATTTAATCTTTTCTTCCAAAATTCCAGCGCATTATATTTTACATCCTGTGATGTAAATGATTTGCCGTCGTGCCATTTAACGCCTTCACGTAATTTAAATGTTATTGTTTTTCCATCCGGCGATGATGTCCATGATGTAGCAAGGACGGGAATAATTTGCCCATTTTGATCAAGATCTACCAGTGATTCAACTACTTTTCCTGATACTTCATATACACCAGTTGAAGCGCGTAGAGCTGGATTGAGAATCCTTTGTTCACCTGAGTAATGAACAACTAGTGTTCCACCATATTGTGGTGTTTTTTCATCAGCCAGTGAATAAAATGGTAACAAAATTGAGAATAAACCTATAAAAAAAGTTTTTTTAATATTAAATAAATCCATGTGTGCTCCTTACAATAGTTGCTACCATATTTTGAATATTTCAAAGTATGAAAAATTTCTAGAATTCCACTATAAAAATTTTAAGGAAAGATGAGAAATGCCGATATCGAATATTTATATTACTTTTAGTTATATATTTAGATTATCTGTTTAATATATTTAACTTTTTTACTATTGATAGCCGGTATTTGATTTGATTATTGAGATTTAGTCCCTATTTATAATAGAGATGAAAAATTAATTTTTATTTTTAGTTATAAATGTGAAATAGCGCATATTTTTTCTAAATAAATGGTTTAAAATATAATCAATGATTTTTTAAAATTGTAATTATTCTAGGAGAAATAAATGAAAGCTGCAGTTATTAAACAAGAATGCGATGGTCAAGTCGAAATTAAAGACATTCCTGTTCGCCCATTAGAGGCTGGAGAAGCTTTAGTTGAGGTTGAGTATTGTGGGCTTTGTCATACTGATCTTCATGTCGCTGCTGGCGATTTCGGTAAAAAACCTGGTCGAGTAATTGGCCATGAAGGTGTGGGTATTGTGACTAAAATTGCACCTGATGTAAAAAGTTTGAAGGTTGGAGATCGTGTTAGTATTGCATGGTTCCATGCAGGTTGTGGTACCTGTGAATATTGTATCTCGGGTAACGAAACATTTTGCCGAAGTGCTTTAAACTCAGGTTATAGTGTCGATGGTGGTATGGCTGAACAATGTATTGTCAAAGCTGATTATGCGGTAAAAGTCCCCGATGGACTTGATCCAGCCCAAGCAACTAGTGTGACTTGTGCTGGGGTGACTACTTATAAAGGCATAAAAGTAGCCGATACTAAACCGGGTCAATGGTTGGCTGTATTTGGTATTGGTGGGCTTGGTACTTTGGCTATCGAATATGGTAAAAATGTTTTCAACAATAAAGTTGTAGCGATTAGTAACAGTGATAGTCAGCTAGAGTTGTGTAAGAAACTTGGCGCTGATTTAGTGGTTAATCCTAAAAAAGTGGCTGATGTTGGTGCTTACATAAAAGAACATACCGATGGTGGTGTGCATGGTGCGGTGGTCACTTCAGTTACTAAAACAGCATTTAATCAGGCTATTGGTTCTGTACGTCCATTAGGTCGAGTTGTTGCATTGGGTCTACCTTCTGAAACAATGGATTTAAGTATTCCTAAGACAGTTCTAGATGGTATTCAAGTGCTCGGCTCATTAGTTGGTACTCGTGAAGATTTAGCGGAAGCATTTCGTTTTAGTGCTGAAGGTAAAGTTGTACCAATTGTAGAAAAACGTCCTCTTGAAGATATTAATGATATGATTGACGAAATGAAAGCAGGTAAAATTCGTGGTCGTATGGTTATTGATATGAAAATGAAGAAAAAATAGTAATTATTGCGTAATTAACTTATTAAAAGTCAGCTTTATGCTGACTTTTTTATTGACAATAACTTCTGATTTGGAAAGCTTTTTTTCTATTAAAATTAATCTTGCTTGTTTTTTATAAATAAAGTCCTATTATAGGCAAATTTTGCTTTATTGATCAGTTTAAGAGGTTATTTATGTCTGAACACAATTTAGAGAATAATTTGCGGAAAGATCTTGGTTTAGTTTCTGCATTATCACTCGTTGTTGGAATGGTTTTAGGCGCTGGTGCATTTATGAAACCACCTGCTGTATTAGAAGTCGCTGGCGATTATAATTTTGCTTTATTAGCGTGGATTATTGGTGGAGTTTTTTCAATTTGTGGTGGTTTAACGTTATGTGAACTAGGGGTTATGTTCCCGAAAACTGGGGGCATGCTGGTTTATTTAGAAAAAATTTATGGTGCTAAAGTTTCTCATTTATATGGTTGGATGATCACTGTACTTTTTGCTCCATCCTTAGTTGGGGCTTTGGTTGGTTATTTTAGTTCTGTATTTTGTTTATTATTTGGGATCAATGATGCCTATCGTATGGCGGTAAGCGCTGGTGTTTTGGGGCTTATTGCATGCATTAATTCAATTGGTGTAAAACAGGCTGGCTATCTACAAACGATTGCTACCTTTTGTAAGCTTGTTCCAATTTTGTTGTTAGCCATATTTGGATTATGGAAAGGTAATGGTCAAGTTGCATTATTTAGTGCTAGTGGACAAGGTATTGAAACTTACGCACCATTTGCAGTGGCAATATTGGCAACATTATTTGCTTATGATGGATGGGCACAGGTTGCATCTGTTGCTGGTGAAATTCGTAATCCATCAAAAGTATTACCTAAAGCAATTATTCTCGGCATAATATTTTTAGTGATTGTTTATGCTTGTATCAATATTGCGTTATTTAAGATATTTCCGGTACAAGAAATGGTTACGCTTGGTCATGACGCTTCAGCAGTTGCTTCACAACGTATGTTTGGACATTTAGGCGGTAATTTAGTTGCTGTTGGTATAATGGTTTCAATTCTTGGCGGTATTAATGGTTATATCATGACTTTATCTCGAACTATTTTTAGTATGGGAGAGCGAGGAACCATCATTGGAGCAAAATTTTTAAGTACTATTGATGACGATAGCCGTTCACCAGTGAATGCAATTATTATATTGGTTGTTTTTTCATTCCTTTATTCAACCCTGCTTGATGCTGATCGTTTATCTGAAATCTCGATGTTTTCTATTTGGGTTTTTTATCTATTAACATTTATTGGGGTAATTATCGCGAGGAAAAAATTTGCTGATATCCCAAGACCTTATAAAGTCATTGGTTACCCAGTTATTCCTCTTATCGCTATTTTAGGCGCTGGCTATGTTATATATGGTATGTTAATTCACCAAACAGTAAATGGGATTGCTTCAATTGTGTTAACTTTAATTGGTTTGCCTCTTTATTACTATTTTGATAATAAAAATAAACATATTGAACTTTCACTTGGTGAAGTAAAGAAATACCAATTTAAAACTAAGTATATGATTGCAATCTCATCTATAGTGGTTATTGTATTCTTAACATTATACGGTTACTTCGTCATCAACTAATTTTATATATTTAATAATCGTTATAAAAAACAATCTAAATCGTTTTTTATAACGATTAAACTAACTGAATAACTAAATTTTGTTCTTTTATTTTTTTTGTTACATTTTCAGGTAAAGCATTGTCGGTGATAATAACATCAAAAATATTTAATGGTAACACCGAAAAAGTTGCAATCTTCCCATATTTTGATGAATCGCTGACTAAAATCCGAGTACCGCTAGAATTGGCAATTACTTTTTTTACAACAATTTTATTTTCATCAGGTGTACTAAGACCTTGTAAACTCCATGAGGATGTAGATATAAAAGCCACATCAACGTAAACTTCAGATAACATGCGAGCAGCAAAATCCCCGACGCTAGAATAATTTTCACGACAAACTATACCACCTGTATGAATTATTTTGCAGCAACCATATTCAATTAAGAAATTAGCTATTACAAAGTCATTAGTAAATACAATTATATCGGAGCGATGAATAATTTGTTTCGCAATAGCTAATGTGGTTGTACCTGCATCTAAATAAATCGTTGAATTTTTAGCAATATATTGAGTTGCACATAAGCTTATCTTATTTTTTTGCTCTTCAAACATTTGTGACTTTTTGATGTGAGAAGGTTCGAAGGGTAACTTTTCAAGCGATTGGATTCCACCAGAAACAGATATAATTATACCTTTTTCTTCAAGTTTTTGGATATCTCGTCGAATAGTCATGTGTGAAACATTTAGTTTTTCAACTAGAAAATTTATGCTAATTACCCCTTTTTTGGCAACAAGATCAATAATTTTTTGTTGTCTTTCTGAAGGAATCATAATTATTTTGCCTTTCCATGAAATTTGATTATCTCAAAGTAATATTGGTATAGATTAACATTGAAAATTATTAATACGATAAACAATATAGTTATTTGTCTGCTACAAATTGGTAATGTTTATTAAGAATTATCAAAAATATACTGACTTTATTTTTTCTATTATTTTAACGTCACATTCCTAAATAATCATCATTTTTAATATTTTTGTTGTTTTTGTTAATTTATGTGAAATAGATCACACAAAGAAAATATATTGCATTGTATTTAACAAAAAATAACATATCATAACTTTAATTAACACTAATCATCAGTAAAAGGAATCATATATGAATAGTTCGATGTCAGTTTGTGTAATTGGGTTAGGTTCTATGGGAATGGGAGTAGCGACATCCTGCATAAAGGCTGGTTTTAAAACATATGGTGTAGATTTGAACCCAGATGCGCTTAAAGTTCTTAATGATGCCGGCGCTGTTAAGGCAGAAAAATCAGCAATTAGTTTTGCTAAAGAACTTGATGTGGTTATTTTGCTTGTTGTTAATGCTGAGCAAGTAAAACAAGTTTTATTTGGTGCTGATGGATTAGCACAACATTTAAAAGCTAATACCATTGTTATGGTGTCTTCAACAATTTCTGCAAAAGATGCAAAAGAAATCGATGAGAATCTTGCACAATATCAATTAATTATGCTTGATGCACCAGTATCTGGCGGTGCAGTTAAAGCAGCTAATGGAGAAATAACTATCATGGCTTCTGGTGCAAAAAGTACATTTAATCGTATTAAACCGGTACATGATGCTATTGCTGCGCATGTCTATAATATAGGTACAGAAATTGGATTAGGTTCAACTGTTAAAATTATTCATCAACTTTTAGCTGGTGTCCATATAGCAGCAGGAGCCGAAGCTATGGCGTTAGCTGCTCGTGCAAATATTCCTTTGGGAATTATGTATGAAGTTGTTACTAATGCTGCAGGTAATTCATGGATGTTTGAAAACCGTATGCAGCATGTTGTTGAAGGTGATTATACCCCAAAGTCAGCTGTTGATATTTTTGTTAAAGATCTTGGACTTGTTAATGATACCGCAAAAGCACTTAAATTCCCTTTACCATTAGCTAGCACAGCTCTGAACATGTTTACTCAAGCAAGTAATGCAGGGCATGGAAAAGAAGATGATAGTGCGGTTATTAAAGTATTTTCTGGAATTACTCTACCAGGTAAAGGAGTTTAATATGCAATTAGGTGTTATTGCAGATGATTTCACTGGTGCGACTGATATTGCTAGTTTTTTAGTAAATAATGGTATGTCGACTATTCAATTAACCAGTATTCCTAAACAACCTATTAATATAGATTGTAATATCCAAGCAGTTGTTATAAGCCTTAAATCACGTTCTTGTGCGGTAAATATTGCAGTAAAAGAATCTGTTGAAGCGTTGAGATGGTTAAAAGAACAAGGATGTTCTCAGTTTTATTTTAAATACTGTTCGACGTTTGATAGTACAGACAAAGGTAATATTGGCCCTGTTATTGATGCTTTGCTTGATGAATTAGAGGAATCATTTACTGTTATTTCCCCCTCACTGCCAATTAATGGGCGAACAGTATATCAAGGATATCTGTTTGTAATGGATAAACTTCTTTCAGATTCAGGAATGAAAAATCATCCCATTAATCCAATGACAGAGAGTAGTTTAATTAAATTAATTGAGAGGCAAGCTTCAGGAAAATGCGGTTTAATTCCTTATTGTGAAATGGAAAAAGGTGAAATATCAATTAGACAACAATTAACAAGATTGAAACAAGAAAATTATCGATATGTTGTATTAGATACATTAACTGATGAACACCTTGTTTCGCAAGGTAAAGCAGTTAAGGATTTAAAACTTGTTACAGGGGGATCTGGTTTAGCGATAGGTGTTGCTAAAAACTTCGCAAAAAGTGACGTTAATTCAAAACAAGCACAAATCTTAGGAAAACCACAAGGTCATAATAAGACGGTATTGTTATCTGGTTCATGTTCATTAATGACCAACAAACAAGTGGAATTTTATAAAACTGTTGCGCCAACTTACACATTAAATATTGAGAAATGTATCAATGAACCTGAAGATTATTGTCAAGTTGTGATTGATTGGACAAATAATCATCAACAACAAAAATATGCACCTTTAGTTTCTGCCACAACGGATATTGAGCAATTAAATGTTATTCAGCAAACATGGGGTGTCGAAAAGTCAAGTCAAGCGGTTGAATATTTTTTCAAACAGCTAGTCATCGCTTTAGAAAAGCAAGGATATGATAAGTATATTGTAGCGGGAGGTGAAACTTCAGGAGTAGTAGTACAAGCATTAAATGTTCATGGTTTTTATATTGGACCAACGATCGCACCAGGGGTTCCATGGATTAGATCTATAAATAAGTCTATTTCATTGGCATTAAAATCGGGTAATTTTGGTGATGAATCTTTTTTTGTTACAGCTCAAGGAGATTTCTAAATGGCAGATCAACAAGCTAGACAAAATTTGATTGAAATTGCTTCTTCATTGTATCAAAGAGGATATGCAACTGGTTCTGCTGGTAATATATCATTACTGCTTGAGGATAATACGATTTTAGCTACACCAACCGGCGCATGTTTGGGACGCTTGCAGCCTAAAGAGTTATCTAAACTAACTTTATATGGTGAACATATTGGTGGTAATAAACCTTCAAAAGAGGTTAAATTTCACTTGGGACTTTATCACAACAACCCTTCGTGTAAAGCGGTTGTACATTTGCATAGCTTATATTTAACCGCACTATCTTGTTTAAGTGATCTAAATTATCAAAATGCAATTAAACCATTTACCCCTTATGTAGTCATGCGAATGGGAGATGTGCCGGTTATTCCATATTACAAACCAGGTGATATTCAAATAGCAACGGAATTATCGAAATTAGCAGCTAATCATCAAGCATTTTTATTAGCTAACCATGGTGCGGTAACAATTGGTAACAGTATACAAGATGCGACAAATAATTATGAAGAATTAGAGGAAACGGCGAAATTAATTTTTATTCTTAAAGACCGAAAAATTAAATATTTAACTGAAGATGAAATTAAAGAATTGAGGAAATAATTATGCCAACTACAAGATGTAAATTTGCAGCAAATCTCACTATGATGTTTAAAGAATTACCTTTCCTAGCACGTTTTAATGCAGCAGCTAAAGCTGGTTTTAAAGCCGTCGAATTCTTATCCCCTTATGAATACAGCAAAGAAGAGTTATTACATCAGTTACAAAAAAATAATTTAAAATTAGTTTTATTCAATAGTGCTATGGGGGATGTGACCAATGGTGAATGGGGATTGAATGGTATTCCTGGTCGTGAAAAGGAAGCTAGAGAAAATATCAATTTAGCACTAGATTATGCTATTACATTGCAATGTCAGACTGTTCATCTTATGGCTGCAGTTGTTCCACCAGGAGAGGACCGCGCTTTATATCAGCAAACTTTTATTGATAATATTCGTTATGCAGCGGATCTTTATAAAAAACATAATGTTTCAATAGTGTTAGAGGCATTAAGTCCTATTGTAAAGCCTAATTATTTATTCTCAAGTCAATTCCAAACTGATGAACTAGTTAAACTTATCAATCGCCCAAATGTATTTATTCAGTTTGATGTTTTCCATGCACAAAATGTCGATGGTAATCTAACACGATTATTTGAACAACTCAAAGATAAAATTAGACATATACAAATTGCATCAGTTCCTGATAGGCATGAACCCGATCAAGGTGAAATTGATTATGCGTATATATTTAACCTTTTAGAAAAATACCATTATTCGTACTGGATAGGTTGTGAATATAACCCAAGGTCTAATACTCAAGATGGGCTAAGTTGGTTACAAAAATATAAGCATTGATGTTTATAAATTTATTTAAATGAGGGCCGGATTTCTCAAGCTAATTTAGTTCTGATAGGAGTAAAAAATGTCCATATCCTTATTACTCACCATTGCGGTGATCGGTATTCTATTGCTGTTAGTTTTGATTATAAAATTTAAAGTTCAACCTTTTATCGCATTGTTATTAGTCAGTTTATTTGTTGCACTAGCAACAGATATTCCCGTAGATAAAATTTGGTCAATAATGACCGCAGGCATGGGGGGATTATTAGGACATGTGGCACTAATTATTGGACTTGGTGCTATGTTAGGAAAATTGATTGAATATTCTGGTGGTACTTATTCTTTAGCACAGTATTTTACCAATAAATTGGGAAAGAAAAGAACCATTGTGGCTTTAAGTATTGCTGCTTTCTTTCTTGGTATTCCTGTATTTTTTGAGGTTGGATTTATTGTAATAATTCCTATTATTTATGGTTTTGCAAAAATTAATAATTTATCACCGGTAAAATTTGGTTTACCCGTATCTGGTGCTATGTTAACAGTTCATGTTGTGCTTTCACCGCATCCAGGACCGGTTGCTGCAATCGGTAATCTTAACGCTGATATAGGTTTGCAGACAATGATTGCGTTAATTATTTCAATTATTGTTGCTTGCCTTGGAGTTTATTATTCAAAATATCTTAACAGAAAAGAATATAAGATTGATGATGAAATTCGAAATGAAATGATGAATACAAAGCAGGTGGATAATACTAAATCAGCTCCTCATGCTTATACTATAGTTGCATTGATAGTAACACCAATTTTACTCATCATGGTAGGAACCATGGGGAGTTACTTAGTTGATAATGTTGTATTGAGGAATTATCTTAGTCTTATTGGCGCACCTGGTATTGCCTTATTATTTGCTATTTTCTTAGCATGTTTTTTTATAGGACGTCAACAAAAATGGTCTATTAAACAATGTAGTGATCTTATGGAACACTCTTTACCAAGTATTGCAACTATTATTTTTGTAATCGGCGGTGGTGGAATTTTTGGTAAAGTATTGATTGAATCCGGTATTGGTAAATCTTTAGCGGATGCCTTGTATATGATTCATTTACCGCTGATTCCAGCTGCATTTCTTATTTCATTAGCATTGAGAGCATCACAAGGTTCAGCAACCGTTGCTATTATTACAACTAGTAGTTTATTGGCAGAATCAACTGCTGGATTAAATCAAATTCAAATTGTATTGATAACTATATCAACTTGTTTTGGTGGGTTAGGGTTATCCCATGTTAATGATGCAGGTTTTTGGGTTGTGACAAAATATCTTGGCCTTTCTGTATCAGATGGTCTTAAGACATGGACAATATTAACCACTTTATTGGGGGTAACAGGCTTTATTTGTACATGGTTGCTTTGGTTTATAGTTTAATAAATTTAGATGAATCGTTAACAATAAATAGAATTAACTCTCTCTATTTTAATAAAACCGACAGAGGTCGGTTTTTTTATAACCAAATAATTAAACCTAATAAGCAATCAAACCATAAATATTTTGATCGTGAAAAGTTCCATTAATATATTCAGCTTGTTTTAGGGTGCCTTCGTAACTAAAACCACAACGTTTGGCTATAGCATTACTTTTCTCGTTATTAACTGCGCATTTAATGACAAATCGTCTAATTATTTTTTGCATAGTGTAATGCTTTATTAATGCATTGATTGCGACGGTCATAATTCCATTGCCCTGTTTTGAGCTATCTAGCCAATAACCGATATAAGCTGTTTTATTATTTTTATCAATCTGATTAAAAGATAGTAATCCAATAGCTTGACTTTTTAATAAAATGACATAGGTTTTGCTTTCATTCTGTTGATGTTTTAACCAACAAGAATCTAAAAACAGCGCTGTATCCGTTTGGTTTTTCACAAATTTAGGCCATGCCATAAATTGACTAAAGTACTCTCTATTGTTAGTGATAATATTATAAATATCTGATGCATATTGATTATTTGCTGGTGCTAAACAAAGATGTTTATCAACATCAATCATATCTTTTTGATTATTTGTCATTATTAACTTTTTTAAAATACCGAACGAAGTTATTTAAACATTTTAAACAAATTATGTTGTCATGTATATTAAATAAACTATGTTGTCGAAAGTTGATAGGATAAGTTGTAGTACGATGAAGTGGTATAAAATTGCCAGACTAGCAAGTCTGGCATCATATTATTACTTAATGAAAAGGTAAAAGTCTATTTTTCATTGTTACTTTTTTTAGGTTTTGTTAATGTATTATGTACAACTAACAAAGCAAAAATAGCGACAAAGATTCCCATAATAATATCTTTATTGAACCAATTTGCCATATTGCCCAGAATAATTCCTACACCACAAAAGTCTACATCAGAGAAAGTTGTGTTAGAAAAACCAAGTGACCCTAAAACTGGTAATAAAAGTACTGGTAAGAATGTAACTAATAAGCCATTGGCAAATGCACCAAGCATTGCTCCTCGACGGCCACCCATAGCATTACCAAACACCCCTGCAGTTGCACCACAGAAGAAATGAGGGACAACACCAGGTAAAATAAGCACAGCATTTAGTTGTCCTAATACAAATAATCCAACTAATCCACCAAGAAAACTAAATAAAAAGCCAATTAATACTGCATTTGGTGCATAAGGGAAAACAACCGGACAGTCTAAAGCTGGTTTTGCATTTGGCACTAATTTTTCTGAGAAGCCAGTAAATGCCGGAACAATTTCGGCTAAAATCAGTCTAACTCCTTGAAGGATAATGAATACACCTGCTGCAAATGTGATGGCTTCAATAATGGCATAAACTAAATAATTATCCCCCTTACTTAAGTTTTCTTGAATATAATCAGGGCCAGCAAATATCGCTAAAATTAAATAGATAATCATCATTGTTAATGAAATAGAGATTGAACTATCACGTAAAAAACTTAAGTTTTTCGGTAAATTCATTTCTTCAGTAGAACGAGAGCCTTTACCAAAAGCTGAACCAAGCCAACCCGCTAATACATAACCTAAGGTACCGAAATGACCGAATGCAACATCATCATTGCCAGTTATTTTTCGCATTTGTGGTTGGGCTAAAGCTGGGAAGAATGCCATGATCAAGCCGAGAACTAATGAACCAGTAAATACTAATTGCCAACCTTCAAATCCAGCAACGGTCAAAATAATACTGATCATACATGCCATATAAAAAGTATGATGGCCTGTTAGAAAAATATATTTTAAACATGTGAACCTAGCAACCATAATATTGGCCACCATGCCGAATGCCATAATTAATGCTGTTGCCGTACCATATTCATTTAAAGCCATTGAAACGATAGCTTCATTATTAGGGATGATACCTTGAAGTTTAAACGCTTCTTCAAACATTAATCCTAATGGAGTAATTGCGCTGATTAAAACTGTTGCACCACCACCTAATACTAAAAATCCTAAAATTGTTTTAACCGTTCCTTTAACTGTATCCGCAAATGATTTTCGTTGCGCTAATAGCCCAACCATGGCAATTAGACCAACGAGTATTGCTGGTACTTTTAAAATATCAACAACGAATTTAATTACTTCTTGAATCATAGCAATACCTCATAATTAGGCTTTATTAAAGTGCTCAACGAGTTTCTGTTCTAAATCGTTGATATCAATAATATTATTTAAAACCACTAATTTATCTTGTGGAATGCCAGAGCTTGCAGCTAGATCTTTAGTCATCACAAAAAGATCCGCTTGTTCTGGTGTGGCGGAGGCGAGATCTGCATGTGTTACTTCTGCATCAATGTTTAATTTTTTGAGTACTTTTTTGATATTCATTTCAACCATGAAGCTACTACCAAGCCCAGAACCACAAACTGCCATAATTTTCATATTATTTATCCTTCTATTAATTGATTTGAATTTAATAACGATCAATTACTGTTAAAATTTCATCGCTATTTTTAGCATTAAAAATTGAATTAACATCATCTGATTCAGCGAATAATGATGCTAACTGAGTTAACATTTCGATGTGACTAGTGCTATCACTAGCGGCCAGCAAAGTAATTAAATAAACAGGGTCATTTTCTTCTGAATTAAAATTAACGCCATTTTTAACTAATAGCATTGATAAACCTAAATTATTTACCCCTTGTTCGGGTCTGGCATGAGGCATTGCAATTCCCGGTGCTAATACATAGTAAGGACCAATAGATTCATGCAATTGAAAGATAGCATCAATATAGTTTGGTGTTATTGATTTGTTCTCTAATAATGGAGCAGCACAAAGCTTAATTGCTTCTTTCCAATCTTTCACCGAATCAACAATCTTTACAGTTTGACCCGTTAGCCATTGATTTAACATTTTACCTCCGAAAAACTGATTTATTATTTGTTAATATTACGATAATAGAAAATTAACACATTGGCTAACAATAATAATTTAAAAAGAACAAAAATGTGATAGCGCTATCATTTTTTCGTGAATAATTTTTCTATTTTGTGATTTAGATAGCATTTTTAATATATATTTGAAAAAAAATGGTCATAGCATAATATTATAATAATCTCATTATTTTGATTAAACATTTAAATTAATTAATTAACATATTGTAATTGTTAATGTTTTTAGGGTTTGGAGTATACATTTAACTACTGGTTAGCTCTAGTTGAGATCGAATATGCAAGATACCAAAAAACGCAGAAGTACAGGTCAAACTACTTTATTTGATGTCGCTAAATATGCTGGTGTTGGTACGATGACTGTTTCACGAGCATTGCGAACGCCAGATAAGGTATCGGATAAACTGCGCCAAAAAATCCAATTAGCTGTTGAGACATTAGGCTATAAACCTAATATTGCAGCTAGCTTGCTAGCATCCGCTTCTGCCAATAAAGTTATTGCTGTTATTACTACAAAAATTTATGAAGATTCAACCCGCATAGCCCTTAATTCACTGCAAGCATATTTACTTAAAGAAGGTTATACCACAGTTATATTTGAATCTTATTATTTTTATAAACGAGAATCACAACTATTAGATACTCTCTATAGTAATAATCTTGAAGCGATATTACTTTTTTATATTGAAAATGATGATTTTATTGAAAAAATATTAAACAATAAAACAATTCCTACTTTCAATATTGGTAAGCAGTATGATGAATTGGCTAATATACATATAGAAGTAGATGATAGTTTGGCAATGAGTATGTTGACGGAACAGGTAATAAAAAAAGGCTATCGCAATATTGGTTTACTTTGTGCTAACCACCAATGCCATGTTTTTCAACAGCGGTTACATGGTTGGCATAAAGCTATGTTAAACAATCACTTGCCAACCCATAGAATAATTAATCCTGCTAAACCAGCTAATTTTAGTACTGGTAGTGAATTACTGCCAGATATTTTATTGAATTGGCCTGAATTAGATGCGTTAGTTTGTACTACTGATGAGCTGGCATGTGGTGTGCTTTATGAATGTCAAAGACGGCATATTCGAGTTCCTTATCAATTAGCTGTTTGTGGATTTGGTAATAGTGAATTTAGTCAGGTAAGTATTCCAACACTCACTACTGTTTCTTTACCTTCAAAGAAAAAAGGGGAATATATTGGTAATTTATTATTGAATGAATTAACAGATAAAAGTGGTCATTCAAATTTTGAAATCGCAACTCTAACACCAACAATTTGCTTAAGAGATAGTTTGTAATTTAACCAGAAAGTTAATTGTTTCAAGAAATACTTTAAGTTTGAATTAATCTAATAGCTACGAGAATAAAAAAGAACGACGAGAGCGAGGATTGACTCGAATTTAATGCTCACCCTACGGGTAGTTGCTAAAGCAACACAGTCTCGAGCTACTTGGCTTGAACCTTTTATCGGTTCGAATCAAATGTATAGTAGTAATAACAAAAAAGCCTACTCAAATGAGCAGGCTTTTTTATTAAATTGGTCGGCGAGAGAGGATTCGAACCTCCGACCCACTGGTCCCAAACCAGTTGCGCTACCAAGCTGCGCTACTCGCCGTTAGGAAGCGCATAATACTGCGCTAACTATAATGTGTCAATAGTTGATATATAAAATTTATCAACTTTGTTTGGTTTGGTTACCTAATGGTGCAGGTGTTTTACCAATTCGTTGATAGAATTCAGTAACAAACGCTTCATATCGTTTATTTGCTACTGCTTCGCGTATTTCAGCCATTAAACGTTGATAATAACGTAAATTGTGAATAGTATTTAAGCGAGCACCCAATATTTCACCGCATTTATCTAAATGATGAAGATAAGATTTAGTGTAGTTTTTACAGGTATAACAATCACAATGCGGATCTAATGGTGTCGTATCGTCTTTATATTTGGCATTACGAATTTTTATAACCCCATTGGTAACAAATAAATGACCATTACGAGCGTTTCGAGTTGGCATAACGCAGTCGAACATATCGATACCGCGACGCACGCCTTCAACTAAATCTTCTGGTTTTCCTACTCCCATTAAATAACGTGGTTTATCGGCAGGTAATTGTGGACAGGTTCCTTCAAGTATGCGGTGCATATCTTCTTTTGGTTCACCAACAGCAAGTCCACCAACAGCGTAACCATCAAAACCAATTTCGGTTAATCCTTTAATTGAAATATCACGTAATTCTTGATGTATACCACCTTGTACAATACCAAATAATGCATTTTTGTTATTTAGTTCATCAAAACGTTGTCGGCTACGTTTTGCCCAACGTAAGGACATCTCCATTGATTTTTTGACATAGTCCCATTCAGCAGGAAAGGGAGCACATTCATCAAAAATCATTACAATATCCGAACCAAGATCATATTGGATTTCCATTGAGATTTCAGGCGATAAGAAAATGGAATCCCCATTAATTGGATTACGAAAATAAACACCTTCTTCTTTTATTTTACGAATATCACCAAGACTAAAAACTTGAAATCCACCTGAATCGGTTAAGATTGGTCCTGACCACTGCATGAAATCATGAAGATCTCCGTGTTTGCGCATAATTTCCTGTCCAGGTCTTAACCATAGATGGAAAGTATTACCTAATAAGATTTGTGCTCCTGTTGCTTTTACTTCTTCGGGTGTCATACCTTTTACTGTACCATAGGTACCAACCGGCATAAAAGCAGGAGTCTCAACGGTATATTCCACTCCTCGACGATCAAACTTCATACGGCCACGACGAGCTAAGCCGTCAGTATTGTCTAACTCAAATTTCATTTTTATATTAACCTCTTGCGACCAAATAAACAGTTTGGCGCCAATTATTGCTATAATACATACTTGTATCATTAAGTAGTGTTGCTTAGTTTATCGTGCTAAGCTTAAATAGACAATATTTGTAAGGATTTTCGAACCATTGAAATCTATTATTTTATTTATCGCATGTGTTGTAATGCTAATGTTGGTTGGATGTCAGAACCAAACTAGAATAACACCCACGATAGTCTCATCTGAAGGAATTAAAACCTTATCGGAACATGATATATTGGCAATTAGTCAACAAGCTTGTATTGAAAATGACAATAGAGCGATTATTCCTCCTAATTATCATCATCTTAATAGTCGATTATCTAAAATAGCCCAAAGTTTACCGCAAAAAATAAATAATATTGAGTTAAACTATAAGGTTTATATTGATACTGAACCGAATGCTTGGTCAACCGCGAATGGTTGTATTCGAGTCAATAGTGGTTTAATGAAATTACTTGAAGATAATGAGTTACAAGCAGTACTGGCGCATGAACAGGCTCATATAGTCCTAAAACATGGAATAAATTTGTTTCGACAAGCTCCTTATATTGAAATTACAGATAAAGCCCATGAGCTTGTGATTATTGTAAAAGAAGCAACCTCACACCAATATGAGGTTGAAGCGGATAGTTATGCTTTTGACTTATTAGTAGGGGAAAATATAGATCCAATTGGTTTGCTCAATATGTTAACAAAAATGCCAATTCATTCTGAAAATCAACCAACCTCGCATCCATCAAGAATAAAACGAATATCCCATATTGTTGATAGATTGAATCGTCACTAACTATTTTTAATTTATTGAATATAAATGCTTTACTTTAGCTATAAATCATTTGTTATTAGTAATTAGCATTGCATCACCATAGCTAAAGAATTGATATTTTTCTTTTACGGCATACTGATAAGCATTCATAGTGTTCTCATAGCCAGCAAATGCTGAAACCAGCATAATCAATGTTGATTCAGGTAAATGAAAGTTAGTGATCAGAGAATCAATGACTTTAAATTGATAGCCCGGGTAAATAAATATTCGGGTATCGGCAAAAAAAGGTGCAATAGTTCCAGTTAGTTGTGCTGCACTTTCTAATGCTCTGACTGATGTTGTTCCTACAGCAATAACTTTATTTCCGCGAGCTTTACAGTCTAAAACTGCTTTTACAACTGATTCGGGGACTTCTGCATATTCGGCATGCATAATATGAGTTTCAATATTTTCAACTCTTACAGGCTGAAATGTACCAGCGCCAACATGTAAGGTAACAAATTCCATCTCAACACCTTTTTGTTTAAGTTTGTCTAATAAAGGTTTATCAAAATGAAGACCAGCCGTTGGGGCTGCGACAGCGCCGGGAACTTTGCTATAAACGGTTTGGTATACTTCACGATCTTGAGCATCATCAGGGCGATCTATATAAGGTGGTAATGGAATATGGCCGATTTCATTTAAAATGCTAAGCACATCGTTAGGAAATTGTAGCTCAAATAATGCATCATGACGTGCAACCATGGTAACTTGGATATTATCATTTTCACCTAAAATGAGTTCTGCTCCTATTTTAGGTGATTTTGAGGCTTTAATATGTGCAAGTGCTCGATTTCCCTCTAACAATCGTTCAATCAATACCTCAATTTTTCCACCTGATGCTTTTTTTCCATATAACCGTGCAGGAATTACTTTAGTATTATTGAAAATGAGTAAATCACCAGCATTAATACAATCAATAATATCCGTAAATACTTTATCTTCAATTTTACCTGAATGGCCATCAAGAGCTAATAATCGACAAGAACTTCTTGTTTCTGAAGGGTATTTTGCAATCAGTTCTTTAGGAAGAGTAAAATCGAAATCAGACAGTTGCATAATTATGTTCCTCAAAAAAAGAGGCACTAGTCTAAATGGCTAATTATTACGAAGCAAGTAATTATTTGTTGATTATTATTAAAGTTGCGTTAAAATTTCACACATCTAACATGAATGTTAGAAGAAAGAAAAGTCTGTTAATATAAGGAAAATGATATGAAAAAACATCAAAAAACATTGCTTGTTGCACTACCTTTAGTTGCAGCTATGTCTTTAGCCGGCTGTAAAAATATGAGTGCTAGTGATTTAACTAGTCTTGGTATGAAAGGTTTACAAGCAGCAACACTCAGTGATAATGATGTGAAAGCATTAAGCCAAAAATCTTGTGCTCAAATGGATGCTCAGTCAAAAATTGCTCCAGCTAAAAGTGCATATACTAAACGCTTAAATAAAATTGCTAAAGCTCTTGGTAATAATATCAATGGAACTCCAGTTAACTATAAAGTGTATATCACTAAAGATGTTAACGCTTGGGCAATGGCTAATGGCTGTGTTCGTGTTTACAGTGGTTTAATGGATATGATGACTGATAATGAAATTCAAGGCGTTTTAGGTCATGAATTAGGTCACGTTGCTTTAGGTCATAGTAAAAAAGCAATCCAAGTTGCTTATGCAACAGAAATTGCTCGTGATGCAGCGGCAGCATCAGGTAACAAAACAGTTGCTTCATTATCTAAATCTTCTTTAGGTGCTTTAGCTGAAGCTGTTATCAATGCTCAATTCTCTCAATCACAAGAACAAGACGCTGATAATTTCTCTTTTGATTATTTAGTTAAGAAAAAAATCAATCCAGCAGGTCTTGCAACTGCATTTGATAAATTAGGTGGTGGTGATGCATCAATTTTAAGTAGCCATCCATCTTCAGCAAAACGTGCTGAAAATATTCGTAATAAATTAGCTGAATTAAAAAGATAATTCATTTAAATAATTTATTAGAAAAAAGCGCCTTTTTGGCGCTTTTTTATTAGTTACTGTTAATCAATTATTAATTGATAATCATAATTAATGAGTTTAAGTAGAGATTAAGCAAATTAATTTAAATAATTTATTGAAATATTAAAATAGATTATTTTAATGTTTGAATATCCCTCTATTATAATTAGAGGGATATATAGAAATTAAATTATACTTGTTTATAGTTAGATAAAAAGTGTGCAAATCGAGCTATAGCATCTTGTAGTTCACCTGTATGAGGTAAAGCAACAATCCTAACATGATCTGGTTTATGCCAATTAAATCCACTTCCTTGTACTAACAGTACTTTTTCTTGTAACAAAAAGTCTAAAACTAATTTTTGATCGTTATGAATATTAAATTTTTTCTGATCCAGTTTTGGAAATAGATATAAAGCACCTTGTGGTTTAGTACAAGAAACGCCAGGAATATCATTTAATAAACGCCATGCCAACATACATTGATCATAGAGTCGACCGCCAGGCACAATAAATTCGTTAATACTTTGATAACCACCCAATGCGCCTTGAATTGCGTGTTGCAGTGGTACATTGGCACATAAACGCATTGAAGCTAACATATTTAGACCTTCAATATAACCTTTAACATGATGTTTTGGTCCACATAGTGCCATCCAACCTTGTCTAAAACCAGCAACTCGATAAGTTTTTGATAAACCGCTCATGGTAATAACAAATAGATCTGGAGCTAAAGCCGCAATCGAATGATGTACAGCATCATCATATAAAATTTTATCGTAAATTTCGTCAGCAAAAATAATTAAATTATTTTGACGTGCGATTTCGGCTATTTCGAGTAAAACTTCTTTACTATAAACCGCTCCAGTCGGATTATTTGGATTAATAATCACAATCCCTTTGGTTTTAGGGGTAATTTTTTGTTTGATATCTTGTAAATCAGGTGACCAATTAGCTTCTTCATCACAAACATAGTGAACTGCATTGCCACCAGATAAACTAACAGCAGCTGTCCAAAGTGGATAATCAGGCATTGGTACTAATATTTCATCACCACTATTAAGTAATGCTTGCATGGATTGAACGATTAACTCTGAAACACCATTACCAATATAGATATCTTCTACATCTAAATTAGTAATTCCTCTGGATTGATAGTGCTGCATAATCGCTTTACGAGCAGAATAAAGACCTTTTGAGTCACAATACCCTTGTGATGTAGGTAGATTACGAATGACATCAACTAATAATTCATCAGGTGCGTTAAAACCGAAAGGGGCTGGATTTCCAATATTGAGTTTAAGAATAGTTTGACCCTCTTCTTCCAGCCTTTTGGCATGCTCAAGAATTGGCCCACGAATGTCATAACAAACATGGTCCAATTTATTGGATTTTTGAAAATTTATCATAATAATGCCCTTTCATTTTATCTTATTGCTTTTTATTTTGCGTAAAAAAACAATCTACTCCTATTTAGATAATTTTTGAAGGTGTTATTATAAACAACTCAATAAATATTTTTTAAGTGTATAAAATTTGTGCGGAGAGTGTGATGAAAACAATTTTAACGGTAATTGGTAAGGACCAAACAGGAATTATTGCAGGGATAAGCCAAAAGTTATATGAATTAAATATTAATATATTAGATGTTAGCCAAACTATTATGGATGAGTATTTTACCATGATTATGTTATTAGATTTATCTAACATTAACGTCACTTTTGATGAAGTTAAAAATACTTTAGTACATACCGGTGAGCAGTTAAAAGTTAAAGTGAATATACAACGAGAAGAAATTTTTGATGCAATGCATCGTTTATAAGCTCAATTTCATATTTTTACGAAAGGATAGAACTAATGGAAACAAAACAGATCCTCGAAACAATTAAAATGATAGAGGAAGAAAAACTTGATATCCGCACAATAACCATGGGTATATCTCTTCTTGATTGTATTGATAGTGATGGTGCAAAAGCGCGTCAAAAAATCTACGATAAAATTACGCGATTAGCGAAAGATTTAGTTAAAGTTGGTGATCAAATTACTTCTGAATTTGGTATCCCTATTATTAATAAGCGTATTTCAGTTACTCCTATATCATTGATTGCAGGCGCAAGTGACGATAAAGACTATATTGCCTTTGCTAAAACACTCGATGAAGCAGCCAAAGCGGTTGGTGTTAATTTTATAGGCGGATTTTCTGCATTAGTGCAGAAAGGTTACCATAAAGGCGATGAAATTCTTATTAAATCAATTCCACAAGCATTAGCACAAACCGAACGAGTTTGTTCTTCAGTTAATGTCGGTTCTACTCAAACTGGTATTAATATGGATGCAGTAAAGCAAATGGGGCAAATTATTAAAGAAGCGGCCGCATTAACCGCCGATAATAGTAGTATGGCTTGTGCAAAATTAGTGGTATTTGCTAATGCAGTTGAAGATAATCCATTTATGGCTGGTGCTTTTCATGGTGTTGGTGAAGCTGACTGTGTGATTAATGTCGGTGTGAGTGGGCCGGGTGTAGTTAAGAGAGCATTGGAAAAAGTTAAAGGTCAGCCTTTTGATGTTGTTGCTGAAACAATTAAAAAAACTGCCTTTAAAATAACTCGTATGGGGCAACTGGTAGGTAAAGAAGCGTCAGAACGTTTAGGCGTTAAATTTGGGATTGTTGATTTATCTTTAGCACCAACTCCAGCTATCGGTGACTCAGTAGCACATATTTTAGAAGAAATGGGACTAGAAGTTGTTGGAACACATGGAACTACCGCTGCACTAGCGATGCTTAATGATGCCGTGAAAAAAGGTGGCGTAATGGCTTGTGGACATGTAGGTGGATTAAGTGGTGCATTTATTCCTGTATCAGAAGATGCGGGTATGATTGATGCAGTAAACAATGGGGCTCTAAATCTTGAAAAATTAGAAGCCATGACCTGTGTTTGCTCTGTAGGGCTTGATATGATTGCTATTCCTGGCGATACGCCAGCTGAAACTATTTCAGCAATTATTGCTGATGAAGCAGCAATTGGAGTAATTAATCATAAAACTACGGCGGTCAGAATTATCCCAGCTGTAGGTTTGAAAGTAGGCGATAATATTGAATTTGGTGGTTTACTTGGCCATGCTCCTGTAATGCCAGTAAATAAATTTAGTTCATGCGATTTTATTAGTCGTGGTGGGCGTATTCCTGCTCCAATTCACTCCTTTAAAAATTAATTTATTGTGACTCTGTCGATAATATTTATTTATGGCAGAGTCATAAATTATTTCTCATTATAAAGCATATCGATGACATAGATTCATTGTTTAGTATGCCTATTCTAAATTGTTCATATATGCAATATTATTTACTAATCAGTATCAATAATTCTAAACAAATTTAATGTTTCACTCTTGAAAAGGTATAATAGGAATAATATTAATGAATAAGTTATCAATAAAAGAGAAGAGATATTCTCATCTAAAAAGGTTTGAGGAGTATATGGTGTTTAAACATAAACACTATCAATAAATAATGATGAAAACAGAACTTTATTTTCAACGCTTTAGTGGTATCGCTAGACTTTATGGTGAGCAGGCATTACAACGTTTCTCTCAAGCTCATGTCTGTGTCATCGGTATTGGTGGTGTGGGGTCGTGGGTCGCTGAATCGCTTGCTCGAAGTGGCGTTGGACAAATTACTTTGATAGATATGGATGATGTCTGTATTACCAATACTAATCGTCAAATTCACGCTTTAAAATCTAATATAGGTAAAGCAAAAACTTCGGTTATGGCAGATCGAATTTTACAGATTAATCCTGAATGTGTTGTTAATGATATAGATGATTTTATTAATGCCGATAACGTTAATGATTATTTGGGTTCTAAACAACATCCTCGTTATGACTATATTATTGACGCAATTGACAGCGTCAAAGATAAAGCTGCTGTTTTGGCTTATTGTAAGCGACAAAAATTAAAGGTCATTACAATCGGGGGAGCGGGGGGACAAAAAGATCCTACGCAAATTAAAATCGCTGACTTAGCGAAAACAATTCAAGATCCTTTAGCGGCTAAATTGCGCGAGCGATTAAAAAATGATTATAAACTTAATAAAGATAGTAAAGGTAAATTTGCTATTCCATGTGTGTTTTCTACTGAACAATTGACTTATCCTGCATCTAATGGCCAAACTTGCTTAATGAAAAGCCAAGCGAAAGGTGCAAAAAAAATGGATTGTGAATCAGGTTTTGGGGCAATCACTACTGTTACGGCAACATTTGGTTTTGTGGCGGTTAGTTATGTATTAAATAAGTTGAGCATTGTATAATTTTTATCATTTATTTACGTTAAAAATATATTTTTTACCTTATCGTAAATTGTTCATTTTTTGAAATGCTCTGATAATAAAGTAATAAAATTTTAAATTTTAGTCAGCAAAAAACAATAAAATTATTTGCTCTTTTAAATAACATTCATTTTTTGTAAATATCTTATTGTGTAAAGTAAAAAACTGATTTACGATATCCGACAATTTCGTTTTGCTATTATAAATATGCTTTAAATATGTTCAAGGAAGACGCCAAACGATCCAAGTTTATTTTTTAATTTTCAAGGAGAAATCTATGGCAGTAACCAATATGAATGAGTTAAATGAGTTAATGACTCGAGTTAAAAAAGCTCAGGAAACTTATTCTACTTATACTCAAGAGCAAGTTGATAAAATCTTCGTGGCAGCAGCAACAGCCGCAGCCGCAGCTCGAATCCCTCTTGCACAGCAAGCTGTTGCTGAATCAGGAATGGGGATTGTAGAAGATAAAGTTATTAAAAACTTATTTGCTGCAGAGTATATTCTTAATAAATATCGCAATGACAAAACTTGTGGTGTTGTTGCTGAAAATGAGTCTTATGGTACCATTACAATAGCGGAGCCATTAGGGATTATTTGTGGAATCGTGCCGACTACAAACCCGACTTCAACCGCAATTTTTAAATCATTAATCAGTTTAAAAACTCGTAATGCTATTGTCTTTTCCCCACATCCACGTGCTAAAAAATCAACTATTGAAGCTGCCCGTATTGTGTTAGATGCGGCAATTAAAGCTGGTGCGCCAAAAGATATTATTGGTTGGATTGATGAACCATCTATCGAATTATCAAACGCTTTAATGCATCATGATGATGTTGCTGCAATCTTAGCAACTGGTGGACCAGGTATGGTTAAAGCCGCTTATAGTTCTGGTAAACCAGCATTAGGTGTTGGTGCAGGTAATACCCCTGTAATTATCGATGAAACTGCTGATTTAAAACGTGCTGTTGCATCAGTACTTATGTCTAAAACTTTTGATAATGGTATGATCTGTGCTTCTGAGCAAGCTATTGTTGTCGTTGATTCAGTTTATGATGAAGTACGTGATTTATTGACTCAATATGGCGCTTATGTTTTAAATGCTAAAGAAACAAAAGCTGTTCAAGGTATCATCTTAAATGATAAAGGCGCTTTAAATGCTAATATCGTAGGCCAACCAGCAACTAAGATTGCAGAAATGGCTGGTATTAAAGTTCCTGCAGGTTCTAAAGTACTTGTTGGTGAAGTAAGTAAAGTAGATTTATCTGAACCATTTGCTCACGAAAAACTTTCACCAACATTAGCTATGTTTAAAGCTAAAGATTTTAATGAAGCGGTAGATAAAGCTGAAAAACTTGTTGAAATGGGTGGTATGGGACATACTTCAGTACTTTATACTGATCAAGATAGTAATCGTGATCGTGTTGCTTATTTTGGCAGTAAAATGAAAACATGTCGTATTTTAATCAACCAACCAGCTGCTCACGGTGGTATCGGTGATTTGTATAACTTTGATTTAGCTCCATCTTTAACATTAGGATGTGGTTCTTGGGGTGGTAACTCGGTCTCAGAAAATGTCGGTCCGAAACACTTAATCAACAAGAAAACAATCGCTAAGAGAGCAGAAAACATGTTATGGCACAAATTACCAAGTTCTATCTATTTTAAACGTGGCTCGCTTCCAGTTGCTTTAAATGAAGTGATTGAGCAAGGTGCCAAACGAGTATTTTTAGTAACCGATAAATTCTTATTTAATAATGGTTACTCAAAACAAATTACTGATCAACTTGAAGCACAAGGTGTGATTTGTGAAACCTTCTTTGATGTTGAAGCTGACCCAACATTAAGTGTCGTCCGTAAAGGTACTGATTCAATGACAGCATTCCAACCGGATACTGTTATAGCTTTAGGTGGTGGTTCACCAATGGATGCGGCGAAAATTATGTGGGTTCTTTATGAACATCCAGAAACTAAATTTGACGAATTAGCATTGCGTTTCATGGATATTCGTAAACGTACTTGTCATTTCCCTAACATGGGTAAAAAAGCAAAACTAATTTGCGTGACAACCACATCTGGTACTGGGTCTGAAGTGACACCGTTTGCGGTAGTTACTGATGATGCAACTGGCCAAAAATATCCATTAGCTGATTACGCAATTACACCAAACATGGCAATTGTCGATGCTAACTTAGTTATGAATATGCCAAAATCACTTTGTGCTGCTGGTGGTTATGATGCGGTAACTCATGCTTTAGAAGCTTATGTGTCAATTATGGCAAGCGAGTTTTCTGATGGTCAAGCATTACAAGCATTAAGCTTATTAAAAGCTTACTTGCCAACAAGTTACAAAGAAGGAGCAAAAAATCCTATCGCTCGTGAAAAAGTGCATAATGCTGCAACTTTAGCCGGTGTTGCGTTTGCTCAATCATTCTTAGGTGTTTGCCACTCAATTGCCCATAAAATTGGTGCGGCATTCCACATTCCTCATGGTGTAGCGAATGCGATGCTAATTAGTAATGTTGTTCGCTTTAATGCAACGGATAAACCGACTAAACAAGGTACATTTAGCCAATATGGTTATCCTCAAGCTGTAAGACGTTATGCAGAGATTGCAGAACATCTTGGCTTAACTGTAGCAACAGATAAAGACGAGAAGAAAGTTGAGAAATTAATTGGCTGGTTAGATCAATTAAGAAAAGATCTAGATATTCCTTTCTCTATCAAAGAGTTTGGTGTAGATGAGAAAACTTTCTTAGCTCAAGTTGATCAACTTGCAGTTGATGCATTTGATGACCAATGTACTGGTGCTAACCCTCGTTATCCTTTAATTGCAGAATTAAAACAAATTCTACTTGATACTTACTATGGTCGTGCGTATCAAGATAAAGGTGACATTAGTGAAGATGTAGCTGTTAACACTGCAGCTAAAGGTGTAGCTGCAACTACAACTAAGAAAAAAGCACCTAAAAAGAAATAATTTAAAAGATTATTCTTGATTAGCAAAAGCCTGAGATAATTTATATCTCGGGCTTTTTTATTTTTTAATTTTGCGAAACAAATAAATTCTACTTTAAATTTACTATAGTCATATGTATCAAGATAAGAGTGATATTAGCGAAAATGCATCTATTTACATCATAGCTAAAGATGTCTTCAATCATAATTAAGAAAAAAAAGTCTAAAAAGAAATAATTTGAAAGATTATTCTTGATTAGCAAAAGCCTGTGATAGTTTATATCTTAGTTTTTTATTCTTTAATTTTATTATATGAACAAATTTTACTCGAAATTCGCTATGGTATTACCTCAATATTAGGGTGATATTCATAGAAATATTGTTACTCATACCGCTTTTAAAGCGGGTTCAGCTACTAAAACCACGAAAAAGGCGTAAAAAAGGAAATAATTTAACATGTTATTTTTGATTAAAAAAAATCCTGAAATAGTTTACATATCAATCTTTTTTGGTTTTTTTGATTTTTTTTTAATCAAACAATAAAAAAAATGTTTTTTTTGCTTGCAAGCTTAAATGTTCTAGTACATAATGCGCAGCACTTAGGCCGGCTTAGCTCAGTAGGTAGAGCAACTGACTTGTAATCAGTAGGTCGCCAGTTCGATTCCGGCAGCCGGCACCATTTTCCTAAGTAAACAGTTTATAATGATTCGGGGTGGGGTTCCCGAGCGGCCAAAGGGAGCAGACTGTAAATCTGCCGTGTCACACTTCGAAGGTTCGAATCCTTCCCCCACCACCATTATCTAACATTAGCAATTGCTAATTGAAGCATTTAGGTAGCCGAGTTTGAACATGCGGGCATCGTATAATGGCTATTACCTCAGCCTTCCAAGCTGATGATGCGGGTTCGATTCCCGCTGCCCGCTCCAATTGCTGATATAGCTCAGTTGGTAGAGCGCACCCTTGGTAAGGGTGAGGTCGGCAGTTCAAATCTGCCTATCAGCACCATTCTTGTTAATTTCCTAAACCTTCTAAAAAAATTAGATTTAACTGCTTTAGAGCTTGTCACTTGACGGCTTTATCTGGTATCATTCAGAGCTAATTTTAAGTTAGTATTATGTTAAAATTAAATATGATACTTGGTTAATGTGGTGAATCACCACCGATTTGTATTACATTGAGGGACGATAAATGTCTAAAGAAAAATTTGAACGTACAAAACCCCACGTTAACGTTGGTACAATCGGCCACGTTGACCATGGTAAAACAACTTTAACTGCAGCGATCACATCAGTATTATCTAAAAAATACGGTGGTCAGGCTCGTGCATTCGATCAAATCGATAACGCACCAGAAGAAAAAGCACGTGGTATCACCATCAATACTTCACACGTTGAATACGATACACCAACTCGTCACTATGCACACGTAGACTGCCCAGGCCATGCCGACTATGTTAAAAACATGATCACTGGTGCGGCACAAATGGACGGAGCTATCTTAGTAGTAGCAGCAACTGATGGTCCAATGCCACAAACTCGTGAGCACATTCTTTTAGGTCGTCAAGTAGGTGTACCTT
>NZ_JACFPE010000007.1:0-121144 GCF_016102185.1 Gilliamella sp. W8126 | reverse complement strand
GTGTGGGTATTACCCATGTGAGAGTAGGGTGCCGCCAGACTTTTAAATATACGAGCCCAGCAGCGATGCTGGGCTTTTTTGCATTTTAGGATTAATAAATACTATTGTAGATAGTCAAATAATTTCTATACAACGCCTTATCACAAAAATATAACGTTATATTTCTTTTACATATCATACATAATCTTAAATACTTCTTATCGGCATCATTATTTTTGTTATATGAATGGTATACAGTTCTTTTCTATTAAAAAACAAAATATTTTTTACTAATACAATATTGGTATTTGATGGAAATACATATAACATATTCATCAGTGATGATAAGGAATTTATATGGATTTATTGCAATTACGCCAGCAATATAAAAGTGGTAAACGGTATAAATATATATATTTTTGGGGACATGTAGAAAAACAACCTTCTATCGTAACAAAGAGTTGTTTTAGCCAATGGTATCCAAGTCGTTTTGAGGTTGATAATATTTACTATCCAACTGCAGAACATTATATGATGGCTGAGAAAGCAAGATTATTCGGTGATGAGCAAATATTATCAAAAATACTTACTGCTAATTCTCCTGGATTAGCAAAGGCATTAGGGCGTCAAGTAAAAGGATTCATACCGGATATTTGGGATGAACACTGCTTTAATATTGTCATAAATGGTAATTATGCTAAGTTTTCACAGAATCCAAAGTTGACGGATTTTATATTATCAACCAAACAAAGAATATTAGTAGAAGCAAGTCCGGTTGATAAAATATGGGGCATAGGATTGTCTCAGGATGATCCTAATATTGATAATCCGCTAATGTGGTGTGGAAAAAATTTGCTTGGATTTGCTTTAATGAATGTTCGCCAACAATTACAAGAAAAATAATGAATTATTTAAACGAATCTTGTTGGATAAGAAGCAATATTCAGCTATTAAATATTGCTTCTTGATTTATTAACCTAATAATAAGGCATCGTCAGTTACTTTTTCACCACGGGTTTTTTCAAACATATCTAATAAATCTGTGACTGTTAGCTTATCTCGTTGTTCTCCTGACACATCAAGTACTACTTGTCCTTGATGTAGCATCACTGTTCTTGTGCCATATTCTAATGCTTGTTTCATTGAATGAGTCACCATCATAGTGGTTAATTGGTTTTTCTGAACAATTTCATTAGTCAGATCCAAAACAAATTGTGCTGTTTTGGGATCGAGAGCTGCGGTATGTTCATCAAGTAATAATATCTTGGATGGTTGTAATGTTGACATGAGTAGGCTAACTGCTTGTCTTTGTCCACCAGAAAGCAAGCCCATCATATCTGATAGTCTATTTTCTAAACCTAAATTTAGCGTTGCTAGTTTCTCTTTAAATAGAGCACGCAGTCTACGATTTAAAGCAGGTCGTAAAGTAAAATTATTACCACGGTTGTAAGCGATAGCTAAATTTTCTTCTATGGTTAGGTTTTCACACGTTCCGACCATTGGATCTTGGAATACTCGTGCCACCATTCCAGCTCTTTTCCAAGCTGGCCAGCGTGTAACACTTTTATTATTGATGATAATATGGCCAGAATCAACAATCAGATCACCACTAATGACATTAAGTAATGAACTTTTTCCTGCACCATTACTACCAATAATAGTAACAAATTCCCCTTTTTTGATATTGAGATTCAAACCACGTAATACATGATTTTCAATTGGCGTTCCTTTATTAAACGTCAATTGTAATTGTCCTACTTTAATCATGCTTACTTACCTCTTTTTTTAGAATATTTTTTTAGTTGTTTTGGTAATACTAATGCCAATACAACCAATATTGCCGTAATAAGATTTAGGTCTTCAGTACCTACACCAATTTCTTGTAAGAATTCATTACTGAGTGCGAAAGCGATAAATAACCGATATAAGATTGCGCCAAAAATAACTGCAATCATAACTGCCCAGATGCGTTTTGTTGGGAATATACTTTCACCAATAATAATTGAAGCAAGACCGATAACAATGGTACCAACTCCAATAGTGATATCGGCACCACCTTGTGTTTGCACGAATAATGAACCACCTAGAGCGATTAATCCGTTTGATATTGCCATCCCTAAAATAGTGATCGCACCAGTTGGAATGCCTTGAGATTTTGCCATTCGTTGATTAGTACCGGTTGCTCTTAGTGCTAATCCAACTTGAGTATTTAGAAATAGATTAAGTAGTAGCCAAAAAACTATAACAAACGCTAAAATTATCATAGGTTGTACTAGATATTGATTGCTGTAATCTTCAGCCATAAATGGTGAAAAAATAGTTTTTGCATCTAGTAATGATAAATTAGGCGATCCTGCCATTCTTGGGGTTTCATCCATAATATATGGGCCTATCCCTAAAATTCTTAAGTTAATAGAGTATAGACCTATCATTACAATAATACTGGATAGTAATTGCAATATATTAAGTTTAACATAGAGTAGTCCAGTCATTGCACCTGCAATACAACCAGCAAACATACCTAAAAATGTTGCTATCCATGGATCAATACCAACGTACATACATAATCCACATACTGCACCACCAAGTGGAAAACTTGCATCAGCTGTTAGATCGGGGAAATCAAGTAATCTAAATGAGATAAACACACCCAAACTAACTAATGCGTAAATAAGTCCTATTCCAATTGAGCCTAATAAAAATTCAAATGACATGAAAAAATCCACTAAAAAAGTAACCGCCAAATTTGGCGGTTTAGTTATTAAAACGGTTTAAATTATTTTTCGACGACTTTTGCCGCTGATTTTAATACTTCTTCCGATAGCGTTACACCCTGACGTTCAGCCGCTTTCTTATTAATTGTTAACTGTGTGATATTGCCAACTTGTGGTGCAATATCACCTGGTTTTTCACCGTTAAGAATTCGAATAACAATTTTACCAGCTTGACGGCCAAGATCATAATAACTCATTCCTAAAGCGGCAATCGCACCTCGTTCAGCTGAATCAGGATCTGATGCTACTAGTGGAATTTTGTTTTCATTGGCAACTTTAGCTAAAGCTTCGTAGGCCGAAACGACGTTATTATCGGTTGTTGTATAGATCAGATCAACTTTTCCTTTTAAACTTCTTGCTGCAGTTGAAATGTCAGAGGTTCGTTGTGCCGGTGCAGCTATGATTTTCATGCCACGTTTTTCAAGTGCAACTTGTAATTCTTTAAGTACAATTGTTGAATTAACTTCACTAGGACTGTAAACATAACCGATATTTTTTGCATCTGGTTTGATTTTTAACATCATATCGATTTGTGATTCTAATGATAAAGCATCGGAAACCCCAGTTACATTTGTTTTAGATGCTTCCCAACTTGGCGTCAATTTAGCTGCAACCGGATCCGTTACTGCAGTAAAAACGATAGGGATTAATTTAGTGGTAGCCACTAACGCTTGGGTACTTGGTGTAGCAATCCCTACGATAGCATCTGGTTTATTGGCAACAAATTGTTTAGCGATTTGGGCTGCATTAGCGCTACTACCTTGGGCACTAGCAAATTGTAATTTTAAGTTTTCACCAGCAATATAGCCATTATCTTTTAACTCATCTTCAACACCTTTACGGACATTATCTAAGGCAGGATGTTCGACAATAGCGGTGATAGCAACAAATTTTTGTTCGGTTTTATTATCTGCAGATGAAAAAAATGTTACTGCGGATAAACTGAGTAACATAAAAAGTTTAATTATTGAATTTCGCATTTGCTACTCCTGTAATATTTATTTTACATTCAATCTAAATATTAGCTTACTATAAAGCAAAATCGGACAATTTTCTATAGTTAAAAGAAAGTATATATGTAAATTATTTTTTACAGTTTGTGTTATTTTTGTCGAAATAAATGCGTTATTTACCAATAAACGATAGTAATAATTTTTGAGGAGAGGGGTTTTTAAAACCTTGCTCATTTCAATGAGCAAGGGATTTGATGATTATTTAAGATAAGAATTTATTTTTGACCGATAACTTTATAGGCTGATTCGATAACATCTGCTGATAAATCAATTCCTTGCTTCTTAGCTGCATCAATATTGACCACCAAACGTAATGCTTGACCTATCTCTGGCGTAATATCTCCTGGTGCTTCACCATTTAAAACTCTTACCACAAGTTTGCCTGATTGGCGGCCAACATCGTAATAACTCATACCATAAGCGGCAACTGCACCACGTTCAATTGCATCGGGGAATGATGCTAACAGAGGTATTTTATTTTCGTTGGCAAATTTAACTAATGATTCATAAGCCGAAACAACATTGTTATCTGTTGTCGTATAAATAAGATCAACTTTTCCTTTAAGTGTATTAGCCGCAGTTGAGATATCTGCGGTACGTTGAGCAGGTACCGCTATTAATGATATATTTTGTTGGCTAAGTTGCTGTTGTAGGTTTTTTAGCACTACAGTTGAGTTAATTTCACTAGGACTATAAATATAACCTACAGCTTTTACATTAGGTACAATTTTCTTCATAAACTCAATTTGAGGGCCTATTTCTTGATAATCTGAAACTCCTGTAACATTGTTATGTGTTGGTTCCCAGTTTTTGATTAATTTAGCTGCAATTGGATCGGTAATTCCAGCAAAGACGACTGGGATTTGTTTGGTCGCGGCAACCGTTGCTTGGGCACTTGGTGTCGCTATAGCGACGATAACATCAGGTTTAGCTGCGACAAATTGGCGTGCAATTTGTGCGGCTGTAGCACTACTACCTTGGGCACTTCGATATTGTACCTGTAAGTTTTCATTCAATTTAAAACCACTTGCGATTAACTCGTCTTTTACCCCATCACGGATTTGATCTAATGAAGGATGTTCAACAATTGCTGTTATCGCAACATTTTTTATGGTATCAGCTAAACAGGAAAATGATGTAATTACTAACATCACTATCAATAATAAATAACGTTTCATTATCAAGAACTCATAAACTAGTACAGTGATATTATTTTAGTCTTAATAATTTAAAATGTTAAGTAATATTTTTATAATTAATTATTATAAAAAGATAAAATGTTCCTAATTGAAAATTTTATTTTTGTGCAAAAACAAATGGGTTTATCCCACTTTTTGCGAATCCTTCTTCTTCTGTTTTTATATCTAAGATTAATGATGCTACATCATCGGCAATAACTTCTATGTGAGGATCTTTATCTTGATCTAAAATTTTCAGATAGCTATGACAGGCATCACAACATTCAGTTTTTATTGCTGCCATTTCGTTATCTAATGAGAAATATTGGATATCTTGCATATTATCGCAACAAGTACATTTTACCCGTGGTACATACCATTCGCTTTCACACAAACTACAATGAAGGTATCTTAAACCATTATTACCGCCAAGTTGAATCACACTAGCAACCGGTAGGCTATTACAAACAGGGCATAGCCAACTTTGATCAGTATTTTCAGCGACTGCTTTTCCTTTAATTTGATTAGCCAGTTGACTGTAATAAACCGATAATGCAGACCAAATAAATATAGATTCGTTGCCTTCGACTAGATCAAATTTACCTTGTAGTAAACTAATTGCTTTTTCTTGAAGTTGTTCAGGATTATTTTGTTTTAATCGTTGAATTACGGCATCGATTTGTTCGCTGGTATCGGAAAAAGAATTTAATAGTTCAGATAAATAATCTTGCCAAATATCATTTAATGGTAAATTCTCTAAACTTAATGGCGCTAAGTCATTATTGAGTAAATTTGGTGCTTCAATAGCGTTTTGTTGATTAATTAATTTGGCTTGTTGCTCTGCAATTTTTGCACAAAATAGTAAATAATCGCTTAATGGGTTATTTTTGGCTAAAGTTTTCAAACGTGCCGCGCGGTGAATATAAAGTGTTTTCGTTGATGGATAAAATAGCAATGGGATCTGCCTAATTACTGAGCTTATATTTTGTTGTTCGAGTTGTTCTTGCGAAATGATTTTTATACTCATTATTGATTACCACTTTGAGGTTTTATCCAGAATTGATTTAGCCATTTAGCTAATCTGCTGATTAATATCAGCAGATCTACTATTAGACTTTATAAAGCAGGTTTTTGCTCAGTTTGCGGTGATTGCTCAACCTTAGTTTCACTCTCGGCATTAAGTTCTTGCTGATAAACTTTTTTCATTTCTTCTTCGTACCATGATGAATGATTTTTAAGCGCCCAAGCTCGAGAAACATAGCCAGTTATCATACCTTTTATTGAACCTTTTACCCAAAGTGCCATATAAGCATGCCCAATGGCTAATAAAATAAGACATATAGCTGCAAAAGAATGTAAAAATATGGCAATACGGACTATTTGAATTGGGAAGTAATCGGAAACGTAGCGACGCCACATAATTAAACCTGTGACAAATAATACAAAGATCAGACTCATAATGCACCAGAATAGAAATTTCTGACCAACATTATACTTACCGATCGGAATACCTTCTTCTTTACCCATAATGACGTGTTTAAAGTTTTTAATCCATAACAGGTCATTTTTATTTGGAATATTATGATGTGCTAGTTTTATAAACATAAACATTAATAAAACGAATACTACACAACCAATGATTGGATGCAACGCTCTAACTAGTTGTGGTGTACCAAGAAATAATCCAAATAGCTTAATGGATGGAAAAAACAGGGACAAACCAGATAGTGCCGTTAGAATAAACAAACAGACCATACACCAATGACAGAAACGTACAATAAGTGGTGTTCTTAATATCATTCCTTTTTTATTCATGATGAGCCTCCGTTTGCGACGAATTAGGCGTATTTTTTCGGCCAAAAATAGGCAATCCTAAACGTTTCCTTGCTTGTTTATCTGCTTCTTTTTCGTGTTCTATATCTTCTTCATCGACTTCAATCGCACCGACACCCATATAATGGAACAGCAATCCACCAAAAGTAGCGACAAAAGCCGCTGCGGATAGTGGCTTCCAAGCACCTTTCCAGAATTTAACAATTTCACTAATTTGTGGGTCTTTTGGTAAGCCATGATAAAGTTCAGGTTGATCAGCATGATGTAAAACATACATAACATGTGTGCCACCCACACCTTCTGGATTATAGAGACCAGCGTGTTCAAATCCACGTTTTTTCAAATCAGTAATTCGATGCTCGGCATGACGAATCATATCTTGTTTGGTGCCAAAATGAATCGCTCCCGTTGGGCACGTTTTTACACAGGCTGGCTCTTGGCCAACTGCAACGCGATCAACACATAAGGTACATTTATAAGAGTGATTATCTTCTTTACTGATTCTAGGAATATTAAATGGACAGCCGGCCACACAATATCCACATCCAATACAGTGTTCCGATTGAAAATCAACAATACCATTAGCGTATTGAATAATCGCCCCTTCCGACGGACACGCTTTTAGACAGCCAGGATCTGAACAGTGCATACAACCATCTTTACGAATAAGCCATTCAAATTTGCCATTAATTTCAACTTCTGAATAGCGCATAACGGTCCATGCTTTAGGTTCTAAGTCGGCAGGGTTGTCATAAACACCGACGCTATTACCTATTTCGGCACGCAGATCATTCCATTCGCTACAAGCGACTTGGCAAGCTTTACAACCGATACAGGTAGTTACATCAATTAACTTGGCAACTTCCTGCTGATAATCTCGTACCCGAGGTGCAGGGGTTAAAGCGTTAGTTGCTGAGCGGCGAATAATATCTTGAGTTTGTAATGACATAATTTATCCTCCCCCTTATGCCGCTGTAGTAACTTTTTCGATATTAACTAAAAAAGATTTATATTCTGGTGTTTGTGAATTAGCATCACCTAAATGAGGTGTTAATTCATTAACCAAAAAGCCTTTTTTCGTTTGCCCAGTGAATCCCCATACAATTGGAATTCCTATGGTTTCGATCTCTTTACCATCAACAGTCAAAGTTGGTAAACGTTTTGTCACAACTGCTTTCGCTTTGATATAACCTCGATAAGAGGTAACTTTTACCGTATCGCCTAATTTTATGCCTTTCTTATTGGCAAGATTTTCACTTAATTCAATAAATTGTTCTGGTTGTGTTATTGATGCTAGTCTTGCATGTTGAGTCCAGAAATGGAAATGTTCAGTGATACTATAAGTTGTGCCGACATAAGGAAACTCGTCTGCTTTACCCAAACGTGCAAGATCTTCTTTAAATGCTCTAGCAACAGGATTATTCATCTGTTTAGGATGCATTGGATTATTGGAAATTGGTGTTTCAAATGGCTCATAATGTTCAGGGAATGGGCCATCAACCAAACGATTTAAGCAGAATAATCCACCTAAACCATCATTATTCATGATAAATGCACCAGCACCAGAGCTTGGTGATAATGTACCTGTAAAGTCAGCGATATCATTACCATCCCAATTTGTACCGTTCCACTTGATTAATACTCGATTTGGATCCCATGGTTTACCATTTTCGTCGGCAGAGGCGCGGTTATACAGCACTCGTCGATTCATTGGCCATGCCCATGCCCAGCCAGCATGGATACCTTTACCGGATGGATCACTAGGATCTCGGCGTGCCATTAGGTTACCTTGTTCAGTCCAAGACCCACAGAATATCCAGATCCCTGATGAGGTGGAGCCGTCAGCTTTTAATTGTGAAAAACCACTTAATAGTTGGCCTTTCTTCAAAATAATATTGCCATTATCATTAGTTAAGTTAGTTAATGCTCGACCATTACACTCTTTAGCTAGTTCTTCAGCCGATGGACCTTCTGGATCTAGATAATCCCAGCTTAAATTGTTAATTGGTTCGTGATAAGCACCACCTTCTTCTTCATAAAGCTCTTTAATTCTTAAGTAAATGCGGGCAATAATTTCTGGATCATAAAGTGATTCATAAGGAGGTCTTGCTGCTGCCCAGTGCCATTGTAATAAACGTGATGAGTTAACAATTGTTCCGTTTTCTTCAGCAAAGCAGTTAGCAGGAAGTCTAAATACCTCTGTTTGAATTTTGCTTGGATCAACATCGTTGGATTCGCCATGATTTTTCCAAAACTCAGCTGTTTCGGTTGGCATTGGATCAATGTTAACTAAAAATTTAAGCTTAGATAAACCATCACGAATACTATTTTTATCAGGCAGTGCTGCTAATGGGTTGAAACCTTGGCAAATAAAGCCGTTAGCTTGACCATCACGCATCATTTTGCTGAATCTTAAAACATCATAGGTTTTATCCCATTTTGGTAACCAATCAAATCCCCAATTGTTATCTTGAGTGGCATTCTCGCCGTACATTGCTTTCATAAAGCTAACAAAGAATTTCGGGTAATTACCCCAAAAATTGACCTCATTTGGACCGAGTGGTTTAGGGGTTTTTTCTGTCAGATATTGCTCAAGTGAAGTTTGCGATTCTTTTGGTAAGTCAAGATAAGCAGGCAAGCGATTAGACAGTAAACCAACATCTGTTAATCCTTGAATATTGGAGTGACCGCGAAGCGCATTTATACCGCCACCCATGACACCAATATTACCAAGAATCAATTGAATCATTGCCGCGGTACGAATAATTTGCGAACCATAAGTATGTTGAGTCCAACCTAAAGCATATAAGAAAGTTGCTGCACGATCGTTGGTTTTGGTACTAGCAAGAGATCGACAAACATGTAAAAAACCGTCTATTGGACTACCGGTTATTTGATTCACCACTTCTGGTGTATAACGACTAACATGTTGTTTTAATAAATTCCATACACAACGTGGATGACTTAGTGTTTTATCTCTTAATGCATAACCCTTTTCATCTTTTTGATATGCCCAGCTGGTTTGATCGTATTGGCGGTTAGCGGCATCATAACCACTAAATAAACCACTATTTGTATCGAAGTTAAAATCATCACGGACAATTAAACTGGCATTAGAGTGGGTAACTAGATATTCAAAGTTTACTTCGTTATGTGAGATAAGGTAGTTAATAATGCCAAGTAAAAAAGCAATGTCAGAACCAGCACGAATTGGTACATAATGATCGGCGACGGAGGCAGTTCGATGAAAACGTGGATCAATTGCAATCAGTTCCGCACCGTTAGTAATTTTAGCTTCAATAGCCCATTTAAATCCAACAGGGTGGGCTTCCGCTGCATTACCCCCCATAACGATAACAACATTAGCATTTTTGATATCATTCCAATTATTGGTCATCGCGCCTCGACCGAATGTCGCAGCTAAGCTAGAAACAGAAGGACCATGACAAACCCTAGCTTGGGTTTCGAGGCTTAACATTCCTAATGAACGAGCAACTTTAAACGCTAACCAACCAGTTTCATTACTTGCTGCTGAGGTAACCAACCAGCCGGTTGTTGTCCAGCGATTAACTGTCGTACCTTGTGCATTTTTTTCTTGAAAGTTTTTATCTCGGTCAGCTTTCATGAGTCGTGCAATGCGATCAATTGCTTCATCCCAACTAATCCGTTGCCATTTATCAGAACCAGGAGCACGATATTCAGGATATTTAACCCGTTGTTCGCTTTTAATATAATCAAGTACTCCAGCTCCTTTCGGACAAAGAGAGCCACGGCTAACAGGATGGTCAGGGTCACCTTCGATATGAAAAATAGATGATTCGGCATTTTTTGCTCCATCTCCTCGGCTATAGAGGAGCATTCCACATCCAACGGAGCAGTAAGTACAATTGTTTCGCGTCTCTTTTGATTTTAATAATTTATATTGGCGAGTTTGTGCAAGAGCTATGCTCGGGGCAAGACCCAGCGTAGCTACTGTGGTTCCTGCCATGCCACCAGCACAGATCTTAAAGAACTGTCTACGGTTAAATAGCATATGAACTCCTTAAAAAGCTGACATTACATTATTTAGATTGTTATGTTGGAATGGATAAACATCCTTATTAATTGTAATGATAATATTTAATTGAATGGAAATAAAGGGATAAATATTCAAAAGTTTGATATATGTCAAAAATAGCGTTTGCTATTTAATTGTTTTAGGGTTTTATTTAGATATAAATATATTGTTAGTGAAATTAATTAAGTGAAAAAATTGTTTAAATTAATGATTATAAATGCAGTATATTTGGCTTACTGATAATAATCAAGTAAGCCTTAACCAATTTATTATTTTGGATTAATTTCGTCGATGGTTTGCATTACACGAGTGGTAATAAGAGGTTTAAGAATTTTATTCATGATTTCGATTTTCGCTAAATTAGCATCACCTTTATCATCTAAATAACCTTGTTCTCTTAGTGAAGCAACCAATGTTGAAAAGACGCCTTTATCGAAAAATTCTGGTGCATTAATACCATGAAGTATCGATAAACGTTCTGCTATTAATCGCCCTTCTTTTTCCAAACTTGCTCGGCTGATGGTTGGATCTTTTTGCAATAATGAAAATGCAATGACATAGCGTTGTAATGTATCTTTTGAGGATGATGCCAATAGCTGTAAACCTGACATTTTTAAGTAGTTCAAGGTTAATTTGTCTGGCGTGTAACTGATTAGATTCAATTCAGCATAAGTTGCAATAATTTTATTCACATACTCAGTTAGTTGTTCATCGTTGTGATATAAAAATAGTTCTGATTTTATTAATGGGAACAGCAGTTTGACTTGCATAAGTACTTCATCAAGCGAAATACGGTTATTTTTAAGCAAAATTCGCGCGACAATTGCTGGAATGATCAGTAAATGCTGAATGTTATTACGATAATAGGTCATCAATACTGCTTGATCGGCTGTTAAACCTACCATTTCACCAACTTCATCAGTGGTAATGACAAATTTGCCCATCTCTTTAGCATGTTCGAACATCTGTTCAGCAGTTTGATCAGGAATGGTAATTAAGTCGGAATAAGGAATGTTTTTTAATAATTTTAAGAGATAATCAATATTTTCTAATAATTTTACTTTGGTTAATGTACATTGGTCAGCAGCTAACAATATTGAACAACATAAATTCATCGCATTAATTGCAGCAGATGAATTTATGTGTTCCATTATTTGTGTAGCCAGCAGGTTAGTTGTGGGTGTTAACCAGCTAGGGCGTTGTGTTCCTGTTGGATCAATCGCATCTCGCCAATCGGGAATTTGTTGATTTAAAAATTGATTTAAAGGGATAGGATCACCAAAGTTAACATAACCAAATCCTAATTTTTTCAATTTTAAAAATGCTTTAATTGTACGCCACAAGCTCTCTTTTTCTTTTTTTGCGCCACGAAGTTCATTGGCATAAGTGGCAACTTCTAAAACATGTTCATAACCAATATAAACAGGAACGATTGTGATTGGCCGAGGATCACCACGCAATAAAGTCTGGACTGTCATCATTAACATTCCTGTTTTAGGATCAAGTAACCTACCTGTGCGTGATCGACCACCCTCAATGAAATACTCGACCGCATAACCTCGGATAAATAACTCAGCTAAATACTCCCGAAATACAGCGGTATAAAGTTTATTACCTTTAAATGAACGGCGAATAAAAAATGCCCCTAAGCGCCTAAAAATAGGGCCTGCTGGCCAGAAGTTTAAATTAATACCTGCAGCAATATGTGGTGGCACCAGTCCTTGTCGATAAAGTACATAGGATAGTAATAAGTAATCCATATGACTGCGATGACATGGCGCATAGACAATTTCATGGCCATTTTCAGCTAATTCTCGAACTGGGTCAGCATTAGTAACTTTTAGACCTTGATAAAGTCTATTCCATGCCCAAGTCAGAACAAAATCGGTCACTCTAAGCATGCGGTAAGAAAAATTAGCTGCAATTTCGTTTAATAATGATAGGGCATTCTTTTTGGCTTTATCCTGATCTATTTTTTTGCTTTTAGCTTCTTCTTGTATAGCTTCGGCAAGGGCAGGATTAGTAAGTAATTTGTTAAGCATCTCCTGACGAATAGGTAACTTCGGACCAACAGAGGCAGCCCTTTGTTTGGCAAAGTGTATGCGTGCGACTCGAGCAAGTTTGTGGGCTAAAACAGAGATATCTTGATTATCGTCAACCTTAATATTTTTAAATGATACCGTTCGAGAGAATCGAGTATAACAGTCGCGGCCAGAAATTAAGATTTTATAAAGTTTATACGTTGCGCCTAAAACTTGTAGTGAAGGCATTTTTTTACCTTCTTTATCTGGTTTTCGCCCGAACATAACGGAAACTGGCAACATTTGCACATCTAGTTCATCATTTTGTTGATGCGCTGAGATATATTCCCTTAAAATTTCAATTGATTTATTTTTTTGTTTTTTAGACGCAAAAATACCCGGCCCTTTATCAATATAAATATAAGCAGGAATAGTATTACCATTAATATCAATGCCTAGTAAAGGATCTGGCAAATCATATTTAAGACAAAGTGATCTCACTACCATTAAGTCAATTTGCGAATTATAAGGTAGCACATACAAAATTGGTCGATGGATATCGAGATCCAATTCAGTAATAGGATCGGTAGGAATTGGTTTACTTTTAACAAAAAGCTTAACAGGGATCTGAATTAGTGAAAAATAAACTTTTGTCCACCAAGAAAACATAAAAATAAACCTCATATTTTGTGGCTAATTATATAATTAAATCATTGTTAGCCATTCGTTTATCGACTGACTTGTCGATGCATAAATTGCAAATTTATATTGTTATTTTACTTTTTAACAATAAACATTAATCCAAGTATATATGTGTTATTGTCTAACTGTTAGTTAATTTGCATAATCTTTCAGCTAGATTGTTTTAATTTATAGATGCCTATGCCTACCCATTATAAAGACATATTAATAGCAACACTATATAGTTTATTGAAATTAAGTTATCACAATGGTTGTATTAATGAGCGAAAACTAGCCATCACAATCCAGTTTAAATCGTGATGGCATCAGTTTATTATCAAGCTTTGCTTTGATACATTACATCTAAAATGTAACGTAATTGTTTAACATCGAGTTGACCTGGAGCTGAGGCGTTTTTGGCAGCACCAAATGTCATGGCTGAACCAAAGGTTGTCCCTGCAATGCGGCTGATTGCACCAAGACCGGCCATTGACATGGTAATAATTGGTTGTGTAGCAAATTTTTCATTCATTTCGCTGGTTGCGGCAAGTAATGTTAATACATCATTAGTATTTTGTGGCATCACGGCAATTTTAGGAATATCTGCACCTAAGTCTTGCATTTTTCTTAATCGATAGACAATATCACTTTGTGATGGTGTTTTTTCAAAGTCATGGTTTGAGGCAACCACGAATACGTTATTTTTATGCGCAATATCGATAATTTCTTTTACATTGTCATCGCCAATAAAGACTTCAACATCAATTAAATCAACTAAGCCACTGCTTGCCATTGCTTTATTTAGTTGCATATAAGCATCTAATGGCCATGGTTTTACGCCACCTTCATTTGCGGTACGGAAAGTAAATAAAATTGGTTTATTGGGCAATAAGGTCGCTATTTTTTGTGCTATGGATTTGACTGCATCAATATTATCAACTTGCGTAAAGTGGTCAACTCGCCATTCTAAAACGTCAAAATCAATAGATTGTAAAAACTTTACTTCATCAATGAGTTCATCTTCGGTTTTACCAATAATTGGCACAATTATTTTTGGAGTACCTTTACCTATCTCAAGCTGTTTAACTGTTACTATATTCATTTTATTTCCTGTTCACCACAAAATTAATCATTAAATCCCATTTGTTCTTTGACATAATCAATTGGTGCATCTTCGCCTGTCCAAATTTTTATTTGTGCCGCTCCTTGCCATAGCATCATACCGATGCCATTGAGTGTTTTACATCCTTGTTGTTCGGCCATTTCTAATAGCTTAGTTTTGCGTGGGCTATAAATACAATCTGTAACAACGAGATCTGATCGCAAGATTGTTGGATCGGTAATTAAACTTTGTCCTTCTAATGGTTTCATTCCTACACCAGTGGCATTACAAAGTACATCACTATCAGCAATTTGTTTTCTTAACTCATTCTCATCAGCTAGATCGGTAATATGTACTTTACATTTTGTCTGTTCATTTAATTTTTTTATTACCGATTCTATCTTTGTATAGCACTCATCTTTCTGATTAAAAATAGCAATTTCTTTTACACCATCAAGAGCTGCTTGTACGGCAATTGCGGTTGCCGCACCTCCGGCACCGAGAACGGTTATTTTTTTATCTAGCATATTAATGCCAGCTTCTGCTAGCATACGCATATAGCCTATGCCGTCAGTGTTATAACCAGTCAATACGCCATTATCATTTGAAATGGTATTACAGGCACCACTCATTTCTACCGCAGGTGTTAATTTATCAAGGTATTGGCAAACAAGTTGTTTATTGGGCATTGAAATAGCACTACCTCGTAACCCAAGCGCTCGTAAACCTTTTATTGCATCGGGTAGCTTTAGTTGATCGACTTCAAATGCTAAATAAATAAATGGAATATTTAATTTAGAGTAAATGGTATTTTGCATTTGCGGTGATAAACTATGACGAATCGGATAAGCCATTAAACCAATCAATAGAAAATGACCATCAATATTACTTCTCATTTGAAATTCTCCGTAACTAATCTAAATTTTGTCCAAAACTGATCATATACCATGATGTTTGTATATATTAACTTTGTTTAGCCAAAAAGCTGGCAATTTAGACCTTAGCTTATTTAATTCAATAGGATAATTATTTAATTGTAATTTCAGTTTTGCTATTGCTTTTATAATGACACGAGATCAAGTGTGCTACAACCTAAAGATATAACAATATTATTTGTTTTATTGATTCATATTTTAACATGGTCAGTTAATTGGTGATTAAAAAAGGCTTTATGCGAGTAAGCGTATACTAACAATTGCACTTTAAATAGCTATCGCCTAGAATAACCACCTTTATCTCGCTACGAAGAATCTATTTATGAATACTATTCTTGAGCTGTTTTCCTCAGTAAATGCAGTTGTTGTTGCTGTTATTTTAATGTTAGTGCTTTCGCTTTGCCGAGTTCATGTGGTAATTAGCTTAATTATTGGTGCATTTGCAGGTGGTTTATGCAGTCATCTAACCCTAAAAGAAACCATAGACGCTTTTAATGCAGGTATTAGTAACGGGGCTAATATTGCCTTATCTTATGCTATGTTAGGTGCGTTTGCCGTGGCTATTTCTAAATCAGGATTACCAGAATTATTAGCTGATAAAGCCATTAAACAATTAACTACTAATGATGCCAAAACACGAATTAAATGGTTATTAGTTATTATTATCGGGTTAGTTAGTATTTCCTCACAGAATATTATTCCAATTCATATCGCCTTTATTCCGCTTTTAATTCCACCACTTTTATATGTGATGTCGAGATTACAACTAGATAGACGAATGATTGCGTGTATTATGACATTTGGTTTGATTACGCCATATATGTTTTTACCGGTCGGATTCGGTAATATCTTTCTAAATCAAATTTTGTTAAAAAATATTATTTCGTCTGGAATGGATGTTAGTCATGTTAATGTCATGCATGCTATGGCTATTCCTGCTTTCGGTATGTTTGTTGGTTTACTATGGGCTATTTTTGTCAGTTATCGTAAACCGAGACAGTATGAACTTATCCGTGAAGAGAGTCATGCCGAACAGTTTAGTAATGTAAGTGCTCGTTCACTTATTATCTCATTATTAGCGATTGTTCTTTCTTTCACCGTGCAACTTTGTACTGGATCGATGATATTAGGTGCGTTAATTGGTTTTATTTGCTTTATTGTTTCAGGTTCAATCAAATGGGGCGAAGCAGATGGAATCTTCACCGATGGTATCAAAATGATGGCAATGATTGGTTTTGTGATGATATCTGCGCAAGGGTTTGCCGAAGTATTAAAACAGACGCATGAAATAGAACCTTTAGTCATTAATAGTGCAGCGTTATTTGCTGGAAACAAAGTCGTGGCCTCTTTCATGATGATGTTAGTTGGTTTGGTCATTACGCTGGGAATTGGCTCGTCATTTTCTACTGTTCCTATTATTGCGGCAATTTATGTTCCGTTATGCGTTCAATTAGGATTTTCACCAATTGCAACAGTTTGTTTAATTGGTGCATCAGGAGCTATCGGTGATGCCGGTTCACCACCTTCAGATACTATTTTAGCCACATCTGCTGGTTTAAATAGTGATGGACAGCATGACCATATTAGAGACAGTGTTATTCCAACCTTTACCCATTTCAATATTCCGTTATTTATTGCTGGATGGGTGGGATCATTGATTCTTTAAACAATTAAAAGAATTAAGGCTATTATTAGTTATGAATAAAAAGTCATACCAAAATATTCGTGCGCTTTGTGCAAAAGCTATTTTTGCGGTACTTGAAGAAGGACAATCACTTAGTACGGCTTTAGCATCTTTGAATAATCAAGTTGCTGATAAAGACAAAGCACTAGTGCAAGAGATCTGTTTTGGTGTAATGCGAGTGCTACCAGAACTGGATTTCTATATTCATAACTTAATGAGCAAGGTCTTAACTGGGAAAAATAGAATTTTACATTACTTATTGCTAACTGGATTGTACCAAATTCTTTATACCCGAATTCCTGAACATGCCGCTGTAGGCGAAACAGTTGGTGCGGTTAATGATTTAAAAAAACCGCAATTAAAAGGTGTGATTAATGGTGTTTTACGTGAATTTTTACGCCAACAGGCATCATTAAAACAAAAATTTCAGCAAGATAGTAAACAACAAATTAGTCAGACCTTACATCCTGGTTGGTTATTAAATCGTTTAAAATCAGCTTATCCAGAAAAGTGGCAAGCAATTGTTAATGCGAATAATCAGAAACCACCTATGTGGTTACGAGTTAATCTTAACCATTATTCGGTTAGTGAATACCAACAATTACTTGAAAAACAACAGATTGCTTCCGAGTCTTTTGCTGATATCCCTTGTGCTATTCGCTTAACTACTGCGGTAAATGTGACTAAGTTACCGTTTTTTGCTGAAGGAGCGGTAACAGTACAAGATTTATCAGCACAATATGCGGCTTATCTATTAGCACCTAAAAATGGTGAGCAAATTTTAGATATGTGTGCCGCTCCTGGCGGTAAAACCACCCATATTTTAGAACTTGCGCCAACAGCTAATGTATTAGCTGTAGATGTTGATGCCAACCGAGTTAAACGAATTGATGAAAATTTAACACGCCTAAAACAACATGCACAAGTCAAAGTTGGTGATGGTTTAACTCCTGAAAAGTGGTGTGATGGGCGTCAGTTTGATCGCATCTTGCTTGATGCTCCGTGTTCGGCTACCGGGGTTATTCGTCGTCATCCTGATATAAAATGGTTACGACGTGATAGCGATATCACTCAACTCACCGAACTACAATATGCTATTTTGACACGTATCTGGCCTTATTTAAAAGCAGGTGGCACTTTAGTTTATGCCACTTGCTCCGTATTGCCAGAGGAGAATAAGTTACAAATCGCCCGTTTTTTACAACAAACCCCCAACGCCAAACAGCAGGGAGAACTTAGGCAGTTTTTACCGACTGAATTGGCTGGTGATGGTTTTTTCTATGCTGTATTAAGGAAAGAATAGTTATTAGTAATAATGTTTGATGATTTATTATGCAAATATAAATCATCACCATTATTCTATTGTTTATATTTTTCAATCATTGTAACTAATTTTTCACTATGTTGTATTGCTTTGGCCTTTATTTCATTTGGCTCAGCGGTTACTGGTGATACCCCATATAAAACAACTGGTGTTAGGTATTGCATTTGGCTATAAAGTGCAGATAGTTTTACTGGTTGATGTAGATGATCGATTATATTAGCGTCATAATCACTATAATTTTTCTCAACTTGTCCGATAGTTAAACTGGTTAGTAATTTTTTATCTTTTAATTTATCGCCTTTTGAACCATAGGCAAATTGATAGGTAAATACATCATCAAACCATAATTTTAGGATCGCTGGCATATTAAACCAATACATCGGGTATTGTAAAATGATTAGCTCGTGTCTTAGCAATGCGGTTTGTTCTTCTTGCACATTAATTTGATAGTTTGGATAAAGCTGATGAATATTTCGAACTTCAAGATCTTTAACTTCATTTTGTAAGGTTTCAACAATAGTTTTATTGGCTGTTGATTGTTCAATATTAGGATGAGCTAAAATAATTAATGGCATAAAATTTCCTTTGTTTTTATACTATAAAAAATTGAGTTACTCTATTTAGTTTATTGACAAATATTTTTTAAGCAATATCTATCAAACTTGATAGTATAGTTAGGAATATGTATGCAAAGTGGTGAAGAACGGCTGTCAAAACGCTATAACAATAAAACTTATTATTGCCCAATAAGTTTAGCAATGGATTTAATTGGTGGAAAATGGAAAGGTGTAATCCTTTATTATTTACTTTCAGGGGAAAAACGATTTAGTGAGTTAAAGATATTGATTCCAGAAGTTACCGATATGACATTAAGCATTCAACTTAAAAAATTGGAACAAGATGGGCTTATTATTCGCCGTGTTTATGGCCAAAAACCACCACTTAAAGTGTTATATAAACTAACTCCACTTGGTGAAAAAGTTGGTCCCGCGCTTGAACAACTCTGTTTATGGGGGGAAGGCGTTTAGTTGTCATTTTTGTCTTTTTAATTGTTAGTTGATTTGCAATGATTAATGATGAATTAAATTCTTACTCAAAAAATTTTGAGGAACGGGGTTTTTTAAGCGATAAAATTTAATCAATAACATCTTATCATCGTTACTTGGACAATCTTTGGCAGATATGGTAAATTCCGAATCTGTTTTGCACTTTTAAGACTCTCGAAATATGGCTTACACATTAACCTATAGTGATCTCCCTGAAAATATACAATATTGGCAAGGTTTACCTTTATCTTTAAATGGTTGTGAAGTAGTCCCATTAGATTACAATGCCGGAAAAACTGGTTGGATTATTTATGGTAAAAAGTTAAATAAAACCTTGCTGTCAAAATTTCAAAGACAGTTGGCAATGCCGATGGTTGTGGTTTCTTCATGGAAAATTAAAACCTATCAAATTGTACGTATTGCAGGGGTAATGCCGAAAAAAGCCAAATCGATTTCGTTAAGCTTAGGGATTGATGTTGCACCAATCGATAATTTACCAACCTTACATTCTCCAGGCTTATTGGTTATGGATATGGATTCAACAGCTATTGGTATTGAATGTATTGATGAGCTGGCAAAGCTACAAGGTGTTGGTGAACAAGTTGCTACAGTTACTGAACTTGCTATGCGAGGTGAACTTGATTTTGCCACCAGTTTACGCAAACGCGTAGCTACCTTAAAAGGTGCAGAACAAACTATTTTAGATCAGGTAAAAGAGAGCTTACCATTAACGCCGGGATTAATTTATTTAGTTAAAGAGCTACATAAAAAAAATTGGCACGTTGCTATTGTTTCTGGAGGATTTACCTATTTTGCTGACCATTTAAAACAGAAGTTGAAACTGGTTGCTGCTCATGCTAATGAGTTAGAAATTAAAAAAGGCCAGTTAACTGGTAAAGTGATAGGGCAAATTGTTGATGCTAAATATAAAGCTCGAATGTTACAACAATTGGCTGCTTCTTTAGATATTCCGATTGAACAAACGGTTGCAATTGGCGATGGCGCTAATGATTTAATGATGATTCGAATTGCCGGACTTGGAGTTGCTTATCACGGCAAGCCGAAAGTGGTTGAAAAAGCAAGAATTAGTATCAATTATGCTGATTTAACTGGTTTATGGTGCATTCTATCTACCAGTTTATTAAGTGAAGGTTAGGAGAAAAATTTGGCCAAAACAGTAAAGCGCGCTTATGTATGTAATGATTGTGGCGCCGATTATCCTCGTTGGCAAGGTCAATGTAGTGCTTGCCATGCTTGGAATACTATTACTGAAGTGAGGTTAGCCAGTACCTCATCACGCAATGATCGATTAACCGGTTATGCTGGTGGTGCAGGGCAAACTAAGATCCAAAAACTATCTGAGATTAGTTTAGAGGCCTTACCTCGATTTTCAACTGGATTTTCTGAATTTGACCGCGTACTTGGCGGTGGCGTGGTACCAGGTAGTGCTATCTTAATTGGTGGTAATCCTGGTGCCGGTAAAAGTACTTTGTTATTGCAAACAATGAGTAAATTGTCTGCACAAATGAATACACTCTATGTTACTGGTGAAGAGTCATTGCAACAAGTAGCAATGCGTGCCCATCGTTTAGGTTTACCTACTGATAATATTAATATGTTGTCTGAAACCAGTATCGAGCAGATCTGTTTACTGGCCGAACAATCTCAACCAAAATTAATGGTTATCGATTCAATTCAAGTGATGCATCTTGCTGATATCCAATCTTCGCCAGGCAGTGTGGCACAAGTTCGAGAAACAGCAGCTTATTTAACTCGCTTTGCGAAAACCAAAGGAATTGCCATTATCATGGTTGGCCATGTGACTAAAGATGGTTCGCTGGCAGGACCTAAAGTGCTTGAACACTGTATTGACTGCTCGATTTTACTTGATGGTGATGCAGATTCTCGATTCCGTACTTTGCGTAGCCATAAAAATCGTTTTGGTGCCGTAAATGAGCTTGGTGTGTTTGCCATGACCGAACAAGGCTTGAAAGAGGTTAGTAATCCATCAGCAATCTTTTTAAGTCGTGGTGAAGAGATGTTATCTGGTAGTTCAGTAATGGTGCTGTGGGAAGGCACTCGGCCATTATTAGTTGAGATCCAAGCGTTAGTTGATCACTCTGTTTATGGTAATCCAAGACGAGTAACTGTCGGACTTGATCAGAACCGATTGGCACTGTTATTGGCTGTTTTACATCGTCATGGTGGTTTACAAATGGCCGATCAGGATATTTTTGTTAATGTTGTCGGTGGGGTAAAAGTGACTGAAACGAGCGCTGATCTAGCATTAATTGCCGCATTGGTATCGAGTTTCCGTAATCGTCCTTTACCACAAGATGTGGTAATTTTTGGTGAAATAGGATTAGGTGGTGAAATCAGACCGGTACCAAGTGGCCAAGAGCGTATTTCAGAAGCGGCTAAACATGGCTTTAAAAAAGCGATAGTACCTATTGCCAATATGCCGAAAAAGAAACCAGAAAATATGCAGATCTTTGCGGTTAAGAAAGTATCTGAAGCACTAGATATTTTAAGTGATTTGTAGGGGGATTCTTGCTGAAAATATTCCGCCGATTTAATTCTGCAATTTAATCTTAGAATTTAACTATCGACGGAAAAGAAGTTATTTAATTTTAGCGTTAATAACAAATTTCATAACAAGGTTGGTAAGCACTGCCTCCAGGTAGCTTCATACGGTCTTGTTTTACATAGTTAAGCAGTAAATTATCTAATTGTTTCATGATCTCTGGATCACCTTGTAACTTATAGCGTCCATGTTCGGCGATTTGCTTCATACCGAATTCTTTAACATTACCGGCTACAATACCTGAAAAAGCTCGACGTAAGTCAGCTGCTAACATTTCAACAGGTTGATTTTTATGTAGATTAAGTGATGCCATATTTTCATGAGTTGGTTCAAATGGATGCTGTAATGATTCATCAATTTTAAGTAACCAGTTAAATCCGTAAGCATCTCCAGTCGCTAAACGTGATGATTTAACCTGTTTAACGCCATGTTTCATGATGCGAGCGACTTGTTCTGGCGAATCAATGATAATTTCATACAGTTTAGTTGCTTCATCTCCTAAGGTGTTGCGGATAAATTGGTCAATTGCAGCAAAATAATCTTCACACTCTTTGGGACCAGTTAAAATAATTGGTAAAGTTTGATTTTTATTGGCAGGATTGAGCATAATCCCCAAAATATAAAGCAATTCTTCTGCGGTACCTGGGCCACCAGGAAAGATAACAATACCATGCGCCATACGTACAAATGCTTCAAGTCTTTTTTCAATATCCGGCATAATAATAAGTTCATTAACCAGTGCATTTGGTGGCTCTGCGGCAATAATGGATGGCTCGGTCATACCAATAAAGCGACTATCTTTGATCCGTTGTTGAGCGTGACCAACCGCAGCCCCTTTCATTGGTGCTTCCATAATACCAGGTCCACAGCCAGTGCAGATATTGAGTTCGCGTAGCCCTAACTGCATACCTACTTGACGAGCATAATAATATTCACTTTCGTTAATGGAATGCCCACCCCAACAGACAATTAAATTAGGTTCTTCACCCACATGTAAGGCATTGGCATTACGTAAAATTGAGAAAACAAGATTGGTGATGTAATAGGAGTGTTCTTTTTCCAGTTTATCATTAGGCACCAAATGTTTAATTGCACTAATTTGGCTATTTAAAAACAGGATATCACGCAATACCGCAAATAGATTGGCTTGAATGGAGCGAATAATTTTTTTGTCGACAAATGCGGTTTCAGGAGCATCAATAAGCTCTAATTTGACCCCTCGTTCTTTGCTGATAACGTTAATTTCGAAAGATTTAAATCTATCCAATAATTCTTGAGTATTATCAGTTTTGCTACCTGCATTTAGTGTGGCTAGTGAACAATTTCTAAATAATTGGTATAGTTCACTATTTGCTGACTTTTTCAGAATATCAACTTCTGCTTGGGCAAGTAAATCCATTGATCCTAATGGACTAATATGGGTAATCATTACAACCTCCATTTGACGGTTTTATCGGCAAAAAATCATTATATATTCAAACAGAATAAAAAAATAAGTAAAGCTGATAATAACCTAATTTATCAATTAAATTAATTTAACATGAAAATATGTAACTATTTTTTTAAATTGAATTTTTCAATATTACATTAACCAATGATTTAAATATCATTGTAGTAAGAAATTATCGCAATTTTAGTTATTAAATAAGTGTGTCATCAATGAAAACAGATTTTTGTTTAATTAGAGGTAGAGTCAGTCAGCTGAAAAAGGATATTACCTGATTGGCTTAGCGCTATCAATACTGAGTATAGTAATAACCATGTTGAATGTTAGATAAAAATAAACTGTTTTTTATTAGATTGATATTAAATAATTGTTCATAGTCAAAAAATAAACGCTATGCTAGACTAAACCAAACTCTGAAGCTGATTTGCCTAAGTGATAATATTATTCATATGGTAATTTAGCCGCGGTATAGCACAGAAATGGCTATGCTTCCCGATTTGGATAAGGTGTTTATTATATATATGCAATTAGTGGATAATTATCAGCGTCGCTTTCAATATTTGCGTTTATCAATTACTGAACTATGTAACTTTCAATGTCAGTATTGTTTACCTAATGGGTATCGACCTAATAAAGATCATAAATTTTTATCGTTAAATGAAATTGATAATGTCATATCAACATTTACCGAACTTGGTGTGCATAAAATTCGCTTAACTGGTGGTGAACCGACTTTGCGTCGAGATTTTATGGATATTTTGTCAATTATTTCGGCTTATCCAAGTATTAAACAATTGGCAATTACGACCAATGGATCACGATTATTAAAAAATGTCCATTATTGGCAACAAGCTGGACTTAATGCTATTAATATTAGTATTGATAGTTTTTCTCCTTATATTTTTAAACGAATAACAGGCCAAGACAAACTCCAAGAGTTAATGCAAGGAGTTGAAAAATCATTAGATGTTGGTATTGAGAAAGTCAAAATTAATACCGTTCTAATGAAAAATATGAATGATCATCTGAGTGATTATTTAGCTTGGATTAAACACCGACCAGTAGAATTACGTTTTATTGAACTGATGGAAACAACCGAAAGTCGCCAATTATTTAATCATTATCATTTAGCTGGTCAAGCGATGGAGTCTCAACTTATTGAACAAGGTTGGCAATTACAAGCAAAAGAGGCATTATCTGGCCCAGCGAAAGTTTATGCTCATAGTGATTATCAGGGTAAAATTGGTCTAATTATGCCTTATTCGCAGGATTTTTGTAAAAGTTGCAACCGATTACGGGTTTCATCGCTTGGTAAATTACATTATTGCCTTTTTGGTGATGCAGCTGTTGATTTACGGGATTTGCTAAACAGTCCAGAACAGAAAGCACAACTTAAAGCACGCGTGTTAGCTTCACTATTAATAAAACCAGAAAAACATTTATTACATGAGCATAATCTAGGCATCACACCTAATTTATCTTATATCGGTGGTTAACACTTGGTTTTGTTTCGGTATTTGGTTAATTTTCCAGTGAGTTATTGCCCAATCTAATAACTGTTTTTGTGAGGCATCTTGCCAGCTTTCCGGTAATTGCTGACCTAAAAACTGTAATGCTTGTGCAGTTAATAAATTCGTATTTTTACTATCAATAGGGCTAGCATGGTTTTGTTTTGACAGCTTATTACCATGATTATCTAAAGCCAATGGTAAATGGCAGTAATTAGGAATAGTAAAATTAAATAATCGATAAAGCGAAATTTGTTTAGCTGTAACGGGTAGTAGATCTGCTCCTCGAACAATTTCAGTTATTCCTTGATAATTATCATCTAATACTACAACTAAATTATAAGCAAATAGCCCATCTTTGCGATGAATAATAAAATCTTCTTGAGCATTGGCTGGATCAACAGTTTGTTGACTACGAATTTTATCATCAAAACAAAAAACTGGCTGACTTTGCTTTAATCGAATAGCACATTGTTGTTGATTAGTTGATGCTAATTGTCGCTCACGACAAAAGCCATCATATATCCCATTGCTAAGATTATGGATCCTTTGTCTGGTACAATCACAATAATAAGCTTTTTGTTGAGTAATAAGCGATTGTAATACGGCTCGATAACGTTCAATACAATTTGATTGATATAAAACTTGGTCGTCCCAATACAGTTCAAAAGCTTCTAATGTTTTTAATATTAAGGATGAAGCGCCTTTGACTTCTCGTGGTGGGTCAATATCTTCAATGCGAACAAGCCATTTACCAGAATTGGCTTTGGCTTGTAGGTAACTACCGAGAGCCGTCACCAACGAACCAAAATGCAATGGTCCAGATGGTGAGGGTGCAAAACGACCAATATATTGCATGGGCGTATTAAGTAAAATAATAGTTTAAATGGAAATTACATACCCATTTGTTTTTCACGAAGTTCAGCTAATGTTTTGCAATCGATACATAGATCAGCTGTCGGTCTTGCTTCTAAACGACGAATACCAATTTCAACACCGCATGATTCACAAAAACCAAAATCATCGATTTCAATTTTCTTTAATGTCTTTTCAATTTTTTTAATTAATTTACGTTCTCTGTCACGCGCTCTTAATTCTAAGCTAAATTCTTCTTCTTGAGTAGCACGGTCAGCCGGATCTGGGAAATTTGCAGCCTCATCTTGCATGTGAGAAACTGTTTTACCCATTTCACCTTGTAACTGTGACAGCCATGCTTCTAAGATAAGTTTGAAATGTTTTAATTGCTTAGGATTCATGTACTCCTCATCTTTCGCCTCTTTATAAGGCTCAAGCCCTGCAATAGCAAGCAAGCTAAGAGAAGATGTATTTACTTTTTGTTCCTTTTTCACAGCAATCCCCTTAAGTACAGATTATTTGCGAGCGGTAAACTATAGCAATAATTTAGCCTTTGGCAAATTTTTTTTATTATTTTTTTTGCATTTAAACCATAAAAATTTACAACTATATGTTATTAATAAGATTAATTATTCATGCCATTTTTTTAATCCATTAATGGGACATTTTGTTAATAAATTAAATAGGTTATCGTTATCAGGTAATATTAGGTCTGGTGAAATATCAAATAAAGGATAAAGCACAAATTCTCTCTTTTTCATATGATAGTGTGGTATGGTAAGCCTTTCTGTATCTATAACTAAGTCATCATATAACAATATATCTAAATCTAATGTTCTTGCCCCCCAGCGATTTTCTTTACGGACTCTACCTTGTGACTTTTCAATGGCTTGTAAATGATCTAATAGTGCTATTGGTGTCAGAGACGTGGTTAATTTGATGACTGCATTGAGATAATCATTTTGATCTTGTGGTCCCAATGGTTTGCTACGATAAAATGGCGAAATATCAGAAACAACTGTTTCAGGTAATTGTTTTAAGGCCGCAATAGCTTGATTAGCTTGCTCTAATGGATCGTTAAGATTACTGCCTAAGGCAATATAACAAATTGGCATAATTAGATTCAATTGAGGTGATGTTAAAACATGGTGATATTTTAGCATATAAACAAGTTAGTAACTAATAAAGGAAATAGAATATAGAATAATGTTTCAATTAAATTTTTGAAAAAATTGAGGAGCAGTTTTTTTGAGTTTTATAACTATCTATTTATTATTTTTTTATAATATTTTCACTAAAACTGGATGTGAATTTGGTTCAATTTAACCTTAAACACATCCAATTATGAAGAATATACGTTATCTTAGTTTATACTATAAAACTTCGACAATTGATTCACAAAGTCTAGACATATTATCGATAGTCATTCCGGCAACATTGATTCGTCCTGAATTAACAATATAAATACTATAATCATTACGCAATTTAAGTACTTGTTCTTCAGTTAAACCACTAAATGAAAACATACCATTTTGTTTGGCAATAAAACTAAAATCTTGGTTAGCGCCTTTGTCTTGTAGCGTTTTCACAAATAGTTGGCGCATACGATGAATACGTTGACGCATGCCCGTTAATTCGTCAATCCACTCTTCTTTTAATTCAGCATTGTTTAATATATAAGAGACAATCTTAGCACCATGGGCTGGAGGATTAGAGTAGTTGGCTCTGATAATAGTTTTGACCTGACTAAATGCTCGATCGGCAATTTCGCTATCAGCTGCAATTAAAGTGAATGCACCAACACGCTCATTATATAGACCGAAATTTTTTGAGTAAGAGCTAGCAATCAGTAGTTCAGGTTGATTATTCGCAAACAGTCTAAGTCCATATACGTCTTCTTCTATACCTTGACCAAACCCTTGATAAGCGAGGTCAAATAGTGGTAACCAACCATTTTTTAAGGCTAACTCTGAAATTGTTTGCCATTGTTCTGGAGTCGGATCGATACCGGTAGGGTTATGGCAGCAACCATGAAATAGCACTGCTTCACCGGCAATAACTTGATTCAAATCACTCATTAAACCATCAAAATCTAGGCTTCGAGTTTGAGCATCATAATAACGGTATTCTCGAACTTCTAATCCCGCAGTTTGAAATACGCTACGATGATTAGGCCACGATGGATTGCTTATCCAAACTCGTTTTATTTTCGTACGGCGAGATAAAAAATCTGCCATAATGCGTAATGCACCGGTTCCGCCAGGGGCTTGCGCAGTTCTCGCTCGTTGATTTTCACTACCGAACAGTAAAACTTGAGTGGCAATATTAAATGAATTAACACCATCAATGGGTAAATAGCTTTTTGTGGTTTCATCATCTAGCAATAGATGCTCAGCTTTTTTTACACTTTCTAAAATAGGTGTTTTGGTGGTTTCATCTTTATAAACACCAACACTTAAATTAATTTTGTTGGTACGTTCATCCTTGTTGTAGAGATCCGCTAAGCCTAAAATAGGATCTGCTGGTGCTGCTAATAAATATTCAAACATAAGTTACCTATTTCTTTTAGTGACACTTATTGCATTATATACATATTGTTTGGCAAGTTACAATTTGTAAACCACAATGCACTTGAACCTCATTTGTACCACAGCTTAGTGATTATCGAAAGCTAATTATTATGCTATAACGATAAGTTTTTCAAGAAATGACGCTAAATCAGATGATAATGTTGTCAATTGTCCAGTTATTAAATCTTCTTTAACTACTTCACCAGTCAAATTATTTAATGCGACGATTTCAGTATCTTCATTGGTTGAGGCGATAAAAATGGTCGGCGTTCGCTTTAATTTTTTTTGTTGCGATAGGTGAGCAATTAAATTTTTTTCTAAATTTGAAAAGTCATCGTCATTCCATGCTTGCAATAAAATTAAATTAACGTCAGCAAATTTTGCTGTCAGATTTGCAGCATATTGTGTACCGTAAAATGTATGTGCACTTGGGTGGATTTTGATGTTAATAACTTGTTCTGCTATGGTTAAATCTCTTGGAGGATTAAGTAAAAAAGGTTGCCAATAAACGACTAGATTTTCAGTTTTGATAATGCAAGGCGAGGGTAAACCATGTAATTCTTCACTTTGTGGTGCATGTTCAAATTGAGCGATCCAACGCTGGGTATAATCAAGCAATGCTACTTTTTCTGGCGATTTCATAACTAAATATTATCTCATAGTTCATTTTATAATCGATAGTTGTTTAATATTATACGGACTAAATTGGCATATACACAATTGTTAAAGTTAAGTTTTTAAATTCATGAAATGTGTTATAAATTGATATAAAAAATTTGCCAAAGTTATTCCCAATTAAATGATGAGAAATTAATGGATAAAGCCTTTTTTTATTGTGTTTTCAGTTTAATTTTAGGGCAGTACAAAACCAGTATTAAATTGTTTATAAAATAGCCAGTTTAATTTACTTGCTATCCGTTGCTGAAACGTGAATAATAGACACGGATATTTTATCCATGTAATGCAGCAATGGCGTTAGACATTACAGTTTGTCAAAATAAAATAGCGTAAGTAGAATTATTATAATTAATTAATATGTTTATTTTAAACAATCATATAAAGATTTAGTGGTTTGTTAAATTGTAGAAAAAATAGAATTTGCAAACTCATCATTGAAATAATATCAATAATTGTATGTTTAGTGGTGTTCAAAAAGTGCATAGGTGTTTTGAATGTAATATTACCTCTAAAAAGTGTATTGATGTTGGATAAGTTATACTGATTTCACATAAAATAATAACAAAAATAACACAAATAAAATAATGAATACGGTATAAAAAATATTTAAGTAAGTACTATTGTTTATCATTGTTAAAAATAAGCGTTTATTGTTAATAATAAAATTCTACCTACAGTTAATTTAGATTAATGAAGAGTGTAGAATAATGAAAAGAATGCTAATCAACGCAACCCAGCAAGAAGAGCTGCGTGTTGCCCTTGTTGATGGCCAACGCTTGTATGATTTAGACATCGAAAGCCTTGGTCACGAACAAAAAAAAGCCAATATTTATAAAGGCAAAATCACTAAAATCAATCCTAGTTTAGAAGCTGCATTTGTCTCTTACGGTGGTGAACGAGATGGTTTTTTACCTCTAAAAGAGATCGCTGAAAGCTATTTCCCTTCCAATATCTCTGGTCGTCGTAGTATTAAACATTTACAAGAAGGCCAAGAAGTTCTTATTCAAATAGAAAAAGAAATTCGTGGTAAAAAAGGTGCCGCTTTAACGACTTATATTAGTTTAGCTGGTAGCTATTTAGTTTTAATGCCAAATGATCCTAGAGCCGGTGGCGTTTCTCGTCGTATTGAAGGTGAAGAGCGTGCTGACCTTAAGCGTATTATTGATGCGCTAGAAAAACCAAAAGGTATGGGCGTTATTGCGAGAACAGCAGGGGTTGGTAAAAGTCAGGAAGAGTTGCAACAGGATTTGAATGCTTTAGTCAACTATTGGACTGCAATTCAAAATGAATCTAAAAATCATCCAGCGCCAAGTTTAATCCATAAAGAAAGCGATATTATTACTCGCGCATTCCGTGATTACTTGCGTGATGATGTTGGTGATATTCTCATTGATAATCCAAAAGTACTTGAAATTGCTAAAAAACGATTAGCTGATTTAGGCCGAGTTGAGTATGTTAGTCGGCTAAAACTTTATGAGGGTGATGTACCATTATTTAACCATTTCCAAATTGAAGGGCAGATTGAATCAGCATTCCAACGTGAAGTTCGATTACCATCTGGTGGCTCTATTGTTATTGATGCGACCGAAGCATTAACTGCTATTGATATCAACTCAGCGAAATCTATCCGTGGTAGCGATATTGAAGAGACTGCATTTAATACTAACCTTGAAGCAGCGGAAGAGATTGCTCGTCAATTACGCTTACGTGATTTAGGTGGTTTAATTGTTATCGATTTTATCGATATGACGCCAATCCGTAATCAGCGTGAAGTTGAAAATCGCTTGAAAGAAGCGATGAAAACTGACCGAGCAAGAATTCAAACCACACGGATTTCTCGTTTTGGTCTACTTGAGATGTCTCGTCAACGTTTAAGCCCTTCGTTGCGTGAAGCTACTCACCATATTTGTCCTCGTTGTCAAGGGACAGGTACAGTTCGTGATAATAACTCATTATCACTGTCAATTCTTCGCTTAATTCAAGAAGAAGCGATGAAAGATAATACCGTGCAGATTGACGTGATTGTGCCAGTGCCAATTGCAAGTTATTTGCTTAATGAAAAACGTCGAGCCATTACCAATATCGAAAGAATGCATCCAGATGTTAAAATTGTTATTGCTGGTGATGAAGAGATGGAAACACCTCTTTATAAAGTCATTCGTAAACGTCGTGGTGAGGAGACCGATGTATTAAGCTACAATTTACCTAAATTGATTCGTGAGCTTGAAGAAGAGGAAGAAGATCAAGTTACTGAATTGGTGGTAGAAGAAGCAGTATTATCTGGCCCTAAAGTAGAAGCAAGCAAAGCGCCAAAAGCAAAAGTTGAGCCGAAAAAAGTTGAAACATCAACTGGTTTATTCGGTGGATTGTTTAAAAAGATTCGCCAACTATTTGTTACTGAAGAAGAGGCTCCAAAACCTGAAGTTAAGCCTCAGCAAAATAGACGACGAGACAATCAACGTTCAAATAATCGACGTCAACGTAATAATCGTAACAATAATGCGGCAGCTGCAGCAAATAATACAACTACTGAAGAAGTTAAAGAGCCGACACGTAACAATCGTCGTAGCAAACAAAATAACAATGGCAACACCAATACAGCGAATAATATCAAGGCAGATAAAGTAGTTAATGAGACTGCACAACCAAAACAAAAAGAAGCTAAGCCACGCAGACAACCACGAAACTTAACTAAGAGTGTTCGGGTTAAAAATAGTGATGCGCCAGTTCAGAACGAACAAGAGCGTATTGTGATCCCTTCTTTATTGTTACCAATTATTGTTCCAGAAACAGGTGAAAATAAAACTGTTGGCGAATCACAACCAAAACGTCAACGACGCACATCTCGACATTTGCGTATGAATACACCGCGTACCAAACGTCGTGGTAAAAATACTGAACTAAAACAGTCGCCAGTGCCGTTGTCATTTGCTGCTGCGTCTTTAGAGCTAGCATTAGGTCGGGTAGCGGTTGATTATAGTCAAGTGAATAGTGAACAACCAAATAACGTCGTACCAGTCATTCCTTCACTTTTATTACCAATCGTAATTAAAGATGAGGTGAATACCAATAGTGCTGAAAAAGCGGTTGTTAGTGACCCAAAACCACAACCACAACCAAAAGCAGCAACGAGCTCTCAAGCTGATATTGATGTTCAAGAAAATAAACCGCAGACAGATGAAGTTGTCACCATGCCGGCAACAGAAACGACTGCTGGTTATTCTTCATCAGTGATGACAAAGGCTCCTGCTCCAGATTATGTAGAATCTAATAGTGGGATAAAAACTCGAGAAGAGTTGGATTATCATTATGAAGGTAAAGGTAATGCGGGTGGCTTAAGTGCACAAGATCACGCTTATGCAGCTGCAAGTAAACCGGTTATACCTGAGTAGTTGTATAGATAAATAACGGTGACAAATGTCACCGTTATTCTTAACTCATAAAAGCGATAAAGATAAACAATGATTATCTATATTTTAAAAAAAATAGTAACGTTTTTATTTATTATCTGCGTGCTTGCCCAGATCAGCTTTTGTCTGGTTTATTTTGTTCCTCAATCTATTTTTAGTGATTTAACTTTTATTGATGCCTATAGCGCTTTTTTTAAGCAACTATTGCAAGGTCAATTTAGGTTAATGTCTGGTGAAACCGTTCCTTTTTTCGATACGTTATTAACGACATTTGAGCTTTGTATTTTAGCGTTACTTGTTGCGTTATTTATTGGTATTCCGTTAGGGATTTTTCTTGGTTTAAGTAATATAAATTGGCTAAATACCACAATTCGATTAGGTTGTTTAATCTTTTATTCTTGTCCGATTGTTATGTTAGCAACATTAGTGATGTTTTATCTTTCATCAACATTGCCAATGTCAATGAACTTCGATATATCAATATCAGTAACGGGGAGTTCTTTATTAGATATTATTCTTTCATCGCGAGCAGACAAATTACCGGCACTTTGGGAACAACTGCATTATTTACTTTTGCCAACAATCATTTTAGCGATTCAGCCAAGCATTGTGACTATTCAATTAGTCAGTGAAAATGTTAAAAACACTTCAAGGCAAAACTATATTAAAATGGCAATTATACGCGAGCGCTCACCATTTAAGATTTTACGTCGACACTTATTACCAAATTCGATTCCGGCGACAATCCCACAATTGACATATAATACAACGACTCTATTATTTTCAACGATGGTGATTGAAATCTTGTTTAACCGTGTTGGTCTTGGCCAATGGGTTATGTTGGCTTATCGTAATCATAATTATTTTATTATTTCGATAGCAATCCTTGCTTGTGGAACAGTAATTAGCTTATTAACTTTATTAGGTGAGATAACTGCTATTGCTATTTATCCATTACGTCATAAGGAACATTATGTCTAGGATGAACCAGTTAGCCAAGAACATGAAAATATGCTTGCATAAACTGCATAGTAATTTGTACTTAATTGTCAGTTTTTATGGGATTTTGGGCATAGCTTTTATTGCATTATCAACTAAATGGTTTTTTCATGCTCATTTAAATCCAGTATATGTCGCTTCTTTGCCTCCTGCTTGGTGGCCAACTGGTGATATCAATCATATATTAGGAACAACGGCTCAAGGACAAGATATTTTCGATTATTTATTGATCGGCTATCGGTCAACTATTTCAATGACATTAAAAGCGGTTTTTTATGTCATTATCATTGGTGGTGTGATTAATTATTTGATGTTTTTTGTCGCATTTATTCGACCGTTTATCTTATTTATCTTTAGATTCTTTATGGTTGTACCACCATTATTGGGTGTGATTGTAATTAGTTTGCTATTAGAAGATGATATTACCAATATCTTAGTGATCATTGGTTTATCTTATGCGCCAAGATTTATTTATAATATCCATCAACGTGTTATCAAAGAATGGAATAAAACTTACATCACCGCTTATCGACTTGATGGTTTATCTTCATTTTCTATTTTAAACCATTATATTGTACCTAATATCTTACCGGTTTATTTGACCGAGATAGTGTCATTATTTGGTTCGGTTATTTTAGCTATCACAACCATTACATTTTTAGGCTTTGCGAATGATTTTTCTCGACCTGATTTAGGTATGATGATGTTTAAAATGAAAGACATAATGGATGTTAATTTATTGGCCTTTTTAGCTCCAGGAATTGCCGTCTCTGTTACGATTATTTTGGTTTATTTATTCAATTTTGGGTTATATGGTCAGCGAGTAGGGCATTAATCATGGCACTATTAGACATTCGTAATTTAACTATTGAATTTATTACTCCTGATGGCCTGTTACGGGCGATTGATCGCGTCAATTTAAAACTATCAGAAGGTGAAATTCGAGGTCTAGTTGGTGAATCAGGTTCAGGTAAAAGTCTAATTGCTAAAGCGATACTTGGTGTCACTAATCATAATTGGAAGATTTCTGCTGATCGCTTTTATTTTAATGATGTTGATTTATTGAAGTTGACACCGAAACAACGGCGAAAAGTGATTAGTGATAATATATCCATGGTTTTCCAAGAGCCACAATCTTGTTTAGATCCGTCTATGAAAATTGGCCAACAATTAATTGAGGCCATTCCGCGAAGAACATTTAAAGGTCATTGGTGGCAACGACTGTTTTGGCGTAAGAATCGCGCGATTGAGTTACTACATCGTGTTGGGATTAAAGATCATAAAGAAATACTTAAATCATATCCATTTGAATTAACGGAAGGCGAATGTCAGAAAGTGATGATCGCTATAGCATTAGCTAATCAACCTAAATTACTTATTGCCGATGAACCAACCAATGCCATGGAAGCGACAACCGAAGCGCAAATATTTCGTTTGCTTGCGAGTATGAATCAAAATATGGGTACGACTATTTTACTGATTAGCCATGATTTGCAAATGGTTACTCGCTGGACTGATCGTATCAATGTCCTATATTGCGGACAAACTGTTGAGGTTGCTGATAGTGAAGATTTGATTAAATCACCTTATCACCCTTATACTCAGGCATTGATTTATGCTATCCCTGATTTTGGTAAAGCGATGCCTCATAAAAGCCCTTTAAATACCTTACCTGGCGTTATTCCATCATTGGAACATTTACCCATTGGTTGTCGGTTGGGGCCTCGTTGTCCTTATGCACAAAAAAAATGTATACAAGCACCAGAACTTATCCCAATCAAAGATCATTCGGTAGCCTGTCATTTTCCATTAAATACTGATGAGTAGTTTGAGATATAGGAATAGTTAATGAACCCAATATTAAAAGTCCGAAATTTATCAAAGCGATTTAAAATCCCTAAAGGACTCTTTGGTCATTTACAAATTGATGCTGTCAAACCTTTGTCATTTTCGCTAAATGAAGGGAAAACGTTAGCCATAATTGGACAAAATGGTTCCGGAAAATCGACATTAGCTAAAATGCTGGTTGGTATGATTAAACCAGATAGTGGCGATATTTGGATTGATGGTAACAAAGTAGAATATGGCGATTTTGGCCATCGTTCTCAACTGATTCGCATGATATTCCAACATGTTGAAAGTTCATTTGATCCTCGGCTTCGTATTGGCCAATTGCTTGAAATTCCACTTAAACGCAATGCCAATTATAGCAGTCATGAACGGGAAAAATTAATCAATGATGTTTTAAAGCAAGTTGGTTTATTACCGGAACATGCCTCTTATTATCCGTCAGTGATGGCTGCAGGCCAAAAACAACGAGTCGCTTTAGCTAGAGCGCTAATTTTAAAGCCTAAAGTGATAATTCTTGATGAAGCTTTAGCTGCATTAGATATTTCAATGCGTTCACAAATTGTTAATTTAATGTTGTCATTACAAGAAGAGCAACAGATATCTTATGTTTATGTCACACAAGATATCGGTATGATGAAACATATTAGTGACCAAATTATCGTTATGCATAATGGTGAAGTGGTCGAATATGGTAATACTGCCGAAGTTTTAGCTTCGCCATTAAGTGACATTACTCAAAAGCTTATCAATAGTTATTTTGGTGAAGCACTAACAGCCGATACTTGGCGGACAGATACTCGAGCTTTTTAGTTTTATTTTGCAGCAGAATTAACCAAATAACTCAGTTATTATTCTGATTTTGTTTAAAATATTCTATTTATTTTCCAATAAATACTCGACAAATTTTTTAAAACGCTCTATATTTAGCTATATAGATTTCTAGACGTCCGTTTTTCAGTGTTATAGAAGATAATTTATTATTGTTAGGAGCTTTTGTTATGCCTATATGTATTCCTGATTCATTACCGGCAGTTGATGTTCTTCGTAATGAAAATGTATTTGTGATGACTTCAACGCGTGCTAATACTCAAGAAATTCGTCCACTTAAGCTTCTTTTCTTAAATTTGATGCCGAAAAAAATAGAGACTGAAAATCAATTTTTGCGGTTACTTTCTAACTCATCTTTACAGGTGAATATTCAGTTATTAAGAATAGATCAGCGTGAATCCAAAAATACGCCAATAGAACATTTGAATAGCTTTTATTGTGATTTTGATGATATTCGTGAACAGAATTTTGATGGACTTATTATTACTGGAGCGCCATTAGGTAAAGTCGCTTTTTCAGATGTTGTGTATTGGCCTAAGTTAGCTGAAATTATTACTTGGGCGAAAGATCATGTAACCTCAACCATGTTTGTTTGTTGGGCGGTGCAAGCGGCATTAAATGTCTTATATGATTTACCTAAATTCACCCGTTCACAAAAGTTATCCGGTGTTTATCAACACCAAATCTTGCAACCAAATGCTATTTTAACCCGTGGTTTTGATGATACATTTTTAGCACCACATTCTCGTAATGCTGATTTTCCAATTGATAAAATTAAAAACTATACCGATTTAAATATTTTAGCTGAGTCAGATATAACTGGCCCATACTTAATGGCAACCGCCGATAAACGAATGGCGTTTGTTACTGGGCATCCAGAATATGATTCATTTACTTTGGCTAATGAGTATTATCGTGACTTGAAAGCAGGTATAAACCCTAAAATACCTTTTAATTACTTCCCAGAAAATAATCCTAATTTAACTCCGAAAGCAACATGGCGAAGTCATGCTTATTTACTATTTAGTAATTGGCTCAACTATTACGTTTATCAATTAACGCCATTTGATTTAACGACTCGTAATTTGACAATTGATGATTAACTTTAATGATAGATGGATTTATTAAATGAATAACTCCATCTATTTGATAATTATTAAATATTGTTAATTATGTTAAGTTACTAAAATTAAAAAACTGAATGATATAGTTTTTCAATATCTGATATATTTGTTTCTCTTGGATTTCCTTGTGTACATACATCAGCATACGCTGCTTCGGCTAATGCTGTTATGTCTTCCTTCTTCACGCCAACCATATGTAAGTTTGTTGGAATTTTGACATCATTATTTAATTGGAAAACGGCATTCACGGCTGCATTTCGAGCATCTTCAATTGTCATATCTTCAGTATTTTTTATCCCCATTGCTTTGGCTATATGACGATATTTTTCACCTGTGTACGGTGCATTATATTGCATGATATGAGGAAGTAATATTGCATTCGCAACACCATGAGGAACATTATAAAAAGCACCTAATGGATGTGCCATACCATGAACTAAGCCGAGACCAACATTTGAGAATCCCATTCCAGCAATATATTGACCTAAAGCCATTTGTTCAACGCCATTGAGATCACCATTCACCGAATCGCGTAGTGAACGAGAGATAATTTCAATTGCTTTCAAATGAAACATATCACTCATCTCCCATGCACCTTTTGTGATATAGCCTTCTATTGCATGAGTCAGAGCATCAATCCCCGTTGCAGCTTTTAAACTGGCTGGCATACTAATCATCATATTAGGATCAACTAAAGTCAAAACAGGTATATCGTGAGGATCTACACAGACAAATTTTCTCTTATTTTCTTCATCGGTAATAACATAATTGATCGTTACTTCTGCTGCTGTTCCCGATGTGGTTGGAATTGCAATGATTGGGATAGACGGTTTTTTGGTTTCCGCTAAACCTTCTAAACTACGAATATCAGAAAATTCAGGATTATTTATTACAATTCCAATCGCTTTAGCGGTATCTTGCGGTGAACCACCACCAATCGCTATTAAATAATCTGCATTTGATTGCTTAAATATCTCTATTCCTTGTTTTACTATACTAATTGTTGGATTAGGCATAACTTCATCAAATATTTGATAATCTAATTCTGCCGAATCAAGTAACTCAGTAACCTTAGTTGCAACTTTAAATTTAATCAGTTCTTTATCAGTAACAACTAAAGCTTTTTGATAGCCGCGTTTTTTTACTTCATCGATAATATTATGAATCGAATTCACCCCAAAATATGCGGTTTGATTCAAAATCATTCTATGACTCATTTTTAACCTCTTTCTTTATTAATATGAAACTGAAGATAATTTATTGGGGCTTTTTAACTGTTTAAAGTGTTTTAATCTTTCATCAATAGCCTGCATATACAGCATTGTATCCACACCTACAGCAACGAAATTTGCTCCCCATGAGATACATTTTTGTGCCATTTCGATATCAACAGCTAAAAACCCAGCTGCTTTACCTAATTGCCTAATTCTTCTAATTGTTTTTTCAATTATTTTTTGTACTTCCGGATGCCCAGCATTATCTGGATAACCTAAGGATGCGGATAAATCTGCAGGGCCAATAAATACGCCATCTACTCCTTCGGTCATAACAATTTCATCAAGATTTTCGAGTGCTTTTTTACTTTCAACTTGTACTAACAGACAGAGTGAATCGTTGACTTGTTGCATATACTTTTCAATTTTCCCCCAGCGGGCAGCTCTTGCTACACTAGCGCCTACGCCTCGGGTTCCTTCGGGTGGATAACGTGTCGCTGAAACTACAGCTTTTGCTTGTTCACCTGTTTCAACCATTGGTATTAATAATGTCTGAGAACCAATATCTAAAATCTGTTTTATGTTAGCTTGACTACCTTCTAAAGGGCGCACGACAGGATGACTGGCATATGGAGCGATTGCTTGTAGCTGGGTGAGTAATGTTTGTGCTGTATTTGGTGCATGTTCACCATCAAGTAGTAACCAATCATATTCTGAGGTTGCAGCAATTTCAGCCATATAAGATGTCGCTGAAGATAACCAAAGGCCAATTTGTAAATTTCCTTTGGTAATTTCTTGTTTAAATTTATTTTCCAATAGTTTTTTCATTATGTTATCCCTAATGTATTAGGAGCTTATTGATAAAATCAATAAGCTCTGTTTGTTAACTATTTTTGTTAGTTTGTTTTAGCATGAATATAGTTATAGTGCCGATTATTGTTATCAGTGCTAAAGTTAGTAAGCCTGCTATATTGTTATTAAAAAGCGTTTCTGCTTTTACACGAATAATTGGTGCTAAAAAACCACCAAATGCACCAAACATATTAATAAATCCTATGCCTGCTGCTAGGGCAGCTCCAGATAAAAGGTTAGTTGGTATAGTCCAAAAAACAGGTTGTACCGCAATAAAACCAATCGCCGCAAAACAAAGGGCAATAATTGCAATGCTAGGACTTGCAAGTGCTGAAATTCCAATACCTAAACCTGCTACCAATAATGTTATAGCAGCGATATTTCTTCTTTCTCCAACTTTGTCTGAATATCGAGGAATAAAATAAGTACCGAATAATGCAGCAATCCAAGGAATTGCCGCTACGAGTGAGGCTTTAAAACCAACCGTTGTTCCCATTAATTGAGCAACTTGTGTTGGTAAAAAGAAAATTAGCCCATAAACACTAATTTGAATTATCATGTAAATAATGGCTAGATGCCAAACAGTGACATTACTGATAGCATCGATTATTTTAGATGTTGTTTTTACACTCTCTTCTGATGATAATTTTTCTTGTAATGCTTGTTTTTCATTTTCATTTAAAAATCTAGCATTACTGATGTTGTCATCAAGGTAAATAAAAGTGACAACACCAGCTATAACAGCAAGAATACCTTCAATAATAAACATCCAGTACCAACCTGGGTGATCTAAAAAGCCATGCATTTCTAATAAAGCACCAGATAGCGGTGAACCAAATGTTAACGCTAAAGGTGCTCCCATATAAAATAACCCCATTATTCCTGCGCGGTGCTTTTGTGGGAACCATTGCGAAGTTAAATAGATCATCCCCGGGAAGAAACCGGCTTCCGCCATACCAAGCAGTACACGAACAGTTAAAAATTTCCATTCGGAATCAGCATAAGCCATTGCGGCGGATAATAATCCCCATACTAAAGTTGTACCGCCAATCCAGTAACGAGCACCAAATTTACGCATTAATAAATTGGCTGGTGCGCCTAAAAAAGCATAAGCTACGAAGAAAATACCGGCTCCAAGTGCAAATGCTTCATTACTGAGCCCTGTATCTAATTGATATGCTGATTTGGCAAAGCCAATATTTGCACGGTCTAAAAATGCTAATACGTATAGTATTAACATGAATGGAACAAGTCTTAAACGGGTTTTGCTTACCGCTTTTTCGAGAATATTAGACATAAAAATCCCCCTCTCCATAAAAATTACAGAGATATAAATGATGTTCATATGAAGAAAATAATTTTATTTAATCTAAAATCGCAGTTTTAAGTTCCTTTTAAAACTGCAATAAATCAATAAATAAACTTATTCTTCCTCATATAATTAATGAGAATAAGGACGAATTAATTTACATTCACGATTTAATTCAACACCAAATCCTGGTTTATCAAGTACTGATTTATGAATTCTTCCATTTACAGGAACGGGTTCATCAATCAATATTGGATCAAATTGCGGACGAAGTGTTGAACAATCAGGACTCGTCATTAAAAACTCACTAAATGGGGTATTTGTGAATGTAATCACTGCATGGTGAGAATAAACGGATGAACCATGAGGTACGACCAGTTGTCCTTTTGATTTCGCAATTGCAGCAATTTCAAGTAATGTGGTTAAGCCTCCACACCAACCAACATCGGGTTGCATGATATCAATGCCAGTTTCAGATAATGTTCTAAATGACTGAATTGTTCCATGATGTTCACCAGATGTGACCATCATTCCTGGCGGTGCATTGCGTTTTAACTCTCGGTATCCTTCATATTGTTGCGGAGGTAAACATTCTTCAATCCATTTTAAGTTATAAGGCGCACAAGCATAAGCAAGTTTTGTGGCATAATTTACGTCTTGACTCATCCAGCAATCAAGCATTAGCCAAAAATCAGGTCCACACTTTTCGCGCATGTCGGCAACCATTTCCGCATCTTTTTTGATGCCTTGATCTCCATCATGTGGTCCCCAATGTGTAGGCATCTTGCCACCAATAAAGCCCATCTCTTTTGCTAAATCAGGTCGAGCACCAGTTGCATAAAATTGAATTTCATCACGGACTGCACCACCTAATAATTTATAGACAGGTAGATCAGTCACTTTACCAAATAGATCCCAAAGGGCTAAATCAACACATGATATAGTGTTCATCACTAAACCACCTGAACCAGAATAATACATAGTTGCATTCATCATTTGGTCGTGAATTAGTTTGATATCAGAAACACATTTTCCTTCAATAAATCTATTTAGATGTTTTTCAACAATAAAACATCCCATTTCTCCGCCTGTTGATACGGCAAATCCAATTTGTCCATTATCAGCTTCAACTTCGACAATAAGTGTTCCAAGTACGTTGATACCAAAAGATTGACGTGATTGTTCATAGTCTTTATACTTGCTCATTGGCGTGGCGATATGGTCGTCGATCCAGTGGTGGCCGCCCTGATCGTGATAGTCTGCCCCGCCACTACCTTTCTCGGCGGTTGCTCCTCCCATAAAATAAGCTCTAACTTCTTTTATTTTTGGTAGCTTCATTTAATTTCTCCTTTAAAAGTTACAAAAATTATTCGTACATAAGACAACCCAATTCTTTTGAGATATCTTTTGCACATTCCTTGATTTTAATCGTAATTTCCGGTAATACATGGTCGGTTATTTGAAATGTTGTTCCTACAGCCGATATTGCCGCAGCAATATTATTTTGTGCGTTAAATATAGGTGCCGCTATGCATCTTATATTGATATAATCTTCTTCATTATCAAAACTACAACCTTGTTGACGAATCTTGGCCAATTCAGTATGTAATGAACTAATGGACATAATTGTATTTGTGGTTTTTTGTTCGAAAGAAAGTTGGTTAACGATTTCAGATATTTTTTCGCTAGGTTGGAAAGCTAATAAGCATTTGCCGACGCCAGAACGATAAAGCGATACTTGTTTTCCTACATAAGAACGAACACTGATTGTGCTATGTGATTCACATTTCAAAATATAATAAGCGGTTTTGTTATCTAAAATTCCTAAATGAGTTAACAGCCCAGTATTATTGGTTAATCTGGCAAGATGTTTTTTGGCTATTTCTCTAATATCAAAACAATTTGAAGCAAGCTCACCTAACTCGACTAATTTGATCCATAAAAAATAATCACCATTCTGATCTTGTTTAATAAATTGATATGACTTTAGTTCTTCTAGTAAAAGATAAGCAGAACTTTTAGGTATTTGTAGGCCATTGATTATTTCTGCGGCACTGCATCTACCTTTAGATGAGATAAAGTTAAGTATTTTGATTGTTCTTTGTAAAGCGGGTACTTTAGACATACATTCCTATATATTGTACTTTTATCCTGTATATTGGATGAAGTAGATTGTACTTTTATCAAATATTGGTACAACTATTTAATCGTATTATTGTGAACTTGATCATAAAAAATTTATAATTTACAATCGGTTATTCCTTTATATTGGAATTTTTGGGGTTGTTCCAATATAAAGGAATTTAAAATAGTCTAATTTATAAGATGTCTTAAATTTGAATGTTGTGATTTAAATTGAAATGATGAAATAGTGTGGTTTTAAATTAGAAACGATTTAGTAGTATAAATAAGATAACATGCAAATATTAGTTAGGTGGTATAGACTCCTCAATTATTTTTACAAATAAACTTTATCAATCAAGCAAAGATAATAATTATCTGAAAAAATAATTAACCAATAAGAATATTGATTGATAAAGATTAATACATACCATACTATTGGCAAAAACACTGGTTAAAGGTTAATGTTATTATATCTTTACTCATTTTTGCACGTTTTTATGAGTAGTTTACTCATACTTAAAACTTAATAACATGGTATAGAATCCTCAATTATTTTTACAAATCAAATTCAGTAACTCGAACCAAAGTAATTATATTTCTATGCGAAATATGTTTTTATTGTTTTTCTGCTGCTATTAAGAACATTGGCGTTGAATGATAGTTAATTTGTTCAATTTTATCCCAGACTATCTTTGATATATCGTTTTCAATATGAATATTTTTATAACCAATTGATTGTAAAATCTTCTTATCCCATTCAGGTCTAATTTCTTTACTCAATGGTAGTAATTTGGCGATTCGTTCCATTTCTTGCGTATTGGTTTGTCGATAATGATCTTCAATGCCATAATTCATGGTATTTTGTCTATCCTGCATATATTGTGAATAAAGATCTTTATTAAAAAGAAATAGGTACCAGTTGGCATCAAAATTAAGTAATTTACCTTTAGCACTTAACACTCTAAACCATTCTTGATATGCTAAAGTTGGATTACTCAAATTCCACGTAACATTACGCAATATAATTAAATCAAAACTACTGTTTTCGAATGGTAAGCAATGAACATCTGATAAAACAAAATTAACCTTTACTTGGTATTGTATTGCATTGTTTTTTGCTTGATTTATCATTTCTTCAGTAGCATCTACAGCAGTTACCTCATGTCCGGCTAAAGCTAACGTGATAGCTAAAAAGCCGGGCCCAGCGCCTATATCTAATACACGTAGTTTTTCTTTTTGTGGAGCATGATGCAGAATTAACTTTTGCCAGATAATTCTTTTTTCAGTTGCTAGTTCATCTTGATTGGTTTGGCTGTACTCTTTTGCTCGGTTTGCCCAATAAATGATAAGATCCCTTAAAATATTATCATCAATATTATTCGCTAATATCACTTAATCTTCTCGCTTTTTATTTTGAATTTTTAATTCTGAGGTCGGTGGTATATAGTTATTAATATTACTTAATAGCATAATACTCTTTACATTACTCTATAGACAAGTTATTTAGGATTGATATTTGGAGCATTATTGAATGATCATTAAGAATGAACAGATAGATTATATTTATTTTTAATAAATGATTTAAAGTGCCACTAATGTTGTTAGATGGCACTTTAGATTTAATTTATTATTCTATATATGCCCCAGCCATTAATGATTTAGCTCTTTCTGTATATTGTTTAAATACACCTTTTCGTTTGGAATAATCTGGCGGTGTCCATTTTTCTTTCCGTTTAGCAAATATTTCAGCAATTTCTTGTGCTGATTTGCTCTCGCCATTTATGCCAATGATATTGAGTTTTCTTGCATGCACATCAATTTCGACAATATCATTATCTTCAACAAGTGCGATTGGACCACCATCGGCAGCTTCTGGTGATACATGTCCTATGCATGGTCCATGTGTTGCCCCAGAAAAACGGCCATCAGTAACTAATGCTACACTGCCATTAAGTCGTTTATCAAAGACAATCGCATCAGTAGTCATTAACATTTCTGGGGCACCAGAACCTTTTGGTCCTTCATAACGAATGAAAATAACATCACCAGGATTAACTTTATTATTAATAATGGCCTCTTGAGCAGCTTCTTCAGAATTATAAACTTTGGCTGGTCCAGTATGTTTATGCATATCAGGACTACAAGCTGTATATTTTATAACTGCACCATCTGGAGCTATATTACCTTTTAAAACAGCGATAGATCCCATTTTTTCTTTGTTAGGATTTCGAATTAAATCATTTCGTTCTAATTTGTAATTATGCAAATACCCTAAATTACGGTCAAAGAAACCAGTTTGTTGCATCATTTCCAAATTATCACCTAAAGACTGCCCAGTAACTGTCATTACATCAAGATCGAGTAAATCCTTAATCATCCATTGAACCATTGGAATACCGCCGGCAAACCATAATAGTTCTGTTACGTATTTTCCACTTGGTTGTACATTGGTAAGGTATGGTACGGTATTATTGATGCGATCAAATACATCTGCGGTTAATTCAAATCCTGATGCATGTGCAATTGCTGGTAGGTGAATAAGCGCATTTGTACTACCACTGATAGCAGCGTGTACTTTAATGGCATTTTCAAATGCTGCTGGTGTGAGTATTTTACGTGATGTTATTCCTTCTTTGGCTAGATACATGGCATGATGTCCAGCAGATCTGGCCATCCTACGAATTTCGGACATTGTCGATGGTGCTAATGCACTTCCAGGTAATGCTAAGCCAAGTGCTTCTGACATACATTGCATTGTACTTGCGGTACCCATGAATTGACATGCTCCAGCGGTAGGGCAACCACACCTTTGTAAGGTTTGAATCTGTCTTATATCAATTTCACCTTTTTTATATTGTGCTGTGGCACCACCTAAATCAGATGTTGTCATATTAGGTGCCGGGCGCATTGAACCACCTGGCACATGAACTAATGGTATATCAAGTCGTGCTGCTGCAATTAAGTGAGCAGGTACTGATTTATCACAGCTAGAAATAAGTACGGCTGCATCATATGGTATGACAGAGCCATGGATTTCAACCATATTAGCAATCGCTTCCCTTGAGGCTAATATATAATTCATGCCATCATGACCTTGTCCCCAGCCATCACAAATATCTGTAACATGACTACGTACTGAACGACCGCCTCGTTCATGCACGCCAAGAACAACTTCATAACCTAAACTATCAAGATGATAACTACCTGGGTGACTTTCGCCAAAACAGTCATCAATCAGGACTTGAGGTTTTTCCGTATCTTCAACGGTATAATTCATTCCCATTCGTAATGCATCTAATTGTGACCATAGATCCCTGGCAAATTTACATTTTTGTTGCATAATATCCTCCAATGCATTTTTAAATTTTGTTATTTTGTTGGTTTTGCTGTTATTGCTGGTAAAGTGAACAATAAAATGATTGCAATGATTAATGCGCCAACCAAGGTATATAATCCTGCATTTTTACTTACTGTAACGGTTAATAAACCAACAAGGTACGGTCCAATAAATCCTCCTAAATTGCCTAGAGCATTGATTGTTCCTCGGACGCCACCTAAAACATTTGATGGGAATAATAATGGTGGTAAAGTCCAAAATGGCCCTGCGTATGCTTGTAGGAAAAAGCCACATAGAACCATCATTCCATATGCAAGCCATGTGTTGTTTTCTAATAATATTGATAAAGTTAAACAGATAGCGAAACCAATCATTGGAATTGCGGTATATAATCTACGATTCATGGTTTGGTCACATAATTTAGCAATATAATATTGTCCAAAAATGCAAAGAATGTATGGTGCTGCAGTTAAAAGGCCGACAATAGACATACCACTTCCAGTTAATTGTTTAATTAACATTGGCATCCAAAGTGCAAAACCATAGAAACCAATTTGGAAGAAGAAATAGATAGCAACAAGTTTCCATAAGTTGATACTGCTTAATACTGTTTTTACACTCGCTTTATCATCTAATTTTATAAGCGCTTTATCTTCTTCAAACTGTTGATTTAACCAATTTAATTCTCTTGGATCGAGCCATTTAGCTTGATGAGGGTAGTCAGAAACGAGAGGCATCCAAACGAAGAGCAATGCTAAAGATATAATTCCTTCAATTATAAACATTTCTCTCCATCCCCAAGCTTCAATTAACCAGCCAGATAGAGGACCTGTAATAATAGAAGCAGCAGCTAAATTCATTTGGAAAAATGCAATTGCTCTCGCTCTTTCATGGTTAGGGAACCAATGACCAATGAGTGCTAAAATAGCTGGATAAACGCCACCTTCAGCGACACCGAGGATAAAGCGTATAATAAGTAGTTGAATAGGATCTCGAACAAACCCTGTGATGGCAGCAAAGCCCCCCCAAACAACAATTGTCCATGCAATAAATTTTTTTGCGCTATAGCGTTCAGCAATTTGACCGCCAGGTATTTGTAAAAAGATATAACCAATAAAAAATATCCCTGCGACGAGCCCAGCAAAGGATGCGGTCATGCCCAAATCTTTATTCATTCCTCCGGCAATACCAATAGCTATATTGGTTCTGTCCATATATGCCACTATATAGACAAGAATAGTGGCCGGAATTATATGTTTCCAACGACCTTTGGGAATTGTTTTATCTTCAATATTATTCATATGGATGCCTCCAATTATTTATTTTTAATAGGTACTTGAGCTGACTTTAAAACTTGAAGTAATAACTCTTTTTTATGTTTTGGTAGCTTTTCTACTGGAGCTAAAACCTCTGTCGAAATATCGACGCCTGAAAGTTTTATTGCTTGTTTGATTACGCCAAAGAAAGGTGATTCAATTGCATAGACTGGCATTAATTTTGCAAGTTGACGTTGTAATTTGAATGCTTTTTCATAATCTTTTTTTACGAAAGCTTTATAAATTCCTTTAGTAATTTTTGGTGCAAAATTAAAGGTTGCAGGAATACCACCGTGGCCGCCAAGAATAAGGGTGTCTAGCATATATTCATCAAAGCCACTGAAAATGATAAAATCTGGACGGAAGGCGTGAACTCTGTTGATGATTTCTCGGGTATGGCTGATATTATCAATAGTATCTTTCAAACCAATAATATTAGGCAAATCCTTTGCCAGTCTTGTAATAACATCAATACCTATATCTTGACCGGTTAATGCCGGAAAATTGTAAAGTAGTACAGGGATATCGATATTTTCAGCAACAGTTTTATAATGGTTATAAATCGCATCACTATTTAATAAAGCATAATAAGGATTAACAACTAAAACTGCATCAGCACCAATTTGAGCTGCATGTTTGCCATATTGAATTGTCTCAGCAGTGCTTGGGCTTGATATGCCAAGCATAACGGGAATACGTTTATTGATATAGTTTACTGCGAATTCAGCAACTTCATATCGCAACTTAGGCGGCATATGGCAGAACTCACCACCACTACCTAGAATTAAAACACCATCAGCTTCGTTATCGATTAGATGATCTAATAATTTGCCCATTCCTTTTTTATCTAGTTCCCCTTTTTTATTAACAATAGTAGGGACTGGAGGGAATATACCTTTAAATTTTTCTAAATTCATTTTTTCTCCTTGTTCATGATATAGAACATTATTTCTTACACAGGAACAGATTATTGGAAAAAAAATTTAGAATTGCAATGTATTAATTCAAAAGAAAATTAATTTTGTGATCATCCTCTCATTGTCGAAAATAATTTTTTGGGTAATTAATTTTTTCCGTATAATGAAACATAGTTCTTTTTGTGGGAATTTTTGAATATTATTAATTAAGAGGTAAATATGATTTATTACATTCCACCGGTTAATTTATTAGGTAAAGGATGCTTATCTGAGTTAGGTGTACCGGTTAAAAAACTGAATTGTCAGAAAGCATTTGTTGTTAGTGATAAATTTTTAGTGGGCAATGGTACTGTAGATAGAGTAGTAGATATCTTAGCAAAAGAGGGCATTGAATCGGTTATTTTTTACGATGTAAAACCGAATCCAACCGTTGCTAATGTTGAAAATGCACTAAAATTATGTCAAGAATCTAACTGTGATTTTATTGTCTCAATTGGTGGTGGATCACCTCAGGACTGTGGTAAAGCAGTTGCTGTGTTAGCGACAAATGGCGGTAAAATTACTGACTATGAAGGGATGCATAAAAGTAAACATAAATGCTTACCAATTGTGGCAATAGCAACAACAGCCGGTACCTCTGCTGAAGTGACGATCAATTATGTTATTACCGATGAAAGTAGGCATGTAAAAATGATTATGGTTGATCCGAATACATTGGCGTCAATAACGGTTAGTGATCCTGATTTAATGATCTCAAAACCAGCCAATTTAACTGCGGCAACAGGTATGGATGCATTAACTCATGCTATTGAAGCTGTAGTGGCTAAAGGCGCAATGGATGTTACTGATTCAACCGCATTATATGCGATTGGTCAAACCTTTAAATATTTAGCTCGAGCGGTTAAAAATGGTAATGATATCGAAGCAAGAGAACAGATGAGTTATGCCTGTTTTTTAAATGGGATTGCCTTTAGTAATGCCGGTCTGGGTAATGTTCATGCTATGGCTCATCAACTAGGTGGTCTTTATGATTTACCTCATGGGGTATGTAATGCAATGTTATTATCGGTAGTTGAAGAAGAAAATGCTAAACATGCGCCAGAAAAATTTAGAGTTATCGCAGAAACAATCGGATTAGAGACTAAAAATAAAACGGATCAAGAGTGTGTTGATTATGTGATAAAACGAATTAAAGATTTGGCACAAGAGGTAGGTATTCCTAAATCTTTAAAAGAAATTGGTGTTGATAATCCAGATTTTGAATTATTGGCTGAAAATTCGATGAAAGATGCTTGTGCCGGAGCAAATCCAGTATTTTTTGATAAACAAAAATTGATTGAGTTATTTAAGAAAATAGCTTAACAGCTAATTTATCCAATGAGTTAAAATAATATTGAATCATAGTGATTCAATATTATTTAAAACTTATCCGTCAATTTTTGGCATGCATCACGTACTAATTGTGAATATTTATCAATTTTATCCACAGGTAGTTGAAAAAGAACACCCGAAATACTAATAGCGGCGATGGGTTCGTTATTTTTATTGAAGATTGGTGCAGCGATACAATGAACACCTTGAACATCTTCCTGATTATCATAAGCCCAACCTTGAGACCTAATTTTTGCAAGCTCTTTTTTTAACTGTTTCTTGCTGGTTATTGTTGTGTCGGTATATTTGATTAATTTGTCTTCGGGAATAAGTTGATCAATTTTTTCGTCTGGTAACCAAGCTATTAATGCTTTACCAATACCAGAGCTATGTAAAGGCAATTTTTTACCAATCCAAGTACGAATACCAATAGCCTGATCATTTTCAATTTTAGCAATGTAAACAGAATAAAGACCGTCAAGAACACCTAAATGGCAGGTCAAGTTGGTTTTATCTCGCAGTTTAATCATTAACGGTTCGGCTATTTTAGTGATATCAAACTGTTCTAAGGATTTATCTCCCCATTCATGTAATTTTAACCCAAGATAATACTTATTTTGATCTTGTCGCAAAATACCATGCATAACTAAGGCATTTAATAGTGTTGATGTACTGCTTTTAGGTAAATTGAGATCCTGAAATATTTGACTAAAAGTAGCTCCTCGGTGATTATCTAAATAATCACAAATACGGACAATTTTATCTAATGCTGGTACAAGTGTCTGAATATTTGGCATGAAATATCCTAATATAATAATGTAAGAAATATATTTATTTTATTGATACTAATTGTTTAGAAAAACATTTTTTGAACGGTTTAGTGTATTAAGTGTCTTATCTTTAACATTATATTCAAGTTACTTGATAAGGAAAAGAAAATAACTTTTATTATTTTCCTGTTTAGTGTATTTAAATCGATAAATCCTTATCTTGCATCATGTTAGGCATAGTTATATTATGAGTAGCAATGCTATATTATTTAAGGAATGAGTTATGTTAAAATCAATAGATCCAACCTCTACATCTTCTTGGAAATCCCTTCAAGCTAGTTATCAAAAACATCATAATAAAACTATAGCCGAAATATTAAAAGACGAGCCCAAGCGCGTCGAAAAACTGAGTATTCCATTTGAGGATGAGTTTTTGGTTGATCTTTCAAAAAACAGTTTAACGCAAGAAACATTAGAAATTCTTTATCAGCTTGTGGATGAGTGTGATTTAGGTGGCGCAATTAAAGCGATGTATAGTGGTGAAAAAATTAATCGCACAGAAGATCGAGCCGTGTTACACGTTGCACTTCGTAATGTATCTAATACTCCAATTTATGTTGATGGCAAAAATGTTATGGATGATGTAAATGCAGTGCTTGCTAAGATGGAGTCCTTTAGTAAAAAAGTGATTAGTGGTGAATGGAAAGGTTATACCGGCAAGACTATCACCGATGTTGTTAATATCGGCATTGGTGGTTCAGATTTAGGACCTCACATGATTACTGAAGCCCTTCGACCTTATAAAAACCATTTAACGATGCACTTTGTATCTAATGTTGATGGTACTCATATTGTAGAAGCATTAAAAGATCTTAATCCAGAAACAACACTCTTTTTAGTTGCGTCGAAAACTTTTACAACTCAAGAAACGATGACTAATGCTCAAACTGCCCGTCAATGGTTACTTGATGCAGCTAAAGATGATAAAGCAGTAGCACTGCATTTTGTTGCATTATCAACTAATACTAAAGAAGTTGAAAAGTTTGGTATTGATACTGCTAATATGTTTGAATTTTGGGATTGGGTTGGTGGTCGCTATTCGTCTTGGTCGGCAATTGGTTTATCAATCGTTCTTTCTATTGGTTACGAGAATTTTAAACAGTTTTTAGCTGGTGGCCATGCAATGGATAAACACTTCCAAACAGCGCCGGTTGAGAAAAATATTCCAACATTACTTGCGTTAATTGGTCTTTGGTACAATAACTTCTGTGGCGCAGAAACTGAAGCAATTTTACCTTATGATCAATATATGCATCGTTTTGCTGCTTATTTCCAACAAGGTAATATGGAATCAAATGGTAAAAGCGTTGATCGTAATGGTAATAAAACGACTTATACTACTGGACCTATTATTTGGGGTGAGCCTGGTACTAATGGCCAACATGCCTTCTATCAATTGATTCATCAAGGTACTAAACTGATTCCTTGTGATTTTATTGCACCAGCAATTAGCCATAATCCGGTTGGAGATCATCATCCTAAATTACTTTCAAATTTCTTTGCACAAACTGAAGCTTTAGCTTTTGGTAAAACCGAGCAACAGGTAGAACAAGAATTCCTTGCGGCTGGTAAAAGCCTTGATGAAGTTAAATCTATTATTCCTTTTAAAGTTTTTGCCGGTAATAAGCCAACCAACTCTATTTTAGTCAAAAAAATCACACCTTATGCTTTAGGTGCATTAGTTGCTATGTATGAACACAAAATCTTCACACAAGGTGTTATTCTTAATATCTTTAGTTTTGATCAATGGGGTGTTGAACTCGGTAAACAGCTAGCTGGTCGTATTTTACCTGAATTAGCCGATGATAAACCTGTGAGTTCTCATGATGATTCAACTAACAACTTAATCAATCAATACAAGAAATGGCGTTAGAGCGAGTTGTACAGTAGATAGAAAAAACCTTCAGTTTTAACTGAAGGTTTTTTTTATAGATGATTATTTTTTAACACGCATAATTGGCGTTTTACCTGCTTCAACAGAACCAGTTAGTTTGGTTAGTTCAACTACTGTTTCCATATTTGAAATTACAACAGGAGTTAAAACTGATTTGGCTTTACTTTCAAGTAAAGGTAGATCAATTTCAATGATAGTATCGCCAATTTTAACTTGTTGTCCTTCTTCAGCAACACGAGTAAAACCTTCACCTTTTAGTTCAACGGTATCTATACCAAAATGAACAAAAAGTTCAATACCTTCATCTGACTCAATCGCAAAAGCATGATTAGTTTCAAAAATTTTGCCAATTTTACCATTTAATGGTGCGACAATTTTGTTGCCAGATGGTTTAATTGCAACGCCATCACCAACGATTTTTTCAGCAAATACAACATCAGGCACATCTTCGATTTTAACGATCTCTCCACTAAGAGGTGCAATAATTTCAATGCTATTTTTGTTATCGTCAGAGACAAACTGTTTTATTTTATCAAATAGACCCATTATGGCCTCCTAACAAATTTGCTTTTCAGCAGTATATTTTTCAATTAAATCAGTTATTTCTTTAGCGGTTGCTTTTTCTAGTGCAGTTTCAGCAAATTTTTTCGCTTCTTCGTAATTGGTATTACGAATTAATTTTTTGATTTTAGGAATTGATACAGCACTCATACTAAACTCATCAAGTCCCATACCTAATAATAGGATAGTTGCTCTTTCATCACCAGCAAGTTCACCACACATTCCTGTCCATTTGCCTTCTTTATGAGAAGCATCAATGACATTTTTAATTAATGTTAACACTGATGGTGAAAACGGATTATAAAGATGTGAGATAAGCTCATTACCACGGTCAACAGCAAGTGTATATTGGGTTAAATCGTTAGTACCAATACTGAAGAAGTCAACTTCTTTAGCTAAGTGACGAGCAATAACTGCTGCTGCAGGTGTTTCGATCATAACACCAATTTCAATTTCTTTATCAAACGCTTTACCTTCGGCGGTTAATTGTTCTTTAAGAATATTGATTTCAGATTTTAAGATACGAATTTCTTCAACTGAAATAATCATTGGGAACATGATACGTAATTTACCAAAGGCTGAAGCACGTAGAATTGCGCGTAATTGTGCATGTAATATCTCTTTACGATCTAAACAGATACGGATTGCACGCCAACCTAAGAATGGGTTTTCTTCTTTTGGTAAATGCATATAAGGTACATCTTTGTCACCACCAATATCCATAGTACGAACAATAATTGATAAGCCATTAGTTGATTCGGCAACTTCTTTATATGCTTTGAATTGTTCTTCTTCATTAGGATACGCATCACGATCCATAAATAAGAACTCAGTACGATAAAGGCCAACACCTTCATAGCCATTGCGATCCGCACCGGCAATATCACGTACCGTACCGATATTGGCACAAATTTCCACTTGGTGACCATCAAGAGTTACCGCAGGTAAATCTTTTAATTTTGCTAATTCTTCCTTGTCAGCAATATATTTTGTTTGAACTTGTTTTAATTTTTCTTCAGTTGTGTGATCAGGATTAATATAGATTGCATTGTTAATCGCATCTAAAATAACAAAATCACCTTGTTTGATTGCTTGTGTTGCATTAGATGTACCAACAATTGCTGGAATTTCTAATGAACGAGCCATGATTGAGGTATGTGACGTACGGCCACCTGCATCAGTGATAAAGCCTAATACCATATCTAAATTTAATTGTGCAGTTTCTGATGGTGTTAAATCAGTTGCAACTAGGATACATGGTTGGCTAATAGCACTTAAATCAACAATTTCAATACCGAGAATGTTTTTCAATAGACGTTTGCCAATATCACGGATATCTGCAGCACGTTCTTTTAAATATTCGTCATCTAAGTTTTCTAACTCTTTTGCTTGCGTTTCAAATACAGATTGAACGGCAGCATCAGCACTTGAGTGTTTACTTTGGATACGAGAGATAACTTCTTGTTCAAGATCTTCATCTTCAAGAAGCATTATGTGACCTTCAAAAATGGCAGCTTTATCTTCACCTAATGTGGTCTTTGCTCTCTCCATAATAGTATTTAGCTGTTCGCTTGATTTTTGACGCGCTTCTTTAAAGCGCTCGATTTCAGCGTCAATTTTGTTATCAAGAATTTGCCTATTATTAATTACAATAGGTTCTTCTTTTAATAATAGCGCTTTTGCAAAAGCGATACCTGGGGAAACAAGTATACCTGATACCATAACATTTAATCCTTATTCAATATTAAAACCGTTCAATAATAATTGGGAGTATTATTCCAATTCAGGAATTAATTTTACTAAATGAGTTACTGCTTCTTTTTCATCTTCACCTTCGGCTGAAATAGTAATCGTTGTGCCTTGAGTTAAGCCTAATGTTTGTAATTTGAATAAGCTTTTAGCGCTAGCACTTTTTCCGTTTGATGTGACAGTAATTTCAGCATTAAAGTTTTTTGCTTCTTTTACAAATTGCGCAGCAGGGCGAGTATGAAGGCCATTCGATGCAGTAATGGTTACATCTTGTTTGTACATAATTATTTTACTCCCAAAAATATGTTTTTTCAGACGACAATATAAATAAAAACAGCGTGAAAGGCTAGTAAGATTTCACTGTTCTTTAACAATTCGTCTAATTTTGATGGTGATAAATCAACCAAGTTCGCCGATATTATTGTTAATATCGGTAAATTCGAGTGATTTTATCACGACATTTTTTAAATTCTACCTGCCCGTGAATTCCTCGTTTGATATTTTCAAACACAACTTCTTCACTACCATCAAGTTGTGAAGCTCGGATCTCTTCGTGGCAAAAAGATTCAAATTTTTCAAGCTCTTGTTCGCTGTTGCCTAAATGATAATTTTTAGGTAAATCTTGGCTAGTTATAGAGGTATTTGTTTGATTCTGTACATTAAGAACAATCACGCCTTTATTGGGCACCCATGAACTACATGCAGTTAATGACATAACAAAGAATAAAAATAGCGAGGGCAATGCTACGATCAATCTAAAAATGTTCAAAATATTTCCTTTATAAAGCACAATAACCTGTTTATTATTTATAGCTAGGCATAAATTATATACTATTAATCCGTGAAAGTGCAGGGGTGTGTTTTTACGGTATTTAAGACTAAGGTGGATTTAATGACTAATAGCAATAATTACAATGAGCTTAATCGCCAACTTATCCAAAATAAAATCGGCATGACAGCGGCTGAATTACATGGTTTTTTATCAGGTATTTTAGCAGGAGGTAATCATGATGAAAGCTGGAAAATTTTAACTAAGGATATGTTAAATGATGGGCAAAGCATTGCTGAACCTTTAAACAAAGAAATTGAAAAATTATATCATTCAACTAAACAACAACTTATTGATGAAGATTTTGAATTTCAATTGTTACTCGGCGATCAAGATCTATTTACTCAGATTGATGATTTAGTCGGATGGGTTAATCATTTTTTATTAGGAATTGGTTTGGTTCAACCTAAAATTAATCGTGTTAAAGGTGATGTTGGTGAGGCAATATACGACCTGAGACAAATCGTTAAATTGGGTTATGATGAAAATGAAGATCAGCAAGAGTTAGGCTTTGCATTTGAAGAAATTAAAGAATACGTTCGGATTACGGCGATGCTTTGTTTTGATGAATTTAACGAATCTGATATAACCCCAACTATTCATTAATATTAGTATCATTGATTTTTAAGGTGCAAGTTATGGTAGATATGCATAGCAAAACAGAACTTTTAGCGCGACGAAATAAATTATTGGCACAAATGGAGCCAAATAGCATCGCTTTGTTTTTTGCTTCACCAGAGGTTACGCGAAGCAATGATACTCACTATCCTTATCGGCAAGATAGTGATTTTTGGTATTTTACTTTTTTTGCTGAGCCAGAAGCTCTATTGGCGGTGATAAAGGAGTCTGATAATCAAGCTCGTTACGTATTATTTAACCGTAAAAAGGATCCTTTAGCGGAAACATGGACCGGATATCGATTAGGTCAGCAGGTAGCATTAGAAAAAATTTGCGTAGATGAAGCTTATCTTTTTGATGATATTAATAATCTTTTGCCAAATTTATTGAATGGTAGAAAGGTTATTTATCATGCTGACCAGTTATACGAATATGCTGATGAAATAGTTAAAACAACATTACATAATTTAAGGCAAGGTGTTCGCAACAAATTTGTTGTCCCAAATATAATGATTGATTGGCGACCTATTGTTCATGAAATGCGTATGTTTAAATCGGATTTCGAAATGGCTATATTGCGCCAAGCTTGTGAAATAAGTGCTAAGGCACATATTCGCGCAATGCAAAAGTGTCAGCCTAGTTTGTATGAATATCAGTTAGAAGCGGAAATTTTACATGAATTTGCTTGGTATGGTGCTCGTTCGCCATCTTATAACACTATTGTTGGTGGGGGAAATAATGGTTGTATATTGCATTATGAAAATAATAGCGACCAATTGAAAGATGGCGATTTAGTCTTAATTGATGCTGGTTGTGAATATCAGTATTATGCTGGGGATATCACCCGTACATTTCCTATAAACGGTAAATTTAATCAGTCACAACGTGAAATATATGACATTGTGTTAACGGCACAATACGCGGCAATCAAATTATTACAACCAGGTACTTCAATATCAATAGTAAACCAACAAATTATTCGAATTATGGTTGAAGGTTTAGTTAAACTTGGCATTATGCAGGGCGATATCGAGACGTTAATTGCAAATAAAGCTTACATGACATTTTATATGCATGGTTTAGGACATTGGTTAGGTATTGATGTGCATGATGTCGGTAGCGATCGTGATCGCATCCTTGCTCCAGGCATGGTGTTAACGGTTGAACCAGGGCTCTATATTAATCAAGAAGCCGATGTTCCTGAACGTTATAAAGGCATTGGCATCCGTATAGAGGATAATATTTTAATTACTGATTCAGGCAATGAAGTTTTAACCGCAATGGTGCCTAAAGATCCTCAACAAATTGAACAATTAATGCAAATCAATCAATAGACTTATGATCAAGTAAGGTGCTAATCAATAATTTAAGATTAGCGCCATTAAGTTTTATTTCAAATAAATACTATTGAATGATAGTTATGGATTGATAAATGTCAGTTTAGTTATTACCTAAACTAATTGAACTATCGCGATTAAAGATAATCTTCATTTTGATATTTTTACCAGCAATTGGTTTGTATTTCCATGTTTTCATTGCCGTGATCACTGCGCGATTAAAAATATTATTGGGTTGAGCTTCAATAATTCTAATATTTTCAACACGTCCTTCACTATTTACATCAAACATGACAATAACATGACCTTCTAAGCGCATGTCTAGTGCTCTTCTTGGATATTCTGGGCGATTTCGGCTAATCGGTGTTGGATTACCCGAATATTGCTGATTATCAGAAATTTTAGGTGCTACTGACGTTTTGGCAGTATTATCACTAATTGCTTCTTGTCTAACTTGTTGCCGAGAGGCTTTTTGTGTTGGTGGTTTTTTCTTTTTTGGTTTCGGTTTTGGTTCTGGTTTTACTATTGTTGGTTTATCAGGTTCAACAGTAGGTTTTTCGGGTTCTTTTTCCGGTGTAGGATCAAGTGTTTCTTCTTTAACGATTTCAGGCTCAACAATAGGTTCAACGGGTTGTTCTTCAATAGGTTTATTATCTATGATTTCACTGTTTTCTGCGCCTTGAATATCAGGTGTATTTTCAACTAATGATTGTTCAGGGGCTGCTAATTGAGTAAGATCAACCATTACGGCTTTAATTGAATCATCACCTTCATCAACCATGATGTTATTTGCAAACAACGCTGAGCTAAATAATAATCCTAATAAAAGTAGATGTGATATCACAGCAACAGATACAAATACATATATATAATTATCCTGTTGCTTGTTAGCAATAGGTGATTGTGGCTCTTTTTCTGTATTGATATCTATATCAAAATTGATCTTCATAGCAGTAATAATTTATCCCTTAGGGCGTGTATTCTAAATGAAAATGCTTATCATTTGTAGCATTTTTTTAAATATGATTTATCAATAACTTGTTGCATAAAAATATTTATCAGATAATAGTAAGTAAATATCTCTCATTTGTAGCGGTTAGACTGATGAATAATCCATCGATAAAACAGATACTCGATCTAGTTCAAGAAGATTTAGTGAAGGTTAATCAGGCAATACAAGCAGAGCTTAGCTCTGATGTTGTATTAATCAATCAATTAGGCAATTACATTATTAGTAGTGGCGGTAAACGTATTCGTCCAATCATTGCGCTACTCATTGCTAAAGCACTGAATTATCAGGGTGATAAACATATTATAACGGCTGCTTTTATCGAATTTATTCATACTGCAACCTTATTGCATGATGATGTTGTTGATGAGTCAGATTTACGCCGAGGCAAATCAACAGCTAATGCATTATTTGGTAATGCTGCTAGTGTTTTGGTCGGTGATTATATTTATACTCGTTCTTTTCAAATGATGGTTCGTACCGAATCATTTAAAGTATTACAAATTATGTCTGAGGCCACGAATGTTATCGCAGAAGGTGAAGTCCAACAACTACTTAATTGTAATGATCCAGATATTACTAAAGAACAGTATCTACAAGTCATATATCGTAAAACAGCAAGACTATTTGAAGCGACTTCTCATTCCGCTGCTGTCCTTGCTGAAGCAACCCCAGAACAAGAATTTGCCTTACAAGAATATGGAAAATATTTAGGGACTGCTTTTCAAATTATTGATGACTTATTAGATTATAGTGCCGATAGTAATCAAAAATTGGGTAAAAATTTAGGTGATGATCTTAATGAGGGTAAACCGACATTACCACTACTACATGCAATGCATCATGCTAATGCACAGGATGCGGCTTTAATCCGGCAAGCAATTGAACAAGGAAATGGCCGCCATTTATTAGATCATGTTTTAGCGGTGATGAAGTCATGCGGATCGCTTGAATTTACTTTAGAAACAGCCCAGCAAGAGGCAAATAAAGCGTTTAATGTGATTTCAATTTTACCAGATTCTCCTTATAAAAAAGCACTACAAGATCTGGCATTGTTATCAGTAAAAAGGGAAAACTAACAGTGATGTTTATTTGATAATTTTAAATACATTAGTTATACAATTTGTTTAATTAACATTGTTTTTTACCATTGATGGTGAATATTTCAAATTGAATTTTATTATGTTATGCAAATAGGTTGTGCCCTTTTTATAACAATCCCATTGTTCAAATAAGGTTATTATTATGTTCAAAAGGTCTTGGCCGGTTTTTTTAATTTTCGTATCGATGATTTCTGTACAATCAAGCGCTTCATTTGCTAAATATTTATTCCCAGTACTTGGACCAGAAGCAATGACTGCTTGGCGTTTATTTTTTTCCGCTATTTTATTGGTCATAATCTTTAAACCTTGGCGTAAAACGATTTCTAAACCAGCAATTAAATATATTATTTTATATGGTATTGCCATGGGATGCATGAATTTATCTTTTTATAATGCTATCTCTCGTATTCCTTTAGGTATTGCTGTCGCAATTGAATTGACGGGGCCAATTATGGTCGCTATGTTTTCCGGTCGACGATTAAGCGATTTTATTTGGTTAGCTATTGCCATAATTGGATTAGTTATGTTGTTGCCTATTCATCAAGCAGCCAGTGATTTAGATCCGATAGGTCTTTTACTTGCTTTAGGTGCTGGAGGCTGTTGGGCTGGTTATATTCTTTTTGGTCGTAAGGCAGGCGAAATATATGGTGCACCAAGTGTTGCACTCGGCTCGATTGTTGCTTCAGTATTACTCTTTCCTATTGGGGTATGGCAAAGTGGTAGCACAATGTTTTCCTTGGATATTTTGCCATTAGCTTTCATGGTTTCACTGTTAGCATCAGCGATTCCTTATGGCCTTGATATGGTCGCATTACCGCGTTTACCAGCCCAAACTTTTAGTACCTTAATGAGTTTGTCGCCAGTATTTGCGGCATTTTCGGGATTAATTGTTTTACATGAACAGTTAACACATTACCAGTGGTTAGCTATTATGTTTATTATTGTTTCTTCGATTGGTACGGTATTAACTATGCATCGACCAAGTAAAATTAAAGCACTAAATCGAGAAGATTGAGTGTATTGAATTACTATCGCGCTCAAACACGCGATAGTAATTAAGAGAAAGAGAAGTATAGTGAACGTTTATCGAGGCGGAAAACCCATGCCTCCGCCCATTAAGCCTTTCATTTGACGCATCATCTTCATCATGCCGCCACCCTTCATTTTTTTCATCATTTTTTGCATATCTTCAAACTGTTTAAGTAGTTTGTTAACATCTTGTACTTGTGTTCCGGATCCATTTGCAATACGGCGTTTGCGTGATCCTTTGATGATTTCAGGATTTGCTCGCTCTTTTAAAGTCATAGAGCCAATTATTGCTTCCATCTTGATGGTGATTTTGTCATCCATTTGCGCTTTAATATGATCTGGTAGTTGTCCTACACCAGGTAATTTAGCCAGCATGGCCCCCATTCCACCCATATTACGCATCTGTTTAAGCTGATCTTGGAAATCATTAAAGTCAAATTTATCGCCTTTTTTTAACTTTTTAGCGATTTTTTCCGCTTTTTCACGATCAACATTACTCTGTAATTCTTCAATTAAAGAGAGAACATCTCCCATGCCTAAAATGCGCGAAGCGATACGGTCAGGGTAAAAAGGCTCTAATGCATCCGTTTTTTCTCCCATCCCTAAAAACTTAATTGGTTTGCCAGTGATATGGCGGATTGATAATGCTGCACCACCACGAGCATCACCATCAACTTTAGTTAAAATGACACCGGTTAGTGGTAAGGCATCATTAAATGCTTTAGCTGTATTGGCGGCATCTTGTCCGGTCATTGCATCGACAACAAATAGTGTTTCAATTGGATTGATTGCATCATGTAGTGCTTTGATTTCATCCATCATGTCGCTATCAACATGCAATCGACCAGCGGTATCGACAATCAGTACATCAAAAAATTGTAATTTCGCATGTGAAATTGCTTTATTAACAATATCAACTGGTTTTTGATTGATATCTGATGGGAAGAACTCGACATCAATTGCTTTAGCAAGTGTTTCTAATTGTTTTATCGCTGCGGGTCGATAAACATCGGCAGAAACAACTAATACTTTCTTTTTTTGTTTTTCTTTTAAGAATTTTGCTAGTTTTGCAACGCTAGTTGTTTTACCTGCACCTTGTAAACCAGCCATTAGCATTACCGCTGGAGGCTGAGTAGCTAAGTTAAGTGAACTATTAACTTCACCCATTGCTGCAGTCAGTTCAGCTTGAACGATTTTAATAAACTCTTGGCCTGGGGTTAGTGTTTTATTTACGTCTAAACCGACGGCTTTTTGTTTAACTTGGTTAATAAATTCCCGTACTACAGGTAGGGCAACATCAGCTTCAAGTAATGCCATTCTGACATCACGTAGCGCATCTTTGATATTATCTTCAGACAGACGTCCACGACCACTAATATTGCGGAATGTCTGTGATAAACGGTCAGTTAAATTCTCAAACATACTAACTCTCAACAAATTAAAAAAATTATCACCTATCATATCAGAAAATTTGCAGAAGTCCCATGATCATAAATTTGTTATGGCTTGACACAAAATTGTGTTCCTGTTGAAATGAGAGTCATAATAAATGAAAGGAGAAAGTTATCTATGGTGAAAGTAGTTAATACCGATAAAGCCCCTGCAGCTATTGGTCCTTATGTACAAGGTGTCGATTTGGGTAATATGTTATTTGCATCAGGTCAAATCCCAATTAATCCAGCAACGGGTGAGATGCCAACTTGCGTGAAAGAACAAGCTAAGCAAAGTTTAGCTAATGTTAAAGCAATTATTACTGAGGCGGGTTATCAAGTTAAAAATATCGTTAAAACAACTATTTTTTTAGCTGATATGAATGATTTTGCTGATGTTAATAGTGTCTATGAAGAATTTTTTACCGAAAATCAAGCAAGCTTTCCAGCTCGTTCTTGTGTGCAAGTAGCTCGAATTCCGAAAGATGCTAAAGTTGAAATAGAAGTTATTGCTGTTAAATAAGTTTGCCAAATTTATTAGCACCAATAGGTGCTAATGAAGCAAAAAAGTTGAGGGAAGTTTTTTTGCGGCTTTTCTTGCTAAATTTTCCTATTTTTTTGGTCATCAGTTATGATGTTTTTCTATCTGTATCTGGCTGTTTAAAAGTCGATTTTATTCGCCTAAAATTATTTATATTTAAACTGTTATTTAGTGATTGATTGCTAATTGAGTTGGTGCAATAATCTACAATTATACATTGCTATTTATTGGTTAATTAGGTTGGAAAAATGTTTGAAAAAGTAGAGTCGTATGCTGGTGACCCAATTTTGTCATTAGTCGCAGAATTTAATAATGATAGCCGTCAGGATAAGACCAATTTAAGTATTGGATATTATTATGATGAAAACAGTGAGGTTCCGCAGTTATCATGTGTTAAAACGGCCCGTGATTATATTTATCAACATCAACAAGGCGCACAACTTTATTTGCCAATGAGTGGTTTACCTAGTTATTGCCAAGCGATTCAATCACTGCTTTTTGGTGAGGATAATTCTGCTATTCAAGCTAAACGCATTGCAACTATTCAAACGTTAGGCGGATCAGGTGCCCTGAAAGTTGGTGCTGATTTTCTTTATCATTATTTTCCGAATTCTCAAGTATGGGTAAGTGATCCAACTTGGGAAAATCATATTGCTATTTTTAGTGGTGCAGGCTTTAAAGTAAATAAATATCCTTATTTTGACTCAGCAACTTGTGGTGTGAAATTTGACGCTATGCTAGATACATTAAATAGCTTACCGGCTAAAAGTATCGTGCTATTACATCCTTGTTGTCATAATCCTACTGGTGTCGATTTAACACAGCCGCAGTGGGATAAAGTAATTGAAGTTTTACAAAATCGTGATCTTATCCCATTTATGGATATTGCTTATCAAGGTTTTGGTGAAAGTATCGAAAATGATAGTTATGCAATCAAAAAAGTCGCTGAGAAAGGATTATGTGGTTTGATCAGTAATTCTTTTTCTAAAACTTTTTCACTGTATGGAGAACGGGTAGGTGGATTATCCGTATTATGTGATGATAGCCAAGTAGCAAATTGTGTATTTGGTCAGTTACAAGCAACAGTTCGTCGTAACTATTCCAGCCCAGCTGCGTATGGAGCGCAATTGGTCTCATATGTATTAAATAATACGGAACTTAAAGCTTTATGGCTTAATGAAGTTCAAACCATGCGCAACCGTATTGTAACCATGCGTTCAACCTTAGTCGATTTATTAAAAACAGCAGCACCGGCACAAAATTTTGATTATTTGGTTAAACAAAGAGGTATGTTTAGCTATACAGGTTTTTCTAAAGAGCAAGTCACACAGCTAAAAGATGATTTCGCCGTTTATTTGGTGGGCAGCGGAAGAATGTGTGTGGCGGGATTAAATCACCATAATATACATCGTGTAGCAGAAGCATTTGCCACAATAAAATCATAATGTGACTAACTAGAGGAGAATCACATGTTACGTAAAGTATTTATTTTAATAGTAAGTATTGCGATGACAACAATGGTAGTTGGTTGTAACACGTTTAAAGGTGTCGGTAAAGATGTTCAATCTGGCGGTAAAGCAATTACGAATACGGCTGAAAATGTTAGTGAAAAGATGTAAATAGTGGCTGGAGTTACTTATAAATATTTTATAAGTAAACAATAAATGATGTATCGTGTTTTTAATATTTTCTTTGTATTTTTACTTGTAGGGTGTAGTTCGTTGAATTTTCGAACTGCACCTTTAACAATGGAAAATTGCCAGTATCAAAATCGTTCAGGTATTGAATTCAAGTTAAACCAACTTGAAAGCAATGTTTCAACATATCCCCATATTTACCTTTCTCAAAGTCGAGCTAGTCGTCATTTAACAACTAACTATGTTGGTTTAAAAGGCAAATTAACTGGTCAAATTTTTGTACGAGATTATCCGAAAGAGACATTTTGGCGAAGTCCTAATATATTTGAACGAGCATCAATGTATGATGACGGTTATGATGATTTGTATATTAGTCGTAAACAGAAGGAATCTCGTGATCGTAAGGCAAAATTTGTAGTAAAAGAAGCGGTATTAGAAAACTGTCAGATTATCTATATTTCCATTGATTCTTTAGCTAAAGATAGAGATAATCCTTCATTAATCGAATCTGCGGATTTATCTATTATTAAATAAGGATATTTATATGACTGATAACTTACCCCTTAGAGGATTAGGTGGCTGGCTTATTGTTGTTGCAATAAGATTAATTTTGAGTTGTATCAGTAATATATTTTTGATTATTTATATAAGCATTATCTTTATAAGATTGGCTAATTTTACTAATTCAAATTCCATTTTTTATAGTGAAAATCTTAACTGGATTTATCCATTAGAAATTGGTATGAATTTGATTCTTATTTTTTTTAATATCTACTTACTTTATCTTTTTTTCACTAAAAATTATAAATTTCCATCTTTGATGATTTGTTTTGAACTGTTAGTTATTGGATTGATGCTTTTAGATCAGTTTATTACTCATCAATTTACCACATTTAAAATTGAAAGCCGTGATTTGTTTAATATAGCAAAAAACATTATTTTGAGCGTTATTTGCATTTCTTATATGCTAAAATCTGAGAGAGTTTATAACACGTTTGTTAATGGGCGTCGTAGAGTCGAAAGTAATAACAATATTATTAGTTAATATATTTTTAAGGAACTAAAATGTCATCAAATTTTGAACCATCTTTAAAGGGCAAAGTTAAGAAAGCTGTAATTCCAGTCGCAGGCCTTGGTACGAGAATGTTGCCTGCAACCAAAGCGATTCCTAAAGAGATGTTACCCGTAGTGGATAAACCACTTATACAATATGTTGTTAAAGAGTGTATTGCAGCCGGAATAACTGAAATTATTTTTGTTACACATTCTTCTAAAAATTCGATTGAAAACCATTTTGATACTAGCTTCGAGCTTGAAGCTATGTTAGAAGCGCGAGTTAAACGTCAACTCTTGCAAGAAGTGCAAGGAATACTACCAAAACATGTCACTATTACAAGTGTTCGCCAAGGTTTAGCCAAAGGGCTTGGCCATGCGGTACTTTGTGCTTATCCTTTAGTTGGTGATGAACCTTTTGCTGTTGTATTACCGGATGTGATTATAGATGAGTATGAAAGTGATCTTACTCAGGATAATTTAGCGGCGATGATTAATAATTATCATGAGACTAAGCATAGTCAAATTATGGTTGAGCCGGTACCAAAAGAACTCGTTTCATCTTATGGTATTGTTGACTGTCGTGGTGAAGAGTTATCTGCTGGTAATGTAACACAAATGTATAGTGTAGTTGAAAAACCAGCGATTGAAGAAGCGCCATCCAATCAATCAGTGGTAGGGCGTTATGTGTTGTCTGAAAAAATTTGGCCTTTATTAGCCAAAACACCATTAGGGGCTGGTGGTGAAATTCAATTAACTGATGCAATTGCGATGTTACTAGAAGATGATGCTGTTGATGCGTATTGTATTAAAGGCCGAAGCCATGATTGTGGTAATAAATTAGGTTATGTTCAAACCTTTGTTCATTACGCAATGCGTCATAAAAGTTTAGGTGATGATGTTAAAGCGTGGTTAAAAACGATTTAATTTTTTGCCTAATCACTGATATAAAAAAGACGCCAATTGGCGTCTTTTCGCTATTTGTTTAGAATATATCGGAAGTGTATATTTTATTATTAAACTTCTGACTGCTCATTATCCAAGGTCACATTAGGATCGTTATAGATATCCATATTCATTAATTGAACTTCATGATCGGTTGCAATTGCTGCTGTCATTGCACCGGATACATTGGCTAAGGTTCTGGCCATATCAATGATTGGATCAACAGCTAGCACCATGCCGATTAAAGGGAAGTATTCTGCCATTCCCATGCCTGATAGTACAACGGTTGCTGCAACAGTTGCAGTACCCGGAATACCGGCGATACCAATCGAACCGATAACGACCACAATTACTAGCATAATATAAAATTGGATATCAGTATTAATGCCCACCATATGGGCAACCATTACGGCAAGCAGTGCAGGGAAAAATCCAGCACAACCATTCATTCCCATTGTACTACCCAATGATCCTACTAGATTAGCAGTACCGGTATTTACTCCCATTCTGACGGTCAATGTTGATATTGTCATAGGTAATGTACCGACTGATGAACGGCTGGTAAAAGCCAGTAACCATGTACCAAGTGCTTTTTTAATAAATGTGATTGGTGAAATACCATGTACCATCACAATCACGATATGTACTGCAAGCATTAATATGGTAGCAAGGTAAATTGCTAATACAAAGCTTGATACTTCGACTATTGCAGGAATACCATTGGAAATAATGGTGCGAGCAAGTAAGGCAATTACTGCATAAGGCATATATTTGATGACCGTCATGGCAATTGACATGATAATTTTATAAAGTGCTTCAATAAAGGTTTTAAACAGGGCAATAGGGTGTGGATTCTTTTTTTCCATGCGATTAGCTGCAAGTCCCATTAATGCCGAAAAGATGACTAAACCAACAATATTCTCTTTTACCATGGAAGCAATGATGTTACTAGGGATAAGATTGACGAATGTATCAATGATATTGGTATATTGTTTTGCAACAGCGGTTTTGGCTGAGGTTGAACTTAGTTCACCTAATGATAATACATTAGCCAAGATAATCCCAATAATACAAGCAATGGCTGTAGTGAATAGTAGCCAAAAAATACCTCTGAATGCGATTTGTGGTAAATTTTCTTTACCAGAAAAATCAATAATCACTTTTACAATTGAGACGAAAATCAGAGGAATAACTAGCATGCGAATAAAGGCTATAAAGGCTCGGCCGAATAAACCATACCATGTTGCGATTTCTTGCATCCAAATTGTTGAGCTATTTGGAAAACCTGCAGAGGCTTGAATACCTAAACCCAGTACGGCACCAAGTACTAAGCCAACTAGCATACGAATAGAAAAATTAACTTTTTTGGTTTGCAGTGGTCGCATTATCGCAAAAAAGCAAAACAGCAATAAGCCAATGCCTATTAAGGTTTGATAATGGGTGATAGATAAGAACTTTTCAAAAAAAGTCCCCTGAAAAATGGCATCTGACATGGTTTACCCCCAGCTTTTGGATAAAATTGAATTAATTATGTAATGATCTATTGTGGTAGGATTAATAAATTATTAACCCTACCACATATTTTTAATGTTAATAACTTAACATATTGTAAATAATTAATATGTTTTAATACTATTTAGCTATACCACCGGCTATATTTAAAATATCCCATGGTCTTGAAAAAGGAGGTGCATATAAAAAGTCCATCATGGCTAATTCATCAATTTTCATATTGGCCCAAATGGCTGTGGCTAAACTATTCGTTCTTAATGCAGCACCGTTCCCTCCCGCTATTTGGCCACCTAATAAAATACGAGTTTCGGCGTGATAAATGAGTTTAGCGATTACGCCAGTTTGCCCTTCAACATAGTTACTGTGATTTTTATCTTTAACGATTACTGTCTTGTAAGGGATCCCTGCTTTGATTGTTTGTGATTCTGTTAGACCTGTTCGTCCGGCTTCAATATCAAAGACTTTCAATGCTGATGTACCAAGTGTGCCTGGGAATTGGTTATTTCCACCAGCTAAATTGTCACCAACTGTTTTACCTAATTTGTTGGCACCAGTAGCTAGTGGTATATAAGTCATTGATTGACTAACTCGATGATATAGTGCGACACAATCACCAGCAGCATAAACACCTGCAATATTTGTTTGGCCATAATTATCAATAATAATTGCACCATTATTAAGTGTTTCAATATCCAGATCTTTATATACTTCACTATTAGGTTTTACCCCTGTAGCTATAATGACAATATCTGCTGCATATTTAGCTTTATCGGTAATAACGTGGGTAACTGTCTGTACACCTTCAAAACCTTGTACTCGTTCTTTTAGATGTAAATCACAATGTTGTTTTAAGTTTTCTTCAATAATCTCGGTAAGTTCCGGATCAAAGGCATCGACCAATACTCTATCATCTAATTGAATTAATTTTACATTTTTGTTTAATTCCACTAAAGATTCGGTTACTTCAAGTCCTATGTAACCAGCACCAATAACTACAACATTGGTATTTTGTGGATTAGCCAAGGCGCTTTTTATTGCCAGACCATCATATATATCACGTAAAGTGAAAATATTTTCCAGTTGGCGATTTTCTAAAGGCGGAATTATTGGTACTGCTCCAACCGCAATAAGTAATTTGTCATAATCATCATCAAAACAGTTATTGGTATTAAGATCTTTGACTGTAATTTTTTTTAATTTTGCATCAATAGCAATAACTTCATGTAACGTCTTGATTTCAATCCCATCTTTTGCAAATTGATTTGGTGTTCTAGATATCATTTCATTTTCATCTTGAAAATGATTGCCAATAAAGTAAGGTAATCCACAAGCACCAAATGAAACAATATCTGATTTTTCATAAATGCGAATGGTTGCATTAGGATCCTTTCTTTTGGCTTTTGCTGCGGCACTGGCACCAGCAGCTTGAGCGCCAATGATGATTATTTTCATCGAGTGTTCTCCTTTGAGCGCAAATAACTTTTAACTATCATCGTAACACAGGTTAATCACACTAGTTAGATTAGTTGGTTATTTAGCTTTAATATTAATCAATTTAAAGTTGTGTTGATAAGATTTGATTCCTGTTAAAAATAAATCTTAATCAGTTAAAATTTTTTGAGGAAAGGCGGTTTTTCAAGTATATCTTTGATTAATTCAACCTGTAGAGACGTATCGTTTAAGGCCGGGATGTAATAAAATTGTTTACCGCTAGCATTTAGGAATATTTCTCGATTTTGTTCATCAATTTCATAAAGGGTCTCAATACAATCCGCTGAAAAACCTGGACAGATAACCTGGACATATTTAGAGCCTATTTTAGCCAATTTTTCTAATATATCGCTAGTGTTGGGTTCAACCCATTTCCCTTTACCAAACTTTGATTGATAAGCCATTTTTATTGTTAAGTCGATACCATTTTCTTGGCATTTGTTTGTCAATAAGTTAGTGGTTAACTGGCATCTTTGCACATAGTCGTCATGGCGTTTATCAATATAGCGTTCAGGAATACCATGATAAGAAAGGAGTAATACATCAGGCTGCCCTTGGATTGAAAACGCTTGCAGGATTTGTGAATAAAGAGCATCAATATAACTTGGGTGGTCGGCATAATCATGAATATAGCTAAGATTAATCTTGATATTATTATCTGCAATAAGTTGCTTAACTTTATCTAATACCGCTTGAGTTGTCGTCGTTGAATACTGAGGAAATAACGGTAATAATGTAATTTGTTCACATGACTTTAAGCTATTTAACGCCGAGAGTAAGCTTGGTTCACCATAGGTCATGGCTAATTCACATTGCATATCAGGTAATGCTAATTGTAATTGATTAATTAAGCGTTTACTGTAATGAAGTAATGGTGATTCACCCTCAATCCATATTTTTTGATAATGGTTGATGATGTAGGGGACGCGTTTAGGTAGTACAAGGTATTTTAAAATTGGATACCAAATAAAAGCAGGTAGGTCGACAACATGGCGATCGAGTAAAAACTCGGTCAAGTAGTTGCGAATTGCCATTGGTGTTGCGGCACTTGGCGTTCCTAAATTAACTATCAATAATCCCTGTTTTTTATTCACAAGTCATTCCTCAAGATAGTGATGAATAACCGTCAATAGACGATGTAAAGCACCTTGATTACTTTTTAATACTTGATAGGCATTTTCGCCGATTTGCTGACAGCGATTTTTGTCATTCAATAAACTATTTATGGTTAAATAAAGCGAATCAATATCACTATTACATACCAGCATACCATTAGCATCGATCAATTGTTCGCCAATGACTTTAAAGTTAAAAAAGTGTTTACCGCTAATAATTGGAATATGGTGTAGTGCTGGTTCTAACGGGTTATGACCACCATGTTCAATTAAACTACCGCCAACAAAGGCAATATTCGCCATCCCATAAAGTTCTAACAGCTCTCCCATGGTATCACCCAAAATCACTTGTGTCTGATCTGTAGGGTTTTGTTTGCTACTGCGTGTAATATAATTCAAGCCATTATCGGCAATTAGTTTTTCAACGGTTTTAAAACGTTCAGGGTGACGAGGGACCAAAATAAGTAATAAGTTGCCATGATTTTTAAGAAGCTGTTGAAATGCTGATAAAATGATTTCATCTTCACCTGAATGTGTGCTGGCAGCGATTAGTACTGGTCGATGTAATTGCCATTGCTGTTTTAACTGCGCAAGATTCTGTTGTTGCTTGGCCGTGAGTTCAATATCAAACTTAATACTACCCGTTACCACTAAATGATCTGCCGGTAGGCCCAATGAGATAAATCTATCGCCGTCTTGTTTGTTTTGGGCGGCAACGGTGCTGATTTTAGCAAATAATTTACTAATTGCTTTCCCTAGTTTATGGTATCTTTTGGCTGAACGTTCAGATAAACGGGCATTAGCAATGATCAATGGAATTTTTTTGTTATGACATTGGCTAATTAAGTTTGGCCAAAGCTCTGTTTCCATAATTATTACTAATTTAGGTTGGACTGTTTTTAAAAAACGATGTATTGCGCAAGGTAAATCATAAGGTAAATAGACATGGCCAACACTGTCTTTTAGTAATGATTTAACTTGCTTTGATCCCGTAGGCGTCATGGTTGTGACTGTAATGGGTAACTGTGGATATTGATTTTGCAGCGCTTTAATCAGCGGGATTGCAGCAAGGGTTTCACCGACCGATACGGCATGTACTAAAATTCCCCCTGATTTGACTTTATTTTTGCAAAATCCATAACGTTCTAACCAGCGTTTACGATAATCTGGCGCTTTACGGCTACGCCAAAGTAGTCTTATCCAGACAAACGGTTGAATTAAATAAAGTAAAATCGTGTATAAAATACTCATGATAATTCATTAGTTAGATTAAAAAAGTGTTGTCGGTAATAAACTAATTCGGCAATTGAATCACGAATATCATCCAACGCTTGATGTGAACTCTGTTTACTGATACCTTTTAATATTTCCGGTTTCCAACGTCTGGCTAATTCTTTAATCGTACTAACATCTAGATAACGGTAATGAAAATACTTTTCTAAATTTGGCATGTAATTAAATAGAAAACGGCGATCTTGACCAATGGTATTGCCACAGATTGGTGAACAGTTTTCAGGCACCCATTGTTTTAAAAATTCAATTGTTTGTTGTTCTGCTTGCTGTTCGGCAATGGTACTTTGTCGAACACGTTCGATTAAGCCTGATTTACCATGAGTTTTTTGATTCCAATCATCCATAAGTGCAAGTTGTTCATCTGATTGATGAACAGCAATAACTGGACCTTCAGCAAGGATATTTAAATTAGAGTCAGTTACGATGGTGGCAATTTCAATAATACGATCTCTGTTTGGATCGAGCCCTGTCATTTCAAGGTCAATCCAGATTAGATTATTACTGTTTATATTTGATTGTGTAGTCATAATTTGCGGTATTAATTTTCTTTTTAATGCCGAGTAGTGTAGCATAAGTACTAAATCGTTTGAGCAAAAAATTAGTTATCGTGGCAAAAAAACAACTTTCAAAAAATCAACAAAGGCGTATGGCCGCTAAGCATCAGCAGCGTTTAGAAACTAAGCTAGATGAAAATCTGTCTAATTTCTCTGCGCCACAAGAAGGGGTGGTGATTAGTCGCTTTGGCAAATCTGCTGATGTTGAAGATAACACTGGAATTATTTATCGTTGTAGTATTCGTCGTACGCTGCCATCTTTGGTAACGGGTGATAAAGTATTATGGCGTGAAAGTTTAGAACCAAATACTAATGGTATTATTGAAGCTGTTCATCCGCGCCATTCTGAATTAGTGCGACCTGATTTTTATGATGGCGTTAAGCCTGTTGCTGCAAATGTCGATCAAATTGTTATTATTTCTGCAGTATTGCCGGAATTATCGTTTAATATCATCGATCGCTATTTAGTTGCTTGTGAAGCAACCAATATCACACCGATTATTGTTTTGAATAAAATCGATTTGCTTGATAAGTACAAAAAACAGGAAATTGATCAGCAGTTACAAATTTACACTAAAATTGGTTATCAAGTTTTATATGTTTCATGTTTATCACAGCAGGGTATTGAACCTTTACAAAAGGTGCTGGATGACAAAATATCGATATTGGTTGGCCAATCTGGTGTGGGTAAATCAAGTATCATTAATTTGCTATTACCTCATGATCAAGCGACGTTAACTGGTGAGGTGTCTGAGATATCAGGTCTTGGCCAACATACTACAACTTCAACTCGACTTTACCATTTACCTAATGGTGGCGATATTATTGATTCTCCGGGAATTCGGGAATTCGGTTTATGGCATTTAGAGCCAGAGCAAGTTATTGGTGGTTTTGTTGAGTTTGAGGATTATTTAGGTGGTTGCCAATTTAGGGATTGCAATCACTTAGATACACCTGGGTGTCTATTACAAAAAGCGGTATCAGAAGGAATAATCGCACCATCAAGATTAGATAATTATCATCGAATTTTACAATCAATGCGTGAGGTTAAAGCGAAAACCAATAAGAGTTATAAATAGCCATTGCTAATTAGCAGATTTTTATTTTTGATATGTTGTGGAATATTGCTCACAAGCTGTGTTGTGAGCAATAAGATAAACTATCGCTATTTAGTGATTTTTTAATGCGAAACCAATAGCAATATAGGCAAAACCTTGGAAAACTAGATCGATACCTAAAAACATTCCTAATACCCAAACACTATCATATGGCCAACCAGCAATTAACATTAGTCCTAAAATGATGTTAATAATTCCCGAAAAGACTACCCATCCCCAACGAGGGATATTGCGATTACTCATGGCAGCAAAAATTTGGCTAAATCCACTAATAGTCAATAATAATGAAATCAATAAAGTTAGTGCTGATGAAACGGCAATCGGTTGGAAAAAAGCCATCCCACCGATAAAGATATATAAAATCCCCATGATTGCCCATAAGGCTGTTTGGCCAAAACCTTTGATATTAAATGCGTGTACAACTTGAATGATGCCGGCGATTAACAGTAGTGACCCGATAAAATAAACAGAAAAAACGGTAGCCATGAATTGATAACCCAATGCCAAGCAACCGAGAACAATTAAAATCACACCAATTACAATAAACCAATTCGCTTTATGCTTAACATCTTGAATAGTGTTTTTATTAGTTGTCATATTAATTTCCTATTTTTGTTGTTAATGTAAAGAATTAAACAAGTACTATCTTGCAAGGCTAACTTTTACTTATATTATTTTGGAAAAGGACAAGGTATATAGGTGATGCAAAATACTTAGTGAAAATCAGATACTATGTTTTCACTAAGTATAGTATTTAAGCAATATAATAAAACGAATTTCGCATTTAAATTTTATCTTTCAGTGCTTCATCTAAAGTTGAATAAAACATTAATTTGTTTGGAATTGGTACAATTTTTGCTCGGGCTAAAGTTTTTAATGGTTGAAATTGTAATTCACAAATTGAGAGCTCCACCTGCGCAGGTAATTCATCAATGAAATGAATAAGCGCATTTAAGCCCCCAGCATCAAGAATAGGTACTGCATCCCACTGTAGAACAATGTTTTGATAACCATTAATTTTTTGGTATAACTCTAAAAAGGTACGCTCAGCAGCGGCAAAGAACAATGGACCACTAATACGCAGTACTAATGTTTTCTCATTTCCTTGATTTAATTCGACTAAACGAGTCATTCTTGCAATACGACGCATAAATAAGATAGAAGCTAATACAATACCAATTGTTATAGCAATAACCATATCGAATAATACAGTCAGTGACATGCAAATAAGCATGATTATAATATCATCTTTAGGTGCGCGTTTAATGATATAAATAACTCGCTGTACGGCACTCATATTCCATGCAACAATTAATAATAATGCTGCCATTGCTGATAATGGAATAAAGGATAATAGTGGCGCAAAACAGATGAGTGCCAATAAAACAATTAACGCATGCAATACCGCAGCAATGGGTGAAGTCGCTCCAGCTTTTACATTTGCTGCTGAACGTGCAATAGCGGCTGTTGCTGAAATTCCACCAAAAAATGGGGCAATGATATTACCTAGACCTTGGCCAATCAATTCACTATTCGAATGATGTTTAGTATGTGTCATTTCATCTAAAACTACAGCACAAAGTAGTGATTCAATAGCACATAACATTGCCATAGTGATTGAAATTGGAATTAACGCACTGAATGTTGTCCAATCCCAAGTAAAACCAGCATGTTCCCATGGTAAGATAAATTCTGGTAACACTGGCGGAATACCATGACCAGTAGTATTATCTGCCAATGTATACGTGAATCGTGAACCAATTGTTTCTATTTGATAGCCAAATTGATTGAAGATTAGCATTATTAATACTCCTGCGACTAATGCTGGTAAATGGCCAGAAATTTTCATTCGAAATTTTGGCCAAACAATTAGCACAATAAGTGTTATTAATCCTACTGATGTATCGGCGATATTAATCGTTGGCAACGTCTTCACTAGTTCAATAACTTTATTGATGTAGTTTTCCGGCATATGTTCCAGTGTTAAACCAAAAAAGTCTTTAATTTGCATTGTTGCAATTGTTATTGCAATACCAGAGGTAAAACCTAATACCACAGGTAGAGGAATATATTCTATTAAGCGACCTAACCTAATTATGCCCATTAATATTAAAAATATGCCTGAAAGTAAGGTAGCAATTAATAGACCTGATAAACCAAATTGTATCGAAACCGGATATAAAATTACCACAAAAGCTGCTGTTGGGCCGGAAACACTAAAACGAGAACCACCTGTCAGTGCTATCACGAAACCAGCGATAATCGCAGTATATAAGCCATGTTGAGGTGCAACACCACTTGCTATAGCTAACGCCATAGCAAGCGGAATAGCAATAATGCCAACAGTTATTCCGGCAATCAAGTCTTTAAGAAAACGAATTGTGTTATAAGGGGTGTTAATGCATGCCGAAATAAATGCACTACTAATTTTAGTACCAGAAAGGCCATATAATTTCATTATGTTTTAAATCAATTAAATGAGTTGGAAAAAATACATAATAAGATAATCCTTTTTTCAAAAATTGAAAGAGTGTTATTAAAATAATTGCATTATTTTCAGTTAAATAATGTTATTAATGAGATAAAATAAGCTTATAAGTAATGGCCTGTTATTTTGCTCTTATATTATTAATTATAGATAGGGGTAATTATGTCTTTTATAAAAAATTTTTCTATTACTCAACCAGCAAATCAGATATTAGCCATTATGCTTACGCTTTTTACGCCATTGAGTTTTGCTGGAATGATGATTTCTGGTTCAAAGACTGCATATCAATATGATGCAAGACAATCTCTTACTCCTGCGCCTAGTGGGTATCAAGCGTTTTATATTGATCATATTGGTCGCCATGGTTCCCGTTATATCAGCAAAGCTAAATATGAAGATATTGCTTATAAAATTTTAGTATTGGCGGAAAAAAATAATCAATTAACTGAAAAAGGGAAATTATTATTAACGCAAATTACTACTATTAAAGAACTTAATAAAGATCATTATGGTGAACTTAGTGATCTTGGGCGAAAAGATATAAGTTTAATTAGTCAACGAATGTTAAAGAATAATCCAACAGTGTTTAAAGGTCAAAAAATAGCGGTTATTTCATCAACCTCTCCACGGGCTAAAGAAACGGCTGAAATCTTTATTAATACATTCAAAACCAAATATCCTAATCTAAACGTTCATCAACAACCAGAAGATCAGCAAACGTTGTTACGTTTTTTCGAATATTCGCCTGCTTATGCTAAATATAAGAAAAATAAAATAATTAAAAATACGCTAAAATCATTAGAAAATGCCCCTAAATCAATAGAAATGAGTGAAAATATCGCAAGGCTGATCTTTACATCTAATTTTATTCATCAATTGAATAATGGTATCTCGCTATCAGAAAATTCTTTAGTTAAAACGCAAAATTTTGTGCTTGCTGTTTATCAACTTTATCAAGAATTATTATCCTTTTCACCACCATTATTAGCCGACAATCATCTTGATTTTAGCGGTTACTTCACCAAAGATCAGCTATTATGGTTTAGCACTGTCGTCACCGCAAAAAATTATTTACAAATTGGTCCTGCTTTTGATAGTAATGGTATCCAAATTAAGATTGCTGCACCATTATTATTAGATATGTTAAAAACAGCTGATAGTGCGATAGCTAATAATAATATTGATGCCAATTTGCGCTTTGCTCATGCCGAAACTGTATCACCATTAGCAACATTGATGGAAATTGAAGGTACCAATATAGTAGCTAATCCAGTAAGTGATTATCCTTCCGTTTGGCAAGCCGACAAAATTATTCCAATGGCAGCAAATATTCAATGGATTTTTTATAAAAGTGAACAAGCTGATCAGCCTATATTGGTTAAAGTCATGTTAAATGAGCGAGAAGTCCATTTACCTTTAAAAACCAACAATTATCCTTACTACAAATGGGACGAATTGAAGCAGTTCTATGAAAATAAATTAAATAATTGGGGCCTTACCAACCAAGAAGTAGTATTAAAATGGCTAAATAAAATCAAATAAATGAGTTATATTTACTTAAAAAATTTAGAATATCTTTCCTTTAAGACCGCATAGTTAAACTTGTAGCCAAAATGTTACTGGGCCGTCATTAATCAGTGATACTTGCATATCGGCTGCAAATTGCCCTGTTTGTGTTTCAATATGCTGTTGGCACTGTTTGACAAAAAATTGGTAAAGCTCATTGGCCATATCTGGAGAAGCCCCTTTTGTAAAACTTGGCCGCATACCTTTTTGAGTATCAGCGGCTAGTGTAAACTGGGAAACAACCAATAGTTTGCCATTAATTTGTTGAACATTGAGGTTCATTTTGCCATCCTTGTCACTGAAGATACGATAGCCAAGCACTTTTTCACTTAAACGGATCGCTTTTTGTTCATTATCGCCTTGTTCAACACCAAGTAAAACCAATAATCCCTGATCTATTTCACCAATAATTTGGTTATTTACAGAAACTGAAGCGTGTTTTACTCGTTGGATTAAGGCAATCATTTTTATATTACTCCGATTGGGATGAATGTTTTAGATGCATTTTGTTATGTCTATTATAGTCGGTGAGTGTTGCAGCAAATTCGGCGCCAAATAAGACAATACACCAAGAACAATATATCCAAACTAACATAATAGGAATTGAGGATACTACACCATAAATAAGTTGATAAGTAGGAAATGATGTCACGTACAGCGCAAAAGCACGTTTACCAATTTCAAATAATATCGCTGCGACTAATGCGCCAATTAAGGCTTCTTTAAATGGTACCGATTCGGTAGGTATAATACTGTAAAGTAACCAAAATCCGACAATAGATATAATAAATGGTAAGGTACTTAGTAGTACATCACCGCTGGCTGCATCGGATAACCATTTTAGTGAAAATATATAAGAGCTTACAGCAACACTTGAACCAACTAAAATAGGACCTAAAGTCAAAATAGTCCAATACATAGTTAAGTTATACATGAACGAACGTTTCCGCTTAGTTCGCCAGATACGATTAAGTGCATTATTAATAGAGTTAATAAGTAATAGTGATGTCACTATTAAGCCGATAATTCCGACCAAGGTCATTTTTCTGGTATTGGCGATAAATTGCTCAAGATAATTTTGGATAGTATCACTAGCAGTTGGAACGAGATTACTATAAATGAGTTGCTTTAATGATTGACTCACCTCGTCAAACATAGGAAAGGCTGAGAGTAATGCAAAAATTACCGTTATCAGGGGGACTAATGCAAGTATAGTTGTGTAAGCTAGTTCTGCTGCTGAAGTAGTTAATCTATCATGATTTATTCGAGCCCATAACATTACTAAAAATGACTGCATATGCTTAAGTATATTCATAATATACCTTCATTTAGTTAGAAAGAATGCAATTATTGATCCCATTATCTTTTAATGTGTTTAATATTTTTTGTGCATCAGTTTTATTTGTATATGGGCCAACAGTAACTCGATATAACTGTTGACTGGAGGTTATATTACCACTAATACCGGTCATAGCTAGAGATGCTTTTAATGTGTCTGCATTTGTTTTTTCTTTAAATGCACCACATTGTAGTAACCATTTATTATTTTCAGTATTGGTTGATGTAGTTGGTGTTGTAGAAGAATTATTGATAAAACTATCTAATATTTGTTGCCTTTCACTTGCAGTGGAATTAGTATCACTACTCGCATTCGGTGTTTCTAATTCTTTAAGATAGGTCCAACGTTCTTGTGGTTGTTCAGGTAAAGTTGCTACCGGCGACTCAGTTTTTACTTTTGGTCGCTCAATAGGTTTTTCTGGGTGATTTGTTGATAGTAAATATAAAATAGCAGAAAACAAAACAATAATGATAACTGCAAGAACTATCATTAACGATGGTAATATTCGTGACTTATTCTTTTTAGCTTTTGATTTTGATTGGCTCTTTTTTCTTACATAATCACGTTGAACCACAATATGCTCTCTTTTCTTTCATTCATATAAATTGAAATAACAGTATATAAATAAAAAAAGTGGCTTACACCACTTTTTTTCAATTTTCTTTAACTCTATTGTCAACAGATTAGAACATTAAGCTAGTGCTTTAATCTGTTTAATTAAATTCGCTTTATGACGTGCAGCTTTGTTTCTGTGGATTAGACCACGAGCCGCTTGACGGTCAACAACTGCTTGCATGTCTTTGAATGCTACTTCAGCTGTTTGTTTATCACCAGCTGCAACAGCTGCGTAAACTTTTTTAACATAAGTACGCATCATTGAACGGTTACTAGCATTATGTTTACGACGTTTTTCGGATTGAACCGCACGCTTTTTAGCTGATTTGATATTAGCCAAAGTCAACTCCCAAGTTTAAATAAAAATACATATTAATAAGGCGGGGAAATATGCCTGATTTTCTTTCCATTGTCAATGCTGTTACATAAAAAAATTTACTATAAAAAGTACAAAGCACAAATTTCGAGTAATGTTTACTATATAACCGATATTGATTGTAACCTAATTAGAAATTTTATGTTAGAATAGCAAAAATTTTATTGTTTTTATATTTATAAGAGGAAGTCTCATGTCTATCATTAGAATGCAAGATCTTGATCTAAAAGGGAAACGTTTATTTATTCGCTCAGATCTTAATGTGCCTGTTAAAAATGGTAAGGTTACTTCAGATGCGCGAATCAAAGCATCATTACCTACTATTGAAGAAGCCATTAAAAAAGGTGCTAAAGTAATGGTTACTTCTCATATTGGCCGACCAACTGAAGGCGAATATAACCCAGAGTTCTCTTTACAACCTGTGGTTGATTACTTAAAAGAACATGTTTCTTTCCCTGTTCGTTTAGTTAAAGATTACCTTGATGGTGTTGATGTTAACGAAGGTGAACTTGTCGTTCTTGAAAACGTACGTTTTAATGTTGGTGAAGGTAAAGATGATGAAACTTTATCTAAAAAATATGCGGCTCTTTGCGACATTTATGTAATGGATGCGTTTGGTACTGCTCACCGTGCTCAAGCTTCAACTCACGGTGCTGGTAAGTTTGCGCCAGTTGCTTGTGCAGGTCCATTATTAGCTGCTGAACTTGATGCATTAGGTAAAGCACTTGATAATCCAGCCCGTCCGATGGTTGCGATTGTTGCTGGTTCTAAAGTATCAACTAAATTAACAGTTCTTGATTCTTTATCAAAAATCGCTGATCAAATTATTGTTGGTGGTGGTATCGCTAATACCTTTATCGCAGCTGAAGGCTATAATGTAGGTAAATCACTTTATGAAGCTGATTTAATTCCTGAAGCAAAAAAATTAATGGCTAATTGTCATATTCCAGTTCCAACTGACGTTCGTGTAGCAACAGAATTTAGCGAAACAGCAACGGCAACTGAAAAATCAGTTAAAGATGTGAAAGAAAATGAACAAATCCTTGATTTAGGTGATGAGTCAGCAGAAGCGTTAGCTGATATTATCAAAAAAGCAAAAACCATTTTATGGAATGGCCCTGTCGGTGTGTTTGAGTTCCCTAATTTCCGTCGTGGTACTGAAATTGTTGCTAAAGCAATTGCTGATAGCCAAGGATTCTCAATCGCTGGTGGTGGTGATACATTAGCTGCAATTGACCTATTTGGTATTGAAGATAAAATTTCTTATATTTCTACTGGTGGTGGTGCATTCCTTGAGTTTGTTGAAGGTAAAAAACTACCAGCTGTTGCAATGTTAGAAGAGAGAGCAAAAGCTTAATATTCTATTTTGATAAGAAGGATGAGCCAATTACTCATCCTTTACTTTTTATATAAATAAATCTATAGGAATTAAAATGGCTACAAAGATTTCTGATGTCGTTAAACCTGGTGTTGTTACTGGTGATGATGTACAAAAAGTTTTTCAAATCGCGCGTGAGAATAATTTTGCTTTACCTGCTGTTAATTGTGTTGATACAAATACAATTAACGCAGTAATTGAAACTGCAGCTAAAGTTGGTTCAGCTGTAATTGTTCAATTTTCTAATGGCGGTGCTCAATTTATCGCTGGTAAAGGCTTAAAATTAGATGGACAAGAAGCTGCTGTTTTAGGTGCGGTTTCAGGTGCTAAACATGTTCACCTAATGGCCGAAAAATATGGTGTGCCAGTTATTCTTCATACTGACCACTGTGCTAAAAAACTTCTTCCATGGGTTGATGGATTACTTGATGCTGGTGAAGCTCACTTTGCTAAAACAGGTAAACCTTTATTCTCTTCTCATATGATCGATCTTTCCGAAGAAACATTAAAAGATAATATTGATATTTGTTGTCAATATCTTGCTCGTATGTCTGCGATGAAAATGACATTAGAGTTAGAATTAGGTTGTACTGGTGGTGAAGAAGACGGCGTAGATAATAGTCATATGGATAGTTCTGCATTGTATACACAACCAGAAGATGTTGCTTATGCTTATGAACGTTTAAGCGAAATTAGCCCACGTTTTACTATTGCTGCATCATTCGGTAATGTTCACGGTGTTTACAAACCAGGTAACGTGAAATTAACGCCAAAAATTTTAGATAATTCTCAAAAATATGTATCTGAGAAATTCAATTTACCAGCTAAATCATTAAACTTCGTTTTCCATGGTGGTTCAGGTTCAACTCAAGAAGAAATTGCTGAAGCAGTTAGCTATGGTGTTGTTAAAATGAATATCGATACTGATACTCAATGGGCAAACTGGGCGGGTGTTTTAGATTACTACAAAGCAAATGAAGCTTATCTTCAAGGTCAATTAGGTAACCCTGAAGGTATCGATGCACCGAATAAAAAATATTACGATCCACGAGTATGGTTACGTAAAGGTCAAGAATCTTTAGTTGCTCGTTTAGAACTTGCATTTAAAGAACTTAACGCTATCGACGTACTGTAAAACTTTCTAATATTTTTTATTGTATATATAGAAGCAGAGTAATGAACTCTGCTTTTGTTTTATCCTTCAACAAATAAATGTTGCATTTTTGTATTAGTTGTAGGATAATTTCGCCCTCATTTAACTTAGGGGAGCTGTCTATTTATTAATAACTATTATTAATAGAGGCGTTTGCACCCGAGAGAAGGAAACTAAAATGGCAAAAAAAGTACAAGCCTACATCAAGTTGCAAGTTGCAGCTGGTGCAGCAAATCCTAGTCCACCAGTTGGTCCAGCACTTGGTCAACACGGTGTGAATATTATGGAATTCTGTAAAGCATTTAATGCTAAAACAGAAAGCATGGAAAAAGGTTTACCTATTCCAGTAGTTATCACTGTATATTCTGACCGTTCATTCACTTTTATAACTAAGACTCCGCCTGCTGCAGTATTATTAAAGAAAGCGGCTAAAATCAAGTCTGGTTCTGGTGAACCGAATAAGAAAAAAGTCGGTAAAGTAACTAGCGCTCAAATTCGCGAAATCGCTGAATTAAAAGCTGCTGATATGAATGGTGCAACCATTGAAACGATGATGCGTTCTATCGAAGGAACTGCACGTTCAATGGGCTTGGAAGTGGAGGGTTAATTCATGGCTAAATTATCTAAAAAAGCTAAACTTATCCGCGAAAAAGTAAACGCTACTAAACTATATGATATCAATGAAGCAGTCGCTTTATTGAAAGAACTTGCTACAGCTAAATTTACTGAAAGCGTTGATGTTGCTGTTAATTTAGGTATCGACTCACGTAAATCAGATCAAAATGTGCGTGGCGCTATCGTTCTTCCACATGGTACGGGACGTAGTGTTCGTGTTGCTGTATTTACTCAAGGTGCAAATGCTGATGCTGCTAAAGAAGCTGGTGCTGAATTAGTTGGTATGGATGATCTAGCAGATCAAATCAAAAAAGGCGAAATGAACTTTGACGTTGTTATCGCATCTCCAGACGCAATGCGTGTTGTTGGTCAATTAGGTCAAATTTTAGGACCTCGTGGCTTAATGCCAAACCCTAAAGTTGGTACTGTAACACCTAACGTAGCTGAAGCGGTTAAAAATGCTAAAGCAGGTCAAATCCGTTACCGTAATGATAAAAATGGTATTATCCATACTACTATCGGTAAAGCTGATTTTGATGCAGATAAACTTAAAGAGAATTTAGAAGCATTACTTGTTGCTTTAAAACGTGCAAAACCAGCATCTTCAAAAGGTGTATTTGTGAAGAAAGTTAGCCTTTCTACTACAATGGGCGCTGGTGTTGCTATCGATCAAGCAACTTTAAATACATCTGTTTAATTAACAATTAAACAAAGAATCGGTTGGTGTCTGGCCTTAACCAGACCCCGTCCAAGACCGTAGGTGTAATTGATATTTGATTACTTAATTTTCCTACGTAGACGGTGACAGAACCTGATAAGATATAATACAGGAATTCTGCTCATCGTGATTGTGCTAACTACATTTGTAGTTAGTTAAAGTAATTCTAGGCTTTGCCTAGTTTAATCCAGGAGCAATACCAATGGCACTAAATCTTCAAAATAAACAAGAAATTGTTGCTGAAGTTAATGAAATAGCCAAAGGTGCGCTATCTGCAGTTGTTGCTGATTCTCGTGGCGTAACTGTAGAAAAAATGACTGCATTACGTAAATCTGCTCGTGAAGCTGGTGTTTATATGCGTGTTGTTCGTAACACCTTATTACGCCGTGTTGTTGAGGGAACTCAATACGAGTGCTTAAAAGATACGTTTGTTGGTCCAACTCTAATTGCGTTTTCAAATGAGCACCCAGGTGCTGCAGCGCGTATTTTTAAAGCGTTTGCAAAAGAAAATGATAATTTTGAGATTAAAGCCGCAGCCTTTGAAGGTGAGTTGATTACTGCAGCGAACATTGATCGCTTAGCAACATTACCTACTTATGAAGAAGCATTAGCTCGCTTGATGTCAACCATGAAAGAAGCCGCAGCTGGCAAATTGGTTCGTACTCTTGCAGCGGTTCGCGATCAAAAAGAAGCTGCTTAATAGCAGTATGATTGTGAATTTTATTAATTAAAAAAATGTAAATTTGGGAAACTATATTATGTCTATCACTAAAGAACAAATTTTAGATGCAGTTGCTGAAATGTCTGTAATGGATGTTGTTGAACTTGTATCTATGATGGAAGAAAAATTTGGCGTTTCTGCAGCAGCAGCTGTAGCAGTTGCAGCAGCTGGTCCAGCTGAAGCAGCAGAAGAAAAATCTGAATTTGATGTAATCTTAAAAGATGTTGGCGCTAACAAAGTAGCTGTTATCAAAGCAGTTCGTGGTGCAACTGGTTTAGGCTTAAAAGAAGCTAAAGACCTTGTTGAATCAGCTCCAGCAACTGTTAAAGAAGGTGTTAGTAAAGCTGACGCAGATGAACTTAAAAAGGCACTTGAAGAATCTGGTGCAGTTGTCGAACTTAAGTAAGTTTATCGATAACAAGCTAACTGGCTGGGGGTTTTATACCTCCAGCCTTTTTGCGCTGTAATAAGTCAAAGAATTTTATTTGAAGATTATCAATAAAAAGTAATAAAGAAATAATATATTTATTAAGCCTAATCATTTGATATTTATAGATATTTTCGATGAGGTGTCAGGCGTTATTATTTCGTAGTACCCTGATGAATATTTAATCATGCTAAAATAGCAGATAAGCAAGTTGAGGAACTAATGGTTTACTCTTATACCGAGAAAAAACGAATTCGTAAGAATTTTGGTAAGCGTCCACAAGTCTTGGATATACCGTATCTTCTTTCTATTCAACTTGATTCGTTCCAGAAGTTTATTGAGCAAGACCCTGAAGGTCAATATGGTTTAGAAGCCGCTTTTCGTTCAATATTTCCGATAAAAAGTTATAGTGGTAGCGCTGAGTTACAATACGTGAGCTTTAAGATGGGCGAACCTGTATTTGATGTAAAAGAATGTCAAATTAGAGGGATCACTTACTCAGCACCATTGCGCGTTAAATTACGTTTAGTTATTTATGATAAAGATGCGCCAGAAGGAACAGTTAAAGATATTAAAGAGCAAGACGTCTATATGGGCGAAATTCCTTTAATGACTGACAATGGTACGTTTGTGATTAACGGTACAGAACGTGTTATCGTTTCACAATTACACCGTAGTCCAGGTGTGTTCTTTGATAGTGATAAAGGTAAAACACACTCTTCTGGTAAAGTTTTATATAATGCTCGGATTATTCCTTATCGTGGCTCTTGGCTTGATTTCGAATTTGATCCAAAAGATAATCTTTTTGCTCGTATTGACCGTCGTCGTAAACTTCCTGCAACAATCATTTTGCGTGCGTTAGGTTATGAAACTGAAGAAATTTTAGATATGTTCTTCGAAAAAACTATTTTCGAAGTGGGCAAATCAAAATTAAAAATGGATCTTGTGCCAGAGCGTTTACGTGGTGAAACAGCGTTATTTGATATTGAATCAAAAGGCAAAGTTTACGCAGAAAAAGGTCGTCGTATTACAGCTCGTCATATTCGTGAGCTTGAAAAAGATAAAGTAACTAAGATCGATGTTCCAGTTGAATATATTGTTAATAAAGTATTAGCGAAAAATTATGTAAATCAAGAAACAGGTGAAGTTGTTGCTTTTGCTAATACACCAATTTCACTAGAGCTATTGCTTGAATTAACTAATGCTGGCTATAAGAAAATCGAAACATTATTCACTAATGATTTAGATCATGGTGCATTTATTTCTGAAACCTTAAATGTTGACTCTACTCGAGATCGACTAGGTGCATTAGTTGAAATTTATCGAATGATGCGTCCAGGTGAGCCACCAACAAAAGAAGCAGCTGAAGCTTTATTTGATAACTTATTCTTCTCTGATGAGCGTTATGACTTATCAGCAGTAGGTCGTATGAAGTTTAATCGTTCTTTAGGACGTGACGATATTGAAGGCGAAAGTGTCTTAACTAAAACTGATATCGTTGATGTAATGAAGAAATTGATCAGCATTCGTAATGGTCATGGTGAAGTCGATGATATCGATCACTTAGGTAACCGTCGTATCCGTAGTGTTGGTGAAATGGCAGAAAACCAATTCCGTATTGGTTTAGTGCGTGTAGAGCGTGCTGTAAAAGAACGTTTATCATTAGGCGATCTAGATTCACTAATGCCACAAGATATGATTAATGCTAAACCAATTTCAGCAGCTATCCGCGAATTCTTTGGTTCAAGCCAATTATCTCAGTTTATGGATCAAAACAATCCATTATCTGAAATTACGCATAAACGCCGTATTTCTGCATTAGGTCCAGGTGGTTTAACACGTGAACGAGCGGGCTTTGAAGTACGTGACGTACATCCTACTCATTATGGTCGTGTATGCCCGATTGAAACACCAGAAGGTCCAAACATCGGTTTGATTAACTCACTAGCGGTTTATTCTCGTACTAATGAGTATGGATTCCTTGAGACTCCATACCGCCGAGTAGTTGATGGTGTGGTAACTGATGAAATTAACTATTTATCAGCAATCGACGAAAGTGAATTTGTTATTGCTCAGGCTAACTCAAATCTTGATGACGATGGTCGTTTTAAAGAAGATTTAGTAACTTGTCGTTTAAATGGTGAGTCTGGTTTATATAGCCCTGAACAAGTCCACTATATGGACGTATCAACACAACAAATCGTATCGGTTGGTGCTTCATTAATTCCATTCTTAGAACATGACGATGCGAACCGTGCATTGATGGGTGCAAACATGCAACGTCAAGCGGTACCAACATTAAAGGCAGAAAAACCATTTGTTGGTACAGGTATGGAACGTGCAGTAGCGGTTGACTCAGGTGTAACTGCAGTTGCTCGTCGTGGTGGTACAGTACAATATGTTGATGCATCACGCATTGTAATTAATGTTAACGATGATGAAATGTACGCTGGTGAAACAGGGATTGATATTTATAATTTAACTAAATATACCCGTTCAAACCAAAATACCTGTATTAACCAAATTCCATGTGTGGAATTAGGTGAAAAAGTTGAGCGCGGTGATGTTCTTGCGGATGGCCCATCAACTGACTTAGGTGAGTTGGCTTTAGGTCAAAACATGCGTGTGGCATTCATGCCATGGAATGGTTATAACTTTGAGGATTCTATTTTAGTTTCTGAAAAAGTGGTACAAGATGACCGTTTCACTTCGATTCATATTCAAGAATTATCTTGTGTATCTCGTGATACTAAACTAGGTGCAGAAGAAATTACCGCAGATATTCCAAATGTTGGTGAAGCGGCGCTTTCTAAACTAGATGAATCAGGTATTGTTTACATTGGTGCTGAAGTTAAAGGTGGCGATATTCTGGTTGGTAAAGTAACACCAAAAGGTGAAACACAATTAACTCCAGAAGAAAAATTACTACGCGCTATTTTTGGTGAAAAAGCGTCAGATGTTAAAGATACTTCACTTCGTGTACCAAATGGTGTTTCAGGTACAGTTATTGATGTTCAAGTCTTTACTCGTGATGGTGTACAGAAAGATAAACGTGCACTTGAAATTGAAGAGATGCAACTTAAACAAGTTCGTAAAGATTTAACAGAAGAACTTAAAATCCTTGAAGCAGCATTATTTGCTCGTATTCGTGATGTATTAATTTCTGGTGGCATTAAAGCAGATAAATTAGATGCGTTACCACGTGAAAAATGGTTAACCATTGGTATTGCCGATGAAAGTAAGCAAGCTCAATTAGAGCAACTAGCTGAACAACACGAAGAAATTAAAGCTGAGTTTAACAAAAAACTTGAAGCTAAACGAATGAAGATTACTCAAGGTGATGATTTACAACCAGGTGTACTCAAAATCGTTAAAGTTTACTTAGCGGTTAAACGTCAAATTCAGCCTGGTGATAAGATGGCTGGTCGTCATGGTAACAAAGGGGTTATCTCTAAAATCAACCCAATTGAAGATATGCCATATGATGATAAAGGTCGCCCAGTAGATATCGTATTGAATCCTCTAGGTGTTCCTTCTCGTATGAATATCGGTCAGATTTTAGAAACTCACTTGGGTATGGCGGCGAAAGGTATTGGTCAAAAGATCGATGCAATGCTAAAAGAACAGCAAGAGTTAGCTAAATTACGTGATTTTATCCAAAAAGCTTATGACCTTGGTTTAGGTGCAGCACAAAAAGTAAATGTTGCTGAATTTACCGATCAAGAAGTGATGACATTGGCGCAAAATTTACGTAATGGTATGCCACTTGCAACACCGGTATTTGATGGTGCAAAAGAGCAAGAAATTAAAGCATTACTTGAACTTGGTGATTTACCAACTTCAGGTCAAATTACCTTGTATGATGGACGTACCGGTGAACAATTTGAACGTCCAGTAACTGTAGGCTATATGTACATGTTGAAATTGAATCACTTAGTTGATGATAAGATGCATGCCCGTTCTACAGGTTCATATAGTCTGGTTACGCAACAACCATTGGGTGGTAAAGCTCAATTTGGTGGTCAACGTTTCGGTGAGATGGAAGTATGGGCACTTGAAGCATATGGTGCAGCTTATACCTTACAAGAAATGTTAACTGTTAAATCAGATGATGTGAACGGTCGTACTAAGATGTATAAAAATATTGTAGATGGTGATCATCGTATGGAACCTGCGATCCCTGAATCATTTAACGTATTGTTAAAAGAGATTCGTTCGTTAGGTATTAATATCGAGTTAGATGAAGAGTAATCTTAGCTAACTAAAATGATTTCTATTTATAGGGATAACTTATCAGTAATGATAAGTTATCTAATTGGTTTAACTCCATAGGAGTCAATTGTGAAAGACTTACTAAAGTTTCTAAAAGCACAAACAAAAACTGAAGATTTTGATGCTATCAAGATAGGCCTTGCTTCTCCTGATATGATTCGTTCATGGTCTTTTGGTGAAGTTAAAAAACCTGAAACAATTAACTATCGTACGTTTAAACCTGAACGTGATGGATTGTTTTGTGCGCGTATTTTCGGGCCAGTTAAAGATTATGAATGTTTGTGTGGAAAATATAAACGTTTAAAACACCGTGGTGTTATTTGTGAAAAATGTGGTGTAGAAGTCACACAAGCTAAAGTACGTCGTGAACGTATGGGCCACATTGAACTTGCATCACCAACTGCACATATTTGGTTTTTAAAATCATTACCATCTCGTATTGGTTTATTACTTGATATGCCACTTCGTGATATTGAACGTGTGCTTTATTTTGAATCATTTATGGTTCTTGATGGAGGCATGACAAATTTAGATCGTGGACAAATCTTAACTGAAGAACAGTATTTAGATGCGTTAGAAGAGTTCGGTGATGAGTTTGATGCACGCATGGGTGCAGAAGCTATTCAAGAATTATTACGTAATATTGATGTTCAAGCTGAATGTGAAGCATTACGTGATGAACTCTCAACCACTAATTCTGAAACAAAACGTAAAAAGTTAACCAAAAGAATTAAGATCATTGAAGCATTTATCCAATCAGAAAATAAACCTGAATGGATGATCTTAAATGTATTACCTGTGTTGCCACCAGATTTACGACCATTAGTACCACTTGATGGCGGTCGTTTTGCAACATCAGACTTAAATGATTTATATCGTCGTGTTATTAACCGTAATAATCGTTTAAAACGTTTATTAGATTTAGCTGCACCAGATATTATTGTACGTAACGAAAAACGTATGCTACAAGAATCTGTGGACGCATTATTAGATAATGGTCGTCGTGGTCGTGCAATCACTGGTTCAAACAAGCGACCATTAAAATCACTTGCCGATATGATTAAAGGTAAGCAAGGTCGTTTCCGTCAAAACCTATTAGGTAAACGTGTAGACTATTCAGGCCGTTCAGTAATTACTGTAGGTCCATACTTACGTTTACATCAATGTGGTTTACCGAAGAAAATGGCTCTTGAGCTATTTAAACCATTTATCTACGGTAAATTAGAGCGTCGTGGTTATGCAACAACCATTAAAGCTGCTAAGAAGATGGTTGAACGTGAAGATGCAATTGTTTGGGATATCTTAGATGAAGTTATTCGTGAGCATCCGGTATTATTAAACCGTGCACCAACACTTCATAGACTTGGTATTCAGGCGTTTGAACCTATCCTAATTGAAGGTAAAGCGATCCAATTGCACCCATTAGTTTGTGCGGCATTCAATGCTGACTTCGATGGTGACCAAATGGCGGTTCACGTTCCATTAACGTTAGAAGCACAATTAGAAGCGCGTGCGTTAATGATGTCAACCAACAATATTCTTTCACCAGCAAGTGGTGAACCTATTATCGTTCCATCTCAGGACGTGGTATTAGGTCTTTACTATATGACTCGTGATAAAGTCAATGCTAAAGGTGAAGGCATGGTATTAACCGGCCCTAAAGAAGCAGAAAAACTGTATCGTTTAGGTCTAGTTGAATTACATGCTAAAGTTAAAGTACGTATAACGGAAAGTCATCGTAACAGTATTGGTGAATGGGAAGATACAACTTCTGTAATTGATACTACTGTTGGTCGTGCTATCTTATGGTTAATTATGCCTAAAGGTATGAGTTTCTCTGTTATCAATCAACCGCTTGGTAAAAAAGCGATTTCACGAATTTTAAATATTTGTTATCGCCAATTGGGCATGAAAGAAACTGTTATTTTAGCTGACCAAGTTATGTATACCGGCTTTGCTTATGCAGCTCGTTCTGGTGTATCGGTTGGTATTGATGATATGGAAATTCCTGCTAAGAAATTACAAATTATCAATGAAGCTGAAATCGAAGTTGCAGAAATTCAAGAACAGTTCCAATCAGGTTTAGTAACTGCAGGTGAACGTTATAACAAAGTTATCGATATTTGGGCAGCAGCTAATGAGCGTGTTGCTAAAGCGATGATGGATAACTTATCAACTGAAAAAGTGATTAACCGAGAAGGTGAAGAAGAAGTTCAATCTTCATTTAATAGCATCTATATGATGGCCGACTCTGGTGCTCGTGGTTCTGCAGCTCAGATTCGTCAGTTAGCGGGTATGCGTGGTTTGATGGCTAAACCAGATGGTTCAATCATCGAAACACCAATTACGGCAAACTTCCGTGAAGGATTAAACGTACTTCAATACTTTATCTCGACCCATGGTGCGCGTAAAGGTCTTGCTGATACCGCATTGAAAACAGCGAACTCAGGTTACTTAACTCGTCGTTTAGTTGATGTGGCTCAAGATTTAGTTGTTATTGAAGATGACTGTGGCACGTTAGAAGGTGTGGTAATGACACCTGTGATCGAAGGTGGTGATGTTAAAGAACCATTACGTGAACGTGTATTAGGTCGTGTAACAGCTGAAGACGTATTAAAACCAGGTAGTGCGGATATTTTAATCCCTCGCAATACATTACTTGATGAAAGTTATTGTGATCTACTTGAACAAGAATCTGTTGATAGTGTCAAAGTTCGTTCAGTCGTTTCGTGTGATACTGATTTTGGTGTTTGTGCGAAATGTTATGGACGTGACTTAGCTCGTGGTCACTTAGTGAACAAAGGTGAAGCAATCGGTGTTATTGCAGCTCAATCAATCGGTGAGCCAGGTACACAGTTAACCATGCGTACGTTCCATATCGGTGGTGCGGCATCTCGAGCAGCAGCAGAATCTAGTGTTCAAGTTAAAAACAAAGGTAGTATTAAACTAACTAATGCTAAATTTGTGACTAACCCAGATCAGAAACTAGTTATTACTTCACGTAATGCTGAATTAACTATTATTGATGAATTAGGTCGAATGAAAGAAACTTATAAAGTTCCTTACGGTTCGATTTTAACCAAAGGTAATGGTGCAGCGGTTGATGCCGGTGAAACAGTAGCAAACTGGGATCCGCATACAATGCCAGTTATTTCGGAAGCGAAAGGTTTTGTTCGTTTTGTTGATATGATCGATGGCCAAACCATTACTCGTCAAACTGATGAGTTAACAGGTTTATCCTCTATCGTGATCTTAGATGTAGCTGAACGTACTGGTGTTGGTAAAGATCTACGTCCAGCAATTAAAATTGTTGATGCTAAAGGTAATGATATCTTTGTGGCAGGTACAGAAATGCTTGCGCAGTACTTCTTACCTGGTAAAGCATTAGTACAATTAGAAGATGGTGCGGAAATTAATGTTGGTGATACACTTGCACGTATTCCACAAGCATCTGTAGGTACTAAAGATATCACCGGTGGTTTACCTCGAGTAGCTGATTTATTTGAAGCTCGTAAACCTAAAGAGCCGGCAATTCTTGCTGAAATTGATGGTATTATCTCATTCGGTAAAGAAACTAAAGGTAAACGTCGCTTAATTATTACTCCACTAGATGGTAGTGAACCATATGAAGAGATGATTCCAAAATGGCGTCAACTTAACGTATTCGAAGGCGAACAAGTTGGCCGTGGCGATGTGATTTCTGATGGACCTGAATCAGCACATGATATTTTACGTCTACGTGGTGTTAATGCAGTAACTCGTTACATTGTGAATGAAGTTCAAGAAGTTTATCGTTTACAAGGTGTAAAAATTAATGATAAACATATTGAAGTTATTGTTCGTCAAATGTTACGTAAAGCAACTGTTATTCATCCTGGTGGTTCTCGTTTACTTGATGGTGAACAACTTGAAGTTTCACGCTTGAAGATTATTAATCGTGAGCTTGAAGCACAAGGTAAAGAACCAATTGTTTACTTGCATGATTTGCTTGGTATTACTAAAGCATCACTTACTACTGAGTCATTTATTTCTGCGGCATCGTTCCAAGAAACGACTCGCGTATTAACTGAAGCAGCAGTTGCAGGTAAAAATGATGAACTTCGTGGTCTGAAAGAAAACGTTATTGTTGGTCGCTTAATTCCAGCTGGTACTGGTTATGCATATCATAAAGAGCGTTTGCGTAAACGCGCAATGCCATCTGATGATGCAATTCAACCAACAACTGTTTCAGCTGAGGAAGCTACAGCTAACTTAGCGGAATTATTGAATTCAGCAGAAGAAAATCAATAGATTTTAGATAAATCGACTAAAGTAGCACGTGTTATCACGTGCTATTTTTTTTGTCGAGTGTATGAGGTATGAAAGGAGTATTAGATGTATATTGTAATGAATCGTTTTAAAATTAAGTTAGGTAGTGAAGACACTTTTATTGAAATATGGCGTAATCGTGATAGCCATTTAAAAGAGATGAAAGGTTTTAATCGTTTTTATTTCCTTAGAGGTAAAACTTATGAAGATTACACATTGTTTTCATCATATGTCGAATGGGAATCAAAACAAGATTTTGAAAATTGGGTTAATTCTGCTCATTTCAAACATACTCACCGTAACACCGATAGTCGTCCAAATAACGAAGATATCTATTTTGAACCGGCTCAACTTGAATGTTTTGAAGTCATTATCTAAGTAATTTTTAAACTAAAAAATCAAATTTAAAAATAAGCATTGTGAGCAATACCAATAAAAAATTACCGATGATAATTCTTCGCAAATTACATAAAAAAAGATATAATCAAATAAAATTACATGAGCATAACATCTATTAAAGAAGGCGATCAGCCCATGTAAGTTAAGTCCATTATCTAAAAGTCTCTTCTTTATATTTTATAGTTCATAATTATTTTTATAAAAAGTTGTAAAAATATATTCTTCAATTAAGCATTATAAGTTTGTTAGTAACCAAATTTTTAGGCTACTGGTTAGTATTTTCTAATTATCATAGCTTTTTTAAGTTATTTGAAAGTTTAACTATTTACAGGGGCTTGCCATGAAATCGAAATTACTATTGCTTATTCTTATTTTAATCATTGTTGGTGGATTTTTCTTTTTTAAAGACTATAACAGTATTCAAACTCAAGACGAAAAAGTTGCTGCATCTTGGTCGGAAGTGATTAATCAGTATAAACGTCGAGCAGATTTAGTTCCGAATCTTGTCAATACAGTAAAAGGATATGCAACTCATGAAAAAGATGTTTTTACTCAGGTAACAGATGCGAGAGCGAAAGTGGGTTCGATCCAAATTAATGCAGATCAACTTAGCGATCCCGCTTTATTCTCAAAATTCCAACAAGCCCAATCAGAGTTAAGTTCCGCATTAAGTCGCTTAATTGCTGTTAGTGAAAATTACCCTGAACTTAAAGCAAACACTCTTTATCAAGATTTAATGAGCCAATTGGAAGGTACTGAAAACCGAATAACGGTTGCTAGAGGTCGATATATAGAAACAGTACAATCATTTAATACTTATATCCGTCAATTACCAACCAAGTGGATTGCAAATGTTATAGGGGTACAACCAAAACAACAGTTTACTGTTGAAAATGAACAACAAATTTCGAATCCACCAGCAGTCAATTTTGGACAATAAGCATAATGAAAAAATATTATCTGCTCTTTTGTTTACTGTTTTTTAGTGCTGTAAGTTATGCATTAACTGAAATTCCAACATTTGATCACCGTGTTATTGATACGTCAGATACTTTAGAATCATCACAAATAGATGATTTGGAATCAAGCTTGATTTCTTTTGAGAAAACGCGAACTGATGGTGCACAGATCGCGGTATTAATGATCCCCAAACTCGATAATGAAACGGTTGAACAGTATGCCGATAGGGTGTTTATTCAATGGAAAATAGGTAAAAAAGAGCAAGATAATGGTATTTTATTATTAATTGTTAAAGATGATAAGTTGATGCGAATTGAAGTTGGTTATGGTTTTGAAGGAATCATTACGGACTTAATTGCTAGTCATATCATTCGTGAACAATTAGCGCCACAATTTAGACAAAATAACTATTATCAAGGTATACATGATGCACTTTCAGTTTTAATTAATAAGTTAAATGATCCTCAACAGGTACCGGCGACTAATAATGATCCAGATCTCAAAACGGTACTTGCTGGTGATTTTGGTGCTAATTTATTTAGTTATGGATTAGCATCCTTTTTTATTTGTTTCACTATTGCTAGCTTATTTTCGATTAGTTCCACTAAACGTAGTGCTAGCCGAAGTTTAGGTACTGGTTTACTTAATGCTATATCAGTTGGTGGTTTTACTTTGTTCAATGGTTATTCATTACATATTGTCTTACCTCTAATATTTTTAGCATTTGTTGCCAGTGCGATTTTAAGTGGAATTTTAACTATGAGTGGCGGTAGCGGACGTGGTGGTCGAGGAGGCGGTTTCGGTGGTGGTTTTGGCGGAGGTTCATTCGGCGGATTTGGTGGTGGAGGCGGTGGCCGTAGTGGTGGCGGTGGTGCCTCTGGCAGCTGGTAAACTTTCTTAAAAAGTACCAAAAGAAATTGGCAATTTACTTTTTTAACAAAAATACTACTTAGGTTCATAGCCTCGATAGCAAAAATAACTATCTGTGCTTGAAAAATTTTGAGGAGAGGGGTTTTTTATATCATAAAAATTTATTAATGATACTTTTAAGTAATAGTTTATTTAAATTTAAAATCAATTTAGTTAATCTTCAATTACATCCTACATAATAATCCTTGTTTACAATAGCTTTTAGCCTGCCTGACAATAAATTTCCTTTTGCAATAGGAAAAAGTCTCTCTCCACATTGATAATTATTTCCTTTAGGCTAAGTCATCTTAAAAAGAAACAAGAGAATTAGAATGACTATGGCACAAATACAATTCCGTATGATCGAAGATGATTTAGATCCCGAAGTTGTGACTGCGCAAACGATAGAAATTATTAATCGTTGGTTGACTGATCATCAAATATCCCAAAATGACGTGCAAAAAGCGATGTTGTTATCACATGTTAAAGCAATGGTTGAAAGAGCGAAAACGCTAGAAAAATTACCTGAGGTTGATCCTTCTTTATTTGATGAGCTCTCAGAGCAATCCTTAATGCTTGCACGTAAAACCATACAATTATTCAATAGCCTACCAATGGAAGAGGCTTATTTACTGGCTGTTCATTATGAAGTAGCTATAGCAAATTAAACGAATTAATAAATTTAAAAAACAATAATTGATAGGAGCATAATTATGGCAGAAGTAATCATTGTCATCGGCGATAGAATGGGCAAAGGACAAAAAATTGCAGAGGGAATTAATTCTATAGAAGGGTGTCGTGCAATTGTTATTCCAGGTATGGCAGCTGATATGAAATTGGGTGACGTAATGAATAATGAGAATGCAGATCTAGGGCTTTCGTTTTGTGGCAGTGGCGGTGCAGGCGCCATAACGGCACAAAATAAATATGGCTATTCTCAACGACACGGTATGCGTTCAATTGAAGAAGGTGAAACAGCCATTAATGACGGTTGTAAAGTATTAGGTTTTGGTTTTATGGATACAGTAGAACTTGGCCAACGTATAGCCCAAGCATTTTTGAAAAAATATCCTCGTTCTTAAATAGGTTAGAAATATGAAAAAAACTGAGCAGATACAAGTAAGAGTAACTGGGCAAGGAGATTCGAAGCAGCGTGCGTTTGCTATAGCGCTAAATCAAGTGCAAAAGCAGGTACTTAAAAATACTAATAATGTCATGTTACGAATTGAACCGCTTGATATTAGTGTTGTTTCTGCTATTGAAAAGATAACTACAGAACGCTTTTTATTTATCTTTTTACCTAGAAAAAAGACATTTTATGACATCACACTCGATGTCTCAGTAAATGTTACGTTTATCGATCTAAACGATATTAAATTTATCTCTAAATAACGTAAAAGGAAAGTCATGGAAATTCTAATTATAGCATTGAAGTCCATTGTAATTGGTGGACTGTGTGGATTTGGAGTAGGCGCTGGTGCAGCTCGAATGTTTCATGCTCCAACTTATCAAGGTATGGGGGCTTTTCGTACCCTAGGTGAACTTAATTCTTGTGAGGGTGATCCTGCTGCACATTTTTCATTTGGCTTAGGATTCTTTTTTAATGCCTGGGCTTCATCTGTTGCTGCTGGTTCATTTACCCAAGATGTTGATCATCGTATCATTCCAAACTGGGGTGCTGCACTATTGATGATAAAAAACCGAAATTTAGCACAAACGTTACATGATCCTAAGAAAATGGCCTTTGCTTGTGCATTTATCGGTGTGATTGTTGTGTTATTTTTAAATACAACCACCTCGGTTATTCCTGATTCTTTAAAAATTACCGCAACTAAAGTTTTAGTTCCAGCCGCAAATTTACTAGTCGCGACTGTGATGCCGGTTATTTTCTGGTTGGCAGCTTTAGATGCCGGTAGAAGAAGTGGTTTTTGGGGAACTTTGTTTGGTGGGCTAGCGCAATTAATTATGGGTAATGCAGTACCTGGTTTAGTGTTAGGTATTTTGATTGGTAAAGGAGTGGATGATAGTGGTTGGAATCGAGTGATGAAAATCATGTTAGCTGCGGTAATTGTTTTATTTATCATGAGCGGATATTTCCGTGGATTTGATATGAAAATGATTAATTCATTCCGAGATGGTTTGTCTTATTGGTTTAAATAATATAGGGAACAACAGATTATGAATACTCAAACAACCATTAATAAAAGTTTTTGGTATGCCGATTGGTCATTCCCTATTCTTTGTGGATTACTCTCTGCAGGTATTTTCGCTGGAACACATACTTTTTATGTATATGGGATTGGTGCTTTTAACGAAATAGCATTTGTTGCAATGCTTAAATCAGGTATGACGACAGGCGATTATGGTGCAGTAGCCGCTTTTGGTGCTAGCTTTTTATTTGCGCGTGTCATTGAGGGATCGCTGGTTGGGATACTTGATATTGGTGGTGCGCTACAAACAGGTATTGGTTTAGGTGTGCCAGCGTTGCTATTAGCTGGTGGCTATACATTGCCAATTGAGAATTTTTTGGTAGCGTTATTAACCGGTTTATTGCTCGGTATGGTAATCGGCTTACTTATCATCCTTATTCGTAAATTTACAGTTAACAGTGGTGGTGGATCAACCTTTGGCGCAGATGTCATGATGGGAGCGGGAAATGCATCAGGTCGATTTCTTGGTCCAATGATTATTTTATCAGCTATGGTTGCATCTATTCCTATTGGTATAGGGTCATTGCTTGGTGCACTATTATTTTATGTATGGAAAAAGCCTATTACAGGTGGTGCAATATTAGGTGCCATGATTTTTGGCGGTATCTTCCCAATTATATAATATTATGTCCCCTCTATCATGATTATGGTCGAGGGGATTGGATTAAATTATGTATGATTTAATTATAAAAAATGCCAAATTCATTGATAATTCAATAACCGATATTGCCATTCAACAAGGCAAAATTGTGGAAATTGGCAAAAATATAATCGCAACATCAAATCAAGTATTGGATTTACAAAATCAACACTATATAAGTGCCGGCTGGATAGATTCCCATACTCATTGCTTTGCTCACTCACCAATTTACCACGATGAACCAGATCTCATTGGTGTTAAAACTGGTGTGACGGCAGTGGTTGATGCCGGCAGTGTTGGCGCACTTGATGCGGACGAATTTTATGATTTAGCGATGCAGGCTAAAACTCATGTTTATTCTTTTTTAAATATCTCAAAAATTGGCTTAATAAGGCAGAGTGAGCTTGCTGATATGCAAGATATCGATGTGCCGTTATTTGACCAAACTTTAGTTAAATATCCTAATTTTATTATTGGAATAAAAGTTAGGATGAGTCGTAGCGTTGTTGGCGAAAATGGTATTTTACCGTTAATCAAAGCGAAAGAGATGCAGAAAAAGACGGGTTTGCCACTAATGATTCATGTAGGAAATAATCCGCCTGAACTTGATGAAATTGCAGATTTATTAACTAAAGGCGATATTATTACTCATTGTTTTAATGGTAAGCCAAACCAAATATTTGATAAGCAGAATAATCTGCGTGATTCAATTAAACGCGCCATTGAACGTGGGGTGATTTTAGATATTGGTCATGGTGGTGAAAGTTTCAGTTTTTCGGTAGCTGAGCGAGCTAAATGCTTAGATGTTTATCCAAACACTATTAGCTCTGATATATATTCTAAAAATCGCTTGCAAGGTCCTGTATTTAGCTTAGCAAATGTGATGAATAAATTTATCTGTCTAGGTTATAGCAAAACTAGAATTATTGATAGTGTCACTAAAAATGCGGCACAAATATTGCATTTAAATAATAAAGGGGAAATAGCTATTGGCTATGATGCCGATTTGACTATTTTTGATATAAAACAGCAAACCGTCTCTTTAACTGATTCAGAAGGTGAGCAGAGGGAATGCCATGAACAGTTTGTTCCTTTAGCCTCTATCGTAACAAATACAACCAAAAAAGTTACACATATTGAAATAACACAAGAAGGTAGTAAAAATGAGCTCAGAATCTCAAACTGAAAAAGAAATATACAGTAAATACCACTTGAAAAAAGTGATTAATGCTTCGGGGCGAATGACTATTTTAGGTGTTTCAACACCCAGAGCAGAAGTGGTAGATACTGTATCCCACGGATTAAATGAATATTTTGAAATAAAAGATTTAGTTGATAAAACGGGTCAATACATTGCTAAATTACTCAATGTCGAAAACGCTGTGGTCGTATCATGTGCCTCGGCTGGCATTGCGCAAGCTGTCGCAGGTTTAATCGTTAAAGATGATCGTGATTTATTATTTAATTTACATAGTTCTGATAAATGGGTAGCAAGGGAAATTATTGTGCCAAAAGGACATAACGTAAATTTTGGTGCACCTATTAGTACTATGGTCGCTCTAGGTGGTGGAATTGTGGTTGAAGCGGGTTATGCAAATGAGTGCAAACCAGAGCACATTGAATCATTAATTAATTCTGATACCGCGGCTATTTTATATGTTAAATCACATCATTGTGTGCAAAAAAGTATGTTATCAGTTGCGCAAGCCGTAACAGTGGCCAAAAAATATAATATTCCATTAATTGTTGATGCCGCAGCGGAAGAGGATTTACAAACCTATTATCAACAAGGCGCTGATTTAGTTATTTATAGTGGTGCAAAAGCAATTGAAGGGCCAACTAGTGGCTTAGTTATTGGCCGCCACCAAGCTATTGAATGGCTTAAACTTCAGTCTCAAGGTATTGGCCGACCAATGAAGGTTGGTAAAGAAGGTATTTTAGGCTTAACCAGGGCAATTGAGTTATATATTAACGATCCTAAACAAGAAACTGGGCAAGAAATGGTTGTCAAAATGACACCATTTATCGAAAAGTTAAATTCTATTAATGGTATATCGGCAAAAGTTGTCTGGGATGGTGCTGGCCGAGATATTGCTCGTGCAGAAATATCATTTGATGCAAAGGTTATTGGTAAAAGTGCTGTTGAAATGATAGACCTGATGAAGCAAGGCGAGATTGCAGTCTATTTTCGGGAATATAAAGCCAATGAGGGTAAAGTAGATGCAGATGTTCGTAGTGTAACGGCGGAACAGCTTGATATTGTCTATAACAAAATTATAAAAATTATCCAAGGAGTTAAATAATGCAATTGACACCAAATTATTTTAACGATCGCGTTTGTTTAAACGTATTAGCCAATTCAATTGATAATGCTAGTGCTATTTATGAAGCTGCACAAACTTATGTTGTTGTGGGAGTGTTATCTAAAAATTATCCAGATAATCAGCAAGCAATAGAAGATATGAAAAAATATGCGTTAGCCATTGATAATGCTATTTCAGTTGGTCTGGGAGCGGGTGATCCTAATCAATCTACTATGGTGTCAGAAATATCTGCAGTTCTACAGCCTCAACATGTTAATCAAGTTTTTACAGGGGTGGCAACAAGTCGTGCTTTATTAGGACAAAAAGAAACGGTAATTAATGGTCTTGTATCACCAACAGGGAAAGTAGGATTAGTTAATATAGCTACAGGACCACTAAGCTCAAAATCACCAGCTGCTATCGTTCCGGTTGAAACCGCTATTGCTTTATTAAAAGATATGGGAGGAAGCTCAATTAAATATTTCCCTATGGGTGGGTTAAAACATATAGATGAATATGAGTATGTGGCTAAATGCTGTGCTGAACATAATTTCTATCTAGAACCTACTGGTGGTATCGATTTAGACAATTATGAAACAATTTTAAAAATTGCCTTGAATGCTGGTGTGAAAAAAGTTATTCCACATATTTATACCTCAATTATTGATAAAACAACTGGGGCGACAAGAACTGAAGATGTTAAACAACTATTAGCGATTACGCAAAAGTTAGCAGGATGAGTAATGGCATCTAAATTGCTATTCCCTTATCAACGATTAGCGTATATTTTTGATACGATAAAAAACGAATTGCTACCTCAAAAAGAGCTAGCAAATCGTTTTACAGTATCAATCAGAACAATTCGGTCTGATATTGTTGCTCTTAACGATGTATTAAATAAGTATGGTGCGCAAGTTGATTATATTAAAAACGTTGGTTATCACCTTGTCATAACAGATCCTAATCTGTATGCAACCATTCCGATTGTTCAGCAAATAGAACGAGTTCCTCGAACTAATAAAGAGCGCGTTTCCGCTTTATTAATTGCATTTTTAACTCAATCAAAGTCGGTAAAATTGGATGATATTGCTGGTGAATGGTTTTTGAGCCGTAATACATTACAAAATGATGTTATTGAAGTTAAGCAATATCTGGATAAATACCATTTATCGCTGGATAATCGTCCTTATTCAGGTATGCGATTAGTTGGTGAGGAATCGGCTATTCGAGCATGTTTAACTGATATTTTATGGCAACACCATATCACAGGGGACACTATCAATGTTAATCGGTTAATTCAGACGATATTATCTGATATTGATTTAGATTATCTGGAAAATGTCCTACAAAATCAGTTTGAACGTTTTGAATTAAAATTAACCTCGGAAGGGCAAGGATATTTGCTCTATTGTTGTGCCGTTTCAATCACCAGAATTACGCAAGGGTATGAATTAGTCGAATATCAAGTCGATAATATTGATTCGACAGTTATTGGCGCTGCACGTGAGGTTTCTGAAGGCTTCTCCTATTTTTTAGGTAGTACCCTTTCTGATGCTGAATTTAACTATTTATGTGTGCAGATTATGTCGCGCACTATTATGGAATCACCTAATCAAGCTAAAAGTTTAGAGTTATTTGAACATATCTTATCTTATATCAATGATTCTTATCACTATAATTTGAAACAAGATATGAAGCTACGTCAAGATATGTTAATTCATATTTCATCGTTGCTATCTCGTATAAAATATCAAATTCATACTTCTAATCCGTTATTACATGAAATTAAACAATATTATCCTTTTGCTTATGATATTACTTTATCGGCATTAGCGAATATTCCTAAGTTTACTGATGTGAAAATGACTGAAGACGAAATTAGCTATTTAGCAATTCATATAGGGGTAGCATTAGAGCGCAATTATAGTGCAGGATATAAAAGATTAGTGCAAATTTTATTAGTCAGTGAATTGGGTAACGCTACTTTGCGTATGATTGAATCAAAAATTAAACGCGATTTTCCTCATATTTTAATTAATCGAACGATTTCTTATAGAGAATATGAACAGTTAACGCATATTGAAGAAGATTTTGTGGTATCGACGGTTCGCTTAAACGAAAAAGATAAGCAAATAGTGAAAATAGCACCATTTCCAACGCCTTATCAACTAGAACAATTAGGGCGTTTATCAATGGTTGATCGCACTATGCCATATATTATTGAGCGTTTTTTTAATGAAAAATTTTTCCTAATTATTGACAAACCGATGACACAAAGCGAACTATTCCAGAGAGTTTGTCAACGGCTGGAAAAATTTGGATATGTGGGAAAGGACTTTTATCCATCGGTAGTAGAACGAGAAAGTATTGTATCGACTTTAATAGGTGAAAATATTGCTATTCCTCATTCAGTTGGGTTGTTGGCCAAAAAGACAGTAGTTACCACTATTTTGGCTCCTCAAGGTATTGAATGGAATAAAAATGAAATTGCGCATGTTATTTTCTTATTAGCAATTAGCAAAGATGAATACGAAGATGCGATGCGAATTTATAACTTAGTCGTCAATTTTGTTAAAGAGAGATCAACTAAGCGGTTGTTAAATAGTCGTAATTTTGATGATTTTCAAGCTATTGTAAAAGATAGTTTTGGGCGTTTATCGTAATAAACTCGATTTAATTTGCAATTAAAAAAGGGATTTAACTAAGCGAGTAACACAAGTTATTTAGTGATTAAATAAATAACAATTGTGAACGCTAAAAAACCCCGTTCCTCAAAATTTTTTGTTAAGAAATAAGTAAAATTATAATTATAAATATTTAAGAAATAATCAACAATTAAAACAAATTATCATGTGCTTGCCCATTGACGAAATGGTGATTTAAAGGTATTATGCGCGCCTTATGGCTTTGTGTGGTTTTTAGCTGCACTTAATAATTTTTAAGGTAGGCATGCATATCTTATGCAAAATAAATTACCATTAACAATTGACCCAATCAAAGCAGCACAAAAAAGACTTGATTATGTTGGATATTATCCAGCAAAAAGTGCAACAAGGATTGAAAGTCCAAAAAGTGATATCGAATGTCATTTGTCTTTTGATTTTGATGAGCAAAGACTTTGCGTTATCACTATTGATGCAAAAATGACGCTAGAACAAATTTGTCAGCGTTGTTTTAAACCTTTTATCACTGAAGTTCATGTGATGAATAAATTTAGTCCTGTTAAGAGCGATGCTCAAGCAGAGACATTACCGGAACATTATGAACCCGTTTTAGTTAACGAGTTTGGTGAAGTAGATATATTAGCGTTAATTGAGGACGAAATTATTCTCTCATTACCAATTGCGCCGGTGCATGATAGTAAACACTGCGAAGTGTCAGAGGCAGATATGGTGTTTGGTAAAATTCCTGCTGAGAATGAAAAACCAAATCCATTTGCAATTTTAGTTAGTTTAAAGAATAAGGGGTAAATCCATGGCTGTTCAACAGAATCGTAAAACTCGTGCAAAACGTGGTATGCGTCGTTCTCATGATGCATTAACTGTTGCTAATATCTCAGTTGATGAATCAGGTAAAACTCATTTACGTCATCACGTAACCGCTGATGGTTATTATCGCGGCCGAAAAGTGATTTCTAAATAATTAATTAGTAATTAGAAATCTTCAGGTGACATTTTGGATAATCTAACCATTGCGTTAGATGCTATGAGCGGGGACTTTGGTCCTCGTATTGTTGTTCCTGCTGCAATTCAAGCATTACATCATTATCCAAATCTTTCTATCTTTCTTGTTGGTGACATAAAGGAAGTTAGATTTTTTTTATCTAAAGAAAATACCAAGCTAGTTACCCAGTACCAAGAAACTGGTCGCTTGATGGTGACAGAATCAACATCTATCATTACTAATGATATGAAACCTTCTTATGCGATTAGGCATAGTCAAGGTTCGTCAATGAGAATTGCATTAGAGTTAGTAAAAAATAATAAAGCTCAAGCTTGTGTTAGTGCTGGTAATACGGGTGCGCTGATGGGGTTGTCTAAGTTATTATTACATTCTCTAACCGGTATTGATAGACCAGCATTAGTTGCCACCATTCCGGCGTTAAATAATCAAAATACTGTGGTACTTGATTTGGGAGCAAATGCTGAATGTGATAGCGATATGCTGGTTCAATTTGCTATAATGGGTGAAATACTAGCAAAATCGGTTCTTCATATTGAAAATCCTCGTGTTGCTTTGCTTAATATTGGTGAAGAAGACATTAAAGGATTGGATAAAATTCGTGCTGCTGCGTCTATTTTGAAAGCTAATCATCAAATTAATTATATTGGTTATTTAGAAGGTAATGAGCTATTAACTGGTAAAACAGATGTATTAGTTTGTGACGGCTTTGTTGGTAATGTGACTTTGAAAACGGTAGAAGGGTTAATTAAAATTTTTCTATCTTCGTTCAAAATGCTTTTAGGGCACAACTCATTAGTTATGAAGTTTTTGAGTAAATGGCTGCAAAGAAAATTAGTAAAAAATTTTGGTTATTTAGACCCTGGGCGATATAATGGCGCGTGTTTACTTGGTCTTCAAAGTATTGTGATTAAAAGTCACGGTAGTGCCAATCAAAAATCATTTTTTGCAGCAATAGAGCAAGCTATTTTAGCTATCGAAACAAATATACCAGAGAAGATTGCCAATAGCCTTTCTTCTGCACTACCCAAGAGCGAATAATTCGATGTATACAAAAATATTAGGAACAGGAAGTTATCTTCCAAAACAAATAAGAACTAATGCCGATCTTGAAAAAATGGTGGATACTAGTGACGAATGGATAACTACTCGTACGGGTATTAAAGAAAGAAGGATAGCTGCACCCGATGAAACTGTTACTAGTATGGCCTATGAAGCGGCGATTAAAGCTATTGAAATGGCGGATATTGATAAACAAGAGATTGGTTTAATTATTGTTGCAACAGCAACATCTGCTAATGCTTTTCCTAGCTCGGCTACAGAATTACAAGCTAAATTAGATCTCGGTGATGTGGTTGCCTTCGATGTGTCGGCAGCTTGTTCTGGATTTATTTATGCATTAGATATTGCTGATAAATACGTAAAAAGTGGTGTAATAAAATATGCCTTAGTTGTTGGTTCTGATATGTTAACCCGTGGTGTTGATCCAACAGATAGAGGTACAATTATCATTTTTGGTGATGGTGCTGGAGCAGTTGTGGTTGGAGCTTCTGAAGAGCCTGGTATTATTGCCTCTCATTTACATGCCGACGGCCGTTATGGCGAATTATTAAAATACCCATATGTTGATCGCCGTTCACTTAATGATCCTCTCTATATGACAATGCAAGGCAACGATGTATTCAAAATTGCAGTCAAAGAACTTTCTAATCTAGTTGATGAACTTTTAACCGAAAATACATTCAATAAATCTGATTTAGATTGGTTAGTGCCACATCAAGCTAATTTACGGATTATTTCAGCTACAGCTAAACGTCTTGATATGGATATGAGTAAGGTGATTGTTACACTTGATAAACAAGGAAATACGTCTGCTGCATCAGTACCTTGTGCATTAGATACAGGTGTACGAGATGGACGTATTAAACGTGGGCAACTAATTTTATTAGAAGCTTTCGGTGGCGGCTTTGTTTGGGGCTCAGCACTCGTTAGATTTTAATTTTATAAATTATTTAGGTAATCAAGGATTTCAAAATGACCAAATTTGCAATGGTATTTCCAGGACAAGGCTCACAAGCTGTTGGTATGTTAAAAGATCTTGCTGAAAATTATCCAGTTGTGAAATCAACTTTCGATGAAGCATCACAAGTATTAGGTTATGATTTATGGGCTTTAGTTCAAGCTGGTCCAGCTGAAGAATTAAATAAAACTTGGCAAACACAACCGGCATTACTTGCTGCATCGGTTGCGATTTACCGAGTTTGGCAAAGTATTAATGGCCCTCAACCAGAATTTATGGCTGGTCACAGTTTGGGTGAGTATTCAGCATTAGTATGTGCTGGTGTGATTGATTTTAAAGACGCTATTAAATTAGTAGAGTTACGCGGTAAATTAATGCAAGAGGCAGTGCCAAGTGGTACTGGTGCAATGTTTGCTATTATTGGTTTAGATAACGATTCAATTCAAAAAGCATGTGAACAAGCGGCTCAAGGTCAAATTGTTGCGCCAGTTAATTTTAATTCACCAGGCCAAGTTGTTATTGCCGGTAATAAAGAAGCCGTTGAACGTGCCGGTGCGCTTTGTAAAGAGGCCGGCGCTAAACGTGCGTTACCATTGGCGGTAAGTGTTCCTTCACATTGCGCATTAATGAAACCAGCGGCTGATAAACTAGCGACAACTTTAAATAACATGACGTTTAATCCACCTCAATTTGCTGTGATTAATAACGTTGATGTAAAAGTTGAATCATCGGCAGATAATATTAAAGCGGCATTAATAGCTCAGTTATATAGCCCAGTTCGTTGGACTGAAACAGTTGAAGAAATGGCAAAACAAGGTGTAACACTGTTAGTTGAGATAGGCCCAGGTAAAGTTTTAACGGGCTTAACTAAACGTATTGTTGATTCATTATCAGCTTGTGCTGTTAATGATAAAGCGTCATTAGATGTTGCAATTGAAAATACTAAATAGAATACAAAAGGGGTAGTTATGAACCTATCAGGAAAAATTGCTTTAGTAACTGGTGCAAGCCGTGGGATTGGAAAGGCCATTGCAGAAAAATTAGTTGCATGTGGTGCAACAGTGATTGGTACTGCAACGACAGAAAAAGGCGCACAGGCCATAAGTGAATATTTAGGCTCTAACGGAAAAGGTTTAGCACTAAATGTAACTGACGAAGCATCTATTGAATCAGTTATTAATGCAATTAAAACGGAGTTTGGCGATATTGATATTTTAGTTAATAACGCAGGTATTACCCGTGATAATCTATTAATGCGAATGAAAGAAGACGAATGGCAAGATATTTTAAATACTAACTTAACATCAGTTTTTCGTTTATCAAAAGCATTAATGCGTACTATGATGAAAAAACGTTATGGTCGAATTATTACTATAGGCTCAGTTGTAGGTACTATGGGTAACGCTGGTCAGGCTAATTATTCTGCAGCAAAAGCCGGATTAATCGGATTTAGTAAATCTTTGGCACGTGAAGTTGCATCTCGTGGTATTACAGTTAATGTTGTTGCACCAGGATTTATTGCAACTGATATGACAGAAGCACTAACGGATGAGCAAAAAGCGTTAACATTAGCGCAAGTACCAGCAGGACGTTTAGGTGAACCGGCTGAGATTGCTAATGCGGTGGCATTTTTGGCTTCTGATGAAGCATCTTACATTACAGGTGAAACTTTACATGTCAATGGCGGCATGTATATGGTGTAATTGATCAGAATAGTGTAAAATGAACCAATAATTTGAAGTTTTGAACAAAAAATAAGCAATTGGGTTGAAAAATGATTGGCATCTTTTTCAACATTTTATAAACTTACATTCACCGCCACTTTCGGCGATATTTATAGGAAAAAAAAGAGTATGAGCACTATTGAAGAGCGAGTTAAGAAAATTATTGTTGAGCAACTTGGTGTGAAAGAGGACGAAGTTAAGAATGAATCTTCTTTCGTTGAAGATCTTGGCGCTGACTCTCTTGACACAGTTGAATTAGTTATGGCTTTAGAAGAAGAATTTGATACAGAAATTCCTGATGAAGAAGCTGAAAAAATTACAACTGTACAATCAGCAATTGATTATATTACTGCAAATCAATAAGGTTAGCAGAGTTTTCACAATAGGCGGTCAAATGATCGCCTAGTTTTTATTTATGTCTCTATTTTTATAGAGTGAATTTGACATAATTTAATTCTGAAAACTCATAATAAAATTTTCAATGATTCAAATTTCATTTCAATCCTTTTCTGGAGGACAATGTGTCTAAACGCAGAGTTGTTGTTACTGGAATGGGCATGATATCTCCATTAGGTAATACAGTTGAGTCTACTTGGCAAGCTTTATTAGCAGGTCAAAGTGGCGTAGAACTTATAGAACACTTTGATACAGCCCCTTTTGCAACCCGCTTCGCAGCGATGGTTAAAGACTTTAATGGCGAAGATTATAATATTTCACGTAAAGATGCTCGTAAAATGGATTATTTTATCCAATATGGTATTGCTGCAGGTATGCAAGCAATGCAAGATGCTGGCATTGAAGTTACTGAAGAAAACGCAGAACGCATCGGTTGTGCTATCGGTTCAGGTATTGGTGGACTAGGATTAATTGAAGAAAATCATAGTGCATTAGTCAATGGTGGACCTCGTAAAATTAGCCCATTTTTTGTGCCATCAACAATAGTCAATATGATTGCTGGCCATTTATCAATTATCTACGGATTAAAGGGGCCAAGTATTACTATTGCTACCGCTTGTTCATCGGGCGTGCATAATATTGGTCATGCTGCACGTATGATTGCTTATGGTGATGCCGATGCAATGTTAGCCGGTGGTGGTGAAAAAGCTAGTACACCATTGGGTATTGGTGGTTTTGGTGCTGCTCGTGCATTATCAACAAACAATGATAATCCTAAAGCTGCTAGTCGCCCATGGGATAAAGATCGTGATGGTTTTGTGCTTGGTGATGGTGCAGGTATCATGTTCTTAGAAGAATATGAACATGCTAAAAAACGTGGCGCTAAAATTTATGCTGAGATCGTTGGTTTTGGTATGAGTGGCGATGCTTATCATATGACTTCACCTCCAGAAAATGGTAGTGGTGCAGCATTAGCTATGAAATGTGCTATTCGTGATGCAGGTATAACGGCGGAACAAGTTGGATATATTAATGCGCATGGTACGTCAACTCCGGCTGGCGATAAAGCAGAAACGCAAGCAGTTAAAAGTATTTTCCAAGAAAATGCTAATAAAGTAATGGTAAGTTCAACTAAATCAATGATTGGGCATTTATTAGGTGCTGCTGGTGCTGTTGAATCTATCTTTACGGTGCTTGCATTACGTGATCAAGCTGTTCCACCAACAATTAATCTTGATAACCCTGATGAGGGTTGTGATCTGGATTATGTTCCACATACAGCTCGTCAAGTGAAAAACTTAGAATATGCGCTTTGTAATTCATTTGGTTTTGGTGGTACTAACGGTTCAGTTTTATTCAAGAAGATCTAATCTTTTTCTTCCCATCACAATTAAGTGATGGGAATCACTTATTCTATTATCTTTTTTTTGATAATACACTTCACAGATTAAAAAATGTGGCATATACCTCATTTTTAAAAATATTTAGTAGCTTAATATTAATAAAAGCGTATGTTTTAACTTAATACATGGATAAAAAATATTTTGCTGAATAATGGTAATAAGATTTATCTATGCAGGATTTTTTAATTTTTAGGAGCTGTTATTATGATTACTACTGCACTTTTCCCCAATCGATACATTCAAGGCTTTAATGCAATTGAAAATAGTTTAGGCGAAGAATTAGCGAGACTTGGAAAAAAAGCGTTATTGCTTGAAAGTCCATCTGCCCACAAAAATTTATCTAAAACTATCGAAAAATCACTATCAGATAAGATTGAAAGTGTCGTTGATATTTTTAACCGAGAATGTAGTGATGAAGAAATTACAAGAATAATTGAGTTAGCCAAATCTCAAAACATTGATGTGATTGTTGGTATAGGTGGAGGGAAGGTTATTGATACAGCGAAAGCTGTAGCCGCAACTATTCATTATCCTTGTGTTGTTGTGCCAACGCTTGCCTCAACAGATGCACCTTGCAGTGCTTTATCAGTAATTTACACTTCAACAGGTGAATTTAAACGCTATTTTGTGTTACCAAGAAATCCTGATGTTGTTTTAGTTGATTCAAAAGTTATCGCTAATGCTCCTGCAAGATTTTTAGTTGCAGGTATGGGCGATGCTTTAGCAACTTGGTTTGAAGCCGAAGATTGTAGGCAATCAAAAGCAGGGAATATGAGTGGGCGACCTGGCCCAATGACCGCATTTGCGCTAGCAAAATTTTGTTTTGAAATATTGTTAAAATATGGTGTACAAGCTAAAAATGCCTGTGAACAAAAAGTAGTAACCTCAGCACTGGAACATGTGATCGAAGCTAATACGTTACTTTCTGGATTAGGATTTGAAAGTGGTGGCCTTTCAGCTGCACATGCCATTCATAATGGATTTACTGCATTAGAAGCGACACATGATTACTGGCATGGTGAAAAAGTGGCGTTTGGTACACTTGCTATGTTAATGTTAATTGATAGTGATCCACAAATGATTGAAACCGTTTATGATTTCTGTCAGTCCGTTGGGTTGCCAATCACATTAGCAGAAATTGGCTTAGCTAATGTTAGTGATGATGACTTAATGCAAGTGGCAATTTTAGCTTGTGCGCAAGGTGAGTCAATTTATAATTCTCCTGCTGAAATCAATCCCGACACAGTATTTGCAGCAATAAAAGCTGCAAATGCTGAAGGTTTACGACGCAAATAACATTTCGCATTTATCTACACTAATTTGATTAACGTCCGTTGTTTTATAACGGACGTTTTTGTAATTGATTAGTTGGTATATTTAGTGATAAATAAAGACAATAAGAATATTCATATGGTTTATGCTATAATTGTGGCTAATTTTCTGGGTAATTATTTTTGGTAAATATGACTGAACCTAAGTTTATTCATCTTCATTTACATAGCGATTTTTCAATGATTGATGGCATAGCTAAAGTAGGTACTTTAGTTAATGAAGTAAGCAAGTTGCAAATGCCTGCTTTTGCCATTACTGATTTTACCAATCTGTGTGGACTGGTGAAGTTTTATGGTTCAGCAATGGGTAAGGGCATCAAACCGATTATTGGTGCCGATTTAGCCATTAAAAATTCACAATTAAGTGATGATGTTTATCGATTAACATTGTTAGCAGCAAACAATGAAGGCTATCAAAATCTTACATTATTAATCTCTAAAGCTTACCAGCGTGGCTATATTGGAGATATGCCGGTTGTTGATCAGGAATGGTTAAGGTCACATCGCGATGGTTTAATTATATTAGCTGGTCGTGACAGTGATATAGGTATTGGTATTATTCGCGATAATCAGGAAATTATTGAAGATGCAATTAACTTTTATCGAGAAAATTTTAATCAACACTTTTATTTTGAATTAGTTCGCACTAATCGGCTTAATGAAGAATTATTTATTCATAGCGCCATTCAGCTAGCTGAACAATATTCCTTACCTGTTGTGGCGACTAATGATGTACGATTTTTGAAATCTTCGGATTTTGAAGCTCATGAAATTCGAGTTGCTATTCATGATGGTAATACACTTGACGATCCTAATAGACCGAAAAATTATTCTGCTGAACAGTATTTGCGTACTGAACAAGAGATGTGTGATTTATTTTCAGATATTCCAGAGGCATTAGAAAACAGCGTAGAAATAGCTAAGCGATGTAATGTTACTATAAGGCTTGGTGAATATTTCCTACCGCAATTTCCTACTGGTGATATGTCGACGGAAGATTTTTTGGTACATAAATCTCGAGAAGGTTTAGAGGAGAGATTAGAATTTCTTTTTCCTGATCCGGAAGAACGAAAACAAAAACGTTCACAATATGATGAGCGATTAGAAACAGAATTAAACGTAATAAATCAGATGGGGTTTCCGGGTTACTTTTTGATCGTAATGGAATTTATTCAATGGTCGAAAGATAACGATATTCCCGTTGGTCCTGGACGTGGTTCAGGGGCAGGATCACTGGTTGCGTATGCTTTAAAAATAACTGATTTAGATCCATTAGCATTTGATTTACTGTTTGAACGTTTTTTGAATCCAGAACGGGTTTCTATGCCGGATTTTGATGTCGACTTTTGTATGGAAAAGCGTGATATGGTTATTGATCACGTTGCTGATATGTATGGTCGGGATGCGGTATCTCAGATTATTACCTTTGGTACTATGGCTGCTAAAGCGGTTATTCGTGATGTAGGGCGAGTACTTGGCCATCCTTATGGATTTGTTGATCGTATATCAAAATTAATTCCTCTTGATCCTGGTATGACCTTAGCTAAAGCATTTGAAGCTGAACCACAATTGCAAGAGCTTTATGATAATAATGAAGAAGTTAAGTCTCTTATTGATATCGCAAGACAGTTGGAAGGTGTTACTCGAAATGCGGGTAAACATGCTGGAGGTGTCGTAATATCACCAACTAAGATTACTGATTTTTCTCCTATTTATTGTGATCCCGAGGGGCTCCATCCTGTAACTCAATTTGATAAAAATGATGTTGAATATGCAGGACTGGTTAAATTTGACTTCTTAGGATTACGCACCTTAACCATTATTGACTGGGCGATTAAAATGATTAATGAGCGCCAGTTAAGGGATGGTAAGCCAACAGTTGATATTACTCGTATTCCATTAGATGATGAAGAATCTTTCCAATTATTATTAAAGGCTGAAACAACTGCGGTTTTTCAATTGGAATCGCGTGGTATGAAAGATTTGATCAGGCGATTAAAGCCCGACTGTTTTGAAGATATGATCGCTTTAGTTGCTTTATTTCGACCGGGGCCGTTACAGTCAGGGATGGTGGATAATTTTATTGACCGTAAGCATGGACGAGAAGAAGTATCTTATCCAGATATCAATCATCAACACGAATCTCTTAAACCAATATTAGAACCAACTTATGGCATAATTTTATATCAAGAACAAGTTATGCAAATTGCCCAAACACTATCTGGTTATACGCTAGGTGGCGCAGACTTGTTACGACGAGCGATGGGTAAGAAAAAACCAGAAGAGATGGCTAAGCAGCGTTCTGTTTTTAAAGAAGGTGCGGAAAAGCAAGGCGTTGATGGTGAACTTTCAATGCATATTTTTGATCTGGTTGAAAAATTTGCTGGTTATGGCTTTAATAAATCTCACTCTGCTGCTTATGCACTTGTTTCCTATCAGACTTTATGGTTAAAGACACATTATCCGGCTGAATTTATGGCTGCAGTAATGACTGCTGATATGGACAATACTGATAAAATTGTTGGTTTAGTTGACGAATGTCTACGAATGGGGTTGCAAGTTAATCCTCCTGATATTAATAGTGGTCTTTACCATTTTCATGTGAATGATAAAGGTGAAATTGTTTACGGTATTGGTGCTATAAAGGGAGTAGGGGAAGGCCCAATAGAAGCTATTGTTGAAGCTCGTAATAGCGGTGGTTATTTTAAAAATATCTTCGAGCTTTGTGCTCGAACGGATATGAAAAAAATTAATCGTCGAGTGTTAGAAAAATTAACTATGGCTGGTGCTTTTGATAAACTAGGACCACATAGAGCGGCTATTTTACATAGTATCAATGATGCCATGCAAGCGGCAGATCAATATGCTAAAGCGCAGAATATTGGTCAAGAAGATATGTTTGGCGTCCTTGCTGAAGAGCCAGAACAAGTTGAGCACGCATATGCCGCTGTACCTGAATTACCAGCACAAGTTTTACTTGATGGTGAACGTGAAGCATTAGGACTTTATTTAACCGGACATCCGGTTACCCAATATTTAAAAGAACTCAATCGATATTCTGGAGGTGTTCGTATTAGTGAGGCAGCACCTACTGGATGGGGAAAAATGGCTACTTTTGCCGGTATAGTTGTTGATGCCCGAGTTCGGATTACCAAAAAAGGTAATAAAATTGGATTATTCACTTTAGATGATAGGTCAGGACGAATTGATGGCATGCTTTTCTCTGAAGCATTAGATAAATTTGGGCATTTACTTGTAAAAGATAAAATTTTAATTGTTTCTGGTCAAGTAAGTCATGATGATTTCAATGGTGGCTTTAAATTATCTGTGCGAGACATTGTTGACTTAAAAGATGCTCGGGCTAAATATGTTAAGGGGTTAGCTATTACATTAACTGATATTGAGGTTAATCGGACAATCCTACAAAGGCTTCAACAAATTATAGAACCTTATCGACATGGTAGTGTGCCTGTTAATTTATATTATCAAAGAGAAGACTCCATCGTACGCCTGCAATTTGGTACCACTTGGCGTATAGTACCTGAAGATGCATTAATAATAGAACTAAAAACCTTACTAGGTAATGAACGTGTGAATTTTGAATTTGATTAATTAAGTTATATTAATCGAATAAGTAATAAAAAATCTGGGCTATTTAGATGTAAAGATTTAAATAAACATTAAAGGTGCTATTTAACCTGTTTAAGTGTATTAATAATAAATATTGATGACTTCAATGACAATTACATAGTAAAATTGATTTAATTTTATTTTAATAAATAGTCTGTATACTAAATTTAGTGACGTATTTTTTATAAAATACAAATAATACAAGAGGCAATCACAAGCGTTATGAACAATTTTTTGGAATTTGAAAAGCCGATAGCGGAATTAGAAGCAAAAATTAATTCCTTAAAGAATATTGATTCGCAACAAGTTGAATTAGATATTAATTTAGATAAAGAAATTAAGCAATTAAATCAGAAAAGTCGTGAATTGACTAAAAAAATATTTTCTAATCTATCGCCTTGGGATGTGGCTCAGTTAGCTAGGCACCCTAATCGTCCTTACACATTAGACTATATCAATGAAATTTTTACTGATTTTGATGAGTTAGCTGGAGATAGAGCCTATGCTGATGATAAGGCAATTGTTGGTGGTATAGCGCGTATAGATGATCGCCCTGTTATGGTGATTGGCCATCAAAAAGGACGTGAAACTAAACAGAAAATCTATCGTAACTTTGGTATGCCAGCTCCAGAAGGTTATCGTAAAGCATTGAGATTAATGCAACTGGCTGAGCGGTTTAAGTTACCAATTATTACATTTATTGATACGCCAGGAGCTTATCCTGGAATTGGTGCAGAAGAAAGAGGACAAGCAGAAGCAATTGCGCGTAACCTGCGTGAGATGTCACGATTAAATGTACCAACAATTTGTACTGTCATTGGTGAAGGTGGCTCGGGAGGAGCACTTGCAATTGGTGTCGCAGATAAAGTCAATATGCTACAGTATAGTACTTACTCCGTTATTTCTCCGGAAGGATGTGCATCAATTTTATGGAAAAGTGCTGATAAAGCGCCAGTAGCAGCAGAAGCAATGAATATGACAGCTGACAAATTGATAAAATTGAATCTGATCGATTCTGTCGTACCTGAGCCTCTTGGTGGTGCTCATCGTGATTATACAACTATTGCTAATTCACTTAAAAAACAATTATTAGCTGATCTGGATGAATTACAAGGTTTAACATTACCTGAACTGCTTGAAAGAAGATTTCAACGTCTTATGAACTATGGTTATGTGCGATAATTTAGAATTTGGAATATAAAGATGGAAAAATCGACTGGATTGCAACGTATTATTAATGCGACAAAATATTCTTTAAAAGGATTTAAGTCAGCAATAAAATATGAAACAGCATTTAGACAAGAATTAATTTTGTTAGTTATTGCTTATGTAACGGTAATGCTAATTGATTTTTCAATTTATGAGCGCATTTTATTATTGGGATCAATTGGCGTTGTGATGATTGTTGAGTTACTCAATAGTGCTATTGAATGTGTTGTTGATCGAATTGGTACAGAGCGTCATGAATTATCAGGGCGGGCAAAGGATTATGGTTCGGCAGCAGTTTTTCTTTCCCTGCTTCTAACTGTAATTTTATGGATTTATCTGTTTGCTTGTCATTTCTTTCCTTAATTTTAAATGTTTAGTTGTTGTTTAAATATTATTTATAAAAAATGCGAGAGATTCTCGCATTTTTGATCTATAACCATTAGAAATCATTCTGGAACTAATTCCTTAATAAGATAATTCCCTGTTTTTTCTGTATCAAGGGTGTTTTTCAACCACGGCATAATGGTTTGCATTTGTTGCTGTAATTTCCATGGCGGATTAATAACGATCATACCTGAAGCCGTCATACCTTTCTGGTTATTATCTGGTTTGATTGCAAATTCAAATTGAGAAATTTTCTTAATACCTAAGTTAACTATTTCATCTATCATCTTTTGCGTTTGAGTTCGAGAAACAACCGGATACCAAATTAAATAAATGCCAGTTGCGAAACGTTTATATGCTTCTAATAATGCTTTAGGGATTTTTTGATAATCATCTTTTATTTCATATGAAGGATCAATCAAAACAATTCCTCGACGAGATTCGGGAGGTAGTTTTGATTTTAATTGTGAAAATCCATCTTCTCTTAAAACTCGGGCCCGTTTATCTTTACTGAATTCTTGTCGCAATAATGGATAATCTGTAGGATGAAGTTCTGTAAGATTGATTTTGTCTTGTTCTCTTAGTAATTGTTTAGCTATTAAAGGGGAGCCTAAATAATATTTTAAATTATCGAAAGGGTTATAACGTTTTAAAACCGATAAATAAGTATTAAGTAATTCAGGTGTTTCGGATTGTTGCCAAATTAAATTGATACCAGATAAATATTCCCCTGTTTTTTCAGAATGTTCACTTTGTAGTAAATAACGACCAGCTCCCGAATGAGTATCTAAGTATAAAAATGGTTTTTCTTTTTCTTTTAATGAGTTAATACATAATGTTAATACAATATGTTTTAAAACATCGGCATGATTGCCTGCGTGATAGCTATGACGATAGCTTAACATGACTTATTTAACCTCTTTTTTTCATTTTTTTGCATATAAAAAGTAGTTAAAGCTAGACTTAACAGGCAGGGTATTTCCATTAACTCCTCAATTAAATCTTTGCGCTGTGGATCTAACACCAAAAATTGGTAACCTAAACGACGGTGTTCAGCAGTATCGGCGATACCTAAGAATAAAAAGGCGAAAAATAGATGCCAGACCGGAATTGTTTCATATTTATATCGACGAATTATTTCTTGGCGAATAGTTGGCAAAAATGTAGTTAGTAATGGAATTGCCATGATAATACCAGCAATAATTTTATAATAAAAACGAGGAACATCTGGGAAAAAATCTCGTCCCCAGCTGATACCTCTACCAAACAGCATAAACCACCAAAATATTGTCCAAATCCAAAATTTATACAGGTTTGAATGATTTTTAACACTTTTCGCATAAAAATAGCTATAACCGCACATAAATAATAAAAATAATGACTGGAGATGTTCGACTAAACTTACGGTTAGTTTGCCATATAATGGCAGACAAAAGTTACCTACGATATATAAAAAAAAGCTTAAGAGTACAATAAATATAGAACTTTTGTAAAAGTGGGTATCAAAATTAGGCATAATTTATTTTAAAATTAACTAATGTTTTTAAGTTTTAGTATAGTACCGCATTTACGACATTGATAACTAGTTTTATTATTTATAATTTTTTTATGTCGTATTGGTGATAAATAATGCTCTTGGCAGTCACAAAAATATATATATTCGTTGCGTTTAATTTTGAAATTATGGGTCACTTTTGGTTCTTTTTTCATTATTTCAGACATGACATATTGCCATTCTTTGCCATGTGGTTTTACTTTACCAAAATATTGAAAAGTAATGAGATGAGCTAATTCATGAGGCACAACTTCATTAATAAAATCTTCCCTATTCTCATAGAGCATTGTGCTATTAAGTTGTATTTCCCAACGGGTTAATAATGCGCAGCCAGCAATAGTTCCTTTTGGTTTGTAACTGATTTTAGGCTCTTTATAATTGGTTGTTAATATTTGATTGGCTTGAATTAAGTGTGTTCTTAAACAAGCCAATACTTGATTTTGGAGATAAATTGGTACGCGTTTATAATCCTGCTGCATCGCGAAGAATAGCTGCCTTATCGGTTTTTTCCCATGGGAAGATATCTCGACCAAAATGGCCATAGCTTGCTGTTTTTTGATAAATTGGCTGGATAAGATCAAGCATTTGAATTAATCCATAAGGACGTAAATCAAAAAATTCTTTTATTAATGATATAATTTTATCTTGAGCAATTTTTTCAGTGCCAAAAGTATTAACATAAATAGAAGTTGGGTGAGCAACACCGATAGCGTAAGAAATTTGTAATTCACATTTATCAGCAAGTCCTGCGGCTACAATATTTTTGGCAACATATCTTGCAGCGTAAGCTGCTGAACGATCCACTTTTGAAGGATCTTTCCCTGAAAATGCTCCACCACCATGTCGTGCGGCACCACCATAAGTATCAACAATAATTTTTCGACCAGTTAAACCACAATCTCCCATAGGACCACCAATAACAAAACGTCCAGTAGGATTGATAAAATATTTTGTTCTTGAAGTTAACCACTCGCTTGGTAGGGTTGGTTTAATGATCTCTTCCATTACCGCTTCATGCAACGCTTTTTGTTCAATGTCTTCTGAATGTTGGGTCGATAAAACTATAGTATCAACGCCTTGAATTTTTCCATCTTGGTAAATTAATGTGACTTGGCTTTTGGCATCAGGTCTTAACCATGGGAGACAACCATTTTTTCTTACTTCAGCTTGACGACGCATAAGATCATGAGCATAACTAATTGCTGCTGGCATTAAGTTAGGCATTTCATTGGTAGCATAGCCAAACATAATACCTTGGTCACCAGCACCTTGTTCCAGTGGATTTTTACGATCAACACCTTGGTTAATATCCGGCGATTGCTTACCAATTGCATTGAGAACTGCACAAGAATTGGCATCAAAGCCCATTTCTGAACTAGTATAACCAATATCATTAATGGTTTTTCTGGTTAATTCTTCAATATCAACCCAAGCCGAAGTTGTAATTTCTCCACCGACTAATGCCATACCGGTTTTTACGTAAGTTTCGCAAGCAACTCGTGCTTTAGGATCTTGTTCTAAAATAGCATCTAATACTGCATCAGATATTTGATCGGCTATTTTATCTGGATGACCTTCTGATACAGATTCTGAAGTAAATAGAAATTCTGACATGTTTTACCTTCTTTAACTTATTTAGTGCAATTCTCTAAATATAAAATAACTATGAAAGATGCTTATGTTTAGCAGTTTTACCATCTAGACGTCCATTTTAATGATTTATTCTAAAAAAAGCCAGCATTACCGCAAACAAAATTACTTGCATAAAATTTTAATCAATTTAGGATATGGCTCGTTTATTTTTTTAACCTTCATTAACTATATATGAATATTGTAAAACAATCTCCCACAGTATTAGTTTTTGATTCGGGTATCGGTGGATTATCTATTTATAATGAAATCTATAATAAAATACCGAATCTACATTATATTTATGCTTTTGATAATGAAGGTTTTCCCTATGGTGATAAATCATCTGAATATTTAATCACTAGAGTGAATCGTATCATTGCTACCATTTTACAATCATACTCTATTGATTTAGCAGTCATTGCATGTAATACCGCTAGCACTATTTGTTTACCCAGTTTACGAACAAACTTTACCTTTCCAATTGTTGGTGTTGTACCTGCAATTAAGCCTGCCAGCAAAGTTACTAAAAATAAATGCATAGGTTTATTGGCAACAAAGGCAACAATACAACGGGCATATACAAATAATTTGATCCAAGAATTTGCGCCAGATTGTAGTGTAAAGTTACTTGGTTTATCAGAATTAGCTCATATCGCTGAAAATAAGCTACAAGGGATTGCTGTTGATATGCAGCAACTTGAAACATTATTGCAGCCATGGCTTAATTTATCTACTATCCCCGATACTATTGTGCTTGGCTGCACTCATTATCCATTTATTAAAGATGAGTTAAAAATACTTTTTCCTAATACAACTTTCATCGATTCAGGATATGCAATTGCTTCAAGAGTCAATACATTGCTTAATGATCAGTATGATCTAAATAGTTTAAGCGAACTATCCACTCTAGATAATATTGTGATAAGTACATTACATAATCAGCAGGTTGAAAAATTAACTAAAAAATTCACTGAATATAATCTTAATAAATATCATTGTATTAGCGTTCATGCTGATTAAAGCTTATTCGAACAAATAAATAATTGCAATTTTTCACTTGCCAAAAAAAATGAAGTGCCTATAATGCGCATCCACTGACACGGCGTCAGCGACAAGCAGACAAAACCAGTGTTAGTGAGCAAGGTCAAAAATTTTAAAAAAAGATCTTGACGAATGAAAAGGTGTAGCGTAGTATACGCAGCCCTTGAGACAG
>NZ_JACFPE010000006.1:0-131697 GCF_016102185.1 Gilliamella sp. W8126 | reverse complement strand
AATGGCAGACGGCTTACGTTTCGCTATTCGTGAAGGTGGTCGTACTGTTGGTGCTGGTGTTGTTGCTAAGGTTATTAAATAATTTCAGCAATCGCGATCATAGAAAGGGTATCTTTTGATACCCTTTCTTACCTAGTCTGTTTAGCAAAATGTTTTTAGAGAAAGAGCATTTTGGAAAATGGATAATATTATAAATAACATAATCATAGGTTTTATATGCTAGTAAGTAACGAGAGTCAAGATACAAGTACTGTTCTAGACAAATTTAAATGGGTTTTGGTTCTAGTATTAATTGCGTTAATTGTTTGGGGAAATTCTTATTTCTCTTTACCTAATGATATATATCAACCAAATGCGATCGTTCGAATTATTGCAGTTGTTGTGGTTTCGCTTTTAACCTTATTTATTGCATTTACAACCGCTAAAGGGAAATCGTTTATAGCTTTTCTGCAAGAATCACGAAAAGAACTCAGAAAGGTTGTATGGCCTACTCGTAAAGAAGCTGTACAAACAACTTTATTAATCGCTGTTATTACCGTTATTGTTGGTACTGCGCTTTGGGGAATGGATTCTTTGTTCCGTTCAATCATCTTTTATTTAACTTCAATAGGGCGTTAATATGAGTGAAACACAACAAAAACGCTGGTATGTGATCCAAGCTTATTCTGGCTATGAAGCACGTGTTGCACAATCATTACGTGAATATATTAAATTACATAATATGGAAGATTCTTTTGGGGAAGTTTTAGTACCAACCGAAGAAGTTGTTGAAATGAAAGGTGGACAGCGCCGTAAAAGTGAACGTAAATTTTTCCCAGGTTATGTTTTAGTTGAAATGATGATGAACGATGCAACTTGGCATTTAGTTAAAAGTGTACCAAGAACAATGGGATTCATTGGTGGGACATCAGATAGACCAGCGCCAATTAGCCAACGTGAAGTTGATGCAATTATGAATCGTCTACAGCAAGTTGGTGATAAACCGCGTCCTAAAACATTATTTGAACCAGGTGAACTTGTTCGTGTTAACGAAGGTCCATTTGCTGACTTTAATGGTGTAGTTGAAGAAGTAGATTACGAAAAAAGTCGCTTAAAAGTGTCGGTTTCTATTTTTGGTCGTTCTACTCCAGTTGAACTTGATTTTAGCCAAGTAGAAAAAAGCTAAAAACTTAACTGTTTTACTGCACAATATTTATAGAAAAACACAGAGCATAAGCTCTGTGTTTTTTGTTTTAAACAAATAAATTTTATTGGAGTTATGATTACTCAGCTTCAAATTCTTCTAACTGTTGTTGTAAATCAAACCAACTTGACTCTGCTTTATCTAATTCTATTTTTAAATTACTTTGATTGAGCAGCAATTGCGTCAGTTCTGTTTTTTTATCTGAACCGTAAAGATCGGGATCCGCTAATTGCTCTTCAATAATTTTTAATTGATCATTTAATCGAGCAATAATTTTCTCTTCTTTTTGTAACTGCTTTTTAAGTGGCTGTAATTGTGCACGAGCCTCAGCATCTTTGCGTTTCTGCTCTTTACGTTCTTGCGCTGAAACTTTAGGTAAACTTTCCTTTTTTATTGGTTTATTTGTTTCTTCCGGTTGGTTTTCTGCTTTCTGTTCTTCCGTAAGCCATTTATGATAATCATCAAGATCACCATTAAAAGGTTCGACTTTATGATCATGAACTAAGTAAAACTCATCAGTAGTAGAACGCAATAAATGCCTATCATGCGAGACCACAACTAACGCCCCCTCAAAATCGATTAATGCTTCAGTCAATGCTTGTCGCATATCTAAATCTAAGTGGTTTGTTGGTTCATCGAGCAACAGTAAATTTGGTTTTTGCCAAACAATTAACGCTAAAACTAATCGAGCCTTTTCACCACCAGAGAATGTTTTTACTGGTTCACTAACTTTATCACCATGAAAATCAAAACCTCCCAAATAATTACGTAATTCTTGTTCGGTATTTTTCGGCTCCGCAAGTTGTTTTAAATGCCATAAAGCTGATTCATCTGCCCGTAAATATTCTAATTGGTGTTGAGCAAAATAGCCAAGTTGTACCCCTTTAGCTAAGCTAACCTGACCTTGCATTGGCAGTAATTCACCTGCTAATAACTTGATGAGTGTTGATTTACCAGCACCATTACGACCCAATAAACCTATGCGAGAACCTGGAACTAAATTAAGTTTAATCTGTTCTAATACAATTTTATCACCATAGCCGGCAACGATATTTTCCATCGTTAATAAAGGACTTGGTAAGAATTCAGATTGTCTAAATTTAAAGTGAAATGGATTATCAACATGTGCTGGTGCAATTAATTCCATTCTTTCTAACATTTTTATTCGGCTTTGAGCTTGTTTAGCTTTAGTTGCTTTAGCCCTAAAACGATCAATATAGCTTTGTAAATGTGCAACTTTAAGTTGCTGGCTTTCATACATTGATTGTTGCTGAGCCAGTTTTGCTGAGCGTTGTGTCTCAAATGATGAATAATTACCGGTATACTCAAATAGTTTTTTTTGTTCAATGTGAATAATTTTATTAACCAATGGATCTAAGAAATCACGGTCATGTGAAATTAAAATAAGTGTACCTTGATAATTACTTAACCATTTTTCTAACCACATCACAGCATCTAAATCAAGATGGTTGGTTGGTTCATCAAGAAGAAGTAAATCAGAACGGCACATTAACGCTTGCGCTAGATTAAGTCGCATACGCCAACCACCAGAGTAGGATTTAACCGGTAATGTTAATTGTTCATTGGAAAAACCTAAACCATGCAGTAACGTTGCCGCTCGAGAGCGGATAGTCCACGCATCAATGTTATCAAGTTTTTCATGAATAAGCGCAATTTGCTCACCATTATTTTTTTCGTAAGCAATCTCTAAATCTTGTTCTAATTTTCGAAACTCACGATCACCATCAATAACATATTCGATAGCGGCTGTATCTAATGCTGGTGTTTCTTGATTTACCCATGCTAATTGCCATTGAGCAGGAATAGAAACACTACCGGCATCAGTTTGAATTTCACCTTTAATTAATGAAAAAAGTGTGGACTTACCACAGCCATTTTTACCGACTAATCCAACTTTCTGTTTAGGATTTATTGTTGCTGATGCATTATCTAAAAGTAGATTAATGCCTCTACGAATTTGGATAGAATCAAACACTATCATGACGGAGTCACCTATGATTCAATATAAAATGTGTTATGCTAACAAAAAATAAAGCGTATGCAAAATCATAATAGGAAATTTAACATGGTAATGAATTCTTATTGCCTAACTTTGAAAGGTTATTGTTAATAAACTGTCAATTTGATGATATTGTTAAGAAAGCCTGAGAGATTGAATACGTTAGATTGTGAGGCTGAATCAAAACTATTGTAAGTTTTGTAATTTATGACGGTAATTGTTATTGTTGGCAGTTTGGGCAATAAAGCTGAAACCATTTATCCTTATGGTATTAATGCCATGTTCAGTATTTTAAGTAAAGTTGCGACTTTGGCGGAAGTACTAGAATCAGTAACGGCAAAAGCGAACCTCTATCAAACCTCGATGAATATTGCCTTAACACTTAATTTAGGCAGTAACCTTAAATAGTCATAAATACCCTTTATCAGTTTCCTGGTAAAGGGCATCATAATAATATTATCGTTTAAGTGCTGACAAAGATCTGCGAATAATAAGACAACAGATCGTAATGAAAACAAATAATCCTAAATATTGAGACATATCGCCTAAGTTAGGGAATATTGCCAGAGGTGCATCTCCACCACCATTAGTGATGCTAATAACAATCACAATGGCAAGTATAACACCAACTAAGCTTTCACCGACGATTAAGCCTGATGCAATTAAAGACGCTTTACGGTCTACTTTTTTGAACTCAATTTCTGGATCTAAATTTAGTTTTTGTGCTTTTGCATATGCTTGACGTTTTACTATCCATGATAATAATGAACCAGTAAATATAGCCAATGTAATACTTGGTGGTAAGTAAATACCTAATCCGACAGCTAAAGCAGGTAGACGGAATTTAGTTTTCTTTTTGGCTAAAATTAGGTCAATGATAATAACTGTTGCGCCTACAGCTAAACCTATCAAGATCATTGTCCAATCTAGATTATGAGAAAAAATTCCTTTAGCAATGGTCGTCATCAAAGTTGCTTGAGGCGCGGCTAATACTTGGGTAGGATCCATATTTGTACGAGGAACCGCACCAGTAAAACCATAAGCGTTATAGAGTATTTCAAGAATAGGGGCAATGACAATAGCACCGACAACACAACCAATTAAAAGGGCTACTTGTTGTCGCCATGGCGTGGCATGAACTAAATAACCTGTTTTCAAATCTTGTAAATTATCATTTGAAATACATGCAATTGATAGCACAACACTAGTTGTAAATAGGGCTAATGCAGTGATAAAGTCAGTTCCTTCGACAGAGGATAACATACCGTGTGTTTCACTTAAGCCAAGTAATATTAGTGAAATAGCTATAGCGGCAACAATGGCAATACCTGATATAGGACTGGCTGAAGAACCAACTAAACCAGCCATATAACCACAGGCAGCTGCAACTAAAAATCCCATAATAAATGCAAATAAAACAGCACAAATTACTAGTAACCAAGCAATACCAGTTGATAAACCACTATCAGAAATAAAAGAGTGAAAGGTTGCAACTAAGATAATTAGCATGCCAGCCATAATGATAAAAATTGTTTTTGGTGACAAGTCTCTATCTGTTCGCTCAATATCATTTACAGAAATATCAGAGCGAAGTGTTTTTAACGATGTTTTTAAACCCTCAATAACCGGTTTGATTAAAGTCAGTAATGTCCAGACTGCGGCAATTGCTATGGTACCTGCACCGATAAAACGAATATCTGTGGCCCACATTCCCATTGCGATTTTAGATAAAGGTTGCGAGGTATCATAATCTGTTAGGGCACTTAGGATTGGAATACCAAATCCCCAAGCTATAATGGTTCCGATTAATACCGCAATTCCTGAAATAATACCAATTAGGTAGCCAGCGCTGAGTAATGCTAATGAAAATCCCATTGGGATCTGAAATATCGATTTACCACCTGTAAACCAATAAGCAGTGCTATCAGACAATAAACGAAATCCATTAGTAAATAAGCTCACTATAGAGGCGATAATACCGCCAAATACGATATCCTTTAATCCATCATTTGCTTCTTTATCGTCAGTTTTCGAACCAGCTTTTAATATTTCAGCCGCAGCGACACCTTCTGGATAAGGTAAATCACTTTTTACTACCATAACATGACGTAATGGAATAGAAAATAATACCCCTAACATGCCACCAGCAGCGCAAACCGCAAAGGTTAACCAGAAAGGAAAATTACTCCAATATCCCATCATTAATAAACCTGGCATAACAAAAATAACAGATGATAAAGTTCCAGCAGCGGAAGCTTGAGTTTGCACCATATTATTTTCTAAAATTGTCGATCCTGAAAATAATCGTAAAATAGCCATGGAAATGACGGCGGCAGGGATGGCTGATGAAAAAGTTAATCCGACTTTCAAGCCTAAATAGACATTGGAGGCTGTAAAGACGATAGTAATTAAAGCACCAAGAATGGTACCGCGTAGTGTAAGTTCTCGTAAATTATTCATACTACCTATATATTAAAGTTAAATTGATAGCCTGTTATTATATACTTAATTATGCTTTATCTGCTATAAAATCTACGATTAAGCCCAACTTTTGCTTCTTTTCATCGGTTTATTCACTGCACGCTATTTTTATTTTAAACATTAAAATTTAAGCAAAATATGCATATTAAAGATTAGTAACTGAATAATTATGCTATGCTGGTTATATTCTTAATCATTAACCAATTATGAGAAAAATGTTAAGCGAATTAAAACGATTGCAGGATATTACTAAAAAGTTGCGCAACCCTATTGATGGTTGTGAATGGGACAGCAAACAAACTTTTGACTCGTTAAAATCCTATACTTTAGAAGAGACCTATGAAGTCTTAGATGCAATTGATAGACAAGATATGGTTGAACTTAAAAGTGAGCTGGGTGACCTACTGTTTCAGATTGTGTTTTATGCGGATTTAGCCAACGAACAAGGTTTGTTTAATTTTGATGATATTTGTCAATCAGTGGCTGATAAATTGATAAGCCGTCATCCGCATATTTTTTCAAATAATACGAGTAAACCAAATTGGGAACAGCTTAAACAACAAGAACGTGATAAGAGGGAGCAATATTCGCTATTAGATGATATTCCCAATGCTATTCCGGCATTAATGAAGGCTGAAAAAATCCAAAAACGTTGTGCATCAGTTGGATTTGATTGGACTGAACTACAACCAGTTATAGCTAAAGTTAAAGAAGAACTTAATGAAGTTGAACAAGAATTAGCACAATCAACTATTGAGCAATCAAAAGTTGCAGAAGAAATGGGCGACCTGTTGTTTGCTACCGTCAATTTGGCAAGACATTTAAAAGTTAAATCAGAGTTATGCTTACAAAATGCTAATAACAAGTTTATTAGGCGATTTAAACAAGTTGAATTGCTACTAAAGCAAAAAAATCGCAATTTAGTTGATGCAACACTTGAAGAAATGGAAGATGCATGGCAAATTGTCAAGCAAACAGAAAAACTATCTAGCGAAGTAAATAAAAATGACTGAACAAAAAAATGAATTATATCAAGAAATAGAGGCTTGGTCTCAAAATGCTATTTTACATAGCCCAACTTGGAGTATTAATCAATTAGATTACTCGGAAAAGAGTATTTCTGTTGTTGAAATGATTATTGGTGAAATGGCAGATAAAAGCTTTGGTCTTCCTGAAGAACAACTCAATATGATTTCACAAGAATATGGCTGTTATTTATTATTAACTGCACATAAATTATATGGTGGTCAGTTTTATTGGAATCAAGAATTAGAACAACCAATGTTAATTTGCTGTGAACCCGATTCGACCATAGCATTATTAACATGGAATAAAGTAAAAGGGCGTTTATTAGGCGATAAAACTGATCATATCGCTTATTTTCTAGATGAATTTGGCAAAGCAGTTTTCCAACCAGAAAAAGGTACCAATTTAGTTTATCTATAAATCATATTTGCAATAAATATAATTAAAAAAGTTGCTAAACAGATAAGTTTTCCGACTTTAATAAATTTTGTTAAAAGGAGTTCTAAGTATGAACTATACACTTTATATTGGTAATAAAAACTACTCAACATGGTCTATGCGACCTTGGGTTGTATTGAAATATTTTGATATTCCTTTTAATGAAAAGCTAATTAAATTTGATAGTTTTGCTGATGATTCTTTGTTTAAAAGAACGATGCTCTCAGTTTCAAAATATGGCACGGTACCAATTCTGATTGATGATGATCTGGTAATAAGTGATTCTTTAGCTATTTGTGAATATTTGGCTGAAAAGCACAATGATTTAGCATTATGGCCGACTGATAGCAAAAAGAGGGCAATTGCACGAAGTTTAGTGGCAAAGATGCATTCTGGATTTCAAGCTATTCGACATTATTTGCCAATGAATATTGAAGCAGAATTACCGGAAATAGGACAAATAATTTTACGAGATCATCAAGATGTAAAAAATGAAATCATGTTTTTAGATGAGTTATTATCTTCGTTATTAACTTCAAAAAATTCAGATGGTGACTATTTATTTGGTAATTTTAGTATAGCCGATGGATTTTATGCCCCTTTATGTCTAAGACTAAAAAATTATCATATAGCAACAAGTTCAGTTCTCAGCGATTATATTGATACTATTTGTAACACTAAAGGTGTGAAAGATTGGATAGCAGATGCATTGCAAGAACAATCTTTTGTAGCCATGGATGAACCTTATCGTTTACATAGATAAGTAAACATTGCTGAAAATAATATGAAAATACCATCCCATATAACCCAATATGCTATGGACATTATCGAAAATGGGTACAATGGTTTAACCTCTTTTTCTCTTCAGTCATCAACTAAAGAGCAATGGTTTGATATCTATTATTATGGTGAATTAGAAAATGGTGATATTACGGGCGTAGAACCGACTTTCGCCAATATTAAAATTGTTACAAATTCCACTAATAGTAAAGAAGAAATATTACTATTTGATGAAACTGAACATGGTTATAACGCAATGTTTTGTGATAGTCATTCTGATGAAGAAAAAGCGAATAGATTACTTGAAAAATTTAATGTTCCATCGTCAAAAATAAAATTAACAATTGGTTATAGTATTGACTATGATTCAGAAAAAGAACTTTATGAGTTTGATGAACAAGGTAATGTAATATTGCTTGATGGGCGAAAAATAGCTTGGCAACAACTACTTTGTGACGGCATTGACTCGTTATCAATTATATTAATTGACGAAACTGGCAATGAACAAGTGATAGTGGATGCAGAGCTGTCTTAACAGTGATATCTATTTTATTGTCGAAACTGAACTATCACTGAAATAAATTTCTTTGCCATTAAAAAACCCGCTTGTATTGAAGCGGGTTTGATTTTTTAAACAATGATTAGTGATTACACTTCTAAGTAATCCAAGATTCCTTCAGCAGCTTTACGTCCTTCACTAATTGCCGTAACGACTAAATCAGAACCGCGTACCGCATCACCACCAGCAAAGATTTTGGCATTGGTAGTTTGGTATCCTTTGATTTCTGGTGCTATTATTCTACCTCTATCATCAAAATCAACACCATGCTCAGCTAACCATGGCATAGCATGTGGTTTAAAACCAAATGCCATAACTACCGCATCAGCCGGAAGCACAAATTCTGAACCTTCGACAATCACTGGCGAACGACGGCCTTTTGCATCTGGTTCACCAAGCTCGGTTCTGACCATTTTTACCCCAGTAACTTGGCCACTATTATTGATTTCTATACTGAGAGGTTGCACATTAAATTGGAATTGTACGCCTTCTTCTTTGGCATTTTTTACTTCACGTTTAGAGCCCGGCATGTTAGCTTCGTCACGACGATAGGCGCAAGTTACTTCTGTTGCACCTTGACGGATAGAAGTTCGAACACAATCCATCGCGGTATCACCACCACCTAAGACAACGACACGTTTATTTTTCATGTCTATATATGGCGTATCTTCGGTTTGTTGATGTTGCATAATATGCTTAGTATTGGCAATTAAGAATGGTAATGCATCATAAACGCCATTAGCATCTTCATTTTCAAGCCCTGCACGCATTGATTGATAAGTACCCGCTCCGACAAAGACAGCATCAAATTCATTGATAAGATCAGCTAATTGAACGGTTTTGCCGACTTCAGTATTTAAACGGAATTCAACCCCCATTTCGGTAAAGATGCGTCTACGATTAATTAAGACTTCTTTGTCTAATTTGAAGGCAGGGATACCGAAAGTTAATAAACCACCAATTTCTGGATGGCGATCGAAAACGACTGGTGTTATACCATTACGGACTAATACATCAGCACAAGCAAGACCTGCTGGACCAGCGCCGATTATTGCGACTCTTAAGCCAGTTTTTTCAACATTAGATAAGTTTGGTTTCCAGCCCATTTTGAATGCTTCATCAGTAATATAACGTTCAATATTACCGATAGTTACTGCACCAAATTCAGCATTTAAAGTACAAGATCCTTCACACAGACGATCTTGTGGACAAACTCGACCACATACCTCAGGTAAACTATTAGTTTGGTGAGATAATTCAACTGCTTCTAAAATTTTCCCTTCATTGACCAATTTTAACCAATTTGGAATGTAATTATGGACTGGGCAGCGCCATTCACAATAAGGGTTACCACAAGCAAGGCAACGATCTGCCTGTGCTTGAGATTGCGAAGCTGAAAAGCCTTCATAAATTTCTACAAATTCAATTTTACGAATGTTTAGCGATTTTTTAGGCGGATCGACACGTTGTAAATCGATAAACTGATAAACATTTTGACTCATATCGTGTTTTCTCCTTACTGTGCCTGAACACGTAGTTCAGCTGTTGAGCGACTACGGTGACCTAATAATGCTTTAACATCGCTAGATTTTGGTTTAACTAATACAAATTGTTTAGCAAAATCTTCCCAATTAGCTAATATTTCTTCAGCCCAAGTTGAGTGGGTTAGTTGTGCGTGCTCCATAATTAAACCACGTAAGTGTTCTTCATGAATTGAATAGTCAGCAACATCTAACATTTCGACCAACTCTTTATTGATTCGCTTATGTAAATCGCCATCAGTATCTAAAATGTAAGCAAAACCACCGGTCATACCTGCACCAAAGTTAACGCCTGTTTTACCTAAAACACAGACAATACCGCCAGTCATATATTCACAGCCATTATCACCAATGCCTTCAACCACACTTATCGCGCCAGAGTTACGCACTGCAAAACGTTCACCTGCTCGGCCAGCAGCAAATAATTTACCGCCAGTGGCACCATATAAACAGGTATTACCAGCAATGGTTGCTTCATGGCTTAAAAATGCTGAACCTTGTGGTGGACGGATGACAATACGACCGCCAGCCATGCCTTTACCAACATAGTCGTTGGCATCGCCAGTCAGCGTTAAATCAACTCCGCCTGCATTCCATACACCAAAGCTTTGTCCGGCAGTACCGTTAAAATTCAAGGAAATAGGGGATGTGACTAAGCCTTGATCGCCATATTTTTTAGCAATATAACCAGATAAAGTTGTACCAACAGAACGATCGGTATTTTGAATGTCAAAGTAGAAACTTTTACTTTGACGATTATCCACAGCTTGTTGTGCTTGGGTTATAATCTCTTTATTCAGCACACCTTTATCAAATGGTTTATTGTCTTCAATACAGTGAACCGGTTTGCCTTCTATTGGGGTTGCCGTTTCAAGCAAGCTTGATAGATCCAATTTTTGTTGTTTTGCAGTAATACCATCAAGTTCAAGAAGTAAATCAGTACGACCGATTAAATCAACGATTCGACTAACGCCTAGTTCGGCCATAACTTCACGAGTATTACGTGCAATAAAACGGAAATAGTTCATCGCTTTTTCCGGTAGACCATGATAATGATCACTACGTAACTTCTCATCTTGAGTTGCAACACCGGTTGCACAGTTATTAAGATGACAAATACGGAGGTATTTACAACCCAATGCAACCATTGGTCCAGTACCAAAACCAAAGCTTTCAGCACCTAAAATTGCCGCTTTAACAATATCTGCTCCAGTTTTTAGGCCACCGTCAACTTGTAAGCGTATTTTGTGACGTAAACCATTAGCAACTAATGATTGTTGGGTCTCAACTAAACCTAGCTCCCATGGTGAGCCGGCATATTTAACCGAAGTTAACGGACTGGCTCCCGTACCGCCATCGTAACCTGAAATAGTGATTAAATCAGCATAGGCTTTGGCAACACCGGTTGCGATAGTACCTACTCCCGGTTCAGAAACTAACTTAACCGAAATCATTGCGGTTGGATTAATCTGTTTTAGGTCAAAAATCAATTGCGCCAAGTCTTCAATTGAATAGATATCATGATGTGGTGGCGGTGAAATTAATGTTACACCCGGTACAGAAAAACGTAATTTTGCAATATACGGGGTGACTTTATCGCCAGGTAATTGACCACCTTCGCCCGGTTTTGCACCTTGAGCAACTTTAATTTGAATAACATCAGCACTCATTAAATAACCTGGTGTTACACCAAATCGGCCAGAGGCAACTTGTTTAATACGTGATACTTTGATTGTGTTATAACGAGCTGGATCTTCTCCGCCTTCACCTGAGTTAGAAAAGCCACCTAAGGTGTTCATGGCTTCGGCTAATGATTCATGCGCTTCTGGACTTAATGCACCAATTGACATAGCTGCCGAGTCAAATCGTTTAAATAATGACTCTTCTGGTTCCACCTGATCAAGTGCGATAGCTGCGTTTTCAGGTGGATTGAGTTTTAACAGATCTCGCAAGGTTGCAGCTGGTCGATTATTTACGATATCTACATAGCGCTTATAATCTTCATAATTACCATTATTTACCGCTTTTTGTAGTGATTGTACTACATCAGGATTATAAGCATGGTATTCACCGCCATGCACAAATTTCAACAAGCCACCTTGTTCTAATGGTTTACGCCGTAGCCATGCTTTCTTAGAAAGATTGAACTGATCTTGAGCGAAATCATCAAAATTGGCACCACTAATACGGCTAGTTACTCCTTGGAAGCAAAGTTCAACCACTTCTTCATTTAGACCTACGGCCTCAAATAGTTTAGAACAGCGGTAAGAGGCAACTGTTGAAATGCCCATTTTGGACATGATTTTGTATAAGCCTTTATTAATACCATTGCGATAATTAAGAATTGCTTCTCGATAAGACTTATTCACAGTTCCATTATCTACCATTTTAGCTAGGGTTTCATAGGCTAAATATGGATAGATTGCTGTTGCACCAAAGCCAAGTAACACGGCAAATTGATGTGGATCTCGACAACTTGCTGTTTCAACAATGATATTGGCATCACAGCGCAAGTTCTTTTCAACTAAACGTTGTTGTACGGCACCGACCGCCATTGGCGCAGGGATCGGTAAACGGTCAGGGGCAATATTTCTATCTGATAAAATCAGTAATACTGTTCCTGCACGTACTTTTGCTTCGGCATCACCACATAATTGTTCAATTGCGTCACGTAAACTGCCGTCAATTTCATATGTGATATCAAGCGTTTCTGATTTGTAATAACGTGATTCTAAAGTAGTTAATTGTTTAAAATCAGAATGAACCAATACTGGATATTTAAATGCAACCCGATGTGCCTGGCCTTCTGCTTCGGCAAATACATTCATTTCACGGCCGATACTAGTCGATAGTGACATGACATGTGCTTCGCGTAATGGATCTATCGGTGGATTGGTTACCTGAGCAAATTTTTGTCGGAAGTAATCATAAATTAAGCGTGGACGACTTGATAACACGGCAAATGGTGTATCATCGCCCATTGAGCCAGTTGCTTCTTGACCGTTTTCACCTAAAACTCGAATACATTGGTCGAGCTCTTCGGCACTATAACCAAATTGTTTTTGGTAAGTTGCTAGTAATGTATCATCATAATCACGAGAACCGATATCATCATCAGGAAGATCTTCAAATGGGATAAGACGTTTCACATTTTTAGCCATCCATTCTTTATATGGATGACGTTTTTGGAGATCATTATCGGTTTCTGAAGATTGTAATATTCGACCTTCTTCAGTATCAATTACCAGTAATTCGCCCGGACCAACTCGCCCTTTGGTGACGACTTCATCTGGTTGATAGTCCCAAATACCGATTTCTGAAGCACAAGTGATGAGTTTATCTGTAGTAATAACATAACGAGCGGGACGTAAACCATTACGGTCTAAGTTACATGCAGCATAACGACCATCTGACATAACGATACCAGCAGGACCGTCCCATGGTTCCATATGCATGGAGTTAAAATCAAAGAAAGCTCGTAAATCCTCATTCATATCTGGATTGTTTTGCCATGCTGGTGGCACGAGTAAACGCATCGCACGGACAATATCCATACCACCAACTAAAAATAGTTCCAGCATATTATCTAGTGAGCTTGAATCAGAACCGGTGACATTAACAAACGGTGCCGCATCTTGTAGATCTGGAATCAATGGTGTTTTAAATTTGTAAGATCGCGCTTTTGCCCATTGCCGATTACCTTCAATAGTATTGATCTCACCATTATGGGCTAAATGTCTAAATGGTTGTGCAAGTGGCCAACGCGGTACAGTATTGGTTGAGAAACGTTGATGGAATAAACAGATTGCTGTTTCCATACGAATATCAGCTAAATCTAAATAGAATCGAGGTAAATCTTTCGGCATACATAAGCCTTTATAGATATTAACCTGATTTGAAAAGCTACAGACATAAAACGTATCATCTTGCACTCGTTTTTCAATACGACGGCGAACCATATATAAGCGACGTTCTAAATCAATCTTAGTCCAGCCAGCAGGTGCATTGACAAATACTTGTTCAATTCTTGGTAATGATGAGAGTGCGATTTCACCAAGCACACTTTTATCAATTGGTACTTCACGCCAACCTAAAACATATAAGGTTTCTTCTGCTAGCTCTTCTTCGACAATTTTACGGCTAGCTTGAGCTTCTGTTTCATCTTGACTTAAAAATAGCATGCCAACGGCATAATTAGCGGCTAAGCGCCAACCTGCGTCCTCGGCGACTAATCGGAAAAATCGGTCTGGTTTTTGCATTAAAAGACCACAGCCATCACCGGTTTTACCATCCGATAATATGGCACCACGGTGTTGCATACGAGCAAGTCCGTGAATTGCGGTACGCACCACTTTGTGACTTGGTTGCCCTTCAATGTGAGCAATTAAACCAAATCCGCAGTTATCTTTTTCATGATGCTGGTTATATAACATATCATTGCCTCAAATTCATCGTTATTATTTTTTGTGAAGGTATAGGCATTAATCCCATATTAGGTGTGAAGGTAATTAAAAATAGGTTTTAGGTCAAATAAATATTATTTATAAGTCAATATTTTAATCACTTAACCCATATATATTAATGAAGCTTATATCTTGTGTTAACTAATTGTTTTTATTGGTTTTAAATTTTTTTTAAGATTAAAGCTATTTAATTTAAAAATTTTTTCATAATAAGAATTAATATCTGATTAAAAAAAGTTTGAGGAAAGGGGTTTTTTAGCTATAAAAATTGATTATATTTGCTGATTTTTTCCAAAATCAGGGAGTTATAATCACCAGATTTATGCTGTTATAATAGATTATCGATTATTGGTTATAGATGAAATATGCAAACTAAAATTACAATTATAGGTGCTGGCGCTGCAGGGCTTTTTTGTGCTGGTCTGTTGGGACAACAAGGTCATGATGTTACTGTCATTGATAACGGTAAAAAATTAGGTCGTAAAATCTTAATGTCTGGTGGTGGTAAATGTAATTTTACCAATCTTAATGTCGAAGCAAATCATTATATTTCTGAAAATCGTCACTTTTGTAAATCTGCTCTAAAACGGTTTAGCCAATGGGATTTTATCCAATTGGTTAATCAATATGGTATTGCCTATCATGAAAAAGATCATGGTCAGCTATTTTGTGATAATTCAGCGCACGATATTGTCGACATGTTGGTCAAAGAGTGCCAAAAAGGACAAGTTAAATTTATGTTAAAAACACAACTTGAAGATGTTAATGAAGAGCAACAAGGATTTAAGTTATCTACTTCACAGGGTTGTGTTTATACTGATAAATTAATTGTGGCAACGGGTGGACAATCGATGCCTGCACTTGGTATGACCGCTATTGGCTATAAAATTGCTGAAAAATTTTCTATCCCAGTGGTGCCTGTAAAAGCAGGGCTAGTGCCGTTTACCTTGCATAAACCTTTGTTAGCTGTGTTATCGACGTTAGCAGGAATTGCGTTATCAGTTGAAGTATCGAATGAACGCATTAGTTTTAAAGAGAATCTATTATTTACCCATCGAGGATTATCTGGACCAGCTATTTTACAAATATCCAGTTATTGGCAAGCAGGAGAAGCCATCACGATCAATTTATTGCCTGACTTTAACTTTGAGGATGATTTTAAACCTCTGTTAGATAATAATCGTAATCAAAGTCTCAAAAATTGTTTAGCACAAATATTACCTAAGCGGTTAATTGAAGCATTAATACAACTAAATTTGATTGTTGATTTAACTGTTAAACAGTTAACACCTACTCAGCAACAAGCGCTGTATCAGACATTAACAACATGGAATGTAATACCAAATGGAACGGAAGGTTATCGTACCGCAGAAGTAACTTTAGGCGGAGTGAGTTGCGATGCGTTATCTTCAAAAACCATGGCAGCACAAAAACAGCCTAATCTTTATTTTATTGGTGAGGTTGTTGATGTCGCTGGTTGGCTTGGTGGTTATAATTTCCAATGGGCTTGGAGCAGTGCATTTGCCTGCGCCCAAGCCTTGAGTCAAGTATAATCAATTATCAATAACACCCATTTGGATATGATATTTTTTCACTTTATATTGTAATGTCGTTCGTGAGATATTGAGTAATTTTGCTGCAGTAATAATTTTACCATTGGCTTGATTTAATGCATCAATGATAAGTTGCTTTTCATAATGTTCAACTTGTTCGATTAGATTATGATTACCCGTTAACTCGTTAATACTTGGTTTTTCTATCTTATTTTCAAGTTGATCTTGTGGATAAGGACTATGAATATCAAATAGTTCTTCATCGAGAATAATTTTTTGTAATTCACCAGGTTCATTTTGTAATACCATACTACGGACAATCGCATTTTCCAGCATTCGTACATTGCCTGGCCACGGTGCTGACATTAATTGCTGCAACGCATGTTCACTGATACCGGTGATCACTATATTGACATCAGTTTTATGTTTATCGATAAAATATCGTGCCAATACAGGGATATCTTCTTGTCTTTCCCGTAAGGCTGGAAGTTTGATTAAACCAACATTTAATCGATAAAATAAGTCACTGCGCATTTTACCGCTTTTTAACAATTCCGCTGGAGACTCATTCATCGCCGCTACAATTCGTACATCAGCATATTTCTCTTTATTTCCACCTAAAGACCAATAGGTTTTTTCTTGCAAAAAGCGTAATAGTTTGCTTTGCATTTCAAGAGGCATAGCGTTGAGTTCATCAAGAAATAAGGTTCCGCCATTGGCCAGTTCGAGATAACCTTGACGATTTTCAGCACCGGTAAAGGCTCCTTTAACCGTCCCAAATAAAGTACTTTCAATCAATGTGGTTGGTAAAGCGCTACAGTTTAGTGAAATGAATGCTTTATCTCGGCGTTGACTGGTTTGATGAATTAAGCGAGCAAATAGCTCTTTCCCTGTACCAGTTTCACCAACAATTAATACCGGAACATCATTACTACCTAAAATATTAGTTTGATCGATAACCTCTTGCATTTTTTTCGACGCAAAAACAATTTCCGGTAGCGGTTGTTCTTTATTGTGATATAACTTTCTATTAAGGCGAAAAACCTGATCTTGCAACTGCCGAACATTGGATATATTTCGACCTATTTCAACTGCGCCGATAATTTCTTTATTATGATTATAAAGCGGTACAGTTGTGTGTTGATAATCAACTAATTTACCCACATGATTATAGTAAGTTTGATAGGTATCTTGATATTCTTTACCTTGTAAAGCTTGTAGCATAGTACTATCTTCTTTTTTCAAATTAGGGTAAACTTTAAGCATTGGTTTACCGATGGCTTGCTCCATTGTATAGCCATCAAGTTCTGCGCTTTCCTGATTGTAGTAAATATATTTACCTTCTTTATCAATAATAGCCATTGGCTGATGTATTAAATCAAAAAAATGTTTAAATATTTCCAATGCTTGTAATAATTCAGGATCAATTATCATGATTCTAAAACCTTTTTAAAATTGGATTATTGCTAAGTATAGCTAGCGTTGATTTAAATATCTTTCAAGTATTAATAAAAATAGTGACAAATTTTCGTCAGAAAACCATATTTCTTACTAAATGACTAGTATTTTATTTGTAATTATTTCGTTAAGATATTGATTATTTGTGTTTTTATAAGTTGGCACGTTGATTGCATTGTAAGTGAGTAATCTTTTTACTTACCTTTTTTATGTACTAATTAACTGGAGGTCATATGTCCGACACAATTATGTCAAATTATAACAAATTACGTACCGATCTAATAACAAAAGATCGTCGTTTTAGTGCGCAAAACGGCAAACTTTGTTTTGATGGTGTGAATTTGGAAGAATTAGCAAAGAAATATCCAACACCTTTCTATGTATTTTCTGAAAAAGAAATCGATCGTAATATTCAGGAAATCAAAGATTCGTTTAAAGCTCATCCAAACACAAAAATTTTCTATGCGTCAAAAACATGTTCAGTAATGGGGGTACTTAAAGCGATTAAAGATGCGGGTATCTATGCAGAAGCGAACTCAATGTTTGAAGTGCGTAAATGTTTAGAAATTGGTTTCCCTGGTAGCCAAATTGTTTTCAATGGTGTAGTTAAAAAACCGGTAGATTTAGAATTTGCTATTCAAAATGATCTTTATATCATCAACGTTGATAGCTTATATGAATTAGATATCATCGATGAAATTTCTCGTCGTTTGAAAAAAATGGCTAATGTTTGTGTGCGTGTTGAGCCAAATGTTCCATCTGCTACTCATGCAGAATTAGTTACTGCTTATCATGCTAAATCAGGTATTGATTTAGAACAAGCTGAAGAAACTTGTCGTCGTATTCTTGAAATGCCTTATGTACATTTACGTGGTTTACATATGCACGTGGGTGACCAAGTGCCAGAAGCGGAACCATTTGCTAAAGCGACTAAAGTATTAGTTGATGAATCACGCCGTTTAGAAGAAGTTTTAGGCATTAAATTTGATTTAATCAACGTCGGTGGTGGTATTCCTGTTCCTTATAAATATGATGATGAAAATGGTAACCCATTACAAGACAACATGTATGCAGGTATTACAGCACAAGATTTCGCTGATGCGGTAATTAGTGAAGTACATAAATGGCGTAAAGACGTTGAAATCTGCATCGAACCAGGTCGTAAAGTTACCGGTTCAGCAGGTGTACTTTTAACTGAAGTTGCTTGTGAAAAACGTAAAACTAACTACGATTTAGATGGTAACATCGAAGAACATGTTGAATGGAAATTTGTTGACGCAGGTTATAGCGTATTATCTGATAGTCAACATTTTGATTGGTTCTTCTATGTATATGATGCATCAAAAATTACTGAACAACATGATGAATACATTAAATTAGCTGGTCCATTATGTGATGGTGGTGACTATTTCCATGTTGGTGTTAAAGGTGAAGAATTCTTATTACCTAAAGACACTGAGATTGGCGATATCATTGCTTTCCTTGATGCTGGTGCTTATACCATCGAAAGCCAAACGGTTTATAACAATCGCCCACGTACGGCTGTTGTTATGATTGATAAAGAAGGCAAAGACCGATTGATTCGCCGTGAAGATACTTACGAGGATATGGTTGGATACGACGTGTATTAATCATGAGCTATCTGGGGCACTCAGTGCCCCAGATATTATAATGTGAGGTTATTTTATGAGTGATTCTAAAGATTCAAGTTTACTTGGTATTAAAGACATTGTGTTTATGAATGTCATTGCGATTCTAAGTTTACGTCAAATTCCTAATGTTGCTCCTTATGGAGCGTCAGCAATGGTGCTTTGGCTACTTGCTGCATTTTGTCTGTTTTTCCCATTAGCTATGGTTTGTGGCGAACTTTCTACTGGTTGGCCTAAAGATGGTGGGATATTTGTCTGGGTAAAAGAAGCGTTTGGTAAACGAATTGGTTGGATAGTAGTCGTTTGTTTCCTATTCTCATGCGTGCTTTTCTTCCCACTCATGTTGCAATTTGGTTTTACTGCAATTGGTTACATGTTTAGTCCTGAATTAGCACAAAATCAGGTGTTTATTGGTGTTGGCTCTATGGTGGTATTCTGGATCTTAACATTAATGAATATCAAAGGGATGAAATGGACTAAAATCATTAACAGTGTTAGTGCATGGTTAGGGGTATTTATTCCTGCTGGTATTATCGTGTTATTAGCTATTGTATGGTTAATGACTGGTCATCCAATGGCAACTGATTATAGCCATGTTAGTGATTGGATTCCGGATTTAAGTAGCTGGGACACTATTGTATTTTTATCAAGCATGATGTTCGCTTTTGCTGGACTTGAAGTTGCACCAATGATTGCAGGCCGTACTCGTGATCCACAACGAGACTTCCCTAAAGCAATGGCAGTATCTGCAATTGTTATTGTAGGTATCTATATGATCGGAACTTGGGCAATTAATACTTTATTACCTGCTGCTGATACTGATATTGTTGCCGGTGTAATGCAAGCGATGGAAGCTGCCGCTGAAGAATTAAATATGCCTTGGTTATTACCTGTAATGGCAATCTGTTTATTCTTTGGTGCATTAGGTCAAATTAACTCATGGTTAGTTGGTCCTATCTATATGTTACAAGAAGCATCAAAAGAAGATAACTTACTTGGTGAACGTATTGGTCGTTTACATCCAGTATATCAAACACCAGCATTTGCTTTAGTTATCCAAGCGATAATTGTAACGGTACTTTGCTTCTCAACATTTGTATCGCCAAGTATTGCTGCTGCATATTGGATGTTAACCGCATTAACAACCATTTGTTATTTTATTCCTTACTTAGTAATGTTTATTGCCTATTATCGTTTACGTATTACTCAACCTGATGTACCACGTAGCTTTAAGATCCCAGGTAAAGTATTACCAATTGTTTTACCAGGTTTAGGATTCTTATCTACATTATTTGCGGTGATCTTAGTCTTTATTCCACCAGCACAAATTGATATGGGTGGATATGTTGAGTATATCGCTAAAATTGTTGGTGGTGCAGTGCTTGCAATTGTGTTAGCTGAATGGATATACCATCGCGCACAAAAACGTAATCGCTTGCAACAACAATAAGATATAGAGGAGTAATTTATGTACAAACCTATATTAGAAATTGATTTAGGTAAATTAAAAGACAATGCTCGTGTTGAAAAAGAGCTATTAGCTAAACACGGCATTGAAGTTATGGCTGTAAATAAAGTTTTTGATGGTTGCGTTGAAACTGCCAAAGCAGTGCTTGATGGTGGTATTGATGTTATTGCTGAATCAAGAACCTACAATTTGAAGAAACTTAAAGATGCATTAAATTGTAAAACTTGCCTATTACGCAGCCCTTGTTTAAGTGAAATCAGTGAAGTTGTTAAGTATGCTGATATCAGTTTAAATAGTGAAAAACAAGTTATTCAAGCACTTTCTGATGAAGCGGTAAAACAGCAAAAAGTCCATCAAGTTTTATTAATGGTGGATATGGGGGATTTACGCGAAGGGATTTGGTTTGAACATGTAGACGATATTATTGAAACGGTCAAACTGATCCTTTCTTTACCCGGTGTTGAGCTTTATGGGCTTGGTACTAACTTTAACTGCTATGGAACTGTGCTACCGACAGTGAAAAATGGCGTAGATTTTTTACACATAGCACGCAAAGTTGAAGAAGCTTGTAATATCAAGATCAAATATCTATCTGCTGGTAACTGTACTAGTTACCATCTGCTTGATAAAGGGATCTGGCCAGAAGGACTAAATCACATCCGTATTGGTGGTTTACATGAGTTTGGTATTGAGTATGTCGATATGAAATATCTTGATGAGTTTCATCACTCAAACAAACCGGTCGAGAAAGCTTGTAGTGACATGTATAAATTATATGCACAAGTTATCGAACTTAATAGTAAACCTACCGTGCCTGTTGGTGAATTAGGTGTTGATGCCTTTTTGAACAGCAAAACTTTTGTTGATCACGGTACTCGTAAACGAGCTTTGCTTGCTTTTGGTCGTCAAGATGTGCCGGCGGAAAACTGTGTACCGGTAAATGATAACATTACGGTATTAGGTCAAACGAGTGATCATACTATCGTTGATATTGAAGATGTTTCTGAAACATTGCGAGTTGGCGATATGATCGTTTTTGAGCTTGATTACACAGCTCTGCTTATGGCTTGCCAAACCAACGGCGTAGAAAAACGATTTGTTTATTAATATATAACTGCTGCTGGGCAACCAGCAGCTATTATTGATTACTAGGCGGTTTACATGGCAACATCAGAACCTCAAGAAAGTCCTTATCCCAGTACTTTAAAGAAAAACTTAAAGAATCGTCATTTATTGATGATTTCATTAGGTGGTTCAATTGGTACAGGATTATTTATTGGTATTGCAGCGCCACTTAGCACTGTTGGGCCTTTAGGGACCATTATCGCTTATCTACTTGCCGGCAGTATTATGCTGTCTACCATGCTTTGCTTAGGTGAACTTTCTTGCGCATTCCCTCATGCAGGGTCTTTCCAGCATTATGCATTAATGTTTATTCCACATCCTATTTGGAGTTATACTATTGGCTGGTTATATTGGTTAAGCTGGGTACTATCTATGGCTGCTGACTTAACAGCGGCGTCTATGATTGCTCATCAAGTTTTTTCCTCTATTCCTATCTACATTCTTAGTCTAATTATTCTAACCGTTATCACTTGTGTTCATTTAACCTCTGTTCGAGCTTTTGGTGAAAGTGAATATTGGTTTTCAACAATCAAGGTATTAGCCATTATTACGTTTATAGCAGTTGGTATATATCTACTTTATCAACAATATAATCAAACACATGTGTTACCAACTTTTAAGACAGAGCAGGGCTGGTTTCCTAATGGATTTTTATCAATCTTTGTTTGTATGACTATTGTGACTTATTCATTTCAGGGGGTTGAATTAATTGGTAGTGCCGCAGGTGAAGCGCAATCACCCCAAACTGTTTTGCCTAAAATTATCACCGGTGTGGCGTTTCGGATAATTTTGTTTTATGTGTTAGCAATAGCCGTGTTAGCACTGGTATATCCCTATGGTACAACACATGATGAAATTAGCCCATTTGTTTGGGTATTCAATAAAGCGGGGATAACCTTTGCATCGTATGCAATGCTGTTCGTTATATTTTGTGCTGCGATTTCGGCTGCTAATTCGGCAGTTTATGCTAGTTCTAGAATGTTATGGTCGATGGCTCAGGATAATTTAGCACCAAAATATTTCTCAGAAGTGAATAAACGTGGCGTGCCAACCAAAGGAATATTGTTTATTGCTATTATTGCTTTAGTTTCGCTATTTTCTAAGTATATCGCAGCTGAAAAATTATACCTCTATTTAGTAGCAAGTACTGGGCAAGTTGGTTGTTTTGCTTGGATTATTATTGCTTGGTGTCAGTATCAATTTCGGAAAGGAGTAAATGAAGGTAAATATAGTAAAGATATGATTAAATTTAAATCCCCACTATTTCCTTGGTTAGCGATAATATCTATTACCGTTAACATTGTTATTATTGTTGGGGTCTGGTTTGGTGAATCAGGACATTTTATTTTATTATCTGAGGTAATCTTAATTTTTGTTATCTTGAGTACATACTACTTTTTTAAAAAACGAAAAGTTAAGTTGGATAACCAAATAGATTAATCATATTCATTATATATGTAATCACCTAATGATTAATTATCGGTGATTACATACAATCAAATATTAATATTTGCTGACAATACACAAATTCTATTTCTAACCTATTGTTAGCCAAATTATTTTAAGAATGCGGAGACACCTGTAAATACCACTTGCGCTGCAATAGCCGATATTAATAACCCCGTTAGTTTTGATAGAATAGCAATACCTGTATTTTTTAATACTTTAGCAATGCTTTTAGCGCATAATAGCATGGCATAAATACCACTAGAGGCAATTAGTAGAGAAATTGCACCAATCAAATTTTGCATAATACCAACTGAACTTGTGCCCATTACAATAATTGTACCGATTGATGCCGGCCCCATACATAATGGTATTGCTAGTGGTACGACACTAATATCATCATCGTCACTATGAATTTTATTTTTTTCCGGTGAATCATTCATTAAAGCAACAGCGGTAATAAATAATAATGCTCCCGAGCCAATTCTAAACGCATCGAGTGTAAAACCGAACACACTAAACATGGCATTACCAAAAAAGAATAGCACAATACCAATAATAAATACTGCACAAGATGTTTTTAATGCTATTTTGCGACGTTGTGCTTCATCATATTGTTTGGTACCACTTAAAAATGCACTTAACACTGCTGGTGGCGTCATCAATGCGAATAACTTGGTTGTGGTGGCAAGAATCTCAACAAGATAGTTATCCATTATGTTACCTTTTATATCATTTAGATATTACTTGAATTGTGTCAACGATTGTTGGCGGGAATGAACATTTACTATACACATAAAAACGGTCACCATAAAGGTGACCATTTTAATTGGATATATTTTAATTAGTTTATTAAATATGAACCAATTGGAATTAGTTAAGGCGCTCTTTGATACGAGCTGCTTTACCACGAAGTTCGCGTAAGTAGTAAAGTTTAGCTTGACGTACTTGACCACGACGTTTCACAGTAATTGAATCAACAATTGGTGAGTGAGTTTGGAATACTCGTTCAACACCTTCGCCATTCGAAATTTTACGTACTGTAAATGCAGAATGTAAACCACGATTACGAATTGCTACAACTACACCTTCATATGCTTGAAGACGTTTTTTGTTACCTTCAACAACCCATACTTTAACTTCTACCGTATCACCCGGGCGAAAAGACGGGATGTCTTTTTTCATTTGTTCTTGTTCTAATTGCTGAATAATTGCATTTTTCATAATTTTGTCTCTTACTAGTTATACTGAAATATTATTGGCTCGGTTTATCATTATATTCCTGTTGGAATTCAGTGAGTAAACGTTGCTCTTCATCAGTCAGAGCTAGATTTTCAAGAAGATCTTCTCTTCTCAACCAAGTTCGTCCTAGTGATTGTTTTAATCGCCAACGACGAATCGCTTCATGGTGACCAGACATTAATACATCGGGCACCGCCATTCCATCTAACACCTCTGGACGAGTATAGTGTGGGCAATCAAGTAAACCGTTAGCAAAAGAGTCTTCTTCTGCTGATGATTCATGATTTAACACGCCAGGGATAAACCTTGCTAATGCATCAATCATTGTCATCGCCGGTAATTCACCGCCACTTAACACGTAATCCCCAATTGACCATTCTTCATCAATTTCGGTTTGGATAACGCGTTCATCTATACCTTCGTATCGTCCACAAATCAAAATCAATTTTTGATATTGTGACAACTCGCAAACTCCCTGTTGGTTTAATTTGCGCCCTTGTGGAGAAAGATAGATTACTTTAGTCTCTTCACCTGCTACAGCTTTGGCTGCATGAATCGCATCTCTAAGTGGTTGTACCATCATTAACATGCCTGGACCACCACCATAAGGCCTATCATCGACAGTCTTATGCTTATCATGCGCAAAATCGCGCGGGTTCCAATAATCTACTGTTAACAGCCCATTTTTAACGGCTCGACCAGTTACGCCATAACAGGTAATAGCTTGGAACATTTCGGGAAAAAGGCTAATTACGCCAATCCACATATTCTTACCTTACCAATTAAAATGCAGGATCCCAATCGACCACAATCATTTTTGTTGTTAAATCAACTTGTTTAATAAATTGTTCTTCAACAAAAGGGATTAAACGTTCTGTTGCTCCAAATGCATCTTTTAGATTTGCTTTAACAACCAATACATCATTAGAACCGGTTTCCATTAAATCAGTTACCTGACCTAAGTCATAACCATTAACTGTTTTTACTCGACAGCCAATCAAATCTTTCCAATAAAAATCACCTTGATTTAGTTCAGGCAATTTCTCAGCATCAACAAATACTTCAGCATTCGTTAACGCATTAGCTTGGTCGCGATCATCAACGCCTTTGAGTTTAACAATCATGTCCTGATTATGAGGTTTAAAGCTCTCAACGACTACTTCTTGCCATTTACCAGCACGCTGGATATACCAAGGTTTGTAATCAAAAATACTATCTGGAAATTCTGTAAACGAAAAAATCCTGAGCCATCCACGAATGCCGTAGCTTGAACCAAGTTTACCCACAACAATTAGATTCTCAGTATTCATCATCACAGTTACTATTACTTAATTAAGCAGCTTTTTGTGCTTGTTTGATCAATGCATTAACACGATCAGAAACAGTTGCACCTAAACCAACCCAATGATTTACGCGATCAAGATCTAAACGTAATTCTTCTGCTTTACCTTGTGCAATTGGATTAAAAAAGCCAACGCGTTCAATAAAACGACCATCACGTGGGTTACGGCTATCAGTGACAACTACTTGATAAAAAGGGCGCTTTTTAGAGCCACCACGAGCTAAACGAATAGTTACCATAACATCCTCTTAAATTAAAAAATAATCTTTCTTTTGCCCAACATGGACAAAATCAAAGCCCCAGAATTATACTCTTTCTAGCAAAAAGTGCAATGATTGATTGAGTGTGAAAAAGCGTGGTGGATTTGGTTATTGGCAAGTTTTGTTATGAATGAATATAAATTAATCTTTTAACCAATTTATATTATAGATAATAAGCTTAAGTTATGTTGGCTAATTAGCTGAATTATAATATTGCGATAGTTAGCCTTTTAAATAGCTGTGTGCCCAATAATTAAGGCTTTTTACGCCTAAATGCGCGAATTAAAACATCAAAAAAACCTAATGATTTAACCATTCTCTGACTATCAACATATACTCGGATAGCTCTTAATACTTGTTTGGGATCTTTAGATGCAAATGCAAATGTACCATCTTTTTTGGTTTGTATAGAGTAACGTGATATCCATCTTCCTTTAAAAAATACCGATGCGATGACATAATCGATTTCTTCCCAAGGTATTTGAATATATTTGCGAGGATCTCGCTGATGATAAAATTCGAACGCTTTATCGCCAATCATAATATGACCGTATTCTGAAAGTCCTGAAAAAGCTGTCGCTTTTACTGTTAAATCTATTTTGCTATTTAATGACTGAACCATTTAGTTGTTTGTATCCCTTATGCAAATTTGAGTTACTCATTACACCCTTTTTTGATTATTTTGAAAAAAGGGTGATTAATGTTTGAGGAAAGCGACAATTTTTGCTTTAAAAAGTACTCTCCTCAATTTTTTTAGTCAAAACGATTATTTTTATAAAAGACCGACAACGTGACCCAAAATACCGACTAAAAATAGTCCAAGAATAATTAAAATTGGCGATACTTTTTTACGAAGTAACCACATACATAAGAAAGTTAATAATAATGGCACTAGTCCAGGTATTAACTGATCTAAGTTATTTTGTAAAGTAGTGACTTTTTCTTGGTTAAGCGCCAATCCACTTTGCATTTGAATCAATGCTTGGTGAATACCTTCGGCACCAGCTGGAAGGGAATTCCAATCGATAAATGCACCATTATCTAATTTAACCGTTGATACAATTGGTTGGAATTTTATTGAAACCCATCTTTGCACTAATGCTGCTAGTACAAACATCCCCAAGATAGATGCACCTTTGGTGATTTTTTGTAGCAAACCACCACCTAAATTATCGGTAATTTTTGAACCAGTACGATACCCGAATTCCTGGGTAAACCACATAAAGCTCCCACGAATAATATTCCAAAATAAGAAGAATAAAATTGGTCCTAAAATGTTACCGCTTAGGGCGAGTGATGCACCAAGTGCGCCTAGCATTGGACGAACAGTAAACCAGAACACAGGATCACCTACACCGGCTAAAGGTCCCATCATTCCCACTTTTACCCCTTGAATTGCAACATCATCAACTGGTGCACCATTAGCTCGTTCTTCTTCTAAGGCTAGAGTTACACCTAGTACTGGTGATGCTAAATAAGGGTGAGTATTAAAAAATTCTAAATGGCGTTTCAAAGCCGCTGAACGGTCTTCTTTTGTAGTATATAATTTTTTGATAGCGGGAATCATTGAATAGGCCCAACCACCATTTTGCATACGTTCATAATTCCAAGAACCTTGGAGGAAAGTTGAACGCCAAGCTACCGCTAAACGGTCTTTTTTGCTTAATTGAATTCGATCTGTCATGTTCTTCTCCAAGTTCCTAGTAATCATTCAAAATATCATCAAGTGGATCGCCTTTACTTCCACCACTTGATGAATTACCACGTTCAGAAAGGTTTATATAAATCAGTGCTAAAGCGATACCTAAGGCACCGAGTGCAATCAAAGTTAATTGTGATATTGCTGCAACCACAAAACCGATAATGAAAAATGGCCAAACTTCGCGGTTTGCCATCATATTGATTACCATGGCATAACCAACGGCAACAACCATTCCACCACCAATAGCCATACCAGTTGTTAACCATTCAGGCATTGCGTTTAATGCTTCTTTGACGGCTTCAGCAGGAATAAATAATAGTGCAGCAGCTGGAATAGCAATACGTAGACCTTGTAAACAAACACCTAACATTTGTAGCCATTCTATTTTGCGAATATTACCTTCTTCAGCTGCGGCATCCATTAAGTGTACTAAAGGTACGGCAATCGTTCGCACAATCATAGTTAAAAATAGGCCGGCAACAGCAAGCGGAATGGCAACGGCAATCGCAGTTGATACACCTGCAACACCTTGACCACCAAGCACTAAGATAATCGATGAAGCGACAGCAGCAAGAGCGGCATCAGGTGCTACAGCGGCACCAATATTTGCCCAACCTAATGCAATCATCTGTAATGATCCACCTAGTACGACACCAGCTTCTAGATTACCTGTTACCAGACCAATTAAGGAACAAGCAACCAATGGTTGGTGGAATTGGAATTGATCCAAAATACCTTCCATCCCGGCTAAAAAAGCAATAACTATCACTAGAATGATAGCAACAATTGATAAAGTCATAATAATAACCCCTTAATTAAACTATTTTTGTTCAGCTAATTCTTGTTTCGCTTTTTTTAATAATTCATCCATATTATCGTTTGAATCATTAGGCACTTTGCGAACGTCAAATTTCACATTTTTCGCTTTCAATTTTTCGAATGCATCAACATCTTCAGCGCTCATTGATAACACTTTATTGACCATTACTTTGCCAACTGAATGTGCCATTGAACCCACATTTAATGTTTCAATATCGACACCACCGTCTAAAGCACGCAGTACATCTTCAGGGTTTTCGAACAGTAATAAGGCTTTGGTATTGCCAAAACGCGGATCATGGGCAACTTGAATAATCTTTTTAATTGGCACGACATTGGCTTTAACTCCAGGAGGAGCCGCCTCTTCAATTAGTTTTTTCCGTAATTCATCTTTGGCTACTGAATCGGAAACCACGATAATCCGATTAGGATTTGTGGCTTTAGTCCAAGACGTCGCCACCTGACCATGTAATAAGCGCGAATCAACACGAGCTAATACTATTTTCAACTTACCATCACCTAACACGGTACCTTCTGGGATAGTATTTGATTGTTGGTTGTTTACTTGTGGTTTAGCCGCAATTTCAACAGTTGTTCGAATTCCTTCCTGAGCTGACTCTATAATTGCTGTAGCCACTTGTTTGGCACTATCCATGGATAAACGTGATGAATAGGCTTCGATCAGCATAGGAAGATTCAAGCCAGCAACGATAGCCCAATTTGGGTGTTCGCCACAGAGTGTATTGGCTTGATTAAATGGTGTTCCACCCCATAAATCAACTAAAAACAGTACTTCATTTTGGTTATCGAAAGTAGCTATTGCTGCTAGCATCCGTTCTTTTAAACTTTCTGGACTATCACTTGGGTGCAAGGTAACGGCTTTAACGTTTTCTTGCTCGCCAAATATCATCGTCCCTGATTGTAAAATACCTTCAGCAAATTCACCATGAGTTGCTAGGATAATTCCAACCATAACGTACCTCCTAGGTTTTTATATTATTGCTAATATAAAGTTAATAAAATAAAGCAAAGTAATTTTATTTTAGTTAACAACATAAGCTATTACCTTGATCTGTATCAAAGATTAATAACAATAATTGTCAACTGATTAAATAATCTTCATTTAACTAACATATTAAAATTATGTCATGCTTTCTAAGGCTACAGCGTAATAAGAGAATAAATTAGGTATTATTTTGTACTAATGCTTTACGAATGAAGCCATTATTTTGTTCGAGTTTTGTTTTTGCTTGCTGAGCGGTTAGTCCGGCAAGAATCATTAAAATAGCTGTTTTACAATGTTGATTACATTGATTTAACGTTGTTATAGCTGTATCTCGGTTGCAATCGGTGGCTAGCATAACAATTGATATTTGCCGTTCAACAAGCTTAGCATTAGTGGCTTCAACATCAACCATTAAATTACCATACACTTTACCGATTTTAATCATACTGGCTGTTGTTAACATATTGAGGATCATCTTTTGTGCAGTGCCGGCTTTCATTCTTGATGAACCGGTAATGACTTCGGCTCCGACAATAGGAGTAATAGCAATATTAGCCAAATTAATCATTGGTGCATTAGGGTTGCAACATAAACTTACCACTGTAGCGCCAAGTGATTTTGCATATTGCATGCCTCCAATAACATAAGGTGTGCGCCCACTAGCAGCGATACCAACTAAAATATCTTTAGCACTAAAATTAATATGTTTTAAATCATTAATTGCCAATTCGGGGGAATCTTCTGCATTTTCGACAGCTTTAAATATGGCAGGTTTACCGCCAGCAATTAGACCAATGACTTGTTCTGGAGGGGTTCCATAAGTGGGTGGGCATTCGCTAGCATCTAAAATACCTAATCTCCCCGAGGTCCCAGCTCCAAGGTAGATTAAACGGCCATGATTTAGGAATGCATTGCTGATTGCATCCACGGCATTAGCGATGTAGGTAAGTTGTTTTTCGACTGCGAGTGCCACTTGTTTATCTTCATTATTGATAATTTGCAGAATTTCAATTGTGGATGCGCAGTCAATATTTTCGCTCGCATTGTTGCGATTTTCGGTGACCATAGCCGATAAATTAATGTTTGGCATGTGATTTTAATCCTAACCATACAAAAGCAATAAGAATAGCAAATAGCATACCAAAACCGACGCCAATTGTAATGACTGATAATCCACCAGCGACAGCTAAGGTATAAGCACTTAACATAATCATCATTGCGCTATACTCGCTTAAGTTCTGTATTGAAATAACACTTCCGGCACCGACAAGCTCTTTACCAATTTTTTGAATTAGTGCATTTAATGGCACTAAAAAATAACCGCCTAATGCACCAATCACAACTAATAATATATAAGAGCTAATCATATTACTTTGTAACGTGAATGCGATGACGGCAAATCCCATTAATATCCCAGCTGGAATACAACGTAATGTATTCGAAATTGAAACCAAAGCACTAGCCAATGCCGCACCAATAACAATACCTATTGCTACAACAGCATTTAGATTCGTTGGAGTTGAATTGTCGGTAATACCTAAAACAATTGGTACCCAGCTGATTAATAAGAAACGCAGAGTAATGCCTGCCCCCCAAAATAGACTGGTACCAAGTAAAGTATAAAGGGCTTGTTTATTATTGAAGATGATTTTGATGGTTTTAGCGAAATCTTTTATCATACTTATCAACTTCCACTCAATATCTTGTCGAGCAGCAGGTAATTTGGGAATAAAAATATTTGCTATTACCGCTAGTCCATACATAACAACACAAGTAAGCAACGCTAAAGTAATATCTAAATCAGCAATATGGCCACCGGCAAGTGAACCAAGCAAAATAGCTGCAATGGTTGACGCTTCTATTAAGCCATTCGCTTTAACTAAATTATCGCCGGAAGTGAGTTCTCCTAAAATACCATATTTTGCTGGTGAGTAACCGGCTGCGCCAACACCGACTAAAAAATAGCCTAAAAATGGATTGATATTTAAGCAGATAATCGCTGCACCTAATAATTTAACGCCATTTGCAATCATCATCGCTTTGCCTTTCGACATACTGTCAGCAAATTGACCAACAAAAGGAGAAAGAAGGATAAAAGGAATTACAAAACCGATTTGCAATGCTGATTGGCTCCATTCTGGATAATGGAGCTGCTTAATAAAAGCAAGAATAGCAAAAAAAATTGCATTGTCAGCAAAGGCTGAAAAAAACTGAGCTAGCATGGTCGCTGCCATGCCAACTGATAACAATGGTTGTTTAGACATATCGAATCCTTGCTGTTATTGATTCTCATCGGCCATTTTGCGTAAGGTAATAAAATCGATTTTACCTGTACCCAATAATGGTAACTCTTTAACAACACGAATATCTCGAGGGATCGCTAATGCAGGGATACCTAAATCCTGCGCAGCCTGATTCAGCTGTTCCCTAGTTAATTTAGTCGAGGTAGTAAATAGCACAATAGCTTCTCCTTTGGCTGCATCGGCTTTTACTGTTGCACCATGCATGGCATCAACATCGACCTTTTTAGCTAAAGCTTCAACATTTTCAAGTGAGACCATTTCGCCAGCAATTTTTGCGAAGCGTTTTAATCGTCCTTTGATAGTTAAAAACTCATCTTTATCAATCGCAACGATATCACCGGTATCATACCAACCTTTATCAACATTACCGTTTTCATCAATAGCAACTGGCTCTTCAAGTATCCCCGGTTTCTCAACACGTAAGTAACCCTTCATTACGTTAGGTCCTTTAAGTTGTAGCTCTCCGCCATTGCTAATGCCTGGAACGGGTATTAATCTTGATTCCATTCCCGGTAATAAACGACCAACAGTACCAGCTTTAAATGCCATCGGCACATTAAGAGCAACAACGGGTGCACATTCGGTTACACCATAACCTTCTAAGATTCGAATACCGTATTTATCTTTCCATTGTTCACGCACCGCATCAGAAAGTTTTTCAGCACCAGCAACTACGTAGCGTAAACGCATAAAATCGTATGGATGTGCATATCGGGCGTAGTTGGCTAAAAATGTTGGTGTTCCAAATAACACTGTACAGTTTTGGTCATAAATGATTTCCGGTACCATACGATAATGTAACGGATTTGGATATAAAAACGTACGACTGCCAGAGAACAACGGTAAAAATAAGCCTGCGGTAATGCCAAAGGCGTGGAAAAGAGGTAACGCCGACATAAAACGGTCAGCAGGCGTTGGATCGATAACAGTACGAATTTGTTCGACATTAGCCAATAAACTGCCATGGCTATGGACGACCCCTTTCGGATTACCTTCTGAGCCTGAAGTAAATAGAACTAAAGCCTCGTCTTGACTTGATTGTCGTCGTTTAACTAATCGAGGAATGTATTGATGTACGGCAACGTATAGTTTATCAAAAAAGTTCAAACTGCTGCGCAAATCTTCAAGGAAATACCAATTTACATCGTTAATTTCTTCTAAAAGGTAATCAAGCTTCCCTTTTTTAATAAATTTGCGTGAAGTAATAATGGTTTTTATTTCAGCAGCAGTAATTGCACAGGTTAATCCTTTAGTACCAGCCGTGTAGTTGAGCATTGCTGGAATACGATTTTTAACTGATAAACCAAAAATAGTGGCAACAGTAATTGTTGCATTGGGTAGTAATAGGCCAACTCGTTCTTTCGGTTTGGTAATTTTAGAAATAATACAACTTACACCGATAATCTGCTTAAGTAAGTTTCGATAGGAGGCTTCATGAGTGGTAGGGTCTTGAACCATTCTTGATTTTACGCCATAACGAACTTGAGCTTCAAGTAGAGCCTCAAAAAGGGTTAATTTAGGGCGACTTGCCATTCTGGCATTCATCATAATTTGATGTAATTTTTCACCAGCAATATATCTTCGATCACTTGCTTTTGCTGCGTCAGGCATTGGGATTGATTTTGGTTCCAATACATGAATAGTAATTTTTGGAAATAGACGACGTTTAAATAAGCCTTTTAAGCGACTGGTTAAGGTAAATTCGGCACCTTCTATCCAAACAGGTACAATGGTCGCTTGAGAACGTGCCGCAACAAATGCCGCACCATCATAAATCTTCATTAATGATCCGGTTATGGTAATTCGACCTTCCGGAAAAATAACAATTGGTCGGCCTTTTTCAATTTCACGGACCAATTTTTTTATTGCCATAGGACTTAATGGATCCATTGGCACAAAATCGACATAGCGTTTGGCTAAACGAACTAGCCAGTGATTAATATATCCTGCGTAGATAGCAAATACTGGTTTTACTGGTAAAAATACGCCGATTAAAACGCCATCTAGAAAGGAAACATGATTAGGAGTGATAAGAAGTCTGTCTTGTTTTAGGTTATCAAGATTACCTTGAATCTTGACATGGAATAAAATCTTTAAAAAAAATTTTAATATTTTAAATAACATCTGATTTCTCAATTTCCGTGCAAAATTGCACTCTGTCATAATAGTGAAAATTATTGCAATATACAAGAAGCTAAATTTCAATTGAATTTAATTGATATTAAACAAATTGTTATGCGAATTCTTTCAGTTTGAAATATTAATTAATAGACAATAAAGAGTAAAAAAGTAAAATAAAAGTTAAATAACAGTAAGGAATGAAAATGTTAATTTTAACAGCTCAAGATATCCAACAATTTTATACCATGAAAGATGCTGTAGCAGCAGATAAACAAGCATTAAAAATTTATACTCAGGGTAATAGTGAAGTGCCTTTACGTATCAACTTTGATATGCAAAAAGGACAATGCCTAGTTATGCCAGCTCATATTAAAGAAAACGATGTTGTTGGTTTAAAGATTGTCTCGGTTTTTCCTGATAATCCTAAATTGGGCAAACCATCGGTTCCGGCGCAAGTGTTTATGATCGATCCTCAAACTGGCGAAGTTTGTGCGATATTAGATGGCACGTTTGTTACGCAATTGCGAACCGGTGCGGTACAAGGTGCTGCTACCGATTTATTAGCAAAAAAGGATGCTAAACGAGCAGTATTAATTGGTACTGGTGGGCAAGCTGCTGCACAATTAGAAGCTATGTTAACGGTACGGCAGTTAACAGATGTAGCTATTTATGGGCTTGATGCCAAAAAAGGCAAGCAATTTACCGAAGAGATGAAAAAACGATTTGGCCATTTTTCGGCTAACCTCTATTTTTCACAAAATTTGGATGAAGATATTCGCCATGCTGATATTATTACTTCAGTGACTACATCAAAAGAAGTGACTTTCAATGGTGAGCTAGTTAAACCCGGAACTCATATCAATGGTGTAGGTGCTTACACACCTGAGATGCACGAAATCCCAAGTAATATAGTGGCAAAAGCAGATCTTCGTGTACTTGATACTAAAGATGGTGTATTTGCTGAAGCTGGTGATATTATCGACCCAATTAATCAAAATTTAGTCACAAAACAAGATTTTTATGAATTGGGAGATTTAGTTATCGATCCGCAAAAATGTCGTCAAAACGATCAGCAAATCACGTTATTTAAAACTGTGGGAACGGCAGTTTTAGATGTCTATGTCGGTTATGATATTTATCAGAAAGCTAAACAAAAGGGTATTGGAACGACTATCTAATAATTCTTTTTAACCCCAAATCACCCCTTAACCAAAAATTTGAGGAAAGGGGTTTTTTAATGTCTAAAATTGGCATTAATAGTGCTTATTATTAGTATTAACAATAAGTTAGTTCTATAAAATAAAAAATTATAGGAAAGTGTTTTTAGCGCTTAAAATTGTCGTTAATGGTATTACTTATTAACATCAACAATAGATTAGCCATTATCAATAAAATAATGCGAGGTAAGGGCGGTTCTAAGATCGAAACTTAGCTTTTCAGCTCTTCTTTTTGTGAACGACCTAATAATGACATGGCAGCCTGTTTTGGATCTTTATGTTCGTAAAGTACTTTATAGATTTGTTCAGTAATAGGCATATCGACGTGATATTTTTGTGCTAATGACCAAACTTCTTTAGTATTTCTACAGCCTTCAACCACTTGAGCAATGATCTCTTGTGCTTCTTGAATTGATTTGTTTTGACCCAGTAAAATACCAAAACGGCGATTTCGAGATTGATTATCGGTACAGGTTAGTACCAAATCACCTAATCCTGCCATCCCCATAAAAGTGGCGGGATCGGCACCAAGTGCTTCGCCTAATCGCATCATTTCAGCCAATCCACGAGTGATTAATGCTGTTCTGGCATTAGCACCAAAACCAAGCCCATCCGACAATCCAGCACCAATGGCGATCACATTTTTGACTGCTCCGCCAAGTTGAACTCCGATAAAATCTTTACTGCTGTAGACTCGAAACGATTTACTACAGTGGAATAAATTTTGTAGTTCTGTTAAAAATTGTTCATCAGTTGAGGCAACAGTCACTGCAGTGGGTAAACCAGATGCCACTTCTTTAGCAAATGTAGGACCAGAAATAACCGCTAATGGAATTTTGTCACCTAAAACTTCGCGTGCAACATCTTGTAATAATCGTCCAGTATCAACTTCAAGGCCTTTCGTTGCCCAAACAATTTTACTATCCTTTCTTAACAATGGTTTTATTTGTTTAAGAATACTACCAAACGCATGGCTAGGTACAACAATAAGTAAAATAGGTGCAGCAGCAACAGCAGTGGCTAAATTAGCTTCAATTTGCAGTTGCTCTGGGAAAGGGATATCAGGCAAAAACTGTCTATTTTGTCTATCATGCTGCAAAATAGCCATCTTATCTGGGTTATGTCCCCACAATAAGGTTTCATGGCCATTACGTGCTAGTAATATTGCTAGTGAGGTTCCATAAGAACCTGCGCCAATTACAGTCACTGCAGCATCTTTACTCATATATAATCCAATAGACTTTATTAATTAACTTAACAATTACGATTATTGTAAGGTTTCAGTTACACTATTTTGCGCTTGTTGTTCTTGTTGTTGTAAATAGTTAATGAACAATGCTTCAAAATTTACTGGCTCTAAATTAAGTTGTGGGAATGTCCCTTTATTCACTAGGCTTGAAATAACCTCACGCGCATAAGGGAATAAAATGTTTGGACAATAAGCACCAACACAATGTTGAATTTGTGCATCATCAAAACCAATAAGAGAGAAAATTCCTGATTGGGTAACTTCACAAATATACACAACTTCTTCTTGTTGTTTTACCGTTACGGTAACACGTAAAGAAACTTCATGCACTTCATCACTTAATGCTTGTGATGCTGAATTTAGCTCTAAATTCATTTCTGGTTGCCACTGCTTAGTAAAAATTTCAGGGACATTATTGGTTTCAAAAGAAACATCTTTAGTGTAAATACGTTGAATTGCAAATTGTGTTTCTGGTTGTTGTGTATTGTTTTGTTCTGTCATGATAAAACCTTATTTTAAAATTATATTATTTTCTAACTAATGGTAAGTTTTCGCCGTTCCAACCAGCAATACCATCTTTTAATGTAAATACATGTAAAAAACCTTGTTTGACTAATACTTCACCAATGCCTGCTGATGTTAAGCCATTTTCATCAATCACAATAATGATATTTTCTTTAAATTTTTCTATAGTTTTAGCACTAGCATTCTTTATATCAACAGGTAAGATGTTGTGTGATTCAGTGATATGCCCTTTTTTGAAGCTATCTGCTGAACGAATATCAACAATAACTGCATTTTGTTTATTGATCATATTAATTGCTTGCGCGTTATTAATTATTTTTACTTTTGACAATTTACTTTTTACGGTTAATACAATGATTGCAACAAATAACACAACCCAACCTAATGAAAGTAAAAGATGATTTTTGACAAAAGGTATAATTTCGAGCGTAACAAAGTCCATACTTTTATGATTACCTAATTTTTATTAAAAATAAGATAAGATTATAACGATATTGTCTACTGAAATACAGATCTAAAGGGAGAAATCTTATTTTAAGCTAATAAGAACTAAAGAATTCTAAGGTGAGAATTAATGTTATTTAGATGATTTATCTTAGTGGTTTTGCTTTTAGTTACTATAATCTCGTCTGTTTTAGCCGAACAAAATAATTGTGCTACAAATAAAACCGTAAACTTAGATCAAAACATGCAAATAACCGATGAGCCATTACTATTTGACCCAAATTTAACCTGTCGAAATTTTTTTCTGGAAATTGATGCTAATGCACCTGATTATTTTCAATATTATGATTGTCAAATACAAGATGAAGGTCAAACATGGCGGATAACTGTAGTTTATAAAGTTGACGGTAAATATGCTAAGCAAGCCCATTAATATTTGATTAAAACTATGAGGATGGGTGAACTGAAACATTTATGCTGTTATTGGCATCAATAAAATCCAGTTTTGATCGCTAATTCAAAAGATAACTTATTGTATGAAACTTCGTTTTTTTTAAATGAAACATTTAAACGTGATGGGGATGAAATGATTTTTTATTTAATCATAATCGGTTTTCGAAGATTCAATATATAACTTATTTATGCAGTGTAGCCAATCAACCACTTTGTCATGGAGCAAAACAGTGACATAAATGGCTTTATGTGACATTTTGGTGCATTGTTTTGGTGCTTTATGCATTATCATGGTGCATTAATGCTTTTTCTGCTATTATTTAATCATTAAAAACCGTCTAAAATGGTTAATGAAAAACTGGCATCATATTTGCATATAATCTAATAAATAGGCAAAATGCCTTTAAACTGAACAATTATTATATGTCCTCAATGGAGAAGCTACATGTCTACACAAAAAGTTTTAACGCTAATAAAAGAAAACGATGTTAAGTTTGTTGATTTACGTTTTACTGATACTAAAGGTAAAGAACAACACGTTACAATTCCTGTAAGTCAAATCGACGCTGATTTTTTTGAAGATGGTAAAATGTTTGATGGCTCTTCCATTGCTGGTTGGAAAGGCATTAACGAATCAGATATGGTTTTAATGCCAGATGCATCAAGCGCAGTAATTGATCCGTTTTTTGAAGACGTAACATTAAATATTCGTTGTGACGTTTTAGAACCAGCGACTTTACAAGGTTATGACCGTGATCCTCGTTCAATTGCTAAACGTGCTGAAGAGTTTTTAAAATCATCAGGTATTGCAGATACCGTTATTTTTGGACCAGAACCTGAGTTTTTCTTATTTGATGATGTTCGTTTTGGATCGCCAATGTCTGGTAGCTTTGTTCATATTGATGATATCGAAGCAGCTTGGAACTCTGGTACTAAATACGAAGAAGGTAATAAGGGGCATCGTCCTGGCGTTAAAGGTGGTTATTTCCCACTTCCTCCGGTTGATTCATCACAGGATATTCGTTCTGAAATGTGTTTAATCATGGAACAACTAGGCTTAGTTGTTGAAGCGCATCACCATGAAGTTGCAACTGCAGGCCAAAATGAGATTGCTTGTCGTTTCAATACATTAACTAAAAAAGCTGATGAAGTTCAAATTTATAAATATGTTGTACAAAATGTTGCTCATGCTTATGGTAAAACCGCAACATTTATGCCAAAACCTATGTTTGGCGATAACGGTTCAGGTATGCATTGTCACCAATCTCTTGCTAAAGATGGCGTAAACCTTTTTGCTGGTGATAAATATGCTGGCCTTTCTGAAATGGCGTTATTCTATATTGGTGGTATTATCAAACATGCTAAAGCAATTAATGCTTTTGCGAACCCAGCGACTAACTCTTATAAACGTTTAGTACCAGGTTATGAAGCACCAGTTATGCTTGCATATTCTGCGCGTAATCGTTCTGCATCAATTCGTATTCCAGTGGTTACTAGCCCTAAAGCGCGTCGTATTGAAGTTCGCTTCCCTGATCCAGCAGGTAACCCATACTTATCATTTGCAGCGCAATTAATGGCTGGTTTAGATGGTATTATCAATAAGATTCATCCGGGTGATGCGATGGATAAAAACTTATATGACTTACCACCAGAAGAGTCTAAATTAATTCCACAAGTTGCTGGTTCACTTGAAGAAGCTCTTGACGCGTTAGATGCGGATCGTGAATTCTTAACTCGTGGTAATGTATTTACTAATGACACTATTGATGCTTATATTGACTTAAAACGTCAAGATGTTGATCGTGTTCGTATGACACCACATCCGGTTGAATTTGAACTCTACTACAGTCTATAAGTCATTATTGTATTATTTAAAGCTTTAACCACCGCTGAAGGGCGGTGGTATCTAATGAGAACGGAGAGCCAACGATGACATTTGATAATGAATCTGATGCAAATCTTGTTCTCGACTCAATGATTACCAATATTTTATTACTCGATAAAAAACTCAATATTCTTTATGCCAATACCGCGGCACAGCAGTTACTTGCTCAAAGTTCGAAAAAAATATTAGATAGTTATTTTCCTGACTTATTAGGTTATTTTTCCCTCGACCTTGAGTTGATGCAAAATGCATTAGATCAGAATCAAGGATTTACCGATAGCGAAGTTAATTTAGTCATAAACAATGAATTACATATTTTATCATTAACCGCACAATTGCTGGCTAATGGTCATGTACTTATCGAAATGGCACCATTAAATAGTCATAAAAAGTTGAGCCAAGAACAACTACAACAAGCTCAACAAAACGCTGCACGTGAATTAGTGCGCGGACTTGCTCATGAAATTAAAAATCCGCTTGGTGGACTAAGAGGCGCGGCGCAATTATTGTCACGAGAACTACCTAACAATGAGTTGCAAGATTATACAAAAATTATCATTGAGCAGGCTGATAGGTTAAGAAATTTAGTTGATAGATTATTAGGTCCTCAACAGCGGTTACAACAGAAACAACAGAATATACATCAAGCTATCGAACGGATCTATGCACTTTTATGTTTAGAAAAACAGCTAAATGTTGAGATTATCCGTGATTATGATCCTAGTTTGCCTGAATTCACTCACGATTCAGAACAGATTGAACAAGTGGTTTTAAATATTGTTCGTAATGCTTTACAAGCAATTGGTACGAAATCTGGTTGTATTAAGATTAGGACTCGAACAGCATTTCAAGTTACCTTGCATGGTCAACGTTACCGACTTTGTGCGCGTATCGATATTGAAGATAATGGTCCTGGAGTACCCGTGCATATTCAAGATACATTATTTTACCCAATGGTTAGTGGTTATGAAGGTGGTACCGGCATTGGCTTGTCGATTGCCCATAATATTATTGACCAGCATAATGGTAAGATTGAATTTAATAGTTGGCCAGGTCATACTGAGTTTTCTATCTATTTACCAATCAAACAATGAGGTTAATGACAATGAATGTTTGGATTGTTGATGATGATAGTTCGATTAGATGGGTTTTAGAGAAAGCGCTTACTAATGCTCATTTTAACTGCATCAGTTTTTCAAGCGGTCAAGAAGTAATTGATGCTTTAGTTAATCATCCACAGAAGCCAGCAGTATTATTATCCGATATTAAAATGCCGGGTATTGATGGGTTATCTTTGCTTAATTATATCAAAGAGCAAATGCCTAATTTACCGGTGATCATTATGACTGCTCATTCAGACCTTGATGCTGCAGTGAATGCTTATCAAAAGGGAGCTTATGATTATATTCCTAAACCTTTTGATGTCGATGAAGTCATTCAATTGGTTGAGCGGGCTATTTTACAAAGTCAAAGTAATAAACCTACTAGTTCCTCTACTAGCAAAGCTTCTACGGGTATTATTGGTGAAGCTCCCGCCATGCAGGAAGTGTTTCGTATTATTGGACGACTATCTAAATCATCTATCAGCGTACTTATTAATGGTGAATCAGGAACGGGTAAGGAGTTAGTGGCTAAAGCTTTACATACTCATAGCCCACGCTCACAGTCACCATTTATTGCACTAAATATGGCTGCTATTCCTAAAGATCTGATTGAATCGGAACTATTTGGGCATGAAAAAGGGGCATTTACTGGCGCTGCTCAAATAAGGCATGGCCGATTTGAACAAGCTAACGGTGGAACGCTTTTTTTAGATGAAATTGGTGATATGCCATTGGATGTGCAAACTCGATTATTAAGAGTTCTTGCTGATGGTCAATTTTATCGGATAGGTGGTTATTCACCTGTAAAAGTTGATGTACGTATTATTGCCGCTACGCATCAAGATTTACAAGCTAGAGTAAAGGAAGGTAAATTTAGAGAAGATTTGTTTCATCGGCTAAATGTGATTCGAATTTTATTACCACCATTACGTGATAGAGCGCAAGATATACCTAAATTAGCTGAACATTTTTTACGGACCACTGCCAAAGAATTAGGTGTTGAAAGTAAAGTGCTAAGCCTTGATGCTCTCAATCTTTTATGTCTGTTCAATTGGCCGGGTAATGTAAGGCAACTAGAAAATGTTTGTCGTTGGGTAACAGTAATGTCGTCCAATAATGAAGTTTATGTACAAGATTTACCACCAGAACTATTACAATTATCGGCTTCTGATGCCTCAGCTAATTATGAGGTTACTACCAATGTAACCAATCAGATATTACCAGAAACCGATTGGAAAAAACTGTTAGAACAGTGGGCTAAACAAGCCTTATTAGCTGGTCAAACCGGAATTTTGACGCAAACAGTGATTGATGTCGAAAGAATTTTATTGAGGTGTGCGCTTAATTTTACTCGCGGACATAAGCAAGATGCGGCTAATCTGCTTGGCTGGGGACGAAATACTTTAACGAGAAAACTCAAAGAATTATCAGATGATAATTGATTATGATAGCATGCCGATTTTTTCGGCAATAAGTCATAATGTTATCATCTAATGTTTTTACCAATTTATTTATTATTATTTTACTGTTTGCTTAAAGTTCATTGAACACTTATTTATTTTTAGTTACAATCGAATGCAAATGATAATTATTCTATTTATCATCCATTCGCTTTTGGACTAAGCTAATAACTAGGAGTTACAATGTATTCATCTATCAAAGTTAAATTTTTAGTATTAATAGCCGCTTTATTTGTATTAGCTGGCTGTGACGATAAAAAACAAGAAGCACCAGTAGCTAATAAAACTATAGCTGTTGAACATGCTCAAGGTAAAACAGATGTTCCTGAAAACCCGAAAAAAGTGGTAGTTTATAACACAGCGACACTGGATATTATTGATGCATTAAATATTCCTGTAACTGGTGTTCCGCAATCGGATGTTCATTTCCCTGAATTCTTATCAAAGTATGCTGATAAAGCTTATACCAATGTTGGTACTTTATTTGAGCCAAATTATGAAGTGTTAAGTTCATTACAACCTGATGTGATTATCGCTGGTGGCCGTGCCAATGATGTTTATAAAAAATTAAGTGATATTGCACCAACTATTTCGCTTGATATTGATCCTAATAATTTTGTAGCTAGCTTAACCGAGCGTACTGAACAGTTAGGCGATATTTTTGGTAAACAAGCAGAAGCTAAAAAATTAATAGCTGATTTTAACCAAAAAATTGAAACACTAAAACCTAAAACAGATACAGCAGGAACTGCCTTAGTGATTATGGTTAATGGTGGTAAAATGTCTGCTTATGGCCCTAAATCACGTTTTGGCTTTATCTTTGATGTATTAGGTTTCAAACCTGCAACAACCTTCCAAGAAGCTGGTCGTCATGGTAATGCAGTAACTTCTGAATTTGTATTAAGTGTTAATCCACAATGGTTATTTGTATTAGATAGAGACAATGCAATTGGTAATAAAGAAGCTCAATCAGCACAACAAGTTCTAAATAACGAATTAATTCAAAAAACTGATGCATGGCAACAAAATCATATTGTTTATTTAGATTCAACTTCAATGTATATCTCTGGCGGTATTCAAACTTATAGTCAATTAATCGACCAAATAAGTGATGTTTTACAAAAAACATCAGCCAACTAATCATAAGTTATGACAAAAACGGTTTATTTTATTGCAGGCATTGCTCTTTTAATAGCAATGGCTGCATTAAGTCTGTTTATTGGTGCTGGGCATGTGACGTTGGCCGATCTTTGGTCAGATAGTAATATGCGACAAATCTTTTTTGTTAGCCGTGTTCCTAGAACGGTTGCATTAATACTAGCTGGTAGTGCTATGAGTGTTGCCGGCTTAATTATGCAGTTACTTACGCAAAATCGGTTTGTTGAACCTTCATTAGTGGGGACAACCCAGTCTGCGAGTCTTGGACTATTAGTTATGATGGTATTTGCTCCTGGCGCAACTGTAATGACGAAAATGGTAGTGGCAAGTTTATTTGCAATGGCTGGCACGATGTTGTTTATGTTTATCTCACGTAAAATCATCTTTAAATCTGCCTTAATGGTACCACTTATTGGGATTATGCTTGGCGCAGTAATCAGTGCAATTTGTACTTTTTTTGCCATGTATTTTGATTTATTACAATCACTAGGTGGTTGGGAATCAGGTGATTTTTCTGGCATTTTGCAAGGCCGCTATGAACTATTGTGGTTAGTTGGTGGTATTACCTTACTTGCCTGTTGGAGCGCCGATCGTTTCACTGTCGCTGGATTAGGGCGGGACTTTTCCGTCAATGTCGGACTTAATTATAATAGAGTAATGTTAACAGGCCTGATTGTCATTGCACTTATTGGTGGGATTGTAGTTGTGGTGGTAGGTGTACTGCCATTTTTGGGCTTAATTGTTCCTAATATTGTGAGTTTATTGTTTGGCGATAATGTTCGTAAAACTATTCCGTGGATCTGTCTACTAGGCAGTGGTTTGGTTTTACTCTGTGATATTATTGGACGGGTTATTCGCTACCCCTTCGAAATTCCAGTTAGTGTAATCCTTGGTGTAGTCGGAGCTGTCATATTTTTAGTATTGTTGAGTAAAAAACGTCATGCTGGTTAATCAAAAACGCTTTATTTCAAGTCGAAATACTGTACTGATATTACTAGGTATTGCGCTATTTTGTGTCATTTTTTTCATGACATTCAATTTAAAAGGCAATATTAGTTATATATTGACTCATCGTGCTTGGATTGTTTTAACGATGATTTTAGTCGCTTTTTCAGCTGCAACGTCGACTTTGCTTTTTCAGACTGTTACTAATAATCGAATTTTAACCCCTTCGATAATGGGATTTGAATCTTTGTTTGTATTGATTCAAACAGTTGTAATATTTTTTATTGATGCGCAAGGTATTCCTTATATTGGTATTGTGGGTAAATTTATCTTCGAATCATCATTATTAATTTTATTTTCTCTATTTCTGTATCGAGGATTATTTACCAAACTTAAACAAAACCTTCATTTGGTTTTATTAATTGGCATTATTTTAGGAACACTATTTCGTAGTTTCTCCAATTTATTACAACGATTAATGACGCCAACGGAATTCGCTGTTTTGCAAAGCCGTATTTTTGCAACATTTACCCGAGCAGAACCTGTCTTAATCGTATTTTCATTAGTCATTGCCTCAATTATTGGCCTGTTTTTATGGCGAATGCGCTTTCGATTTGATGTATTAGCTTTAGGACGGGATAATGCCATTAATCTTGGGGTCGATTATCAGAAAAGTGTCACTATCATTCTATTACTCGTTTCGGTATTAGTTTCAATATCAACCGCGTTAGTTGGGCCTTTCACATTCCTAGGTCTACTTATTGCTAATTTAGCTTATAGTATTAGTGGCTCTAGCCAGCATCGTTTTTTATTACCGACAGCGTTTTTATTAGGCGTGATTTTTCTTGTTGGTGGACAGATGTTTTTAGAACGGGTCCTAAATATGGTGGGCGCATTATCGATAGTCATTGAGTTTATTGGTGGTTCATTGTTTATCTTCTTATTATTGAAAAAGGTTCCGATGTGATAGAAATTGATAATATTAGTAAAAAGTATCAAACCATACCTGTATTAAAAAATGTGAAAGCAACCATACCTCAAGGTGGTATTACGGCGATCATTGGTCCAAATGGTGCAGGCAAATCAACCTTATTATCAATTATTAGCCGTCTATTACTTGCCGATGAGGGACAAGTAAAAATTCAGAATATGGATGTGGTTAATACGCCTAGTGATAAACTTGCGACCTATTTATCTGTGTTAAGACAAGAGAACCGTTTTACCAGTCGATTGACTGTGTTTGAATTGGTTGGATTTGGCCGTTATCCTTATTCAAAAGGCCGATTAAATAAAGGTGATTTAGTCCATATTAATCGTGCCCTAGAATTTTTAAATCTAACTGAATATAAAGATAGATTTTTAGATGAACTGTCAGGCGGGCAACGGCAGCGTGCTTATGTGGCAATGGTACTTTGTCAGGATACTGAATATGTATTACTGGATGAACCATTAAATAACCTTGATATGAAACATGCGGTTGCTATGATGAAACAGCTAAGGCGAGCTGCTGATGAACTGGGGAAAACCATTGTGATTGTTATTCATGACATTAACTTTGCTTCAGTCTATTCCGATTATATTTTAGCGATGAAAGATGGCCAATTGGTTTATCAAGGCAGCCCTAAACAAATTATGGATTCAACGATATTAGAGGAAATTTTTGATACACCAGTCAAAATAGAAAATATTCATAATCAAAATATTGCTATTTATTATTAGTATCTAATTTTCCTTAACTACAAGGATTTAGAGAATAGCTAAATCCTTTTTTTATTTCTAGCATTTAATTATTTAACTTATTTATAAATAGTATAACTTTTGTTTACATTTAATTTATGTTCTTGTTAAATAATCATTAGTTTTTTTTGAGATTTAGTCATGAAATTAGAGCAGATTGCATTGTTAGCTGGCGTATCGAGAACCACAGCGAGTTATGTGGTTAATGGTAAAGCCAAACAATATCGGGTTAGTGATAAAACCATTGCAAAGGTGATGGCGGTGGTAAATGAATACAATTATCAACCCAACGCAGTAGCTGCCGGATTAAGAGCAGGTAAAACTCGCACTATTGGTATCATTATTCCTGATTTCGAAAATATCAGTTATACCCGAATTGCTAGTTATTTAGAGCAATTAGTAAAAAAAGAAGGTTATCAATTACTTCTCTCTTGTTCTGAAGATGATCCGAAAATTGAAAAAGAGTGTGTTCGGCATTTAAAACAGCGACGAGTGGATGCGTTGGTGATCTCTTCGTCATTTGTTGCTGAATCAGATTATGCATTTTATGATGGTTGGCGAAATAGTGATATCCCGCTGTTCGCATTAGATAGAACATTATCGGTATCAGAGTTTAGGAATGTTGTTGGTGCGGATAAAGAAGATTCAAAAATGTTAGCTAAAGCATTTGATCAGTTAGTCAATGGCACAGTAGTTTATATTGGTGCCTTACCCAATCTATCCGTTAGCCAGCAACGTATGGAAGGCTTTAAGGAAATTGCATTAAATAGTAGCAATAAAGTTGATTTTTTATGTGCAAATAATTATAGTCGTCGCGACGCTGAGGCTACCTTTAGTCAATGGTTAGAATATAATGATTTACCAGATGGTATTTTTTCTACTTCTTTTTCTTTGTTACAAGGCACAATTGATGCAATTTTGAAAAAGTTTGATCATCTGCCAGAAAATCTAACTATAGCCACTTTTGGTGATAATGAGTTACTTAATTTTTTACCTTGCAAAATGATTGCGTTATCACAAGATCATAAAGCGATATCAGAAGTAACCATTAAACTATTATTTGATAGTTTACATAATAAAAACTATCAGCCAGGAACTACAGTTATTCCTCGACGCTTAATTTATCGAGGTAGCCTGAGTCGAAAAAGTATTGCTAAAAAGTCAATTTAAGTCGACATATCGACAATTATTTTCCTCAAAAAAACGATCTAGATCACACTTTAGGAATTAATAGATATAATTTATTTGATAATTAGCCAGTTTATATTCATTATTGCTGAAACGATTCAATATGATTCAATAACGAACTATTGTGGGATTGCTGAGTTGTTTTTAGTTGACCCAACATTATAACCCAGAGGTATTTATTTTATGTTTCATTTAGTTAAAGAAGATATTCATTTAAATGAACAAGCAACCAATAAAACGGAAGCAATTAAGAAAATTGCAGCTGCATTAACTAGTGCCGGCTTTGTCGGTGAAGGATATGTTGATGGTATGCTTGAGCGTGAAGGTCAGGCGGCAACTTATTTAGGTATTGGTATTGCTATACCTCATGGTACGCCTAAAACTCGTCACTTAGTTAAAAAAACGGGTGTTCAAGTTTTCTGTTTCCCTGAAGGTGTAGAATGGGGAGATGATGGTGAAAAAGCCTATCTTGCCATCGGTATTGCGGCAAGTTCTGATGAACACTTAGAATTACTTCGTCAATTAACTCACGTACTTGGTGCTGATGGTGTTGAAGAAAGAATCAAGAATATTCAATCAGCCGATGAAGCTCTCGCTATTTTAACTGGTAAAGAGAGTTTAGAAGATAGTCAATTTGTTATTAATGAATCTACATTATTATTAAATATTCAAGCTGACAGTTTGGCTACTTTACAAGCTTTAAATGCATCACGATTAAAACAACAAAATGCTGTTAATGCTAGCTTTATTACTAACGTCCTTGATAATACACCGAATTATTTGGGTGACGGCGTATGGTTAAATGACAGCCGTGAAGGTAATTTAAAAAATGCAATTGCGATTAGTCGTACAGTAAGTGAGCTAAATCAAGACGGTAAGCCAGTTAAACTTCTAATCACTATTTCAGCGGTTGATGATAATGTTACAGCTATTGTAAATAACATTGCTACCTTAGCTTACAATCAAAAATTAAACTTACTAATCGCTGCAAATAGCGATGATTTCAGCAATATTTTATTATCAGGTTCGCAGTCAGTTTCATCTCAACGAGCAGAAACTCAATCTACAACATCAAGTGCTTCGTCAGAAAGTGTTGGATCTAATGGTGAGCTAAGTAGAGAATTTGTCATTCCTAATGAAAATGGATTGCATACTCGCCCTTCATCGGTGCTAGTTAAATTAGTAAAAGAATTTAATAGCAAAGTCACCGTTGCCAATATTGATGGTAAAAATGAACCTGTAAGTGCTACCAGTTTAATGAAGATTGTGGCATTAGGAGCTAAAAAAGGCAGTCGATTACGCTTTACTGCTGTAGGTGATGATGCGGAGCAAGTATTAGATGCAATTGGTAAAGCTATTGAAAGTGGCTTAGGTGAGGGTGTTTAATCATGACTTATCGTGTTGCGACTATTACCTTAAATCCTGCTTATGATCTATTAGGTTTTTGCCCTAAAGTTGAGTTAGGTGATGTTAATTTAGTGCAAACTAATGCTTTACTGCCAGCAGGTAAAGGTATCAATGTTGCTAAAGTTTTATCTGACTTAGGTATTAAATTAACCGTTGGTGGTTTTTTAGGTAAAGAAAATCGAGATGGTTTTAATTTACTGTTTGAATCATTAAATGTTACTGATAAATTCCAAACAGTCGAAGGCCGTACTCGTATTAATGTTAAATTAACCGAAGAAAACAGTGAAGTTACTGATCTTAATTTTTCTGGTTTTACTATTAGCGAGCAAGATTGGCAAACATTTGTGACTACTTCATTGGAATGGTTGAAAGAGATTGATATGGTTGCCATTAGTGGCAGTTTACCTGCAGGCGTATCTCTTGAAAAATTTACTGAGTGGATGAAACAAGTAAAAGCAATTTGTCCTAAAGTTGTGTTTGACAGTAGCCGTGATGCTTTAGATGCTGGGCTTAAAGCTAATCCATGGTTAATTAAACCGAATGATAAAGAACTCGAAATGTGGGTTGGTAGAAAACTAACTACATTATCAGAAATCAAAACTGCTGCTATGGAGCTTATCGATGGTGGCGTAGAAAACGTAGTAATTTCACTAGGAAGTAAAGGTGCTTTATGGGTTACTAAACATGAAGCATGGTTAGCCAAACCGCCTAAATGTAAGGTGGTTAGCACGGTTGGTGCTGGTGATTCAATGGTCGGTGGTTTAATGTATGGTTTATTAACTAACCAATCAATTAAAGACACCTTAGTATTTGCATCAAGTGTTGCCGCTTTATCAGTTGAACAAGCCGGTGTTGGGGTATCAGACCGTCAAGCGGTTACCAACATGTCGGAAAAAATTGAAATAATTGCGGGATAGGAGTATACATGAATATATATATTGTTGAAGGAAGTAATTCAGGCCCAGTTAATGGCCGTTTAGCTAAAGCGGAATTAGCGTTAGCCGCTAATTCATTAAATTTCAAAGTTGTTGATAATGCGATATCAGCCGATACGATTATTTCGGTTGGTGATGGAAATATCAGCGATAAATCAGTGATTGGCAAAAAAGTTTATGTGGTAAGTGATCTCAATGAAATTTTTGCTGATCCTAAAAAAATCTTAAATAATGCAAAACTTAAAGCAACTGTTTATGAACAATCTGCTAGTTCTGCATCTGTATCAGCAGCAAATAACGGACAAAAACGTATTGTTGCGGTAACCGCTTGTCCAACTGGTGTTGCTCATACATTTATGGCTGCTGAAGCGATTGAAGAAGAAGCGAAAAAACGTGGCTGGTGGTGTAAAGTTGAAACTCGTGGTTCGGTTGGTGTTGGTAATGAATTAACACCAGAAGAAATCGCTGCAGCTGATGTAGTGATTGTAGCATGTGATATTGATGTTGATTTAAGTAAGTTTGCAGGTAAAAAAATGTACCGAACTAAAACCGGTCCAGCCCTTAAAAAAACTGCACAAGAATTAGACAGAGCTTTTAACGAAGCTACAATCTATCAACCAACTAGTTCTGCTTCAACAACAAAATCAAGTAACGAAAAGAAAGGTGTCTATAAGCATCTATTAACTGGTGTATCTTACATGTTACCAATGGTGGTTGCAGGTGGATTAATCATTGCTTTATCGTTTGCTTTTGGTTCATTTGAAATGGTTGATGGCGTACAAAAACTGGTAGGTGAATCTCATTTAGCACAAATAGGTGGGCTTGCATTCTCGCTCATGGTACCTTTACTTGCTGGTTATATTTCTTACTCAATTGCCGATAGACCAGGTTTAGCTCCAGGGCTTGTTGGTGGTTTACTTGCCGTTTCAACTGGTGCAGGTTTCTTAGGTGGTATTATTATTGGTTACTTTGCCGGTTACTTAGCAATGTTAATCACTAAATATTTACCATTACCAAAAACACTTGAAGCATTAAAACCAATTCTTATTGTGCCATTACTTGCTACATTAGCGACTGGCTTAGTTATGCAGTTTATTGTTGGTACGCCGATAGCATGGCTAATGGAAGCTTTAACTGAATGGTTGAAATCGATGGGAACAGCAAACGCTGTTCTGTTAGGTGCACTTTTAGGTGGTATGATGTGTACTGATATGGGGGGACCAATCAATAAAGTTGCTTATGCATTTGGTACAGGCTTAATTTCGGCTCAAGTATATGCACCAATGGCAGCGGTTATGGCTGGTGGTATGGTTCCACCTTTAGCAATGGGATTAGCAACTTTAATCGCTCGCAAAAAATTTGCTAAAGCAGAACAAGAAAGTGGCAAAGCTTCATTAGTATTAGGCTTATGTTTCATTTCTGAAGGGGCAATTCCTTTCGCTGCTCGTGATCCATTACGTGTTATTCCTTGCTGTATTATTGGTGGGGCAATCACGGGTGGTTTATCATTAGCATTTGGTTCTGAGCTTATGACACCACATGGCGGTCTATTTGCTTTAGCAATCCCTGGCGTAGTTAAACCAGTTGGTGGTTATTTACTATCAATTGTTGTTGGTTCGGTTATTGCTGGTGTTGCTTACGCATTGATTAAAAAACCTGAAGCACAGACTTCTGAATTAGTTAGCGCATAATACATTATGCAACTAAAAACGCCATCAGATGATGGCGTTTTTTTATTCTTGTCTTAATCTATTTTTTTACCCAACGCTGTAAATCTTTTGGGATAAAATTATCCATCTTTTCTAACATTTCTTCAGCAACATCTGCTACGATCAATGTCCGATAAAAACTGTCTCTTATAAAGCCTTCTTGTACTGCGTGTTCTAAAAAATTGAGCATAGGTTGCCAAAATTGGCTATTTAATAAGGCAACTGGTTTTTCATGATAACCAATTTGCATGCCAGTCCATACCTCAAACAGCTCTTCTAATGTTCCTGTGCCTCCAGGCATAGCAATAAAACCATCAGCTAGCTCAGTTAATCTTGCTTTGCGTTGATGCATATTTTCAACAACTTCCAAACGCGTAATACCATGGTGTGCAGTTTCAGCTTTAACTAACCGCTCAGGAATAATGCCAATAACTTCACCACCATGAGCGAGAACGGCATTAGCAATAACACCCATTAGTCCTTTATTGCCTCCACCATAGATTAATCGTCTATTATGTTTGGCAATGGTCATACCTAATTGCTCTGCTGCCATACGATATTCTGGACGATTACCTTCACTTGCGCCACAAAACACACAAATATTTTTTTTCATCAATTTTACTCTATTGGTTATGCTAATTTCTCGCTATTTTAGCATAGTTTTCCCTCGATTTGCTTACAAGCTGAGCAGTTAAACCTAATTAGTGTTTTAGAGATTGACAGAATCGTCATAGATGGTTAATATCTTGTCCGTTAAGTGTTCCTCCATAGTTCAGTCGGTAGAACGGCGGACTGTTAATCCGTATGTCACAGGTTCAAGTCCTGTTGGAGGAGCCAATTTCAGTTTTTAAGAACCTGCTTATATAGCAGGTTTTTTTATATCTACCATTCAATAGATACTTCAAGATCACTTTTATCTGCATAAACATTATTAATTCGCCGTTTAACCATGTTTGAACAGCGATATATAATTATTTTTTATAAGGCGTGTTTTAGCTGGAAAGCCTTATTCTTGCAGGGTATAATTCAGCCTCCCTCCAATTAATACCAAAGTGTGAAATCAACATGAAACATAACGTAGTAATTGCAGTATTAATGGCAACTAGCTTATCTTGTGCCGCTTCAGGACATTCATCTCATTGGGGATATGAAGGTCAAGAAAAACCAGAAAACTGGGGTAAATTATCACCAGAGTATTCTACCTGTGAGAATGGTAAAAATCAGTCACCGATCAATATTGATCATGCATTAAAAACAGAGCATGAAAACTTAAAGTTCTCATTTAAACCTAGTAAACAGGAAATTATTAATAACGGACACACTATTCAGGTTAATGTTACTGGGGATAATCAGTTAATATTAGATGAGCAAACCTTTACGTTACAACAATTCCATTTTCATAGTCCAAGTGAAAATACTATTAAAGATAAAAGTTATCCAATGGAAGCCCACTTTGTTTACAAAAATAAAGCTGGTGCGCTTACCGTCGTTGCCTTGATGTTTAATAATGGTGAAGCGAATCCTGAAATTGCAAAAGCTTGGCAGCAAATGCCTGCGGAAGTGGATAACAAAGCAATTTTAGACAAAACTATTGATATCAATACATTATTTCCTAAAACACTCGATTATTATCGCTTTAGTGGATCATTAACAACACCACCGTGTACAGAAGGTGTAAGGTGGATTGTATTAGAACAACCAGTAACCGCCTCAGAACAACAAATTGAAAAATTCCACTCAATCATGCATCACAACAACAACCGCCCAGTACAGCCATTAAATGGAAGAGTTATTGTTGATTAATAAATGAGTTTTAATTGGCTTTATTAATATTTATTATAAAGCCAATTTTCATATCTTAATCGGATCATCATAATAAGAAAATTTATAATATTTATATATTCGAGTAAATAGTTATTATCGATATATACTTATTTGGGGAAATAAGAAAGAATATCTAAACTTTTTCGAGATTTAGTCATTTGTATAAATACTATTTTTATTGTTAAAATAATCATCAGGTGAATAATTGTACAAACAATTAAGTATTAATAATTTTTTTGATGGATAAAAAATGCAAATTTTCTCAAATAAAAAACAATCTCTTATTCTTTTAAAAGAGAAACCATTTAAATTAGAAAAAGAAATCCAAACATTATTTGAGAAGAATTTAGATATAATTGGTAATTTAACCTTTGTAAAATCTGAATTCAAAATTAAAGATTACCGAATTGATACCTTAGCTTATGATACCGAAGCAAATGCTTTTGTTATTATTGAGTATAAACGTGAACGTAATTTTAGTGTTATCGATCAAGGCGTGACCTATTTAAACCTTATGCTCGATTATCAAGCTGACTTTATTGTTGAGTATAATGAATCCTGTCAAGCTAACTTGAAACGCAATCAAATTGATTGGTCGCAAAGTAAAATTATCTTTGTTTCCCCTGCGTTTACTGACTATCAAAAACAATCGACTAACTTTAAAGATTTAGCTATTGAACTATGGGAAATTAAACGGTTTGATAACGACTTAATTTCGATTAATCCCATCAAACGCTCTAAATCAGCTCCAAGTATTAAACAAGTGCAACATACCAAAGATTCAGCATTAGATAAGGTGACCAGAGAATTAGTTGTTTATGATGAAGATTACCATTTAAATGGTAAATCAGATGATGTACTCGAACTATACGAAAGCTTTAAGAGCGCTATTTTAGCTTTATCGACAGATCTAGAAATCTCACCTAAAAAACTTTATGTTGCTTTTAAACAGGGCAAAAATAATATCGTCTCCATACACTTACAAAATAAATCATTAAAAATCTGGATTAATGCTAAAAAAGGTAATCTAGACGATCCTAAAAAATTAACAAAAGACGTTTCAAATGTTGGTCATTGGGCGACTGGTGATTATGAGTTAACTGTATCTGATACTAAAAATTTAGAATATATTATGAGTTTGGTGAAGCAGGTTTTGTAAAAAATAAAATACCAAATTAATTTGATGATATATAAATACTAACAAAGAGAAATTATTGATGTCTGATTTTTACATATCAAGAAAATTAAAAGAAAATGGCAATATAATTCAACAAAATGAAGTTTTTTCATCTCAAATTAAATATAAATTTATAATTTTATTAGCTGAACCAGGTGCCGGAAAAACAGCCCTTTTATCAAATCTTGCAAAACAGTATAAAACTAAGTTTTATAGAGCAAATGTCATTAAAACCAAATTATCTATTGATAAACAAAAAGTACTTATAATTGATGGATTTGATGAAGTGGCTAAATTAAATGAAAAATCCGCCATTGAATCTATTTTGACAAAAATAGAAAGTATTAATCCAGAGATCACTGTGTTATCAAGTAGATCTAGTGAATGGGATGATATACGTAATACACAATTGATCTGTGATTATTTAGAACTTAATCCAGAACAAATCAAAACATACTATTTATCACCATTAGACATTGATGAACAAAGATGTTTTTTTAATTATCATTGTGAGGAAAGCAACTTTTCTGATTTTTATGAGCAATTATCCATATTAGATTTGGAAACATTAATTAGTAATCCTCAATTACTATATCTTTTTATTGTAGCTTATAAAAAAGAGTTAAGTTTTGGGACAAAATCAGATGTTTTTAATAATTCAATAAAATACCTAGCACAAGAACATAATACTAATACCCCTTCATTTGATAGATGTAAAACAGATGATTTAATAATTTTTGCAGAAGAAATTTTTACAAAAATATTACTATCAGGAGAGTCTGGTGTTAGCCTTTCAGAAAAAACTGAAATCGATAATTTTCATTATTTATTTGGTTTAAGTAAAGTTGAACCTAAAAAGATAAAACAAATTTTAGATACAGGGTTGTTTAAACAAGTAGATTCTTCATATCTTTATGAACCTATACATAGAATAGTAGCTGAATATTGTGCTGCTAATTATTTAGTTAAAAGAATAAAAAATCCAAGTGATGCGATAACATTGAATAGCTGTTTTTCCATTATCGCTCCTAATAATATTGTAAGAACCGAATTACGAGGGTTATTGGGTTGGATGGCATCACTAGGTAACGAAACCATTCAACAGGAAATAATTAAGCTCGATCCTTATGCGTGTATTGCAAATGGAGATCCATTATTACTATCACAATCTAGTAAAGATATATTAATCAATGAACTAATTAAATTAGGTAAAGAAAATCCTTTTTTTAGAGCAAGTGATTGGCATCGTAGTTTTAATTTTAAAGGTTTTATTTCACAAAGTATGGCTTCGAAGATTAAAGAAGTTATTTTAAGTAATAATATAGATTTTGATCTAAAATCTTTATTGGTATCGTTAATAGAAGGCTCGGAATCAGTAGCTTTATTTCAGGACGAACTTATTACATTATTAATGAATTTAGATGAATCTGCTTATATTAGAAGAACTGCTTTGGAAGCATTAATCAGAGATTCAAATAATAATTGGCCTTTTCTATCTATTTTCCAACGTTTAGTTAAACGTTGCGGAGAATATGATTTACAATATGCTTCTACTATTACAGAAAAATTTGGTTTTCATACTATTGGCGAAGAAAATGTAATCCATCTTTTTAAAAAATTAGCTGACCTTTATCCCAAAAAAGAAAGCAGAAAAATAGTTATAGGTGAACGATATTTTATTTATAAATTAATACAATCATTTAGTTTAGAGCATATAACAAATTTACTTGATGCTTTAACGCCAACTATTAAATGTATATGCCATTCGAAAGAAGAGTATAAATGCCAATGTAAAGTAGGGATTAGTAAAATCATTGGGCATTTATTGGATCGTTATTTTGAGATGGTCGATGATAATTATAATGTACATAAATTGGCACTGTGGTTAAAAGATCTACGATATACAGAAACAACTAAAGTATGTAACAGCGTAAGTGTAACAACACTTTTATCTAATCCGATTTTAAAATATAACATTTATATCAATTTGATCGAATTAGATTGTTTCAGTTATTTTTATCATATAGCTAACTATCAAATAGTTCATTCTGGAATAATTGTAAATTTTGAAGACCGCATTAAACTTCTGGATTATGCTTTCAATTCAAATAATATGGAACTATGGAGGCTTTTATTTTTTTCTCATAATTATTATTGGTATCAAAATAATAAAAAACAACAAATAATTTATAGAAGAAATTTACGTCAACAAGCATTACAAAATGACGCTTTTATGAAAATATGGGCTAAAGATGTTGCTGAAAGAAAGATTAAGAAAAAGGACAAGATAACTGCTAAATGGGGAAAAAAATTAGCTAGAAAATTAAAACTAGCTGAAAAAAGAAATTTAGCTCGTTTTGAGCATAATAAAGAATATCTAGATAAGCATGAATCTATTATTTATAACGGAAAAGATTGGGGTTGGTTAACATTTTTTGCTAAGGGGTATTTAGTTGATAGACAAAAGATTATTAAATATAAAGATACAAAATTTATTGAAGAAGCACTTATTAATGGCTTACAACTTCTCAAGTCTAAATTACCCTCTTTAGAAAGATTATCATTAAAAAATACAGTATCTAATAATTTTTATGATTCAATAATAATCCTTTTTGCAACTAGTTATGTTATTTTTAAAAAAAATGGAAATTTAAATCAAATATCAAAAGAGTATTTGATTTTATTATTTCCAAGACATAATGTTAGTTTTCCTGAAATAGTTGAAAAAGAGAAAAATTTATTTATTAATGAAATAAAAAAGACATTATTTCAATCTAATGCAGATAAAGAACTATTTATTCAACGATATATGGTTCCTCAATTTATTTATTACCATGAAAGCATACTTTCGTTAAGCTGGTTGTTAAATATGGATGGTTGGGAAGCTATAAACATTAGATATTGTATCGAGTGGATTCAATTGTATCCTAGAATGAATATAGATAATTTAAAGGTGATATTTACTTTTTTATGTAAGAATCATGAAGAAAATAAACTTATTGCCATCATTGATGAAAAAATTAAAAACTTCCTAATTACGAATGATAATATTATTGGACCACCTACACAAAATAGCTTAACTGAAAAGAAATTTTGGTTTGAAGCTGCTTTCTTTTTTTTAGATGATGATATTGATGAAGTTTGGTGTTATTTAAAGCAAGAACCAGAAACAATAATTTTATTTTATAATTTGGTATCTGGTTGGACTGATTATAAAGAAAATTGGCCTACATTAACGGCAAAGAAAATTTATAAAATACTAGATTATTTTATAGATGTTTGTGTGCCAACCGAAGAAACTCAAGCTTGGTCTAGTGATAATACCAGAGAAGAAAAAGAATATAGTACATTAGTAGCTTTAATAAAATATATAGATAAGGATCACAAAAATTGCTTTGATATTTTTAATAAACTATTAATTGATCCCCGCTTTGAAAAACTACATAAATATATTCTTCATCATCGTTATGAAGCTAAGAAAAATTTAATTTTGAATAATTATTTACCTCCTAAGATACAAGATATAACCGATTTTCTCGATAATAATAAAATTGTTAGTGTAGAAGGTTTGCGAGCCTATTTAATTGAAAAATTGAAATGTTATCAGAAAGAATTAATAGGTCTTGGAACTAACCCTGTCAATGTTTTCTATCACTTAGATCAAAGAGTAGATGAAAATACTGCACGTGATAGGATTGTTGACTGGCTTAGGCCTTATTTAGCTCCTTTAGATATTATACTCAATATTGAGGCTTATATGAGTCAGAATAATCGGTGTGATTTTACCGCGACATTATCTTTAAATGGACAAGAACATTTACTGGTTATTGAAGTAAAAGGTCAATGGCATCCTAATCTCTATACTGCAGCGTCAGAACAATTATATGAACATTATTCAATACATCCCAATGCAGAGGAACAAGGTATATATCTTGTTCTTTGGTTTGGTCAACAAGAAAAAGTAGCTAACAAAAAAAATCATTCGATAAATAATGCTCAAGAATTAAAAGTAAGCATACAAGAAAAAATGCCAAAAGAACTTGATGGAAAGATAGACATTTTTGTTTTGGATGTTTCTAAATAATAATTTTCAGAACTTCAATATTAATTCACCAAATGACTTAGGCTAACTAATATTGAATTATTGGCATGAAATTTTCCGTTTTTATTCCAATGAGATAAATGCACGTGCATTTCTGAGGACAGATATAGTTCGTGTGTAGTAGGTTTTTATAAATGTTTTATTTTAAGTTATTTTTTAGGAGTGGAGGTTAAAAAAGACTTTTGAATCTTTTTCAGTAAATAATTAATTTTTTTATATTTGTTATCATACCCCATTTTTACTCCCAGAATAAAAAGTGACCCTTAAAATTGGGTATTTTTAATACTCACTTATTTTAGAGTTTTTTACCGGCATTGATATAACTTTTATAATTTAATGTTTTTTAGCTGTATAAGCTTGTACTTCAATTTTTATGACGCTAATTGGTCTAACATCACTTTCGGTAAAAGAGAATGTTTTATTAGGAGCAAATTTATTCAACATTACTTGTAACGCCGCTATTTTTGCGGTGGGTTCTTCAATAAAGGTTGCACATCCATTGCCAATAACACTGGCATAATCAAAGGAATATTTGCAGGCTTTTTCATTAGTAATTAACTGGTGCCCTGTATCTAGCTCAAAGCTAAGTAAAGGATTTTGTCTGAGTAGTTCAACTTTAGTACCAACTTTTGCGCCATGAATATAAAAAATAAGTTGATTATTTGTTGTTAGTTCATAACAAAAATTGACTGGAACAATATAGGGATAATCACCATTATTCATGGCTAAACGAATAACATCAGTATGCTCTAAAATATCGATCACTTCATCAAGATTAGTTATTTCTCTATCTTTGCGTCTCATAAATATCCTTTTTTATATTATAGATAACTTAGATTTAAGTAATAATAGATTGATATGTTTTTATTATTAATACCAAACTGATATTAAACCTAAATTGGAATTTCTGCAAAATTTGCAACAGCCTTAAAACTTAGATTAGATGGTAAGTAATATTACTATAGGCGCAATTTATTTTGCACTTTGGGATATATATTTCCAAATACAGGTTAATGTTATCTTTTGGTTTGATATGTTTTAAAGGATTTAAAAGGAAGTCATTAAATAGTAAATTATTGGCATGAAATTCAGTGGGTTAGTTCGAATGAAAATGACGGCATGCATAAATTATGTGCATTTCTGGGCGTTAATATAGTTCGTGTGTAGTCGATTTATATATAGAAACAGCGCGTTAATTTTTAATTATTTGATTTTATATGGTTTTTGTTGGTGGAGCTGGCGGGAGTTGAACCCGCGTCCGAAATCTCTACATCCTTGGTACTACATGCGTAGTTTGTCTTTGAATTTCGCTTACCCGCTGCGGACAAACACGCCACTGATAAACTAGCTTGATTAAATTTAATGCTTCCGCCCCAAGCAAGGCTTCCACACGATCTCGTTTAGGTTTGACTCCTCTTGATCCCCGTCCTACGAGCGGAGGCTAGGGAGAGAAGGCTCTATACAGGTTATTAAGCTGCTAGTGCGTAGTTTTCGTCGTTTGCGACTATTTTTTTGCGGTTTATTTACGAGGCCTACCGCACCTCGGCATGCACCTTGGGTTTCGCAAATCCCGTCGAATCCAGAATCAGCCCCAATTGTGATTGTTGTTTATAGACAATATTGGGGCATTATAGGTGAATTCAAGCAGTAATACAAGTTACCCGACTTCTGGATTAACCCAATTTTCAGTTGGTTGTTCTGGTTTTAACGCAGAAATAATGTTATCAACAGCGCATTTGGCCATGGCATACCGAGTTTCAGTGGTTGCTGAACCGACATGTGGTGATAATAAAACATTATCAAGTTTTAATAATGGCGAATCTTTGGCTAATGGTTCAACTTCAAAAACGTCTAAGCCAGCAGCCTTAATTGTTTTATTTTTTAATGCTTCATAGAGCGCTTGTTCATCAATTATTGCACCTCGAGCGCCATTGATAAGGATAGCTGATGATTTCATTAACGCTAATTTTTGTTTAGTAATAAGTCGTTTTGTTTGATCGGTTAGCGGTAAAATGATAACAACAAAGTCAGCTTGTTTAAGGACATCATCTAGTTCAAGACGTTTAGCATGATAGGCTTGTTCAATATAGGTATTGGCTGAACGATTATAATATATGATGTTCATATCAAAACCACAATGTGCTCGTTTAGCTATGGCTTGACCAATGCGACCCATGCCTAAAATACCAATGGTTTTACCATAAATATCTGTACCAAAATACTCAGATGTGATGCTTTTATTCCAGCCACCATGATGAATAAGATTAGATAATTCAACGGTTCGACGAGCGGTAGCCATGAGTAAGGTAAAAATGAGATCAGCGGTACTTTCAGTGAGAACTTTCGGAGTATTCATTAATCGGACGCCATGTTTTTTCAAAGCAAGCAAATCATAATTATCAAAACCGACTGAAATTGTCGCCGCCGCTTTTAATTTAGGGGTTTGTTGTAAAAAATTATCATCAATCCGAGTTGGAATATTAGATCCAATCATACCGTCAGCATTGGCTAATATTTGGATAAATTCACTAATATCGGTTTTGGGATCACCTTGAAATAGTGTTAGATTGAAAGCTTGCGCTAGTCTTTCTTGCTGATCAGCTGGAATTTTACTAAATAAAACAACATTCTTTTTCATAAATACTCCTATATAGCTATATAGACTATTTTTACCGCAGTATAGCGTTAGATTATTTAAATTTGCAATGAAATTAAGTTTTAAGCAAATTAGTTTTTATGTGCTGAAAAATGAGAAATATTTATATTTTTTTAAATATTTTTTAAAATAATTATTTATATAAATCAATATAATATAATGTTTTTTTAGAAAAATATTAAATTTTTTTGAAATTAATTGGAACTTTTTGTGATTTAGTCTGTCTATATATTCAGATTACGTTAATTCATTTTTTTGCCCTCCACTCATTTTGAGTGGATTTTTTTTGCCTACAATTTTTATTAGTGCTAACTAGTCCTGCTATAGAATTATATAATCTACATAAATAATCGATATATGAAAATATATTGAACAATTATTAACAGCAAGTTAATATCTAGCGATTTTCATTATTCTAATAAATAGTGTTATTTTTATTATTATCAAGCCTTTTATCTATTCTCAATTTATTTGGTATATTTAGTCTGGTAACTAAGTAATAAGGTAATGGATGGTGCTTAAATACTAATAAGTGAGCAGAGAGAATTTTTATGTTATTTTCATCAAGGACAAAAGGCCACCTAATCGCACTGATGACAGTGTTTATTTGGGGAATCACTTATATTGCCACCAAAGTTTTACTGACAGATTTTAAACCGATTGAAATTCTCTTTTTTCGATTTACCTTAGGCTATATCACGCTTTGGTTGTTAGCACCTCGCTTTTTCACTTGGAAAGGGATTAAACAAGAGTTGATGTTCCTTGGCGCTGGATTTTGTGGTGTCACTTGTTATTTTCTTTGTGAAAATATTGCTTTAACCTATACTACCGCATCAAATGTTGGTGTGATCACCACACTAGCTCCAGTCTTTACTGCTATATTGGCCATCTTTTTCCTTAAGGCTGAAAAACCAGCGAAAGTATTTTATATCGGCTGTCTATTCGGCATGATAGGTATAGCCTTAATTAGCTTCAATGGTCAGTTTGTATTATCGGTTAATCCGCTTGGTGATTTACTGGCGGTGTTTGCTTGCCTATTTTGGGCGTGTTATTCAATTTTAACTAAAAAAAGTAGTAACTATGGTTACAATATTATTTTATTGACGCGAAGATTCTTTTTTTATGGTCTAATGTTTATGTTACCCGCACTGTATTTGTTTAATTTTGAATGGAATTTTTCTCGATTTGAGCAACCAATAAACTTAATGAATATCTTATTTTTAGGCGTCGGTGCTTCAGCTATCTGCTTTGCCTCTTGGAACTATGCGGTAAAATTAGTGGGTGCGGTCAAAATTAGCATCTATATCTATTTAGTACCAATTTTGACAATTATTAATGCAGTATTAATTTTAGATGAACCTTTTACATGGATTGCGGCAATAGGTACCTTATTTACACTTGGTGGCGTATTCTTATCAGAAGGTAAAATCAAACTTAAAAAGCATTAATATTTTTATAATTTTTTATTAATGCTTTTATTTAAAAAATAATACCTAAAGTGCCACATTTATTGCATACGTTTGTCGATAGCTTGCATAATAATTTGCCCTAAGTGCTGATAATTTTCATCAAAATGATGGCCACCCGGTAGTTGAAATGCTTCGCCTTTCATCTCCGGTTGTAGGCAACCGCTATCATCTTTCTCTTCTGCGCCATAGATACAGAATAATTTCTTTTCCGGAATCTGCGCAACCTCTGCTGCTGTTTTCATTTCATCGCCAGATTGCCCCAGCCAACCACTGACTTCTATTTCAAAATTAGCATCTTTAGAAAAAGCAATCATGATCAATGCTTGAACGCTTTGTTGATCTGCTTTGGATAAGCGATTATATAGTGCTGGTAAAATGTCACCACCAAAAGAATAACCCGCTAGTACAAATTTATTCACACCCCATTTATCACGGTATTCTTGCATTAAATAAGTCAGATCTTTAGCACTACGTTCAACCGAGCGATGTTGCCAAAAAAGTTTTAACGCATCGACCCCAACCACCGAATAACCATGTGAAGCCATATATTCTGCTGAAACTTTATCTAAATCTCGCCAACCACCATCACCTGAATAATAAAAGGTAGCACTATTCGGATGTTGTGGATTAGCTTTAGCTGGTAATTCAATGACAGGTAATGGTTCATGTTTACCAAATAAAATCGAGGATAAATGTAAACTTAACAGTTCGCTTGGTGACGCTTGATACTCACCAATTGACGTGGTTACTTTAATCTGTTTTTGTTGGCGAGGAAAAATAGCCACTTGTTCATCAGGTGGATTGTTCCAAATAACCTGCCATGTTCCATGGCTGGCCTGTGCAGGTAATGGTGCGTCGCAATCTTTATGATCTAAAGTAAACTCAATGGATAAAGCTTTAGCATCATCATCTTGTTGTTTGCTTAACCAACGATAAGCGAAAGCTGCACCTTCTTGCATGCCGGCAACAGTAAATTTATCCTCATTTAAGATCTTCTTCGCTTGTTCAAAGCGTGTTTGTTGTTCGGCACAACTTCCTTGTGGTTGTAATTCAAATTGCACCAATTTAGCACCCATTGATTCAGATAAGGTTAATAATTGATTAGCGGTAAAGTGATTATCTTGTGTCGCAACAATTATTGCTGAAGCTTCTGCTGACTGTCTAGGGCTAGCAGATAAGATAGTAAAGTTTTGATTAATTGTAAAAGTATTAACCGAAGCAGTTCGTTGGTTTTTATAACTGTACCAACCTTTAGCAATACAAAATGTAATGAATACTAAAATAATGAATAATAAAACATAAAGTATGATTTTTTTCATTTGATTAGTTCTTCTGGTTAGTTAATGTTGTTTTGCCACCTGAAATTAACATGGTAGTATCAATTAAAGCAACTAAGGGGTCGAGTCCGGCAGGAACCGCCATATAACGGGGTTGCCAATGCGTTGCAAATTTTTCTTTAAACCGACGTAGGCCTTGGAAGTTATAAAATCGGCCACCTCGGCGAAAGACTAATGCGCCTAAACGTTGGATCATTGGTGCACCACGTCTTCTTTGCATGCCGGCAAGTGGTACCATTCCCAAACTAAAATACTGATAACCCTTTTCTTGATAATGTAAAATTAAACCAACCATTAAAAACTCCATGGTCGATTTTGGAATATCTTGTAAAACTCGCATTAGATCAATACTAGCACTATAGTTTTGCTGGGTTTCTAATAAATTCACAAAAGCAATAATTTTCCCCTGATATTCAATTGCGGCAACCGTGAAATTATCTAAATAGGATTTAGAAAAAGCCCCTAATGAGAATTTTTTCTCTTTGGTATGTTTATTTTTTAACCATGCATCGGAGACGGCTTTCAATTCATCAATTGGTGCAGTACCCGGTGGATAAAATCTTAAACTAAGCCCATCCCGTTGCCCACGGTTCCAAGTATATCGAAGATCTTTATATCCCTTAGAGGTTAAATTAAACTCTTTTAAATTAACTAAGGCTTCTTCACCAAGTTTGACAATTCTAAGACCGATATCCATATAAAATGGTAAATTGTTTGCTTTAACTTGGTAGAAAACCGGACGTAAATGGTGTTGATCACAAAGATCTCTAAATGCCCAGATTAAATCAGCCCGAGCTGTGCTATCATTGCCAATAGGATCATATAGCACAACCATGCTTCTTCCTCGCCTTGCATACATAATGAAAGCAGTATGTGATTGATTGAAGAGCAGTGACTTATCACCACTCATCGCTAATCCGCCTTCAGGTTGTTTTGAGTTAAGCATGATTTGATAGGCTTCACTTAGCTCCTCTTCAGTCGGAATCTTCAAGATAGGTAATGCCGGTTTAAATGACCAAAATAACATTACGCCACTTAATAAGATAAAACTACCTAATGCTGCACGTAATGCTCGGGGAACTCGGCTATCTAACTCAAATTGCCACCATAAATCATGGCTATAAGGAATATCTTGATAAATAAATAAGATTAGCCAAACAAATAAGGCAATTAAACCAAAACTGATAGCAAAGAATTTTAATGAAAAAGGTAAAATACTTAATCGGCTTTTACGATAAAAAGCATGCCTAAAATTGATTAATAGTATGGCTATTATTAATAATGTCGCTGCTTCGATCCAGTGTAAACCTCTTAGCAATGAGCAGATACTGCCTAATATCAACAATATAACCGATACTCCCCATGCCGAATAAAGTCTGCGACGTAATCCTACCGCCATTAGTAGACATAAAACCCCGATTAAATTTGTGGTTAAATGAGCAAAATTGACAATTTTTTTCGGAAAAAAAGTGCCGAAAAAATCATGATTAAAGCCAGGTATAACACTTGAAAACATCATGACTACTCCGGCAAAAAATACCGAGGTGGCCATAATCGTTGCCGCAATACCGGTATCGGTTTCCTTAACTTGAGGCGCGGTTAACAAGTGTTTTCCTTCGTTAATTAGCAGTAAAATTCCGGCAGGAATCAATGGTAATATGATATAAATTAGACGGTAAATGACCAAAGCAACCGTTAATGATGCAGTATCAATTTGTGATGAAAATGCCGCTAATATAACCGCTTCAAATATGCCAACTCCACCAGGAACATGACTAAGTATCCCAGCAACTAATGCCAAGATATAAATCATAATAAAGGTAATAAAGTTTGGTTGATTCGGGAGTAAAAAATAGAGAATAGCACCGGCTAAAATGGCATCGATTAAGGTAATTAAAAATTGTCCACTGGCTAATTGCCAGTTAGGTAAACGGATCTGCCAATGGAAAATTTGATATAGCCAAGTATCTTTATTGGGTTTTTCTGCTAATCGGTGCGCATGTAAAAATAACAATACACCAGCATAAATGATCAATACTGCACTAGCGATTAATTCAATAGTGATTACCGAGATATGTAGCGCTAGCATGGTATTTTGTATATGTATTAATGCAGCAATTGTGGCAATTAAGGGTAATGTAAGGCCTAACGAAAGGCTAACAAAAATCGACATGCGAGCAACATCTATGGTGGTTAATCCATATTTAAAGTAGAGCCGACAACGAATTGCACCGCCGGATAGGGCGGATAACCCGACTGCATTACCAATGGCGGAGGCACAAATTGCACCAGTAGCTATTGTCGATGGTTTTAAATCAACGCCTGCATATCGTGCAGCTGACCATTCATAACCCATCAACATAATATAACTCGCTATCGCCGATAGACATGCTAGTAAAATTGCATGGTAAGGCAGTTTATGCAGAGCTGATTGTAAATCGATAAGGTTAATTGATTGTAATAAATGCCAACACACAACCAGTGCGATACAAAAAATAGTGAGTCCAAATAGTAGAGCGATAAATTGACGATATCGAGTGAAACATTCTATAAGTTGCCAAGGCAAAACTTTGCGTGCTGATATTTTCACTTAATCAACTCCAGTTATTTGCATTGATAATAAATTGTGATTGGAGCATTCTACCTTTCGTAATTAGTGAAAACAATCGAAAGAAATTAAAAAAAATATAAAAAAAACATTAAATGCAAGGAATTTTTTGGTAAATCAGTCTAAATAATCATCAATAATGATATTAAATATAATTTTTAACTCATTTTAAATTGATTTTTTTGGTTTTATGCAAGAATAAATGACTGATTGATAAAGTATTAACTAAAACCATCAATAGCGATTAGATTTTAACTGCGGTAATATACATAATATCTCGATCAAATATAATCTATCATTACTATTTTTAATTAAGCCTAATAAAATGACCAACCGAATAACTGCCCAACAACAACTAATTCTTAATTCGATTAAACTATTTGTTCAACAAAAGCTTTCGCATGATTTTTCGGGTCATGATATGGCGCATATTGAACGAGTTGTAAAATTAGCCGAAAAAATCCTTAATGATCAGCCACAAGCAGATGCATTTATTGTATTGATGAGTGCTTACTTGCATGATGTCATTGATGAGAAAGTGGTTGAGGATGTTGATAAAGCAATAATTGAATTGCGTGATTATCTGCAATTATTAAAGATAACCACTAACGAGATTAACGCTATTTTTGCTATTATCGAAAATATGTCTTATCGGAAAAATCTTTTGCAAAAAAACGAGTTATCTTTGGAAGGACAAATAGTTCAAGATGCTGATCGTCTTGATGCTATTGGCGCAATAGGTATTGGTCGTACTTTTTATTATGGTGGTAATAAGCATAATATTATGCACGATCCAAACATTCCACCTAGAACGAAACTTAATGAAGACAATTACAAACAGCCCAATACAGTAATTAATCACTTCTATGAAAAATTATTTTTACTCAAAGATATGATGAATACCGACACAGCTAAACAGATCGCCGAGCAACGCCATAAAATTTTAGTTGAATTTGTTAATCAATTTGAGCAAGAGTGGCTGAGTAACGATTAAGTTTTATCAAAACTAAATCCTGATGTTTAATCAGGATTTAGCTAGCAGATTTTAAAGTATCTATGATGCATCGCTTCTATTTAAAAGGGGATTGGTGCACCAACTAAAGAGAGAACGATTGGTAGTGTAATTAAACTCAATAAAGTACTGACTAAAGTAGCACTTGATACCAGTGCTGGGTTAGTATCAAATTGAACTGACATTAGTGTGGTATTGGCAGCACTTGGCATTGCCGCTAGAACAATAAGGATTTGTTTTGCCATTGGAGTAATAGGCATAAAATAGACCATTGCAAAAGCGACCAGCGGTGATATCACCATCCTCGTTACTAAAGCAAAAGAAAGTTTTGGATAATCAAGTTGTTTAATTTTGATTTTGGCCAATTGCATGCCCAAAATAATCATAATTATCACAATGGAAGAATCACCGATCATACTAATCGAAGTCATAATCGATTTTGATAATGGTATTTGACACAGTTGGAAAAGAATACCCGCAAAGGCACCATAGGCAACCGGCATTCTAATTACTTTGTTAATGACATCTTTTTGACTGACAATATCACTATGTGTGCTGCCCTTGGCTGCATAATAGATGCCAACAGTGCTCATAACAAATTGTTGTAACACCATCATTATGACACCTAGATCAAAACCGATCGTGCCAAAAAAAACCAGTAGTACTGGTGTACCATAATTACCATTGTTCATAAAACACGAACTCAAAATCATTGCACAGCGTTGTTTGACCGAATACTTCATTATCATTGACCAGATGCTGACAATAAGAACCAAGGAAAAACAGAGTCCAATGAGATAAGCAATATAGATTAAATAATCGCTGGTTAAGGTATGTGTATAAAATGTTTTAAATGCCAAAAAGGGTGATAACACATATAGCGACATCTTTGAGAGATTAGCAACATCAAAATTAAGAATCTTTTGACCAATAAATCCAACAATAAAAATACAAAAAATAGGAAACAAAATAAGGAAAAATTGCATAATTTTAACTTTAAACTTTTTGGTTAATTAATTTATTGAATCAATAGTTTCAACTATCGATTCGGTTAGTTTTTGACAGGTGTTATCATCAAGGGCTTTATTGTGTTTATCGGTTAGAATAAACAGATCTTCAATATGTTCGCCAATTGTGGCTATTTTAGCACTGCTTAGCGATAAGTCTAATTTTGCAAACACTTCACCAACACAAGCAAGTAAACCCGGTTTATCAAGCGCAATGAGTTCCATATAAGTTTGGTTTTCGTTAAATGACGAAATAAAGTTGACTTGTGTTGGTACAGAAAACGAACGTAGTCGCTGTTTAGCCGGTTTTATTGTCACGCCTTTGTAGACTGATTGATGTAGTACTTTATGTAGCGCTTGGATAATATCTTGATGTCGATTTTCTGGCACAATTTGCCCATTAGGTTCAAGCACAATAAAGGTATCTAATGCAAATCCATTTTTATTAGTAATAATCAATGCATCATGAATACTCAAATTTAACATACTTAACGCATTACATGCTGCGGCAAATAAAAAAGGTCTATCAGATGAGTAGATGATGATTTCGCTGCCACCATGATATGGATTGGAATTAATCGAAACTAATGTTTGATTCAAATCATGATTTAATAATAGTTGAGCGTGCCAAACGATCTGTTCAGCGCTATAGCGCAAAAAGTAATCGACACGATAATCTTGCCAAAGGTTTTTTATCATTTGCTCGTCGTAATTTTGTGCCAGCAATTCAGTTAGTGCTTGTTGTTTATGTTGACGAGCAACACTTCGTTGTTCTGGTATTTGATGAATGCCCGAATCAAATGATCGTTTAGCGGTTAAGTAGAGCTCACGCATTAAGCTCTGCTTCCAACTATTCCATAAGGTTTCATTAGTAGCACAAACATCGGCAACCGTTAAACAGAGTAAATAATGTAAACGGCGTTTGCTTTTTACTAATTGAATAAATTCGCGAATAACATCGGGATCTTGGAGATCTCGACTTTGCGCAGTTACCGACATCAATAAATGATAACGAACTAACCAAACAATCAAATCGGTATCTTTCGCATCGAGTTCATGTAATTGACAAAAAGATTCGACTAATTTAGCGCCTATTTCCGAGTGATCACCATGTCGACCTTTGCCAATATCATGGAATAATCCCGTTATTACCAGTAATTCAGGTTTAGATAGTTTGGCAAATACAGTTGAACTATTAGGATGTTTTTCTTTACCCACTTCGGTTTTTAAACGATCGAGTTCTAGCAATAAGCGGATAGTATGTTCGTCGACCGTATAAGCATGAAACAGATCAAATTGCATCATGCCTGAGATTTGCTGCCAACCAGGTATATACACCGCCAAAATACCATATTGATGCATTGGCAAAATGGCTTTTTTAATTGCATCTGGATGTTTGATGATTTTCATAAACAATGTTCTTGCTTCTGGCGTTTCACTAAGTAAATAATTGAGTCTTCGTCTTGCAGAACGAAGTTGCCTAATCGTATTAGAATATAATCCTGTAATTTGCGGATTAAGCAAAATTGTATAAAACAGATTGAGGATCATCAGCGGGTTATCAGTAAACACGCTGTTATGTTTAACATCAATTAGGTTGCCTCTGACTTGAAAATGTTGATCAATATCATAGGTCTTTTGTGATGAGTAACGTTTTAATAATGACTCATCAAATAGTTGTAAAAGCATTTGGTTGAGTTCGGTAATATTATGCGCAACACGATAATAATCATGCATCATATTTTCAACCGGTGTATTGCCTTCACCACTATAGCCCAACATTTTAGCGATACTTAGTTGACGATCGAATAATAAACGATTGTCATAGCGGTTGATCACGCAGTGAAGCGCAAAGCGCATGCGCCATAAAAATTTGCGGCAAGTCTTAAATTCGGCCACTTCTTCTGGCGTTAAATAGTCAAACTGGGCAATTTTTTTTAAAAACTCTCCGCCAAAATGTCGGATTGCAACCCATTGGATGATTTGCATATCACGTAAACCACCTGGACTATTTTTTAGATCTGGCTCTAAATTATAGGTAGTGCTGTGATATTGTTGGTGTCTTTCTTGTTGCTCTTGCATTTTGGCTTGATAAAAAGCTGGAGAAGGCCAGATTTTATCGCTAAAAATTTCACATCGGAGCTTATTAAGTAATGACTCACTTCCGGCAATTAATCTTGATTCAATTAAGTTTGTCATGATAGTGATATCATTTTTAGCTTCTTGCAAGCAGGTTTTTAACGTTCTAACGCTGTGGCCAATATCAAAATGCAGATCCCAAAGTAGACGGACTAAATCACCAATTTGTTTTTCCAGTTGTTTGGTTAGTGAGTTATCACTTAGTATCAAAATATCAATATCGGATAATGGATGAAGTTCGGTTCGACCATAACCACCAACTGCAATCAGAGCAATGCGATTTTGTTTAAACAGCGATGAAACTTGTTCGGGAATTCGATAATAATGCCATAATCGTTGAAGTAGCTGATCAATAAACTGACTGCGCAGATGAACTAAGTCATCAATATCGGCGTTATTTTTAAATTGGGTCACTGACCATTGTTGAAACGCATTTAGTTGCTGTTTTAGATAGGGGACAGTTATTTGCTCATCACTAAAATCAAGCGGAGAGATAGAATAAAACAAATGCGCATCAGTCATAGTCATCATATCAAATTAGCAAAATCGAATTGTTATATCGTCCACCGATTTTAAAGCAGTGTCAAGCTGGAATGACAACAGTTTTCATACAATAACATTAAGCAATAACGTTTATTCAATCCATTCGCGACTTTTAAAATTGATGAGTAAATATTTTTTGTAAAAATAATTGAGAAGTCTATACCATCAAATATGATTTATTGCGGGTAAATAAGAGTATTAAATCAGTTAAGCTTGATTTTTTATTCTATTAGCTTACTGAGTGGTTTAGCTAGTAGATAAAGGTCGATTATCTGTTGTTTAAATAACATTTTCCGTTCTGCCAATAATAACATCCGAGTATTGGGTGATCGGGCAATAAAGAACATTCCATAATCAGTAGTACGAAAAAAAATCACGATATAGACATTATATTGTTGTATATCAATTAGAAACGATTAAAATGGCTAAAAAACAAAGGATAAATAATAAATATTTTTAATAATTTCAAATCAAAAAGAGACATTAGGAATGGGAATACAATGAGGTAAGTTAAGTGAATAAAAAAATACTATTTTTAATTATGTTGTTTATCAGTCACTTTGCACAAAGTGCTGAAGTCACTTGGGATCTAAATTTTGATGACAAATATAATTTACCTTTAATCATGATGGATTTTCAAGGTGAAAAAATTGCCATGACATTGGATACGGGTTCGAAAATAGCTTTACATCTACCCATGGATTTAATTAATAAGATTCCTAATAAAACCGAAAAACCTGAAAAAATCAGAAATACTGATCTTTCTGGTAATGTCACAGAACTGCGAGCATTTATCATCGATAAGTTAGTGTTAAATTCTTTTATCTTTAATAATGTGCAAGTGGTTGAATATAAAGACTGGGGGTTATTTATTTCGAGTGATCCGATGGATAATGATAATAGTGAGGATAGCAATGCATTTAAAGCTGTTATTGGCCTTAAATTGTTTGATAATTATGTATTAACTATCAATTATCCTGAAAGTAATTTAACAATATCCGATGATACTTCAACCGACTTAAATCCAAATTGGGTTGCTATCCCCTTTGATTTAAATGATGAAGGTTTGGTCGTGACTCTGTCTGACGGTATCAAGAATTATAAAATGGTTTTAGATACAGGGGCGACAGTATCACTCATCAAACAACAATCACTTTCACCGGAATCAATTACAATAAGCGATCCTGAAGATAATTTTAAATCTATATCACTTGATGTGAATAATGTCGCGAATGATAGCGTTCTGCCAATAATAATTGATTCATTTCCTAATGAATTTCAATCTGACGGATTATTAGGCGCTGACTTTTTAAGTAAAAACAGAGTTAAAATTGATTTTAAAAATAAGCAAATGTGGATCCAACCGGTTGCGAAAAAATGATTTTAACTTATTACTTAGTAGAACTAATAAAATCATTACAAAAAAGACCTACATTAGTAGGTCTTTGCTTTAGGGGGTTATGAGTTATTTTTCAATTAAATCACATGTTCAGTTCTAGCAATAATATCATCTTGAGTAACAAGTGTTGTAATCGTTTGGCTACCAAATGATACATTGACGACATGCTTTGACGCGCGTGTTTACTATCAAAGTGGCTTAAAAATCATGGCAGAAGAATTGACGTCATTAACGGCTTTAAATATAGTTAAATTATGCTTTGATAGTTTAATGTAGAAGCAATGATTGTTGTGCATAATTGATTAATAATATTAAAGGAACCGATAAGGTTCCTTTAATAAAAAATTTGAGGAAAGGGGTTTTTGCGATTAATAATTATAAGGTAAAATCGCTTAAATCATCTTCACTAATTTCTGAATCGATTTGTCCAACTAAATATGAGCTCATTTCAGCTTCTTGTGGCGCAACCTGTACGTTATCAGAAACAAGCCAGTTATTGATCCATGGAATTGGATTCGATTTTACTTCAAATGGTAATTTGAGACCAACCGCTTGCATACGAATATTAGTAATATACTCAACGTATTGGCATAGAATATCTTTGTTTAAACCAATCATTGAACCACCTTCAAATAGATATTCAGCCCATTCTTTTTCTTGATTAGCAGCTTGTAAGAAGAGGTCGTAACAATCTTGTTCACACTCTTTAGCGATTTCGGCCATTTCTGGATCATCTTCACCGCTTCTTAGGGTATTAATCATGAACTGTGTACCGGTTAGATGTAATGCTTCATCACGAGCAATCAGTTTGATTATTTTGGCATTACCTTCCATTAATTCACGTTCTGCAAAGGCAAATGAGCAAGCAAAACTCACATAAAAACGAATCGCTTCAAGCGCATTAACGCTCATTAGGCATAAGTAAAGTCGTCTTTTTAACTCTCGTAGATCAATAGTGATAGTTCGATTATTGACAGTGTGTTTACCTTCACCTAACAAATTATAATAACTAGCATAACTAATTAATTCATCGTAGTAGCCTGCAATATCACCAGCCCGTTTTTGAATTTCTTTATTAGTCACAATATCGTCAAATACAACCGATGGATCATTAACGATATTACGAATAATGTGGGTGTATGAACGTGAATGAATCGTTTCTGAAAATGACCAAGTTTCTATCCATGTTTCAAGTTCAGGAATAGAAATTAAAGGTAATAACGCCACATTTGGACTTCGACCTTGAATGGAATCGAGCAGAGTTTGATATTTTAAATTACTAATAAATATATGTTTTTCATGTTCTGGGAGCGCTGCATAGTCAATACGATCTTGCGATACGTCGACCTCTTCAGGACGCCAAAAGAAAGAAAGTTGTTTTTCAATTAACTTTTCGAACATTTCATATTTTTGTTGATCGTAACGAGCAACATTTACCGGTTGACCAAGAAACATTGGCTCTTTAAGTTGATCATTATGGACGTGTGAGAAGGTGCTGTAATTCATGCTCATAATCGAACTCCTAACAGAAATTTGTTAAGCTTTTTACTGTGCAGATAAGTAAAAAGTCGGAATAGTAGGGATAACTCAGTTGTTATCCGCTACTTTTATTTTTAGGGCTAAGCAGAACAATTAAATTTTGCATGCTCCGCCTTCACAACCATCATCACTTGATGAGACTTCAATATCACCTTGAATATCTTCAGCACCATCTCGTGTATTATGATAATAAAGGGTTTTTACACCATATTTATAAGCTGTTAATAAATCAGCTAATAGCTGTTTCATTGGTACTTTATCATTAGGGAATTTAGTTGGATCATAATTAGTATTGGCTGAAATTGATTGATCAATAAACTTCTGCATAATACCGACTAAATGCAAATAACCTGTATTATTTGGGATTTGCCAAAGTAACTCATATAAATCTTTTAATTTTTTATATTCAGGTACCACTTGTTTTAAAATACCATCTTTTGACGCCTTTATGCTGACATATCCTCGTGGTGGCTCAATACCATTAGTGGCATTTGATATTTGTGAGGAAGTTTCAGATGGCATCAATGCTGATAAAGTAGAATTACGTAAACCATAAGTTTTGATTGATTGACGTAAAGATTCCCAATCATAATGTAATGGTTCTTTAGTAAGTGTATCGATATCTTGTTTATAAGTATCGATAGGTAAGATACCTTGAGCATAGGTTGTTTCACTAAATAGTGGGCAGGCACCTTTTTCTTTAGCTAAATTATTTGATGCTTTTAATAAATAATATTGCATTGCTTCAAATGTGCGATGGGTTAAGTTATTGGCACTACCATCAGAATATTTAACTCCATGTTTAGCTAAATAATAGGCATAGTTAATTACACCAATACCTAATGTGCGGCGGTTTATTGATGACGTTTTAGCTGCCGGAACCGGATAATCTTGATAATCAAGCAATGCGTCTAGTGCACGAACGGTTAAATCAGCTAGCTCTTCAAAATCGTCAAGAGATTCAATTTTACCTAAATTAAAAGCAGATAACGTACAAAGTGCAATTTCACCTTTATCATCATTAACATTATTAAGTGGTTTAGTTGGTAGGGCAATTTCCATACATAAATTGGATTGATGTACTGGTGCCAGTTGAGCATTAAATGGGCTATGAGTATTACAATGATCAACATTTTGAATATAAATTCGGCCAGTTGATGCTCGTTCTTGCATTAATAATGAAAATAATTCAACTGCTTTAACTACGCGTTTACGAATATTAACATCTTGTTCATATTGATGATAAAGTGCTTCAAATTTGTTTTGGTCGGCAAAGAAAGCATCGTAAAGACCCGGCACATCTGATGGACTGAATAAAGAGATGTTTTCATTTTTAATTAGACGTTGGTACATTAATTTATTGATTTGTACACCATAATCTAAATGTCTTACTCGGTTTTCTTCAACGCCACGGTTATTACGTAGGACTAATAAACTTTCAACTTCTAAATGCCAGAGTGGATAAAATACTGTAGCTGCGCCACCACGAACACCACCTTGTGAACATGATTTAACTGCAGTTTGGAAATATTTATAAAAAGGGATACAGCCGGTATGAAATGCTTCACCACCACGAATGGAGCTACCTAATGCTCGTATACGACCCGCATTAACACCAATTCCAGCTCGTTGTGAAACATATTTTACAATCGCACCAGCTGTGGCATTGATAGAATCTAAGCTGTCATCACATTCAATTAATACACACGAGCTAAACTGGCGAGTTGGTGTACGAACCCCAGCCATTATTGGTGTCGGCAATGAAATTTTAAATGTCGAAACGGCATCATAGAAACGTTTGATATAATCTAAACGACTCTCTTTTGGATAGTTAGCAAATAAACACGCGGCAACTAAGATATATAAGAATTGAGCACTTTCATAAATTTCACCGGTTACGCGATTTTGAACCAAATATTTACCTTCAAGTTGTTTGACGGCTGCATAGGAAAAATTCATATCGCGCCAGTGGTCGATCATTTTATCCATTTGTTCAAATTCTTCTTGAGTATAATCTTCAAGAAGGTGTTTGTCATAGCGTTCGCTGGCAACAAGTTTTTTTACATGTTCATAAAGTGACGGAGGTGTAAATTGATTGTAGGCTTTTTTACGTAAATGAAAGATAGCTAAACGGGCTGCTAAATATTGATAATCAGGCGCATCTTGAGAGATAAGATCAGCTGCTGCACGGATAATAGTTTCATGAATGTCCGAAGTACGAATACCATCATAAAATTGAATATGTGAACGTAATTCAACTTGAGAAACAGATACATTATCTAATCCTTCCGCTGCCCAAGTGATTACTTTGTGGATTTTATCAAGATCGATAGGTTCTTTTTTTCCATCACGTTTAGTTACTAGCATTGATTTGTTCATTATTCATTTATCATCCATTTTTATGTTTTAATGGAGCGTATGATAATTGATAATTGTCAAAATATACAATATATAGTACCTATTAATCATTTTATTACTATATGTAGTATGCTTAATAAACAGTGATTGGTAATTTATTAACGAAAATCAATGATTACGGATAATATTTTTTGAATTGGTTTTTAATAGTAAAAACGATAATGATAGGTGCTATCAAAGAAAAATAAAAATTGCCAATGATAAGCTCTACCTATGAATAGATAGAGCTCTAAATATAAAATGACAAATTTAATTAGTATCGACCGCTATACATAAGCCATTTTTATCTTGGCTCTCTTTTTTGCAGTGATATTTACCATCATATGGATGTAAGTCACAAAATTTGTTCATTGTCGGATCATAGACCCAAATTCTTTTTCGTTTATTATTTTCTTTTAATGCAGGAGCCCATGAGTCTGGGTAGGATTCTTGTGTTGGATAACCCCATTCACTCATTAATGAACCTATTTCACGAGTAAATATTGCTTCTTTTCCTGCATTGAAATCTGCGTTACTCAGTTCATCTGCATTAGCAATACGATAATTACCTGGTAACTGCTCACATGCTTCGGCAATTTGTAATGCTTTTCCTATTGAACTAACACCCGTTCCTATGGTAGCTAGATCCCATCCAGAATACCATTGTGTTATAGTGAATCCATAACGGATTTTGTAACCATTAGTTTTATGAGTGCCTTCTAAAATGACTTCATAACCGGTATTGTTACCCATGATGTAATTCCAAGCTATCAAGGTATTTTTTGCATTATCAGTACCAAATCTTAGTGTGACAAAGTCGTTGCTCGCACTGATTATTGGTTCACTGACAAGTTCTTTCCCTTTTAACAGTTGCCAATCATATTGGTCGGCCATGCCTTTTTGAGCAAGCGTTAGGTCAAATTGCGCACCATAAAAAGCAGTAGTTGGAAAATTGCTTGATTCTGTATTTGATTGAATTAAGAAACCATAATTTTTATTCCATTGGTTTTTTTTGCCACTTTGGGCTTCATTTGGTTGTAACGAAGGTCGTGCATAACAAAATCCATTATCTTCCAATAAGGTATACATTTTAGATGGGCTATCAATAATGTTTTCATTAGGGTATTGATTTGAATTAGGTAGTCCATATTGAGTATATAATAGTACACCATCTGCTTCTAGTTTGATCTTATAAGGCGCATACCACCCTTTTTCTGATAATGAGCAAAATGTATCGCTATCTTCTGGTTCAAATTCAATAAGTTGATTTTTAGCATTGGTATAATACCATTTCATGGTAATTGCACTACTGGTATCGATTGCAGATAGTTGATCACCATCCTCATCAACAAATTGGCTATTATCAGGAAGTTTTATAGGAGCGACTTTGATGTTATTTTTAAATGGATAACTTGTTGAATATGGCATTTTTTTGACTTCATCACCGTAATAGTTCTTACCATCGGTATTTAGGCCAAAAAGATCAAAGTCTTTCATATTACTTTCTAATTTTGCTGATAATAATGGCTTATTACCATGAATAGCTTCAACGGTTTTTGAATCGAGCGAACCATAGCTAGAGGAAGATACTAGTAATAAAAGTAGCATTGACGATATTATCTTTACAGACATCTCGATAATTTGATTCACTGTTAAATTCCTTTTTATTCATGTTTTATCATTCTAATTTAGTAATTTATAAGTATTTGATAAAATGATATTTTTATTTTTTTTATGTTTTTGTGGCGCTGATTATAAAGCAAACAATCTCTTTAGTCGATCTCAAAGACAACTAATCATTATTTTACTTATAAATAAATATTCATGTTTTTAACATATATTTGATAAATAACAATATTTAAGATTTTGTCTTTCAATATTTGATAATTTATACAATTTAGTGATAATAATTACATGAACAATAAATAACCTTCATCTTATTGAGGTTATTTTCACCAATAGATTGCAAACTAATAAGTTATTTGTTAGTACTAATTATCCAAAATCATAAAAAACTATTATTGGATAGTTGGTTAATAGTTATTAAGCAGTCGTATCAAAAATTGCTAGTTATATTCAGCTACTGCTGTGCATAAGCCATTTTTTAAATCACTTTCAGCGACACAGTGATAAACTGCTTGATAAGTATGTAAATCACAGTATTTTTTTTGGTCCGGATCATATAACCAAATTCTTTTGTGTCTAAGATCTTGTTTATCATTGGCCGCCCAAGAGTTTGGGTATGCTTTTTGACTAGGGTCTCCCCATTCACTGAAAAGCGTGCCTATCTCTCGAGTATATTTAGCTTTAGCCGCCTGTAAGCTGGAATTAACCACTTCGTTAGTATAACTTATGCGATATTTTCCTCCACCAGCTAAGGCGCTACAGCTTTCATCCACTTTAGGCCCCGTTGTAACAGAGGCACCAGGTTCACCAATTTTATTTTCATCCCAACCGGTAAACCATTTAACGAGGGTAAATGAATATTGAATAGTGGTATTTTTTTGGGGATTTTTTCCTTCTACAATAACCGTATATCCATCACCAGATCCCATTATATATTGCCAAGCTTTTGCTGGATCTTTAGCATCTGGCATATCAAATGACACTGTGACCTCTTGAGTTTTATCGTCTTTGTTAACTTGTACCAACTCACTACCTTGTTTAATTGACCACTCATAATCTTTAGCCAATTGTGCATTAGTCAAATTTAACTGAAATCGCGCACCATAAAAACCGGTTGTAGGAAAGTTTTTGCTAGGATCATTTCTCGATTGTGGTAAAAAGCCATTATCTCGATCCCATTGTGATATTCCATTAGCTTTGGATTCTTTTGGTTTTATTTCTGGTTTAGCATAACAAATTCCGACATCATCCATAATGGTATAAGTTTTTGACGGTGGTGTTGTTACATCGTCATTAGGATAGACAAAGTAGTCAGGATGCCCATGAGTAGTTACTAATAATAAAGAATCAGCTGTCAATTTTACTTTGAACGGAGCATTTATATTTTTTTTGGCTAAAGAACAAAATGTGTCATTATCTTTTGGAACAAACGAAACTAATTTATTTTTTGAATTGGTATAAAACCATTCCATTTTAATATTGCCGTTTGCTTCAAATCCAATTAATTCATCACCATCAGCATCATGGAACTCATTTTCATTTGGATATTTCATTGGAGCAATTGCAACTTTATCTTTGAAAGGATAGTTACTCATGAGAGGTAAATGATCGACCTCCTCACCATAATAATTTTGATTGTAGACTTTTAAACCAAATAAGTCTAAATCGTCCATATTCATCTCTAACGGTAGTGATAAATGTGGTGGTGATCCTACTATCGTTTTAACCGTCGTTTGCGAAAGGCTAGCTTCTGAGGACTGGATTGATTGGAATAACAATACTAAATAAAACCATAGTGCTAAATATCTACTGCTCGTTAAGTAACTCACGGTATATTTCCTATATTTCATTTTTCTTTAATTATTTCTTAGAAAGGCTTTTTTTGCGTGCAAGATTTCACGAATGATTATAGGTTAAACGATAGTTTATAGCGAATGATTTATTGTAAATGATTGTTAATTTCTAAAATTAATATTGATTTTTTTTGCATTAACACTTTGTTAAATAATATTTTTTGTTTTTTATTTCTATCAATTCTACTTTAATTGTTGTTTGTTCTTTATGTGGATTAATACGCTTCGATTATTGCTAATTTAGGTTTTGACGAATAATCAATGCAATTTTATTTGGTAAAATATATTAAATTACATGTTAATTTTATTTCGATTTATAGCGTTGAATGCTACTCGCTTTATTTTGATCTTCTAACCACGCTAATTTTTCAGCGTAATTTTTTTCAGCCCCTCGTTGGCTGGGATAATAGTATTTAGTTGCCGCCATTTCTGGTGGAAAATAGTTTTCACCGGCAGCAAAGGCATTAGGTTCATCATGGGCATAACGATATTGAGCTCCATAACCTAAATTCTTCATTAATTGGGTTGGTGCGTTGCGTAGATGTTCTGGTACATCATAATCTGGCTGAGATGCTGCATCTTTCATTGCTTGGTTAAATGCAAGATAAACAGCATTACTTTTTGGTGCACAAGCAAGATAAACGATTGCTTGGGCGATAGCGCGTTCGCCTTCAGCTGGCCCCACTCGGGTAAAACAGTCCCATGCAGCTAGTGCTACTTGCATTGCTCTTGGATCGGCATTACCAACATCTTCTGAAGCTATTGCTAATAATCGACGGGCAACATAGAGTGGATCACCACCAGCCGAAATGATTCTGGCATACCAATAAAGTGCGGCATCAGGTGCAGAGCCTCTAATTGATTTATGTACTGCGGATATCAGATCATAAAAACGATCGCCTTGATTATCAAATCTTGCACTACGCTCGCCAATGACTTCTTTTAGTAATTCTGGTGTAAGGGCTTGGCCATCGGACATATCGACCAATAATTCAAGTGTATTTAGTGCTCGCCTTGCATCACCACCAACAAATTCGGCAATCTGTTGTTTAGTTTGTTCCGGTAATTTGATATTTAAGTTACCATAACCCCGATCAGTATCATCCATAGCTTGTTGTAAAATTTGCTCAATATCATTATTGGTCAGTGATTTTAGTAGATATACTCTTGCACGAGATAAGAGTGCTGAATTTAATTCGAATGATGGGTTTTCAGTTGTTGCGCCGATAAAGGTTACCGTACCATTTTCGACATAAGGTAGGAATGCATCTTGTTGACTTTTATTAAAACGATGGACTTCATCAACAAATAAGATGGTTCTAACACCAGATTGCTGGTTTATTTTTGCCCTCTCTATTGCCTCTCGAATATCTTTTATACCAGAAGTAACCGCTGAAATACGTTCAACTTTAGCGTTGGCATGATGGGCAATAATTTCTGCTAAGGTGGTTTTACCTGTACCAGGCGGTCCCCACAAAATCATTGAGTGCAGATGACCCGCCTCAATAGCTTTGGGTAGCGGTTTATCTTTACCCAGTAGCTGGCTTTGACCAATGTATTCCGATAAATTGCGTGGACGCATCCTTGCAGCTAAAGGTTTAAATTCATCTGAACCAAATTCAAAAGAGAGACTAGGCATGGTGTACTATATACCCGTAATTACAAAATATGGTTATTATATACCGCTTCACTAATAATAGTGAAAAAGAAAAGAAAATATCTTCCACAGCTAACGGAAAAACGGTAATATTTTGAACTAAATTAGTTATTAAAATAAATGATTATTGAATATATTTTATTACACAAAATACATAAGGATTGGTAATGAAGAAGTTTTTAATGTTAATTGGGTTACTTACAAGTCTTTCTGCATGGGCAGGCGATAAAGAGGTGTTACAAGAACGATTAGCTAAAATTGATGGATTTTATGCACGATTTTCACAAGATGTCAAAACAGCTGATAAGCAACCAGTTCAACAAGGAAAAGGTGATTTATGGGTGACAAGACCCTATTATTTTAATTGGACAATGACTGAACCTGATGAAACTTCGATTATTTCTGATGGCACTAATATGTGGGTCTACACTCCAGCCGTTGAACAAGTGAGTGTAATGAGTTTGAAAAAAGCGGTAGATAATCGTTTAATGTTGCTAATTACTGATAGCCATAATCCAATTTGGAATGCCTATAATGTTACACGTAAACAAGATTCTTTTACCTTAAAACCGACTGATGGCTCTAATCAAGATTTTGTTATTTCGGTTTTACCAACCGGCATGATTTCGAATTTTACGATTATTGAAGAAGATGGTCAGCGCAGCTTTTATGATTTATCTCGTCAAACTTTAGGCAAAGTTGCGATGGATAAGTTCAAGTTTACACCACCTGCTGGGGTGACAATTGACGATCAACGCTAATTATTTTAGCAATATCTAATTTTTTTCGATTCACGAATTGATACACTTTGCCTACTAATGCAAAGTGTTTTAATTTGCTTTTAAGCTATTTTTGAGTTTTTCTGTTAAATTGGCTATTTACTCTCTCTCAATGCTCCATTTCATTAATACTGATAACTGGGTTATCAGAAAAGAGGTAGTGATCGCGTTTGGTTTCGAAATCTTCGCTAGCTGCATCAAATAACATTTTTTTTGTATTTTCTAAATGTTGCCACATGGCTAATTTAGCTGCTTTGGGATCTCGATTAATTAACGCTTCTAAAATTTTATCATGTTCATCCCACCAACTTTCAATATCTTGTTGTTGTACATGTTCATGAAGTTTGTTCCATAAAGGATTTAATGTCCGTTGCTGCCATGCTTCTTGAACAATGGTGATCAAAGCAGTATTGCGGGTAATCATTGCAATTTGAGTATGGAATTTTAAATCCCAATCAGAATCTCGATGATGATCTTCTTTTTTGGCGTTATGCTGAATTTCTAAAAGTTTAACAATATCATCTTTAGTAATTTGAGTGGCGGCAAATTCAGCGATATTACTTTCAATAAGTTGCCGAGCTTGTAGTAATTCAAAGGGGCCTGTAGTCGAAAAATTTAAACCTTGTGAGGTAGTAATAATATTATTTTGCAAACTATTAGCAATTACATGGATGCCAGACCCTTTACGTGCATCAACATAACCTTCAACTTCAAGCATGATAATGGCTTCTCTGACAACTGATCGGCTAACTTTTAACTCTTCACAAATTAATCTTTCGGAAGGTAATTTACTGCCAACTGGATAAATACCATTAATAATTCGATTCTTAAGTTCAGTTGCGATGACTTGATAAAGTCGTTGATATTCGTTCTGTTCTTGGGTCATGGTGAAGTTGGCATAAATCCTTTAAGTTTTCTCAGACTTTTAAAATAACATCTAATTGCTTTAAGTTAAATAATATTGCTGTAATTTTTTCAAATAAACATACTTGTCAGCTAACTTTTAATGAAAAATATCCCTTTATATATTACGGTATGAACTAATTCTGTGATGTATGTCAACTTTTTAAGTTGTCTTATATGTTAATATAAGACAAAATATTGACATCTAAACCTACTAGTTAATCACTGCTTTTTGGAGAATAAAATGAGTTTTTTAACTGAAAACTTTTTGCTTGATACTGAATTTTCTCGTCAACTTTATCATGATTATGCTGCTGAACAACCAATTTTTGATTATCACTGCCATTTACCACCAGAACAAATTGCCAACGATTATCAATTTAAAAATTTGTATGACATATGGCTAAAAGGGGATCATTATAAATGGCGGGCAATGCGTACCAATGGTGTTGCTGAAAAATTCTGTACTGGTACTGATGTTAATGATTTTGAAAAATTCCAAGCTTGGGCTGAAACTGTACCTCATACTATTGGTAACCCTTTATATCATTGGACTCATTTAGAACTTCGTCGTCCTTTCGGAATTGATAATATTTTATTATCACCATCAACCGCCGAGAAAATTTGGAATAGTTGTAATGAGATGTTAGCCACTCCGGAATTTTCAGCTCGCAGTATTATGAAAAAAATGAAAGTTAAAATGGTAGGAACGACAGATGATCCAATCGATGATTTAACGCATCATAAAACTATTGCTCAAGACAGTTCATTTGACGTTAAAGTTTTACCAAGCTGGCGTCCAGATAAAGCATTCAATATTGATTCTGAATTTTTTGCTGATTATATGCAAAAACTAGCTATGGTTGCCGATCTTGAAATTTCTAATTTCCAGACTCTTTGTCAAGCTTTATCAAAACGTATGGACCATTTTGCTGCTCATGGCTGTAAGATTTCCGATCATGCATTAGATACAGTGGTTTATGAAGAAGCAACAGAAAAAGAATTAGATACTATTTTCAGTAAACGATTATCTGGTCAAGCCTTGAACGCTAAAGAAATTGCTCAATTTAAAACTGCGGTACTTATCTTTTTAGGTGTTGAATACAACAAACGTCAATGGGTTCAACAATACCATATTGGCGCATTACGTAATAATAATTCCAGAATGTTTAATTTAATGGGGCCTGATGTCGGATTCGATTCTATTAATGATTCACCGATTGCCCAGCCTCTATCTCGATTATTAGATGCACAAGCTAAACAAGATGCGCTACCTAAAACGATTTTATACTGTTTAAATCCTTCTGATAATGAAATTCTAGGCACGATGATTGGTAACTTCCAAGGTGCAGGTATTCAAGGAAAAATGCAATTTGGTTCAGGTTGGTGGTTTAATGATCAAAAAGACGGCATGATTCGTCAAATGACACAGCTTGCCCAACTTGGCTTATTAAGTCGTTTTGTTGGCATGTTAACTGATAGCCGTAGCTTCTTATCTTATACTCGTCATGAATATTTTAGACGTATTTTATGTCGCATGATTGGACGTTGGGTTGAAGATGGTGAAGCACCTCGTGATATCCAATTATTGGGACAAATGGTTAAAAATATTAGTTTTGATAATGCTAAAAACTATTTTGGCATTGAATTAAGTTAAGATTATTAAGTCGTTGTAATTAGAGTAATTAAATAAGAGTTAAAGTAATGAAAACATTAAATAGAAATGATTTTCCGGGAGCAAAATATACAACGCGTGTTGTTCAGTTTGGTGAAGGTAATTTTTTACGTGCATTTTTAGATTGGCAATTAGATATTCTTAACGAGAAGACTGATCTTGATGCCGGTGTGGTTGTGGTGCGTCCATTAAATACTGATTTTCCACCATCATTGAGTATTCAAGATGGTTTATATACCACATTAGTTCGTGGATTAAATGAACAAAATGAAGCCGTAAAAGAGTTTAGACTGATTCGTTCAGTGAATAATGAAATCAATGTGTATACTCAATATGATGAGTATCTTGAGTTAGCAAAAGATCCAAATATTCAATTTATCTTTTCAAATACGACTGAAGCAGGAATTAGTTATGTTGAAAGTGACAAATTAACCGATAAACCTGCAACTAGTTATCCAGCTAAATTAACCGCTTTTTTATATGAAAGATTTGTTCATTTTGCTGGTAGTAAAGAGAGTGGTTTAATCATTATTCCTTGTGAATTAATTGATTATAACGGTGATGCACTCAAACAATTAGTACTTAAGTATGCTAATCAATGGAACTTGTCTGACAAATTTGTTGATTGGCTGGAGAATGATAATTTATTTTGTTCAACTTTAGTCGATAGAATAGTTCCTGGATATCCGAAAGCACAAATTGCCGAACTTGAAACAGAATTAGGTTATAAAGATAACTTTATTGATTCAGCTGAATATTTTTATCTGTTTGTTATTCAAGGACCACAATGGTTAGCAGAAAAGCTATGCCTTGATAAATGCGATATGAATATCAAAATTGTTGATGATATTAAACCATATAAAGAGCGTAAAGTGGCGATTTTAAATGGAGCACATACCGCTCTGGTGCCAGTTGCTTATTTAGCTGGTATTGATACTGTTGGTGAATCAATGAATGATGCACAGATCTTATCTTATATAAAAGAGACTATCTTCGATGAAATTATCCCTGTTTTGGATCTACCTCATCAAGAGTTGGTTGATTTTGCTGACTCAGTGATTAGCCGTTTTAAAAATCCATTTATTGAACATCAACTAATGTCGATTGCCTTAAATAGTATGACAAAGTTTAAAACCCGTATTCTTCCTCAATTAATCAATTATCAAAAAGCGAACGGGGTATTACCTAAACATTTAGTATTCTCTTTTGCGGCATTAATTGCTTTTTATCGTGGAGTGCGTAATGAGCAAAGTTACCCATTACAAGATGATGCAATTTGGTTACAACGCTTTAATAGTAGTTGGACAACGATTGCTGAGGGTAAAAGTTCATTAGAAGATTTAGTTCATGTTGTATTAGGTGATATAGCCCATTGGCAGCACGATCTACTAAGTATCCCACAATTAGCACAAACATTAACACAGTATTTAACGATCATAATTGACGATGGTATGCGTCAAGCAATTGAAAAATGTATTGCTGGCAGCAAATAGTATGAGTGATTCAATGATTAAATTTATAAAAATTAATAATAAAGATAATGTTGGGGTAGCATTATCTGATTTAGAAGCACATGAAGAAAATATTGTCGTAGATGGTTTGGTCATTGACCTAAAAGAACCAGTTAAACAAGGGCATAAATTTGCCCTTAACGATATTGAGCAAAATGAAAATATTATTAAATATGGCTTACCAATTGGTCACGCTACTCGCTTTATTAAGGCTGGTGAGCATATTCATTCACATAATTTGAAAACCAATTTAAGTGATATTAATGATTATCAATATCAACCTCGTTTATCTAAAAACGATCTGTTACATGAGATAGCTGATAAAGAAGTGCAGATCTATCGACGTAACAATGGTGAAGTAGGTATCCGTAATGAACTTTGGATTATTCCAACTGTCACTTGTATTAATGGTATCGCCGAACAAATTGTTAAACAATTTTGTGATGAGTTAAATAATCAATTAGATATCGACGGTATTACAGTCCTTGAACATCCTTATGGTTGCTCTCAATTAGGACAAGATCATCAAAATACTAAAACTATATTACAAAATTTAGTTAAACATCCTAATGCGGGCGCTGTATTGGTAATAGGGCTTGGTTGTGAAAATAACCAAGTTTCTGAGTTTAAGGCAGATTTAGGTGAGTATGATGAATCTCGAGTTAGATTTTTAATTGCTCAGCAAGAAACCGATGAAGTGGAAGCTGCATTGGTTCACTTAAGAGATCTTTATGCGATTATGAAACAAGATAAACGCCAAATAGGGCGCTTAAGTGAATTGAAATTTGGTTTGGAGTGCGGTGGTTCAGATGGTTTTTCTGGCATTACAGCCAATCCAATGCTCGGTCTTTTTTCTGACTATATTGTTGCTCATGGTGGTACTAGTGTACTAACGGAAGTGCCAGAAATGTTTGGTGCTGAAAATATCTTGATGTCACATTGTGTTGATGAATCTACTTTCGATAAAACCGTCGATATGATAAATGACTTTAAACAGTATTTTATTTCAAATAATCAACCTATCTATGAAAATCCTTCGCCTGGTAACAAGGCTGGTGGGATTACAACCTTAGAAGAAAAGTCTCTGGGATGTACCCAAAAAGCGGGCGGCAGTGAAGTTATAGATGTCCTTAAATATGGTCAAATGTTAACTAAACATGGACTGAATTTACTAAGTGCACCAGGTAATGACGCTGTAGCTACTGGGGCTTTATCGGCTGCTGGATGTCACATGGTTCTTTTCACTACAGGAAGAGGTACGCCTTATGGTGGAATTGTGCCAACAGTGAAAATTGCAACTAATACGCAATTGGCCGACAAGAAAGCCAATTGGATCGATTTTAATGCCGGTAAGCTTATACAAGGTGTGTCCATGCAATCTTTGTTGCTAGAGTTTATTGAGCATATTGCTTTGATCGCTAGTGGCGAAAAAACTCGAAACGAAATCAATAATTTCAGGAATTTAGCCATCTTAAAAAGCGGCGTAACTCTCTAGGCATAAATTCAATAGTTAATACCTATGACATTAAGTCCTTCGGGACTTAATGCGGGGACCCTTTTTTTTAAAATAATATAGGTATCTTTTATGAACAAAAAAAAAGAGAATAAAATTACATGGTTAGTAAGATTCTCATATGGTAGTGGTAATTTAATAGGCAGTGGAGCATTAGCGATTAGCGGTGCTTGGTTACTCTATTTTTATACCACTTTTTGTGGATTAAGTGTGGTACAAGCTGCACTAATCTTTTCAATTGCCACTTATCTTGATGTCATACTCAATCCATTGATGGGCTTTATTACTGATAATTTTTATCAAACTAAAATAGGTCAACGATTTGGACGACGTCGATTCTTTATTTTAATTGGCATCCCTCTAATGGTTATTTATCCTATGCTATGGATCGATGGTATGGGATTTTGCTATTACCTCATAACATATATTTTATTTGAGATTATTTATACCAGTATTATGATTCCATTTAATACATTACCGGTAGAAATGACCTCTAACTTTTCGGAGCGCACTTATTTAACTGGTTCGAAAGCGATGTTTGGTAAAGTAGCGAACTTCTTGGGGGCGGCAATTCCCGGTGTATTTTTTTATTTTTATAGTAAAGAATCGGCAACCCCATTTTTATTAACCGGAATCACCTATGCAACTATTATGATGTTAGCGTTAATTTTGTTGTATTGTAATAGCTGGGAAAAACCTAAAGATGAAGTAAAAGATGAGTCAGTTCATAGTTTTTTTGAGGCTATCAAAAAGCTGTTTATTGATATTCTATCCACCTTCCGTATTAAAACATTTAGAACGCATTTAGGCATGTATTTATTTGGTTTTGGTGCTGAATGGTTATTTACAGCGGTATTTACCTATTTCATTGTTTTTAGTCTCGGTGAACCACGTTCATTTGTTGCTTCAATGAATTCATTAAGTAGTATTTGCCAGTTATTTTCCACTGCCTTTTTTATGATGTATTGTGCAAAAAAAGGCTTTAAAAAACCTTTTATTATCGCTCTATTAATTGTTGTCTCATCAATGATTGGTTATGTTGGTATCTATTACTTTAATCTACCGCATATTACTTGGCTTGTAGTGGGTATTACCATTTGGTTTGGTTTAGGAACCGGCGGTGTTTACTATATTCCTTGGAGTGTATATGTATTTTTGGCGGATGTAGATGAGGTTGTAACCAATAGACGTCGAGAAGGGGTTTATGCTGGAGCGATGACCATGGCGGGTAAATTAGTTAGAGCTTCAATTGTGTTTGTTCTTGGCGTGATATTAAGTGCATATGGCTTTGAATCGAAATCTCATATTCAGCCACAAAGTGCGATTGATGCAATCAATGGCATTATTTTATATGGTGTTATTGGCATGGCTTTGATTGGTGCATTCTTTGCATGGCGAATGAAACTTGATCATGCTACTCATTCTATCATTATTAATGAAGTTGCCCGTATCCGACAAGGAGGCAAAATGAAAGATGTTAGCCCTGAAACTCGCAAAGTGGTTGAGGAATTATCTGGCATCAATTATGAAAAATGTTTTGGTAATAATAATATTGGTTTCAAACAAAAAACGACTAAAACGAAATAAATTCTTAATCAGGATCAGCTGTGCTGATCCTAAAGTTTAAAGTAACATAGCAAATATTTAAGCCATATTAAATGGGGTATATTTGCCAAAATATCTAGGACAAACTTATGACGATTCTCTCTATAACAGATTTTGGTGCTATTGGTGATGGAAAATCAATAAATACCTTAGCGTTTGAAAAAGCAATTCAACATATTGACCAATTAGGCGGTGGAACATTAGTTATTCCAGTTGGTATCTATTTTACTGGAGCAATCAGACTTTGTAGTAACTTAACCTTAGTTGTTGAACAAGGAGCAACTTTATTATTTTCTGATGATGAAAAAGATTATCCAGTGGTTAATTCTCGTTGGGAAGGGGTTAAGCAAGATGTGTATATGCCTTGTATTTACGGACATAATATCAAAAATGTGGTTATCACCGGAAATGGTAAGATCGATGGTAATGGACAAAAATGGTGGCATACATTCCGTCATGAACGAAGCAATCTCAAATATCCACGACCTTATTTAATTGGTTTTGATTTTTGTGAACGAGTGACTATTGAGAAAGTATTTCTGACTCAATCACCTAGTTGGACCGTTCATCCAATGGAATCGAATAATGTTGTTGTCGATAATATTTCGATTCTTAACCCTGCTGATTCACCTAATACCGATGGAATTAATCCTGAATCTTGTCGTAATGTGAGAATTTCTAATTGTTATATTGATGTTGGCGATGATTGTATTGCGATAAAGGCTGGTACCGAAGAAACAGCAGAAAAAAGTCCATGTGAAAATATTTTAATTACTAATTGTAATATGATTCATGGTCATGGTGCGGTGGTTCTTGGCAGTGAAATGAGTGGTTGTATTCGTAATGTTACGATTACCAATTGTGTATTCCAAAAAACAGATCGTGGAGTAAGGTTTAAAACTCGACGAGGTCGAGGTGGAACTATTTCTGACATCACATTTAGTAATATCGTCATGGACGAAGTTCTCTCTGCGTTTGTGATGAACTATTACTATTATTGTGGCCCTAAAGGGAATGACCCAATTGTCTGGAATAAACAAGCTCTACCTGTCGATGTATCAACGCCGGCATGTCACAATATTAGTTTCTCAAACATTATTGCTAAAAATGTTCGTGCCTACGCCGGTTTTTTATATGGCATCCCTGAATCGCCAATTTCTAATATCTCTTTTGATAATATTCGGGTTTCAATGCAATTAAATGCACAAGCTGGTGAAGTCGATATGTTTAAAGATGTAAAACCTGAAGCGGGCAAAGGATTCTTTATTGAGAACGCCCAAAGTGTTTTGTTTAATAACGTTATTATTGATAATGTAGTCAGTGAGCCACTATGTGTTAAAAATAGTCAAGACGTTCATGTTAATCAATCTTTTGTTAAGCAAGATGGTAAATTAATTAGCTTAAATGCTTAACCATGATATTTGAAATAACCGCTAGTTTATTATTAGCGGTTATTTTTTTATTTATTGGCTAATTGCATTTTTAGCTATTTTTTTAAGTCTTAAATCGAGATGTTTGACTGTTTTAATTAAATTGTAATTTTTATTCACCTCTCAGTAATTTAAATAACATACTGTTTATTAATGTTATTTATACTTATTGCCAATTAAACCGTTTACTAAAAATAAAATTACTTTGAAGTTGATCACATTTATCCAATAAAGCCGTTAAAGCTAAATTTTTAGCTATTCATACTCAAATTAGTGCTTAACTCTTTATAGGATAAATTATGACAAGTGCATTTTATAAAAAACCAACTTATTGGTTTGCTTCGTTTTATAGCATTATGTATTACGCAGCTGGTAGTTTTGTTTTTTCTTTTTATGCAATATGGCTTAGTAAAGAGATTGGTTTAACTGCAAAGCAAACCGGTATCATCTATTCATTTAACTATTTTATTTCATTGATCATCATGATCATTTATGGTGTTTATCAAGACAAACTTGTGCTTAAGAAACACCTTATTTGGTTTCAAAGTATCATTATAACTTGTGCTGCACCTGCGCTAATTTATGTTTATGAACCACTATTGCGACATAATTTTTATGCTGGTGTTATTTTTGGTAGTTTCTTTCTTGGCTTTGGTTGGATTGCTGGTATGGGGTTAATCGACTCATACTGTGAAAAAATAAGCCGAGCATTTGATTTTGAATTTGGTCAATGTCGTACATGGGGATGTATTGCTTATGCAGCTGGTACGTTTGTTGCTGGTATTTTAATTAGTATTAATCCTCATCTTAATTTTTGGGCCGCCTCAGTTGTAGGTATCTGTTTTATGATACTCAATCTTAATTTCAAACCTGATTTAAGCAAATCATCTTCGCTAGTATTTCAAAAGAAAGAAAAGTTAAGTTTTAACGAAATTGTTTCAGTATTTGCATTGAAAAAGTTTTGGATATTTGTTGTTTATGTTCTCGGAACTTATAGCTTGTACAACATTTACGATCAACAGTTATTCCCGGTCTATTTTACTCAGCAATTTGAAGATGTGAATGATGGTTATCGCTTATACGGTATTTTAAATTCATTTCAGGTCTTTTTAGAAGCTGCGGTTATGTTTTGTGTGCCATTTGTGGTTAACAAAGTAGGTGCGAAAAATGCGTTAATCTTTGCTGCTTTTATTTCCGCTACGCGAATCTTCTTAACTGGGCATGTCGAAAGTATTGCTATTATTTCAGTAATAAAATTGATGCACTGCTTAGAAATCTCAACCATTTTAGTGTCAGTGTTTAAATATATTGATAATAATTTTAACGCTCGTCTCTCTGCTACCGTATTTTTAATAGGTTATCAAGTTGCTGGTTCTGTCGGCGTGATTTTGTTCTCTACCTTCGTTGGTAATTTCTATGATACTCATGGTTCAGCAACCACCTTTAATAACTTAGGTTTGGTGGTTTTAGCCTTTATGATTTTTGCAGTGTTCTTCTTAAGCCGTGATAAAAAGTCAGATAGTCCTAAGCTTGAAGACAACATTAAATCATAAAACAGGTTTTAGTAATTTAATAAATAGTATTTGATAAAAAATATTGAGGATACAAAATGAATATATTTAATTCAGTAACACAGTTTAACTTTGAACAAACCAGAACAATTTCTCCAGAAAATATGACTGGTGAAAAGGGTAAATCGTGTATGAAAGCGAGTGCTTTAGGGCCAGGTCGAAAAGGACAAGGCTGTATTTCAATTGCAGCTGGTGAAAGAGTAACTATTGCTGAAATTACTGGTCCTGCTGAGATTCGTCATATGTGGTTTACTTTAACCGATAGAACGCATCGAGGTAGTTTTGTATTGCGTGATGTGGTTATTCGTATTTATTGGGATGACGAAACAGTTCCTTCAGTAGAAAGTCCAATTGGTGACTTTTTCTGTAATGGTTTTGGTGCTAGATGTGATATAAATTCAATGCCAATCGTGGTTAATCCAACCGGTGGTTTTAATAGTTACTTTAGAATGCCATTTAATAAAAAAGCGCGAATTGAAATTCATAATGAACATGAAGCTGATTTACAGCATTTCTTCTTTACCATTAACTATGCGTTAATGCCAAAACCGTTTGAAAATCCACTTTATTTCCATGCACAATGGCGTCGTCAACGTGTAACTAATTATGCACAAGATTATGTTATATTAGATAATGTTCAAGGTTACGGTTATTATGTCGGTACCTACTTAGCACTGACAGCATTAGAGCGTTATTGGTGGGGTGAAGGTGAATTTAAATTCTATCTTGATAATGACAGTGAATATCCAACCCAACATTCAACCGGTTCAGAAGACTACTTTGGTGGTGCATGGGCATTTCATAATCGAGATAGCCAAGGGCGTCCAAAAGCAAAATGTTTCCAAACGATGTTTATGGGTTACCCTTATCAAACAAACCGTGATGCGACGCGTGACTTTTTCCAAACAGGTGATTCCAATCCTGTACATGGCTTTGGTGACGATGGTTTACCAATGCATGGTTTATACCGTTGGCATCTTCCAGATCCAATTGCATTTCACAAAAATATCAAACTGGCGTTTCAACAAATAGGTAATGATGATATAAGATTGTATGAACGTTGTGATGATATCGCCAGTGTTGCTTATTGGTATCAAAGTCCATCGGTGAATAACAACCCAGTATTCCCAAATAAACAACAACGCACCCCACGTTAATATTAAGGTGATTAGTATATGGCGAGTAATAAACTGAAAATTAATGATATTGCTCGTTTGGCTGGCGTGTCGGCAACGACCGTCAGTCATATATTTAATAAACGAGATAAAAAATATCGCATTTCTCCGCAAACTCGACAAAGAGTTTTATCTATTGCGGAAAAATACCGGGATCAATCGCATATTCATCAATATTTAGTTAAAGCTAACAGTACCAATACTATTGGTGTTATTGTTCCGGATATGTCAAATTCATTTTTTTCAATGTTTTTACATCATTTAGAAGGTTGCTTTCGGCAAAAGAATATTCAATTATTGATCACTTGTAGTCATTATAATAAAGAAGTTGAACTTAAAGTTGCGCAAAATTTAGTTGAACGTAAAGTTGATGCAATGATAGTGGTAACGTCATTAGATAGTGACCAATTTTATGTCGATATTAATCAAAATACACCAGTATTGCTTTTTGACCGTTATCTAAAAGATACGACATTACCTTTTATTACTAGTGAAGCATTGCAATCTGTCGCTGATTTAATCAAACCTTATGCCGAAAAGTTAGATGAATTTTATTTTATTGGTTGTGATATTCAGTTAACATCAATTCAAGCTAGACTTAAGGGATTTAAGCAAGGTTTAGAAAGTGTTGGATTAAAAGTTGATAGTGATTGGCTGGTGAGTGATGATTATTGTCCAAATAAAGGTTACCAATTGTTGAAAAATGTTCATCAAAAATTGGGTAGGGTACCAAAAGCTATTTTTACGCCATCAGGTAACTTACTGCAAGAGGTACTGAGTTATTTGGTCGAAGCTAAAATTGATCCAAAGCAGATCTATTTATGCTCTTATGATTACAATAGTTATCTTGATTATTGTTACTATCCAATAGATGCAATTGAGCAGGATTTTGAGAAGATGGCGTTGACTTGTGTGAATGTCATTGATGATTTATTAAGTTTTAAAGAATTAAAACATCAGGCATTTTTTATTCAGCCAAAAATTATACGCCATCGTTAATTTAAGATTTGCTACTGTTGTAAGTAAGATTAGCGGTTAGCATTTTTCATTATGCGAGCTTTGTCAACTTGCCACTGTCTTTCTTTTATATCGGTGCGTTTGTCGTAATCTTTTTTACCTTTTGCGACACCAATTTTGACTTTAGCCCAAGCATTTTTCCAATACAATGATAATGCCACAACGGTATAACCTTGGCGGTTAATTTGGCCAAATAACGAGTTCAATTCCCGTTCATTAAGCAATAATTTTCGAGTACGCATAGGCTCGCATACGACATGTGTAGACGCAACGTTTAATGGGGTTATTGTTGCACCAAATAGCCATGCTTCACCATTTTTTAGTAACACATAACTGTCACTAATATTCGCTTTACCTGCTCGCAGAGATTTTACTTCCCAACCTTGAAGTGATAACCCTGCTTCAATTTCCTCTTCAATAAAGTACTCATGGCGTGCACGTTTATTTAATGCAATAGTCGCCGAACCCGGCTTATGTGATTTTTTCTTAGTCATAATGTGCGTTATTATAGAGTTACATGATACTATATGCCACTAATTTTAACTTTTAATTTTATTATTATGGCACATGTTTTTCATGAGGTGATCGAGCCTTATTCAACCGAGCAAATGTTTGCATTGGTTAACGATATAGCGAGATACCCCGAGTTTGTCCCTGATTGTATCGCAACTGGGATTATTAGCAAGCAAGATAACATTTTAACTGCTTTTATTGAAGTTGAAAAATTAGGCTTTAAAAAATCATTTACTACCATAAATAAGATTAATGAACCTAATTCAATTGATATGGCATTGTTAGATGGTCCATTTAAACATTTAAAAGGACGATGGCAATTTACTCAACTGGATAACCAAAACAGTAAAATTAGCTTTAGTTTAGATTTTGAATTTAATAACAAATTAATGGGCGCTGTTTTTTCTCCAATTTTTAAAGAAGTGATGACCAATATGGTTAAAGCATTTTCGCAAAGAGCAAGGCAGATATATTAAGATGATAAATATTCAAGTTGTATATGCTCTACCTAATCAGCCGACTATTATTGATTGTGCGGTTGATGAACAAACGAATGTCTTGCAAGCAATTGCAAAATCCAATATCTTATCATTATGCAATATTCAATTAGATGGTCATTTTGTTGGTATTTATGGCAAACGTTGTGAGCTTACTGAACAAGTAAAGGATGGTGATCGTATTGAAATATACCGAGCTTTAATCAATGATCCGAAAGAGATACGACGAAAGAAAGCGGCATTGAAATCGAAATAAATAGAATGAAGGGAACTGAATGCATAACTTGCTGATTGAAAAAGTTGAAACTTTATGCAAAAAACGCGGTATTAAGCTGACCACTCAGCGTAAAACCGTTTTAAATATTATGCTTAAAGCCAATAGAGCAATGAGCGCATATGATCTTTTAGATCTTTTAAAAGTCAGTGAACCACAAGCTAAACCACCAACAATTTATCGTGCTCTGGAATTTTTACTTGAGCAAGGTTTTATTCATAAGGTGGAGTCAACTAACTGTTATATTATTTGTCCGCATTTTCATGAACCGCAACATATATCAATTTTATTTATTTGTGATAATTGTCATCAGATTATTGAAAAGCATTCTGAAAATATTGAAAGTCAACTGAAGTTATTAGCAACACAAAGTGAATTTTTAATAAAACATAGTGTGCTTGAAATTCATGGAATTTGTCATTCATGTCAACCTTAATTATTTTATTATGGTTAGTTAATATTATTTGTGACACAGTAGGGCAAATTGCTTTTAAATATGCCGCTGTGACCTCTAATGATAAAGACGGCCGTTATTGGCAGAAATTATTCGGTAACATATGGCTGTGGTTAGGATTCGGTTCTTATTTCATTGGTTTTGTGTTTTGGTTAGCATTTTTAAGTGAAGTTCCATTATCACAAGGGATCTTATTAGGCTCTTTTAATATGATAACCGTGATGCTTGCTGGGCGCATCTTATTTAAAGAACATCTAACCCCCTTTCGATTACTAGGAATATTTTTTATAACTACCGGCGTGATATTAGTAGGATTAACTTAATGAAAAAGTTTTATATCATCGGTTTTGTCTTGTTACTCTTTTTTGATACTTTTGGGCAAACTTTTTTTAAACTCACGGCTATTTCGGCCTTGCCATTTGAAGCAAATATAAGTTGGTTGTTAAGGATTTTTAGTCATGGGTGGGCATATTTAGTTATGGTTGGATATGCTGGAGCATTTATCACTTGGATGGTATTATTAAAAAAAGCGCCAGTTGGCCCAGCTTTTGCTGCATCGCATTTGCAACTTGTTACTGTGATGTTAGTGTCTGTTGTTGCATTTAATGAGCAAATTACACTTACGCGCCTACTAGGGGCATTGTCTATTATTGTTGGGATTGTTTTTCTCGCCTTGGCTGAGCAGAGGTTACATCGTAAATCAGTAAAATAAACAGTATTGAGATAATCACCTTTTTAATAGGAACCAATATAATTAATTTACATTGATTCCTAATAGTAAAATAGAAAAGATTTTATTCTATTTTAATTAGCTACGATCTCGTTCCATTACAACTAAGTAAGCTTCTCGTCGCCAGAATAAAAATAAACGGCGCATATCTTTTTGCATTGTTATAACGCGCCAACCTTGTTGTGCATTATCATTTAAAAAAGCACCAAATTTTTCAGGATTTGAATTAGCTGCGCCTAAGAGCATTGAAGACAAAGCGCCTTCTTGATAAATTACTACTTTATATTCTTTCATTGTTTCTATACCTTCTTAAAATAAACACGATAATCTCTAATAATTGTCAAAATTAAGAGAAAATCGTGTTAATAATACGCATATTGGCGATTTTATTCTAGTGGCAATAAAGCGAGAGGTTAAATTTTAAACAGCATGGGTGAGGGATAGTAGATAACATCACAACAAAATTTTTAGAAAAGCTTTAGTTAAGAATAGCTGATAAGCCAAATTCTTAACTAATATTAGTGATAAATTAAATTTGCTTATCTAAATTTTTAAGCATTTCAATAATTAGTCTATTAGCATCAGGAAATTCATCTGCATTCAGATCTTCTTGATCAATCCAACGGCTTGGTTGTCCTTCTTTCGCAAAAGGTACGCCATCCCATTCTTCTACTAAGTAGGCATGAATGGTGATATCGCGATCTTCATAACTGTGTTCAAAGGTTTTTAAAAATTGAGCCTGATGAATGTGAATGTCGACTTCTTCGGCTATTTCACGTTCTAATGTTTGATAAGGTGTTTCACCAGTTTCGATTTTTCCGCCAGGGAACTCCCAAAAACCAGCAAGATGAGAATCTTCACCGCGTTGGGTGATAAAAATTTGACAATCTTGTGAACGAATTATACCTACAGCAATTTCAGTATGTTTTTTCATGATCCTGTCTGTTTATGATTAAAGTTAGGGAAAGCCAATGCTTTCCCTTTTGATTTTTAAGTAACAAAATTCGTTGATTTAAACATCAATATTGTTTAATCATACTAAATTTTTGGCTTAATTAACAGCTCCATGGCAATGTTTATATTTTTTGCCTGATCCACATGGACAAGGATCATTACGTCCTACTTTTGCTTGCGTGCGGACAATCGGTTGTGGTGAATTTGATGATTGCCCATCATTCTCACCATCAATAGCCGTCATTGAATCATGGTTAGCTTGTTGTTTTGCCATCAATCTTTCGATTTCAGCTTGACGTTGGCGTTCAGCTTCATCAACTTCTTCTTGTGAACGAATTTGCACGCGGCTTAAAATACCAATTACATCATATTTTAATGATTCTAACATATTGGCAAACATATTGAATGATTCACGTTTGTATTCTTGTTTAGGATCTTTTTGTGCATATCCTCGTAAATGAATGCCTTGACGTAAATAATCCATAGCGGCTAAATGCTCTTTCCATAATGTATCAAGCGTTTGTAACATAACGCTTTTTTCGAATTGTCTAAAGGCATCAGCACCAGCTGCATTTTCTTTTTCAAGATATTTATCTTGAGCAAGTTGTAAGATACGTTCACGTAAATTTTCTTCATGAAGATTTTGCTCTTCATCAAGCCATTTAGCGATAGGTAAATCTAAATCAAAATCATTTTTTAAGGCGGCTTCTAATCCAGCAACATCCCACATTTCTTCAATCGATTGTGGTGGAATATATTGATCAATAACCGTTGTAAATACATCCCCACGTATTGAATCAATTGTCTCTTTGATATCTACGTTATCTAATAAATCATTACGTTGGCTATAAATAGCTTTACGTTGATCATTGGCGACATCATCATATTCGAGTAATTGTTTACGAATATCAAAATTGCGACTTTCAACTTTTTTCTGAGCATTAGCGATAGCTTTAGTAATCCATGGGTGTTCAATTGCTTCACCTTCTTTCATACCAAATTTACGCATCATATTACCGACACGATCTGATGCGAAAATACGCATTAATGGATCTTCTAATGATAGATAAAAGCGAGAAGCACCAGGATCCCCCTGACGACCAGCACGACCACGTAATTGATTATCAATTCGACGTGATTCATGACGTTCAGTACCAAGAATATATAATCCACCAAGTGCAATCACTTCTTCATGTTTAGCTTGCCATGCTTGTTTCGCTTTTTCGATATCTGCTTCAGTTGGATTTTCTAATTTTGCAACTTCACTTTGCCAGTTACCACCAAGCATAATATCTGTACCACGACCAGCCATATTAGTTGCGATTGTCACGGCTCCTTTACTACCTGCATCAGCGATAATTTCGGCTTCTTGCGCATGGAATTTGGCGTTAAGAACATTATGTTTGATACCTGCTTTTTTAAAGGCATGTGAGACAAGCTCTGATTTTTCGATAGATGCAGTACCGACTAATACCGGTTGTCCTCGTTTAACACAAGCTTGTACATCAGCCACGATAGCATCAATTTTTTCTTTTTCAGTCATATAGACAAGATCAGGCTGATCTTTTCTTACCATCGGTCGGTTGGTTGGAATAACAATGGTATCCAAACCATAAATTTGGTTAAATTCGAAAGCTTCGGTATCAGCAGTACCTGTCATACCGGCTAATTTTTCATAGAGACGGAAATAGTTTTGGAAAGTAATAGAGGCTAATGTTTGATTCTCATTTTGAATTTTAACATGTTCTTTAGCTTCCACTGCTTGGTGTAAACCGTCAGACCAACGACGACCATCCATCGTACGGCCTGTATGTTCATCAACAATAACGATTTCATTGTCTCTAACAATATAATCAACGTCACGATGGAATAAGTGATGAGCACGAAGTGCAGCATTAACATGGTGCATTAGTACAATATTACTAGGTGCATAAAGGGATTCATCACCTTTCATAATGCCTTGTTTTATTAGTAGTTCTTCAACCTTAATTAAACCTCGTTCGGTTAAGTTAACTTGACGTGATTTTTCATCAATCGAAAAGTCACCATCGCCTTGGAACTGATCCGAATCTTCTTTTTCCTGACGGGTTAAGTGTGGAATGATTTTATCGATACTAACATATCTATCTGAGCTGTCTTCTGCTTGACCAGAAATAATTAGTGGTGTTCTTGCTTCATCAATTAAAATTGAATCGACCTCATCCACTAAAGCATAATGAAGTGGGCGTTGCACTCTGGCCTCTTTACTAAAGACCATATTGTCACGCAAATAGTCAAACCCATATTCGTTGTTAGTACCATAAGTGATATCAGCATTGTAAGCATCACGTTTTAAATGCGGTGGCATATTAGGTAAGTTAATGCCCACTGTTAAGCCTAAAAATTCAAATAAAGGACGATTATTTTCAGCATCACGTTGCGCTAAATAATCATTAACGGTGACAACATGTACCCCTTTACCGGTTAACGCATTTAAATAAGCAGGCAACGTTGCGGTTAATGTTTTACCTTCACCGGTACGCATTTCAGCTATGCAACGTTCATTTAGAACCATACCGCCAATTAATTGCACATCAAAATGACGCATACCAAATACACGCTTACTTGCTTCACGGACTACGGCAAAAGCTTCTTCTAATATATCGTCTAATTTTGTACCGTCGGCAATTTTTTGTTTAAATTCGTTAGTTTTTGCCTTAAGTTCTTCATCGCTTAATGCTTCCATTGCTGGCTCAAGGGCATTGATCGTTTCAACACGCTTACGCATAGATTTTAATACGCGTTCATTACGGCTACCGAATACTTTAGTTAATAATTTTAATAACATAAATTTTCTCTTATTGTTTTTTATAATGGGAGATATAAGGATTAAACCTTATTAAATAAATTAATTAATTTGATTATGTAAAATCTATTAGGCGGTAGCGTTTGGACCGGCTCTTATTCCATTATAGGGAGATAATCGAATAACAGTATTTGGATTAACTTCGTCATAATTTCGCGCGATAATTTGCTTATTGTAATGCTGCTTTGGTGACAAAGATAAGATTTGCGAGGTTTTTTTAGTTGGAATTTGCTGATCTTGAACTATTTCAGTAATCGCAATAATACCAACTTGACTTGTAAATGATTGAACTGGTAACGCATTTTGTTGGTAAAAACCGAACCCAGTAGCAATTACACCTAATAATAAGTGCGATAATGCAGTTTTAATAATAAGGCGTTTACTTATATGTTGCCAGTAATTAATCGTAGTCATAACCGCAGTATCTTAGCATTTTTTGCCAAAATGAAAAACTATTATTATTGATTAATAAACTGTCTGAATATTCGAATTTTTATGATAATAGTAATTAAAAATACCCACCATTTTTTATAGTGGGTATATAGTTATCTAATCCTTAACCATTAATTGTCCCATCATACCGAGTGTTTCATGTTCAACAATATGGCAATGGTACATGCGCAATCCTGGCATATTTTGTTGAATTTTTATGGTGATTTTTTCGTGAGGACGTAAATTGATGGTATCTTTTAATGCTACATATTCTGGTGGATATTTTTTACCATCAAATTCATGCGATACAACCGTGAATTGTGTACCATGAATATGGAAATTATGATCCATATGTGAATTATTAAATATTGTCCATTCTTCAACATCATGGATTTTACTTTCTAGATCAATTCGTTTCATATCATGGCGTTTGCCATTAATTAAAAACAGCATGCCACCTCTTAGTTCGCTCTTGTCCATGACCTCTGTATATTCAAGTGTTTTATGCGCTTTTGCTTCACCAATTTTAGGTAGAGTTCGTAATGGCGAAGGTAAAACAATTGAATTCGCTTGTTGTAGCTCTAATTCAGCAAGTATTATATCTTGTTCTGGTGGTACATTTCCCATCTTACCGCGATCATAACCAATTGATTGTAAGTAAACCGTACCGGTTTGTTTGGGTAAAATTACCAATTCTGCGCGTTCGGCAGGTGATAATAATAGTGGCTTTTCAAGGGAAATTGGTTCAGGCATCAATCCACCATCACTACCCACTAAAAAGACATCACAACCTGGAATTGAAAGATTAAGATAACGTCCAGAACAGGCATTCCAAACTCGAACACGTGTTGCAGTATTAACTTTCATTTTTGGACGATAACCACCATTAATTAATACAAATTGTCCTTCTCGACCATTCATCCAATCAGTCATTGAGTTATCGGCAATTTCTCCTTTGTCTGTCAGTTTTAGATCTGAGAAAAACCAATTTAGTTCTGGTAAAGATTCTAAAGGGTCTTTTTTGCTACGAACAATAAATACCCCCGCTAATCCTCTCGCTATTTGTTCGGCAACGGTGTTGTGACCATGAGGATGATACCAATAGGTACCAGCACTGCCTTCGGGGATGGTAAATTCGTAAATACGTTCACTGCCAGCCGGTATTTCATCTTGTGGATTGCCATCTTGATTTGATGGCACAAGTAAACCATGCCAGTGCACCGTTGTTGATTGTGACAGTCTATTTTTTACTGTCAATTTGACTTTATCACCTTCATAAACTTCAATAAGTGGCCCAGGTATTGAATCATTGTAAGCCCAAAATTCTGTAGTGATATCAGGCGTTAATGCAATTTTTACTGGTTTGGCTTCAATAGTAGCTTCAAATATACCTGATTGATGACTACTATTTTTTAACAGTTGGAATTTGGGTAAATCATGACCTTTTGGTAATACTGAAGTAGATAATAGTTTTTGTGGTTGTTTGTTGTTCATATTCATATTCATATGATCGTGCATGTTGTCCCCCTTATCACAATTATCAGATTTAACATCACAAACCATGTCAGACATTGATGAATGATCTAATTTGGCAATGGCTTTTGTTGCAATTAAACCACCAACGGCAGCAGTAATATTCATTATAAAATTTCGGCGTTTCATAGTATTCCTATAATCATTTATTTAGTTAAATAATAACCAGCAGTTTGCTTTCCAAACTCGTCTAGTCGTTTAGCAAGCTAATGTGTTATTGATTTCCAGTATTTATTACTAATATTTAACAGAGCGTAAATTAGCTAATTTTTGGTGGTTTTAACTCAGGAATAAATTCTTTATATTCAGGAATAAAATTTGTTGGTAGATATTGTTCACGGTAAATCGGATAATCAATATTAACGCTATAATTAGCAATAGCCATGCCACAAGCAAAACAATGATTAACTGATTCACTAATAAAAGGTTTTGTTGATTTAGAAGTCGACAAATCAATTACTGGAGAGTGATGATTTGCGTTCACCCTTAAAGATTGTAAGCTAGGTGAATGATGAACAGTACAAGGTTTGGAAATAATGAGTGGAACATGCCAAATAGAAGAAAAAAACAAAAAGATTGTTGATATAATTAAAATATTCACTCGCTTTTTGTTTATGGCTAATGACATTGTTTATCACGCAATTAATCTAACAAACCTTGTAGTTATTTTACTAGAGAAAACATTAAATTTATACCACTTTAACAGATGGAAGTTTTATTCAATTTCAATTGCTAATAATCACTAATTTTTCAATCTGTAACATCAAAATTAATTGGTCTATTAATGGTTACCTAGTACAAGATAATCATAAAAATATATAAGCCAAATATAATTGGTTCTGGTATCATATTCACATAAAAAACATTATGAATAATAACGATATGAAAATTCTTTTTGGAGTACAAGGAACAGGAAATGGCCATATCAGTCGTTGTCGAACATTAGCCAAAGCTTTAAAAAAGGTTGGAGCGGATGTTGACTATATTTTAAGTGGTCGTGATCCTAAAGATTATTTTGATATGCAAGCTTTTGGCAACTACCGAACGTTTGGTGGTCTTTCATTTGCTACGCTTAATGGCAAAATCAATTTTCGCAAAACCATCCAAAGAATTAGGGCTTTTAGATTAATTAAAGACGTTCGTGATTTAGATTTATCTGCATATGACTGTATTATTAGTGATTTTGAACCAGTTAGTGCTTGGGCTGCACATCATCAGAATCGCGAATGTTTAGGTATCAGTAATCAGTCTGTTTGCCAATATCTCAAGCCTAAAGAATATGGCACGATAGCAAATGTGATTATGAAATACTATGCTCCTGTTACACAACCTATTGGTTTACATTGGTTCCATTTTGGTCATAAACTGATTCCGCCAATGATTGATTCATTTCCTACACCACCAACTGAAGATGGTAAAATTATCGTTTATTTGCCTTTTGAAGATTTAACGGAAATAACCGAATTATTAAGCCAATTTCCGCAATATCAATTTAATTGTTTTCACCCTGAAATAAAACAATCTTCTGCACGCGGTAATATTTTATTACAACCGCTAAGTCGAGATAATTTTACTCAAGCTCTACTCAGTTGTTCTGGTATTATTTCAAATACTGGATTTGCTTTAATTTCAGAAGCGTTATCTTTGGGTAAAAAGATTTTAACTAAACCAGTCGCGGGTCAATTTGAACAAGTTTACAATGCCCAATGTTTGCAGTCTTTGGATATGGCAACCGTTATGGAACATTTAAATAGTATGAAGTTGAAATATTGGTTAGGTCTACCGTCACCTAAACCTACTATTTATCCTGATGTGGCGACTGAATTAGCGAATTGGATAGTTTCAGGTCAAAAAGAGACATTACTTTCTTTAAGCCAAAGACTGTGGTCGCAGACCAAATTTCCGAGTAATGTAAGTGAGCGCATCAAATCTTTAGGTTATGTATAAAGGAACTACAATGATATTAAGTATAATTGTTGCAATGGCGGATAATCGTGTAATTGGTATGAACAATCAAATGCCATGGCACATGCCTGCAGATTTAGCGTGGTTTAAAAAGAACACATTAAATAAACCTGTGATTATGGGGCGTAAAACGTTTGAATCTATTGGTAGACCATTGCCTAATCGCCACAATATTGTCATCAGTCGACAGGCTGAAAGTAATACGTCAATTAATCCTAATGTTAGTTGGGTTAAATCGATTGATGAGGCAATATCAATGATTAATCAGCAACAAGTAGAAGAAGCCTTTATTATAGGCGGTGGTAATATTTATCAACAGGTATTACCTTTAGTTAATCGACTTTATTTAACTCATATTGATGCCAAACTGACTGGCGATACTTATTTTCCTGATTATTTGCAAACATCATGGCAACAAATTTATTTAGAAAATCATAAAGCGGATGATAAAAATTGTTATGATTACCAATTTGAGATTTTACAGCGAAGTTAATCAATAGATAAGGTTGCCACTCACATACTAGTGGCAACCGAATTATTATCCTTGTAAGCGTTTTGCTTCCAGCACGTCAGAAAGTTGTTTTATTTTATTCATAACTCGTTCAAGAGAGTCCTGATCAAAAATTTGCATATCCATATCAATCGTTGCAATTTGTTGTTTCATATCTATGCGACTCGAAACTCCTAAGACGTTTACTTTCTCATTAGCTAAAATTGTTGTTATGTCACGCAATAATCCACTTCTATCACTAGCTATGATGCGAATGACCATGGTATAACTTGCGTTATGATTACCACTCCACACTGCACTGGTGATTCGTTCTGGTGCGTGATTTTTTAGCTCTTGCAGCTGTTCACAGTCTGAGCGATGGATTGAAATACCACGTCCTTGGGTAACAAAACCGACAATTGGATCACCGGGGATAGGGCGACAACAATTAGCAATGGTATAGAGTAAATTATCTACTCCTTCAATAATAATTTCACCACCTTTTATCGATGATGTTTTATTGGTATTTTTGGCTTGAGAGGTTGATTTTTGGGTGATCTGTTTAAGAACAGCTTCATCTTCCTCTTCAGCAGTTGGTTTATTAAATTGGGCATTAATAAAATTAACTAGTTGGTTAATTCTAACATCCCCACTACCTATCCCAGCTAATACTTCGTCAAACGAATGAGCGTTATATTTACTAATCAGAATCTTTTCGACACTTTTTAGACTAATATTTAACGGTTCTAATTCATTGTCTAAAATTTGTTGACCAGCAGCTATATTTTTATCTCGATCTTGTTTTTTAAACCAAGCTTGTATTTTTGCTCGTGCTCGGCTGCTATTTACAAATCCAGTATTTGGATTTAGCCAATCGCGACTTGGATTAGGTTGTTTTTGGGTAATAATTTCAACTTGATCACCCGTTTTTAATATATAGGTAAACGGTACTATGCGCCCCGCAACTTTAGCACCGATACAACGGTGACCAACATCACTATGAATATGATAAGCAAAATCTAATGGGGTTGAACCAGCAGGCAAGTCAACAACATCACCTTTTGGTGTAAATACATAAACGCGATCATCAAAAATTTGACTACGGACAGTTTCCTGAATTTCACCACTTTCTGACATCTCTTGTTGCCAAGTTAATAATTTACGTAGCCAAGAAATACGCTGATCGTAGGCAGTCATTTTATCTGTACTGCCTTCTTTGTATTTCCAATGTGCTGCTACACCTAATTCAGCATCATTGTGCATTTGTTCGGTACGTATTTGAATTTCAATAGTTTTATCATTTGGGCCATAAACCACAGTATGAATTGATTGATATCCATTGGGTTTTGGATTGGCGACATAATCATCAAATTCTTTTGCAATATGTTTATAATGGCTATGTACGATACCTAAGGCATTATAGCAGTCTTCGATTCGATCACAGATGATGCGTACCGCTCGAATATCATATAAATCTTCAAATTGTAGATGTTTACGTTCCATTTTTCGCCATATGCTATAGATATGTTTAGGGCGACCGTAAACTTCGGCACGAATATGATCTTTATTCATCATATCCTGTAAATTTTTAACAAATTGATTGATATATGATTCGCGATCTAGACGTTTCTCATGTAATTTATGGGCAATAAAACGATATTGGTCAGGATGTAAATAGCGGAAACAAAAATCTTCAAGCTCCCATTTTAATTGACCAATACCGAGTCGATTAGCTAAGGGAGCATAGATATTAAAGCACTCTTTAGCAGCTAGCACTTGATCTTCTTTTGGCGCATGCATCAAATTTCGTAAATAAGTAATACGCTCAGCTAGTTTAATGACTACACTACGGAAATCATTAACCATCGCAAGTAACATACGACGAATACTATCAATTTGTTCGTTTGTTGCATGACCATTACGGATAGCACGTAGTTGCCTAATGTCTTTCATTTTGACAACACTAGAAAGAATATGAATTATTTCTCGATCAAAATTTTCCGGTAGATCTTCACGGCAGATAATTTTAGTATCAAAGAAAGGTAGTAAAAGAGCGGTTGCTAAACTATTAATATCCATATTTAAGGTTGATAAAATTTCAACCATTTCAATGGCATTTTCGAAGCAATAGATTTGCTCTGGTTCACCAGCACTATGCTCAAAACAAAAATCCCAAATATCTTTAAATTTTTGATAAGATTCAATATTGGTTAATAACAGTTCTTGTTTTGCCCATCGTTCAACATCAAATTGTGCGAGCGTGTAATGTTCGTCATTTTGTTGATGGGCGCCTCTAATTGATACCATAATTATTATCCTGATTTAGTTAACATCAACATTGATTCAATGTGCTTAGTTTGTGGAAACATATCCAAAATAGCTACTTTTACAATGTTGTATCCTTCCTCAATAAATAGCTTGCAGTCCCTAGCCAATGTAGCAGGATTGCATGAAATATAAACTATTTTTGTCGGTGATATCTTAACAATTTCTGCTGTAGCATTATAAGCACCGGCTCTAGCTGGATCTAATAATACTTTGTCAAATTTTGACTGATTCCATATTGAAAATTGCTGTTTATCTTCTAAATTACAGGTGAAAAACTGAGTTTTAGCACCAATTTTATCTTTATTTAGTTTAGCATTGATCTTGGCTTTTTCAACCAGAGCATCTACACCTTCAATACCTGTGACTGATTGACTTTTTATTGCCATAGGTAATGAGAAATTACCCATACCACAAAATAGGTCGAGTATTTTATCATCTGAAGTTATATCTAACCATTCTAAGGCTTTATCAATCATCTTTTGATTAATTTGACTATTAACTTGTATAAAATCGAGTGGACTGAAAGTTAATTTTAGATGATTAATCAGATAATAATGTTCAGTGGTGCCACTGATATGAATCAGGTCATGACCATGAAAATAGAGTGAAATATTGTGAGTTTCAGCGAATTGTTTTAATAAAATGCTATCTTGCTCTGTGAGTGGCATGGTGTGTCTTAACACAAGGATAATGCCACTATCGACGGCAATTAATTCAATATGTCCAAGCGATTTTTTTTGTTTAATTTGTCTTAAACAAGACTGTAATGGCATTAATAATTTATCTAATTGTTCAACTAATACCGGACAGTGTTCTATATTTATAATTTGGTTTGATTCTGCCTGCCTAAAGCCGATTAATAATTCACCTTTAACTAAATTAATTGATAATCTAGCTCTCCTACGATAATGATATGGTTGGTCGGCAATGATATTAGGTGAATTGTCTTTATAGTCCAACTCCGCCCCAGCTTCTTTCTGTAAAAGTTTGATCAAGGCTTCATATTTAGCTTGTTGCTGTAAATTTGATGAAATATGTTGTAATTCACAGCCTCCACATTTTGTATAGTATTTACATTTTGGTGTGACCCGCTGTTGGCTATGATTGTGGTATTTTATAACTTTTGCTTTAGCATAATTTTTTTTATCATCAGTTAATTGGATATCAACTGTTTCATTAGGTAAAGCTGATTTTACAAAAATTGTTTTACCTTTATGATTTGCCACGCCTTGACCAAAGGCATCTAAATTAGTGATAGTAACTGTCAATTTTTGTGCAGTAAGCTTCTTTTTTGTAGGGGTGTAAAAATTAACCATATTAATAAATTGAAGTTATGTTAACCGTTTTAGTAACTCTGTTTTGACATGTAAAGGTACTAAATTAGAGATGTCTCCACCATGCAAAGCAACATCTTTAACAATGGTTGATGAAATAAATCCCATCGCAATCGATGGCATTAAAAAGATAGTATCTAAATCAGGGTTTAATGCTCGGTTCATTTCAGCTAATTGTCTTTCGTATTCAAAATCGTGAGTTGTTCTCACTCCTCTGACTATCACTGTCGCCGCATGTTTTTGGGCAAAATCAGCCATAAGATTGTCAAAGCCAATCACTTCCACATTCAATAAGTGTTCAACCGATGTTGAGGCTAAGTTTACTCGTTCTTCTAAAGTAAACAGCGTTTTTTTATTTGGATTTTGCGCTATAGCTACAATTAAACGGGGAAACAATTGCGATGCGCGGGTAATTAGGTCGATATGACCATTGGTGATTGGATCAAATGTTCCTGGGAAAATCGCTGTGAGCGCTTTGCTTTTCATTTATCTTAATATCCATTAGTGAATAGGGGAATATCATACCTAATTTTAACTTGGATTGTTAGGTTAACTATGTAAAATCTTCGATTTTTTATCCTTAAAAAATCCCTTTCCTCAATATTTTTTATAGTGATAAAAAATATTGAGGATAACGTAAATGTTAGCTGTTCTATGTCCAATTTTTAACTATAAAATATTCGTTATTCGTTAGATTTATTTTTATAGTGTACATCACTAAGATTGCGCAATCTTTCTGCAGCTTGTTCTGGCGTTAGATCTCGTTGCGCTTCTGCAAGCATCTCATAACCGACCATAAATTTTTTAATACTGGCTGAACGTAATAATGGGGGATAAAAATGAGCATGTACTTGCCAATAATCTGTATTATCATTACTAAATGGTGCACTATGCCACCCCATAGAATAAGGAAAAGAGCAATTAAACAAATTATCGTAGCGACAAGTTAATTTTTTTAAGGCTATAGCTAAATCTTTTTGTTCTGATTGAGTTAAATCAGTCAATCTAGGAATATGTTTTTTCGGTAACAATAGTGTTTCAAATGGCCAGACAGCCCAAAATGGAACTACAGCTAACCAATGTTCAGTTTCAACAACAATACGCTGTTGATTGATTAACTCTTTTTGTACATAATCAACTAACAAATTTCGCCCATACTTTTGAAAATAGTTACACATATTAAAATCTTCTCGAGCAATCTCATTCGGGATAAAACTATTTGCCCAAATTTGCCCGTGAGGATGCGGATTGGAACAGCCCATAGCTGCCCCTTTATTTTCAAAAATTTGTACCCATGGATAATTTTTCCCTAATTCTTGTTGTAAGGTGATCCAAGTTTTTATCACTTCTTCAATGGCAGATAAATTTAGTTCGGGTAACGTTTTACTATGGTCGGGAGAAAAACAGATAACTCGGCTTGTACCTTTGGCACTTTGCATTTGGAATAACGGGTCATGACTAATAGGGGAGTCAGGTGTATCTTGCATTAACGCGGCAAAATCATTAGTAAAGACAAAGGTTCCCGTATAATTAGGATTGATATCATCGGTTACACGTTTATTTCCCGGACATAAAAAACAATTTGCATCATAACAAGGTTTTTGTTCATCATTTATTGTCTCTTGTTGACCTTGCCAAGGGCGTTTTGCCCTATGTGGCGAAACTAATACCCATTGATCGGTTAATGGGTTATATCGACGGTGTGGATGGTCTACTGGGTTAAAAATATCCATTTATGTCTCTTATTGGTTATTTTCCTATTATTTGCCAAACATTAATTAATCAGGATAGCCTTGAGGATTGCTAGATTGCCAATTCCATGAATCTTTGACCATATCATCAAGGTTTAATTTAGTTTTCCAGCCCAATTGTTGTTCTGCTTTCTTTGTATCTGCCCAAAACGCAGCTAAATCACCAGCACGTCTTGGTGCAAAATGCCAATTAAGTGGTTTTCCTGAAGCTTTTTCAAAGGCTTTTATTACTTGTAGGACACTAAAACCAATTCCTGAACCTAAATTATAGATATGTACTCCAGCTTTATTTTGATCGGTTTTGAGTGCTGCAATATGACCATCAGCCAAATCGACGACATGAATAAAGTCACGAACACAGGTTCCATCCGCTGTGGGATAATCATCACCAAAAACAGATAAAGAGTCTCGTTTTCCAATCGCAACTTGGGTAATATATGGCATTAAATTATTAGGGATACCGAGTGGATCTTCCCCCATTAAACCACTAGGGTGAGCACCAACAGGATTAAAATAACGCAATAAGGTAAGAGACCAATCAGGTTCAGCAACCGCTAAATCCATTATACATTGTTCGACCATCAGCTTACTTTTACCATATGGGCTAGTCGGTAATCCTTGTGGTAATGTTTCGACATAAGGGACGGGAGCTAATTCACCATAAACGGTAGCTGATGAGCTAAACACTAATTGTTTAACTCCAGCCTCACGCATCGCTTTCATTAATACAATAGTGCCATAGACATTATTTTCATAGTATTCAAGAGGTTTATATACTGATTCGCCCACGGCTTTTAAGCCAGCGAAGTGAATAACGGCTTTAATGTCATGTTCATTAAAGATTTTTGTCAGTAACTTAGCATCACAAACATCGCCATGATAGAACTCAACTGATTGTCCAGTGATAGTTTTTATTCTTTCTAAAACCGAAGCTTTACTATTGAATAAATTATCAACCACAATCGGAGTATAACCAGAAAGAATTAATTGAACGCAAGTATGACTGCCAATATATCCACAACCACCAGTGACTAATATTTTCATCTTGATACCTTAATTTATGCTAATTACGTTTATTGAATTTAGATTAATTATCGAATTTATTAATTATATTCAGTTTAAAAAGCACCTAATGACCTTAACCATATTATTAAGGATGATTTCAATGCAAAACTAAAGTTGATTTAGCTTAGTACTAATTAAGCTCCTTCTAGACCAATATTAACAAAATACTAAAATTAGTCGAATTAAACATCATAGACATTTGTTTTGCAATAAAAATTTTATCAAATATACAGTTATTGATAAGTGTAAAGAGAAAAGATAAATGAGTAATTATGTATTTTGATGTCCAGAAACGTAATAATAAATAATCATAATTTTTTTACCATAGGTATTTTTTACTATAATGACTTCTATGACGAACTTGACAAAGTAGGCATGTTATTTTGATGAAGCTAATAGCTTTAGCAAGTGATAAGCATATTTGCTATCAATTAACATAAAACTAACTGAAGAAAAAACTAATAGCAATACTAAGAGTGATACTTAGTTTTAATAACAAGTTGATAGATAAAATAGATGAAATAATCAAATAAAAGTGAATGATATCCAAATTTATTTTATGAAATTAATTAAAATGTATGACTAATATAGAGGATATATTTAGATTGTCTAAAAGTTTAAACTTTTAGACAATCTAATTTATTTATTTTTTGAATTCTTTTAGGCGAGTTTCAAAGTCTTGCCACTGATAAAAACCGTCACTATTTGCTACGGCATTTTTTAGCTGAAGTTGGTAATGTTGTGGTGGATGATTGATATCAAGTGGTTGTGCGGTGTAAAGTTGTTCAAAGCTTTGATAAACGTATTCAGCTTTAAACAAGTATTCCCCCGATGCTTTATTACGATAACGTTGTAATATAACCATACCACCAATTGGTGTATTTTCACATTGATTAGGAAGTTGGTATTCGGCGAAATCCAAGGCACCAAGTAGTGCAGCAATGGTACTATCATGGCCAACGAGTAAATTTATCTTGTTATTCTTTTGGTGTAACAGATCATCTATCATATTAATTAATAATGCACTATTTTTTCGAGCTATAGATTTGGAATGAAAAACTAAATTGATATAGTGGTTACGAATTTGTATAAGTTGTTGCCATTGTTCGTGGCTGGTTATTTTTCCCCATGCAATTTGTTCTTTAGGAAAAGCTGAATAGTACTGTAATAAGAAAGCATCAACAGCACAAATACCAATTGCTAGAGGCCCTAATAATTCTGGCTCTTCATCTTTTACAAAATGAAGATCATAAGGAATATCAGCAAAATCACATTGATATTCAGCATATAATTGTGAATTTTTATAGTCCAAAATATCCGATAGCATCGCATAAGCTGGCGCTAAATTTTTGAAAATTGATTCAGCTTTATCTGCATCATCAATATCTTTTAATAATGCTTGTTTAGATTCTGGTGAATCATCTTGTACACTTGGATCAAATATAGGGTCCATTTTTTCAATGGTATATTTGTGGTTAACCGGGATATCATAACCCGCAAAAGCCCCTGTAACTAAGAATTGCGCGGTGGCAACTGTTCTTTGAAGACTATTAGCATAAACATATATATCAGGATTTTCCGGTGTAAGGCGAATGTTTTGTTGTTCAAGCCATTGCGATAGATAATGTCCAAAATAAGATTCTAAAACCCCTCCTCTGGTAGTTAAATAACCATAAGCATGATCCCAACTTGGCCATTTTAATGGGCTAGCTTTTTCTAAAAACTCTATGGTGTTTGCTAATGGAGTGCGTATTCCATGACGACTTAGTATTACAACTTTATCTAATTGGTATTGATCTTTTTTCATTTAGTTATCCATCCTTGTTTATGCAAATAATTTAAAACGAAATCTCGTTGCCCTTTGCTAATTGTTTCTGCAATTTTATCACTCCAACCATTTGTTTTTTGATTAATTTCTCTGTGACCATAATAGTCACGCATTTGGCTATCATATTGTGCTAATAATTGATGATTAATTGGTTGATAATGATTTTCAAAGAAAACCAATTGTTTTGGTAATCGTGGTTTAATATCAGGATTTTGGTCAGGATAACCGATACAAAGTCCAAATAAAGGAAGAACATATTTAGGTAGCGCAAGTAACTCGGTCACTTTAGCAATATTATTGCGTAAACCGCCAATGTACACCGTACCTAAACCTAATGACTGTGCTGCAATAACCGCGTTTTGAGCCATAAGTGTGGTATCAATACAACCCACTAAAAGTTGCTCGGCTTTTTCAAGTGGAATAGTAGCATCAATTTGAAAGTGGCGGTTAAAATCGGCACAAAATACCCAAAACTCTGGCGCTTGAACGATATAACTCTGATCGCCTGAATAATGAGCTAATTCTGATCTTTTCTCACTATCAGTGATTCTAATGATGGTTGCGCATTGTAAAAAGTTTGAACTTGGAGCCGATTGTGCTGCTTGAATAATTTCATTAATCTGTTCACTTGTTAATGGTGTTGATTTATAAGATCGAATTGAACGACGCTGGCAAATTAAATCAATTGTCTTATTTGGCATAACGGCTCCTTAATATCACTGTTTTTTTATAAATTGCAAATCCCAAACACCATGCCCCAGATTTTGACCGCGTTTTTCGAATTTGGTAATAGGGCGATCTTCAGGTCTTGGAATATAGTCATTAGTGGCAGATAAATTTTTAAATCCCTCCGCTTGATTTAATACTTCAAGCATATGCTCTGCATAGTGTTGCCAATCGGTAGCTAAATGTAAAATACCATCAGTCTTTAATTTTCTATGAATTAAAGCAACAAAATTAGGTTGAATGATTCGACGTTTATTGTGTCTTGCTTTATGCCATGGATCGGGGAAGAAAATTTGCACCTTATCTAATGAGTTATCAGGTATCATGTTTTCTAACACTTCAACGGCATCATGGCACATAACTTTTAAATTAGATAATTGATTTTCCTCAATTGCCATTAAACAAGCTCCAACGCCCGGTTTATGGACTTCAATACCTAAAAAGTTCTTGGATGGGGCATTTTTTGCCATTTCAATTAATGAAGCGCCCATACCAAAACCGATTTCAAACACCACTGGTTTATTATCTTCAAAAACAATTGGTGAGATAGCATTGTACTCAACACCATAGATAGGCCATAAATGCGTTAAAGCCTGTTGTTGTCCTTTAGTTAAACGGCCTTGTCTTAATACAAAACTTCGTATTGTTCGTTTAGATTCTATTACTTGGTTATTTGTGTCTAATTGTTCACTCATTGCGTATCTGCTGTTAGGTTAAATAGGTTATTAGGATAATTGAGCATCTTAGCTATATAGTAGTTTACCTGATTTTTTATTCACTTCAAAAAAACATCTTATTAACTTAGTTTTTTATATATTAATGTGATGAATGTAAAATATTTTTAATAAATTTTTATAATGTGGTTGAGCATAATCTGTAAATGATTATATAATTGTGATCCCGATTTAACCGATTACGTTTTATGTAATCATGATTACATGCTTGAGGATTTCTCGTGCCTGATATGAAGCTTTTTGCTGGTAACGCCACACCCGAACTAGCAAAACGTATAGCTAATCGTCTTTATACTTCTCTTGGTGATATTATTGTTAGCCGTTTTAGTGACGGTGAAGTAAATGTCCAAATTAATGAAAATGTCCGTGGTGAAGATGTTTTTATTATCCAATCAACTTGTGCGCCTACCAATGACAATTTAATGGAATTATTAGTGATGATTGATGCGATGCGTCGAGCATCTGCTGGTCGTATTACTGCTGTTATTCCTTATTTTGGTTATGCAAGACAAGATCGTCGCGTACGTTCAGCCCGTGTGCCTATTACAGCCAAAGTTGTTGCTGACTTTTTATCGACTGTAGGTGTTGATAGGGTTTTAACCGTTGATCTTCATGCTGAACAGATTCAAGGTTTCTTTGATGTACCCGTTGATAATGTGTTTGGTAGCCCTGTTATTTTAGAAGATATGTTGCAACGTGATTTTGAACGCCCAATCGTGGTATCTCCAGATATTGGTGGTGTGGTTCGTGCTCGTGCTATTGCTAAACTTTTAAATGACACTGATATGGCTATTATCGATAAACGTCGTCAACGAGCTAACGAAGCAGAAGTGATGAATATTATCGGTGATGTTGCTGATAGAGATTGTATTTTAGTTGATGACATGATCGATACGGCAGGAACACTTTGTAAAGCGGCTGATGCATTAAAAGCTCGTGGCGCAAAACGTGTCTTTGCTTATGCAACTCACCCAATTTTCTCAGGAAAAGCTGTAAGTAACATTAAAGACTCTGCTATTGATGAAATTGTAGTTTGTGACACAATTCCATTAACAGCGGAAGTTAAAGCATTGAAAAATGTGCGTCAACTTACATTATCAGGTATGCTTGCTGAAGCAATTCGACGTATTAGTAACGAAGAATCGATTTCAGCAATGTTCCATCAATAATCTTTTCTTCTGAATTAGATAAATGCCCCTATTAGGGGCTTTTTTGTAATAACAGGATAATTAACGATTAAACTATTATGTCAACAATCAAACTAATTGTAGGGTTAGCCAATCCAGGTAATGAATATGCCGCAACTCGCCATAATGCGGGAGCTTGGTATGTTGATTTACTTGCTGAACGTTATCATCAACCATTAAAAAATGATCCTAAATTTTTTGGATATAGTTCTCGAATTAACATCAATGGGCATGATGTTCGTTTGTTAGTACCAACTACCTTTATGAATTTAAGTGGTAAAGCAGTGCAAGCAATGGCTTCTTTTTATCAAATTAAGCCTGATGAGATATTAGTAGCTCATGATGAGTTAGATCTTAATCCAGGGATTGCCAAATTAAAATTTGGCGGTAGTCATGGTGGCCATAATGGCTTAAAAGACATTGCCAGTAAACTTGGCAATAATCTGAATTTCTATAGATTAAGAATTGGAATTGGCCATCCAGGCGATAAAAATAAAGTAGTTGGTTATGTCTTAAATAAACCCTCTAAACCAGAACAAGAATTAATTGATAAAGCTATTGATGAATCAGTCTATTGTACTAATATTTTATTAACTGATGGAATAGAAAGTGCGATGAATCGTCTGCATGCATTTAAAGCTTAAAGTTGTTATCAATAGCGTGTTTTAATTAATTGACTATAAAAAAATCCACCTGATAAACAGGTGGATAACAAATCACGTATTAATTCTGATTAAGAAAACAAATGAGAAACATTACCACCTTTTTCAGCTATTTTCTTCAGTACTTCTTTTATTAACCATGTATTCATAGATGCGGTATCGTCAGTACTGCCGGTATAATTAAGTTCTGTTGCGAGTTTTTTACGTGCGTCTAAACTACTATCGATACCTAATAGTTTCAATAAATCAACAATAGATGTTTTCCAATTAAGTTTTTCTGGGAATTTTTTAGCTAAATTATCCAAAATTGACATGACATCGATCTCAGATATCGGCGCTTTGTTGTCCGATGTATTTTGTTGATTTTGAACGGAATTACTATTATTTGTGTTATTACTTAAAGTATTATCTGAAGTTTTGTCTTTTACTGTGTCAGTGATTTTATCAACTTGCTCTTTTACTGCATCTTTAGCATGACCTACAGCGGCTTGTGCGCTTGGAAATATTTTTGAAAAAATATTATTTAAGATACCCATATTACACCCCTTATGTTTAAACTGCTTATTAAAAAACTGCTTAACGATATAGATGTAGAAAATATCCCCTTAAGTATAGCGGTTAAGTATAAATTATGTCAAAACCACAATCATTTAATAGCATTTTTTGTAATATTAGTATTTTCTGCTTCATTGTAACCATAACTATCTTACCTACCATTTTCGATTAATTGTTTTTTTACTCAATGGTCGTGCATAAATTAATAGTCTTTAGTCTTGATTCATGTCATAAAAACACACCAAGATGTTGTACCAATTTTGTCGTTATGTGATCCAAATCACGATTTTGACTAATTTTGGAATACTACAACGAAAAATAACGGTAATATTTGGTTCACCAATTTTGGTGACACTAATTATATTTTAGAAATTTACATTAAAACTAGAGGTTATTATGAGTGCCATATTGAAGTCAGGAGGATATGTCCGTTGGCTTATGATTATTTTATTTGCGACGGGTGTTATCCTCAATTATGTTGATAGAAATGCTTTAGGCATTATGGCTCAGGAAATTATTCGAGATCTAAATATTACACCTAAAGAATACTCTTATATTACAGGGGCTTTCCAATTAGCTTATACCATATTTCAACCTATTGTTGGATGGTTTGTTGATGTAATAGGCCTACGTATTGGATTTGCAATTATGGTTGTAATATGGTCTGTTATGTGTGTACTACATGCTGGTGCTGGCGCATGGATCCATTTGGCTATTTTACGTTTTGTTATGGGTGGTGCTGAATCAGTCGTTGCTCCTGCTAATGCAAAAGTAATTAGTTTATGGTTTCCGAAAAAAGAGCGAGCTATAGCTAATGGCTGGAGTATGGTCGGTTTTTCTTTAGGTGCAATGATTGCTCCTCCTTTGATTTATACAATTCATCAATTTGGCGGATGGCAACTAGCATTTTTAATTCCTGGTTCTTTAGGAATAATATGGGCTGGAATTTGGCTTTTCTTCTTTAGCGAACCGTCCAAAAGTCGTTTTATTTCTGAAGCTGAAAAGAAATATATTCTTTCTGAACAGGATGATAGCGAAAGCCAGCAAAATAAAAACATTTGGGTTGCTCTTAAACAAGTGGTTAGTAAAAAGAAATTTTATGGTATTGCTATTCCTGCATTTTTAGCTGAACCTGCGTGGGCAGCAGTTAACTTCTGGGTACCATATTATTTATTAACCGAACGAGGCATGCAATTGAAAGAAATGGCAATGTTTGTCTGGATTCCATTTCTTGCTGCCGATTTTGGTGGATTATCATCTGGATATTTTTCTAGAATGTTAAATAAACATTTTGGTCTTTCTCGAATAAATGCTGCATGTACAACTTATTTAGGTGCAGCGTTCTTCATGTTATCAATGGCTTTTGCTAGTTTAACTGAAAGCCCTTATACGGCTATTGCATTAATTGCAATTGGCGCATGGGGGCATCAAATGTTATCGGCGATGTTAACTATTCAAGTTATTGAAAACTTTTCTGGTAAAGAAGTCTCAACGGTGAATGGATTAAGAGGTAGTTCTGCGTGGATAGCGAGTTTCTTATTTACTATAGTTGTTGGACAGTTTGTTGAAACTATTGGTTTTAAACCATTCTTTATTACCATGGGCTTTTTAGATATCATTGGCGCTATCATAATGTGTTCTTTGTTATATCAACGTAGCCAAAAAAATAACAAGTAATTTGCAAATTATTTATAGACACACATCCTAACTATATAAGGAAAATAGCGTGTATATTACGCTATTTTTATATGTAAATTATGGAAAATAAAAGCCCATAATCATGGGCTTTCAATACAGATAAATTGTTTTTTATTTGAAAAATGCACGTTTAATTGCGTATTCAACACCCCGGATTTCAGCTAAACCTCTTAAGCGTCCTATTGCCGAATAACCTGGATTAGTTTTCTTTTTAAGATCATCAAGCATCTGGTGACCATGATCAGGACGAACAGGTATTAAACGGTTTATGCCAGCCTTTTTGCGACGTTCTTCTTCGGCAATAAGTACTTTTATTACGCCATACATATCAACGTCTCCAGCTAGGTGATCGCCTTCGTGGAAAGATAATGGATTGTCTTCACGTACTGTTGCGCGTAGATGAATAAAATAAACTCGATCGGCAAATTTTTCAGCCATAGTAACTAAATCATTATCGCTACGGACACCATAAGAGCCAGTACAAAAGCAAAAACCATTATGGATACTATCAACAGTCTCTTTTATCCATTGCATATCTTCAATCGTTGAAACAATGCGAGGTAAACCTAAAATCGGTCTAGGAGGATCATCTGGATGAACAGTTAACACAACGCCAACTTCTTCTGCAACAGGTACAATAGCTTTTAAAAAATGAGCATAGTTTTCGCGTAATTTAGCTTTATCAATACCATCATAAGTTGCAAGATGTGCTCGAAACTGATCAAGTGAATAACCTTCTTCAGCGCCAGGTAAACCAGCAATAATGTTTGCGACCAGTTTATCTTTATCGGCTTGTGTCATTTGTTCGAAGTAAGTTTTTGCTGAAAGGATATCTTCTTGACTATAATCTTTTTCGGCATTAGGTCGTTGTAAAATATGGATATCAAATGCTGCAAAAGCAATTTGATCAAAACGTAGTGCTCTTGAACCATCAGGTAATTGATAACCAAGATCGGTGCGGGTCCAGTCTAATACCGGCATAAAATTGTAACAAACAGTATCAATACCACAAGCGGCTAAATTACGAATAGATTGTTGATAATTAGCAATATGTTGTTCGACTTTACCTGAATGGGTTTTTATCTCTTCATGAACAGGAATACTTTCGACAACAGACCAAGTGAGGCCTTTATCTTCGATTATTTTTTTTCGTTTTTGAATTTCATCAATAGTCCATACTTCACCATTAGGTATATGGTGCAATGCTGTAACAATTCCGGTTGCTCCGGATTGTCTAATATCATCCAATGATACTGGGTCACTAGGGCCAAACCAACGCATTGTTTGTTCCATCTAAAATCTCCTCAATGATTCTTTATTTAATAAGTCATTCCTAAAGGAAGATCCATTAACAATGCATATTTTCAGCTATTGGTTAACAATAGTGACCGGAATAGAGTCAAATAAATAACCATCAAAATTTGGATCTTCACTGTCAGAAACAGTCATTAATGTTTGTTTAACATTTTCTAAGTGTTGCCACATAGCATGGCGTGCAGCCATAGCATCTTTTAACTGTAATGCTTGTAGAATTCTTTCGTGATCATATAGCCACTTTTTACGGTAACTATGATCGGTGATTCTACTTTGTAGCTGGTCCCACATTTTACTTGTAGATCGTTTAGCCCATAGATCTGCCAATAAACGTTCAAGTACTGAATTTTTGGTAGCTCGTGCTATAGCAATGTGAAACATTTCATCAGCACTATAGTCATCAAGAACTTCTTGTTCTAATATTTGCCGTTCTTGTTCCAATATTGTTCTTAATTCAACAATATCTGCTTTGACAATTTGTGAGGCTGCAAAAGCGGCAATATTGCTTTCAATTAATTGTCTAGCTTGTAATAATTCAAATGGACCTAAATCTTCTTCTTCAATTTTCCTATCTTTTTCAGATAAGACTTCATCAGGTAAACCAATTACATAAACGCCGGAGCCTTTTTTTACTGCAACTAAATTTTCAAGCTCTAACATAATCAATGCTTCACGAACTACTGTCCTACTGACATTAAAAGTTTCAGCAATGTCTCTTTCTGGTGGAAGCCGATCACCAATTTTGAAGGTTCCACTTTTTAATAATGATTTCAATTCATTACCAATTTCTTGATAAAGTCGATTGACCCTTGGCATAATCTATAGTCCTTAGAATACTTTTAAGTTTAATGTAAATAATTATACGCTAATTATTACAACTCCTCTAAGCCTATAATAACAGAAAGTCGTTTTAGTTTTATATTGGTTTACCAATATTGTTCGGTATTATAGTGTTTTTTGCAATAATCCTCATAATATAAACCAAAAAATGTGATATATATCACAAAAATAAAAAAATAAAGGTGAAAATTTTATCAACAAATGAAAACATGTCTAACCAATAAATACTGTCAACTAGTTAATAATGGTGTGTTACATGTTAAATTTATCAAATACTCCCCAATCAATCGAACACAAGCCTTTATATGATCGAGAAAAAATGGTCGCGCGGATTATACATATAGGTTTTGGGGCTTTTCATCGAGCTCATCAGGCATTATTTACTGATCGTCTGTTAAATAAAGGTAACAGTGATTGGGCCATTTGTGAGGTAAATATTGTTGGCGGTGAAGAGCTTATTAATGATATTCGAAAACAAGATCATCTCTATACGGTTTTAGAAAAAGGTGCAACGTCTAAACAAGCCTATATTATTGGCAGTGTGAAAGAATCATTATTAGCGCCAATAGATGGTATTGAAGCTATTTTAGCAAAAATGGCTGATCCGGTAGTCGAGATTGTTTCATTGACGGTAACCGAAAAAGGTTATTGTATGTTACCAGGTGGTGCTGGCTTGGATTTAAATAATCAATTAATTAAATCTGATCTGAGTTCGCCAACTAAACCTATGTCAGCTCCTGGCGTGATTGTTGAGGCCTTATATAGACGTATGCAACGAGGTTTAAAATCATTTACTGCTTTATCATGTGATAATATGCCTGAAAATGGTTTGGTATTAAAAAAAGCGATTTTAGATTTAGCAAATGCACGTGATCCAGAGTTAGCTAAATGGATTGAAACTAACACCACTTTCCCTTGTACCATGGTCGATCGTATTGTACCCGCTGCCACAGCCGAAACATTAACAGAAATTCAAGATGTACTAGGTGGTATGTTTGATCCTTGTGGTATAGCTTGTGAACCATTTATTCAATGGGTTATTGAAGATAATTTTGTTACTGCTCGACCTAATTGGAATGAAGTTGGTGCTGAATTTGTTGATAATGTTGTCCCATATGAAGAGATGAAACTTCGAATGTTAAATGGTAGCCATTCATTTTTAGCGTATTTAGGCTATTTAGCTGGTTATGAGCATATTAATGATTGTATGAATGATGAGGCTTATAAACAGGCAACTTTATCATTAATGCTACAACAACAAGCTCCAACTTTAAATGTTCCACCACAGGTTAATTTACAGCAATATGCTGAAAAATTGATTGAAAGATTTAGTAATCCATCACTAAAACATCGAACATGGCAAATAGCCATGGATGGAACGCAAAAACTACCACAACGTTTGCTTGATTCAATCCGTTGGCATATCACTCATAATTCTGATTTTTCTTTACTTGCTTTAGGTGTGGCTGGCTGGATGCGTTATGTTGGTGGTATTGATGATCATAAACAAATAATTGATGTTCGTGACCCAATGGTGGATGAGTTAAAAAAACTAGTAACCGCGAGTGATGATGGTATTGAGCGAGTCAATGCTTTATTAACTTTAAACGCTGTTTTTGGAACTGATCTACCAAATAATTCATTATTTAAAGATAAAGTAACTCAACATTATCTTTGCTTAATGGAGAAAGGTGCAAAACAAACTATTCAGGATTTATTTTTTTAAATTGGACTTTAGAGTATGAAAAAATTTTTAGATGATAACTTTTTGTTACAAACTGATGCAGCACAAAAGCTTTATTTTGATTATGCTAAAGATCAACCTATATATGATTATCATTGTCATTTACCACCAAAAGATATCGCTGAGAATAAAAATTTCGGTAATTTAACTGAAATTTGGTTAGCTGGTGACCATTATAAATGGCGAGTATTGCGAACTGCTGGTGTCGATGAAAAATTTATAACTGGTACCGCATCTGATTATGAAAAATATCTTACATGGGCAAAAGTTGTTCCTTTAACACTAGGAAACCCTATTTATCATTGGACCCATTTAGAGTTAAAAAGACCATTTGGTATAAAAAATATTATTCTTAATGAAAAAACAGCTGATCAAATATGGGCTGAAGCTAATGCTAAATTAGCAACAGCTGAGTTTTCTACTCGCGGTATTTTAACTCAAATGAATGTTAAAGCTGTTGGCACAACTGATGATCCCATCGATTCACTTGAATATCATAAACAAATTGCATTAGATACCTCATTTCAGACTAAAGTAAGGCCTAGCTGGAGGCCAGATAAAGTCTTCAAAATAGAATTGGCTGGTTTTGTTGAGTACATTACTGAATTAGGCAAAGTTACGGATATTGAAATTGATAATTTTGACAAACTACTTTGTGCATTAACCAAACGCCTAGATCATTTTGAACAGCATGGCTGTGAAGCATCAGATCACGGTATAGAAATTTTACGTTATGCCGACATTCCTACCGGAAAACAGCTTGATCAAATAATAACAAAACGCCTTGCTAATAAATCCCTTTCTGAATTAGAAATTGCTCAATTTAGTACCGCGGTATTGGTTTGGTTAGGTAAGCAATATCATAAACGCAATTGGGTAATGCAATTACACTTAGGTGCGCTACGTAATAATAATCAAAGAATGTTTAAATTACTTGGCCCTGATGCTGGATTTGATTCGATTGGCGATAGACCAATTGCCGAACCACTCTCTTCATTATTAGGTATTTTAGACTTAACTGACGAATTACCGAAAACTATTTTATATTGCCTAAACCCTCGTGACAATGAAGTGTTAGCTACTATGGCTGGTAACTTTCAAGGTTCAGGCATTGCAGGAAAAATTCAATTTGGATCTGGTTGGTGGTTCAATGACCAGAAAGATGGCATGGAACGCCAAATTATGCAACTTTCTCAAATGGGATTATTAAGTCAATTTGTTGGTATGTTAACTGATTCTCGTAGTTTCTTATCCTTTACCAGACATGAATATTTTAGGCGAATTCTTTGCAATATGGTGGGACATTGGATGGAAAATGGCGAAATTCCTGCTGATTTTGATTTAGTTGGCAATATGATTAGAAATATTTGTTTTAACAATGCAAATCGTTACTTTGGTTCTCATTAATTAAGTTTATTTTTGTCTAAAAAATGGAAATATTAGAATCAGATGACTCGTATTGGAAAATAGTTATTAATTTTTTAGGATAGTTATATGAAAACATTAAAGACATGGATTTTTAAGAATGACCAAAACAATTGCATTGAATTATTAGTAGATAATCGATTTAACTTTTGCCTTTATGTGCTTGAAGAAAAGATGTTTCGTGTTTTAATTAAACGAAATAATAGTTTATCACTTGATAGAACATGGAGTATTGCTCCCAATCAAGATACGCCATTAGAAGGTCGAGATCGATTAAGCACTGAAGGTTTTTCTTTACCAAAATATGAGTTTTTACAACAAGGCAATAAACTTATTATTAGTACAAAACAATTGAGAGTAATTATTGATCAACCATTATCATTAAAATGGGAATTTAAGAATGAATTTGGTGAATGGCAATTGCTCGTTGAGGATAGAAGTACTAGTGCTTATTTAATTAATCCTCATGGTGATGGTATTGCTCATTATCAACGAAGATATAAAGATGAACACTATTATGGTTTGGGCGAGAAAGCTGGTGATCTTAATCGTGCTGGTCGCCGTTTTGAAATGCGTAATCTTGATTCAATGGGCTATAATGCTAAGGAGACTGATCCGCTTTATAAACATATACCGTTTACTATTACCCATCGAAATGATGTTAGTTTCGGACTATTTTATGATAATTTAACCAGTTGCTGGTTAGATTTGGGCACAGAACATGATAATTATCATCTAGCATATCGTCGTTACCAAGCAGAAGCCGGGGACATTGATTTCTATTTCTTCTTAGGTCCGAAAATTATTGATGTCACCAAGTCTTTTATTAAATTAACCGGTAAAACTTTTTTTGGACCTAAGTGGAGTTTAGGTTATAGCGGTTCAACAATGTTTTATACCGATGCGCCCAATGCCCAAGAACAGATGCAAAATTTTATTGATTTGTGTCAAAAGCACGGTATTCCATGTGATTCATTTCAATTGTCATCAGGGTATACCTCGATTAATGGTAAAAGGTATGTCTTTAATTGGAATTATGATAAATTCCCAGAACCAAAAGCTTTCACAAAATCTTACCATGAAGCCGGTTTAAGAATTGCTGCTAATATAAAACCATGTTTGTTACAAAATCATCCTAAATATCAGGAAGTAGCAGAAAAAGGTCTTTTTATCAAAGATTCAGAAAGTGATAATCCAGAACGTTCAATGTTTTGGGATGACGAGGGTTCTCATTTAGATCTTACTAATCCAGCAACATTCAATTGGTGGAAAAATAATGTAACTAAACAGCTTCTTGAAATGGGTATTGATTCTACATGGAATGATAATAATGAATTTGAAGTTTGGGATGGAGAAGCCCGTTGTTATGGTTTTGGTAAGGAAATAGCTATTAAACATATCCGACCAGTAATGCCATTACTAATGTGTAGAGCATCAATGGAAGCGCAACAAAGTTATAATCCAAATATTCGCCCTTATTTAATTTCACGTTCAGGTTGCGCAGGAATTCAACGTTATGTGCAAACATGGTCAGGAGACAATCGAACAAGTTGGCAAACTCTGCGATATAATATTCGTATGGGATTAGGAATGAGTCTATCCGGATTGTACAATGTTGGTCATGATGTAGGTGGTTTTTCTGGTGATAAACCAGAACCAGAACTTTTCGTGCGTTGGGTGCAAAATGGTATTATGCATCCTCGTTTTACTATTCACTCATGGAATGATGATCATACTGTTAATGAACCTTGGATGTATCCAGAAGTTACACCAATAATTCGCGATACTATTTGCTTTCGTTATCAGTTACTTCCTTATTTCTATAATTTATTATGGCAAGCACATCATGATGATGAACCAATGCTAAGACCAACTTTTTTGGATCATGAACACGATGCAAATACTTTTATAGAAACTGACGATTTTATGATTGGTAAAGATCTGTTAGTTGCGAGCATTGTTGAACCAGGTCAACGAGAGCGTGAAGTTTATTTACCAAACAATAGAACTGGTTGGTATTGTTATCATTCACAGCAATGGTTTAGTGGTAAACAATCGATAACTTTACCAGCTCCACTTGAATCATTTCCTTTACTAGTTAGAGCCGGTGCTATTATTCCTATGTCTAAACGCATGGCTTATGTTAATCATCAATTAGATGATTACCGAGAATTTAAAGTTTTTCCTGCTAAAGGTGTTTATTCAACAAAAGGCAGTTTCTTTGAAGATGATGGTGAAAGTTACGATTACCAAAAAGGGAAAGGCTTATGGATTGATTGGGATTTAACCTCGGATAATCAACGTATTGATCTTCATATACAAGCAAGAGGTGAATATCAACCTGCTTGGGATGAAATTAATATTTCGTTACCAAAAGGTGAATTACGTTCATTATTCATTAATGGTCATTCAATAAATAAAGTTTCTTTAAAGTCTATCAAATAATTTATTAATCTCTCAACCTAATATGAATTGGGTTGAGAGATTGACCTAAATTGATATTGAAGCATATCTTTTTCAAAAAAATTGGGGATTAAGTTAAATTATCGGTATGTTAACTGAATCTCGTAGTTTCTTATCCTTTACCTGACATGAGTTTTTTAGGCAATCCTTTGCAAAATGGTGTGACATTGGATGCAAAATAGCCAAATTCCTGCTGATTTTGATTTACTTAGCAATATGATTAGAAATATATGTTTTAACAATACAAGTCATTATTTTTCTAAATAGCAATAATTCAAATTAACATTAAATAGGATGAAGGAAATAAAATGAGAAAAATACCAAAATTTAGATGGTGCATGATTTTACTTGTTTGTGCTATTACTATTATCAATTATCTAGATCGAACTGCATTAGGTGTTGCTGCACCGACAATTTTAGAAACCACTGGTATTACTAAAGAGCAATATTCTTGGATAGTGAGTGCATTCCAGTTGGCCTATACTATTGGTCAACCTATTATGGGCTTTTTTATTGATACAATTGGTCTAAGACTTGGATTTGCTATCTGCGCAGTAATTTGGGGACTAGCAACTATGGGCCATGCATTAACTGGTACATGGCAAGGTTTAGCTTTCATGCGTGGAGTAATGGGCTTTAGTGAAGCATCAGCTATTCCTGCAGGAATAAAAACCGCATCTATATGGTTTCCAGCAAAAGAAAGAGGAATCGCGTCAGGTGTGTTTAATATGGGGACCTCATTTGGTGCGATGCTTGCTCCACCTCTGATTGCTTGGTGTATTTTATTCCAAGGTTGGGGATTTGCTTTTGTTGTTTCAGGATCATTAGCATTAATTGCTGCTCTTGCATGGTTTATTTTCTATCGTGATCCTAAAGATTCAAAAAGACTATCTGCAGAAGAAAGAGAGTATATTGAAGCTGGACAAGAGAAATATTTAGATAGTGATAACAAACAAGAAAAAGCATCCCTTAAAACAATCCTTACTCAGCGTAATTTCTGGGGTATTGGTATTGCTCGTTTTCTTGCTGATCCAGCGTGGGGAACAATCAATTTTTGGGTACCAATCTTCTTTGTTGAAACATTGCATTTTAGTTTAAAAGAAATTGCCATGTTTGTTTGGTTACCATTTTTAATGGCTGATCTCGGCTGTTTAGCTAGTGGTTTTGTTGCGAAGTTTTTTAATGATCGTGGAATATCATTAATCAATTCGAGATTGATTACCTTTACGATCGGTGCAGTATTAATGATGACAATCGGTTTTGTTAGTATTGTTGAAAATCCATACTTAGCTGTATTCTTAATTAGTCTTGGTGGTTTCTCTCATCAATTATTATCTACTGTTGCATCAACTTTAGGTGGCGATTTATTTAAGAAAAATCAAGTTGCTACAGCAGTTGGAATGGCTGGCGCTTGTGCTTGGACAGGACAGTTAATATTTAACCTTTTCATCGGTGCATTTGTAGGCATAATTGGTTTTGGTCCATTCTTTATTGCGTTAGCTTTCTTTGATGTAATTGGAGCAATTGTGCTTTGGATATTTATTCGAGAAAATAAAGTTTATAATTAATTATTAATTAGATAATTAATCAATAATCAGTAAACTAGAATAGGTAGAATCAAAATTTTTGATTCTACCTATTTATTATTCGAGCGAGTTCAATTATTTGGTTTAGTCTTTCTAATGTTTTGTGATAATACAAAAAAACTGTAAATATTATTTTTTTACAGGACATTTTTAATTAGATAAGGTAAATTATTTGGCATAAAAATGTTTATGGTTGAGTTAGTTGCTATTAATTTTAGCAAGAAGTAAGGATAGCCTGAATTATGCGTGATAATGAACCAAAAGTGTTGACCTCTTTGTTGTCACAAGGGGCATTATTATCAAAATTAAAGGAAAGAGCTGTCGCTTTAAGTCAATTGACCAAAGTTATTGATGAATTACTTCCAACGCCATTAAATCAGCAATATCGGGTTGCTAATTATCGTCAAGGTGTGCTTATTCTTGAAGTCAGTTCGGCCAGTTGGTTAACAAGACTGAAGTACGAACAAGGTAACTTATTATCTGGGATACGCCAAAAAATTTTACCATCTTTATCTTCTATCCAATATAAAATTAATCCGACTATAGCAACTAATTATTCGCAATCAGTAATTTTGTCAGCCAAGAATGTTAAAATTAGTAATGTGATTAGTAAGCAAACAGCAATATATTTAAATGCAGTTGCAGAACAAGCACCAGATAAATTGAAAAAACAATTGATTAAACTTGCGAACCATGCAAAATAAACCAAATAATATGTTTAAGTTATATAATTAAAAGCTATAAGGAGTGAAATATGGATAATAACATGATGACTTATATCATCATTGGCCTAGTAATTGGATTTATTTTAGGCATGATTTTCATGAATTTTATTTCGCCAAAAGGGCGTAAATATATCAAAGCTCAACGCGAATTAGAGCAAGCTCAAGAAGAGTTAGCTTCACAGAAACAAATGATGGTTAAGCATTTTTCACATAGTGCTGAGATTTTAGATAATATGGCTAAAGAATTTCGTCGATTATATCAACACATTGCTGAAAGTTCAGGTCAATTTGTAAATAACGAGAATATGCCTATTATTGATTTAGAGTCAAATAATGACATCAGCGTTAAACAAGAATTAACGCTTGAAAAACAGCCCAAAGATTATTCAGATAACCCATCTGGATTATTCAAAAGTGAAGATATTAAACCATGATTAATTTTAAATACTTTTTGATAAGATAATATTAATCAGATTTATATTGTAAATATTAAATCCGTTAAATAAGAGAGTTTTATAATGAGTCATTCTTTATGTAAACCAAAAAATTTATTAAGTATTATTGCCTTAAGTTTAGGTTTAAGTTTAGCTACATTACCGAATGCTTATGCTGCTTTTCCATTTATTCCTACAGATAATAATTCACAACCGCAACAGCCTACATTGGCACCAATGTTAGAAACAGTATTACCTTCGGTTGTAAGTATAAAAGTTGAAGGCACAGCAAAAATGCAAAGTAATATGCCAGAAGAGTTTAGACGCTTTTTTGGTTATCCTGATAGTCAGTCTAGATCATTTTCGGGATTAGGCTCTGGTGTAATTATTGATGCCGAAAAAGGGTATATTGTTACTAATAATCATGTTATTGATAATGCAGATAAAATTACTGTTTCGTTAAATGACGGTCATGAATATCAAGCTAAATTAATCGGTAGGGATCCACAAAGTGATATTGCATTGTTAAAAGTTGATGATGCTAGCAGATTAACTGCAATTAAAATTGCTGATTCAGATAAAACTAGAGTAGGTGATTATGTTGTTGCGATTGGTAATCCATTTGGAATTGGTCAAACAGTAACATCAGGTATTATTTCAGCACTAGCTCGTAGTGGGCTAAACATGAATGGATTTGAGAACTTTATCCAAACTGATGCTTCCATTAACCAAGGTAATTCTGGTGGCGCTCTAGTTAATTTGAATGGTGAACTAGTTGGCATTAATACTGCTATTATTGCGCCAAGTGGTGGTAATGTAGGTATTGGTTTTGCGATACCGAGCAATATGGTTAAAAGTTTAACTTCTCAACTTATTGAATATGGTGAAGTCAAACGAGGGGTTTTAGGTATCAAAGGTAACGAATTAACTTCCGATATCGCTAAAGCCTTTGATCTTGAAGTACAGAAAGGTGCTTTTGTTAGTGAAGTTATTGCTGATTCAGCAGCCCAAGAAGCTGGTATAAAATCAGGTGATATAATCATCTCAATGGATGGTAAACCCGTTGAGAGCTTTGCTGAGTTACGCGCTAAAATTGCCACAACGGGCGCTGGTCGTACTGTTAAGTTAGGTATTATTCGAGATGGAAAAGAAATTTCTGTTGAGGTGAAATTAAAAAACAGTGATGAATCAACTACTCAAGCAAAATCTCTTCATCCAGCTCTAGATGGTGCAACTTTAGCTAATGGTGAGGTAAAAGGCCAAAAAGGTGTGCTGATTGAAAGTATTGCTAAGAATTCACCAGCATCTCGATTAAGTTTACAAGAAGGTGATTTAATCACTGGTGTAAATAAAGCGAGAGTGAATAGTATTTCTGATTTACGTACAATTATTGATAGCAATCCTTCTGCCATTGCTTTAAACATTGTTAGAGGCGATAGTCGTCTTTATCTCATTTTACGTTAATTATTTAGTTAGATATCGTCGGTGCTTAGCACTGATGAATCCCCTAATGATTTTGGTAAAAATCATTAAGTTAAGGTGGATACACATCTTGTCATATGATCAAATGGTTTCGCGAAAAATCAATAATCAGACAACAAGATGTGCGAACTCGATATTTTACACGACTCTCTTTACCAATTCTGCCCCGAATTACACTTAAAACGACTCAACAGCTTAACGTTGG
>NZ_JACFPE010000005.1:0-170624 GCF_016102185.1 Gilliamella sp. W8126 | reverse complement strand
ATAAAGGAATAAAAATCGAAAATAATGAAAAAATAATTGGTTGTGGTAGTGGTATTTCCATGCCGTTAACTTTAACTATTACAACTAAAGTAAAAACCTATTCCGAATATGGTATTCCTAATGAAAGCGAGTATGTTGATATCACTCAAAAATACAAAATTATGGCTAAACCTGACATTTGTTATGCAAAACCAAATCAGATGATAACTTTTCCTACTATGACATGGGGAAGTGCCCGTCCAATTGAATACCAAGGTAGGATAGAATGTATTTTGATGGGGTATGCTGATAATGAATTTGAATTATCTATGGATGAAAATTTTGTAGATCTTAGAGTGACAAGAGGTTGGAATTTTGATAATTCGAGAGTAAGAAATAGTTATTGCGGTGGTGGTTATAATGAGAATGTTTTTGATCCAATTAATGGTTTTAAAGTGTCAGCTTCTCCTCATTTCCCTACCACTGGTTTTCCAGGAGCGAAATTTCAATTAGTTATGACTGGTCATCAAGAGGATTTTGATTATAACGTTTCCGCAAATCCTAAAGATAGTGTGGTTGTTGATAAAGCGGGTAATGTTATGTTGAAAAAAAAACCAATAGGACTGGTGACTATAACCGCGAAGTTCAAGCATAGTGAACAAATACCCGAACAAGTCTATTCCTTTAATTTATCAGGAGTTTGGGCTGTACCACATGGTCAAGGAGATAATCATTATACATATGAACAAATAGTACATTTGTGTGGAGGGGAACAAAATATACCTTCACGGGCAGAAATGTCAAATTCCCCGAATGCACCAGCTTCATGGACGAAATACCCACTGGCATGGGATGCATTTACTCGGACGATAGGTGAGGGATTGTTAAGTGAATGGGGAATGTCAACTAAGTATAGTTACCCGGATTCTGACTGGCCAAGAAGTGGATTACTTTGGTTTTATACAAGAGATCAATATGATGTATCATCAGATATAGCTAAAGGTTTGTCTGATCGGTTTGCTGCTGACGCATGGATTGGGCAAATAGGTGTTTGGGCCTACGCTCAACAACTAAGAGGCGTATGTATTCAATAAGAGAATAATATTAATAAAATACAATGTGGATGAATTTTGGTGATAATTCTCGTAGATGATTTTGAGGGATGGAATGTAATACGTTATTAAACAGTTGGTTAAGTGTCTAATAGTTAATGCATTTTCGAAAATATGGATTTTAGTTAAAAGTACTTATCATTTGAAACTTTTATTTATAAATTATTCCTCATAAAACCATCTTTTTCGGATGGAGGTCGTTATTGGCGTCATATTGGTGGAGGATTATTTAGTGAATCGGGGATGTCAATTAAATATAGCTATCCCGATTCTGACTAGCCGGACAGTGGATTACTTTGGTTTTATACAAGAGATCAATATGCAGTATCATCAGATATAGCTACAGGCTTATCTGATCGGTTTGCTGCTGACGCATGGATAGGACAAATACAAGTTTGGGAAAAAATCAGTCTTTACGAGCGGTCTACAAAGAATAAATACATATTTAACTTAATATTACTATTAGAAAGTTTTAGTATAATTGTTACAAATAAAAAGGGTAGTAATGAATTTTATTCAAAAATTAGAAGAACAATCACAATTTGAAGGTGTTTTATGATTTAAAGAAGGGGTGTTTTTACGTGCATATAATCAAGGCGTGTATATATTAACTGAATTGCTAGGTTATTCATTTAAAGTACGGGTAATAAAATTAAAAACACTTAAAAACAAATCGATAACGACCTGTGCATTTCCACTGAATACACTAGCCACTAGCAAAACGGCTATCTAACGTTAATATAACTGAATTTGGGGTAAGTTATCCGTATGCTTATAATCGTGAAAGTTATAGTTTGTGGTTTCAGCGACATTGTCATGAAGAGATCTTTGCAAACGAAAAGGCAATAGCCCGCCGTGAGCCATTGAAAATGCGCGATCGGCGGGCGTCGGCGCTAGCGATTAAAAAATCGCACTATAGAGAAAAATACTAACAGTATCTATCTAAAATTAAATCAAAAACAAATTAATTATCTTTCAAATTAGCAACAAGGCTGTTATTCGCTTGAAGTAAATTATGCATTTATCCGTAGTTTAAAAAATAAGCTTAATTCTCGATCTAAAAATGGTGATATTGATTATTAACGTAAATCTAATCTATCCAAATTGTTTATATATTATTTAGCCACTTTTTCGGGGGCTTTTATTTGCTCTTAAGGTTTTGTTAATCTGCATTTGTTAGTTTAGTGACCATTATTAATTGTGAATAATGGCAGCTATGCAAAAGTTAGATAATTCTGGAAGTTTTAATTGGCGTTCATTGATCTATGTAATTTTATTTTTTTGTTACTTTTCTTGTAGTTTGCAACTCTATATTGTTTTGTCTGGACATGCTAATTTTATTGGTTTACGCGATTCAATTATTTACAGCATGATTTGGTTGGTACCGGTATTATTTTTCCCTCGTTATACAAAAAAAATTGCTACTGTTTATGGCATTATAATTGGGGGATTATCATTAATTTCTATTGGTTATTTCACCATATATCGACAAGAGTTTTCACAGAGTGTTTTTTTTGTAATGGCCGAGTCCAATTATAATGAATCACATGAGTTTATCTCTCAATATTTAAGCATTAAGTTAGTTATAGTATTGCTGATCTATATTTTGCTTGGTTTTTTTCTATGGCTTAAAGTCAAACCTATTTATGTTAAAAATATGACTAAATGGTTAGTGTCTATATTCATTGTTGTTTATGCATTAATGCCGCTTTGTATTGGTGTTGTAATAAAAAAAATGTCATTTGCACAAGCCACTCAACATTTACAAGAACGTATGGAAACTACAGTGCCGTGGCAATTGATCAACAGTTATTTAGCATATCGTTCACAATTGTCGAATATGGAGAATATTTTAAATCATTTGCAAACATTGCCTAAGTTTGAAAACTTAACGGATGCTAATGGTGATACACCAAGAACATTAGTATTGGTGATTGGTGAATCGACTACACGTAATCGTATGGGGATTTATGGTTATGAACGCAATACTACACCGTTGATTGAACAATTTAAGCAAGATAATCCTGATTTTGTTGTGTTTAATGATGTGGTTTCATCAAGACCTTATACTATTGAAATATTACAGCAAGCCCTAACTTTGGCTGATGAACAAAATCCAGATTTATATCTTAGCAAACCATCTCTTATTCACCTTATGAAGCAAGCTGGTTATAAAACCTTTTGGATCACTAATCAACAGACTATGACAAAACGTAATACGATGTTAACTATGTTTTCTAAACAAGCTGATGAACAGTTTTATATGAATAACGATCGTAATCAAAGTTCACGACAATATGACTCATCGGTATTTGAACCATTTAAAAAAGTATTACATGATCCTGCTGAAAAGAAATTTATCGTCATTCACCTGCTTGGTACGCATATGAAATATGAATTGCGCTATCCTCAAAGTACTGATTATCAGCGTTTTAATAATAGATCAGATTTAGCATTTAAACTTGATGATGATAAGTTAAAGGTTTATAACAGTTATGATAATGCAATAACCTATAATGACTTTGTAACAACCAAACTATTTAATTTATTTAAAGATAGTCAGGAAAATGGTTTTATGTTGTATTTTTCTGATCATGGTGAAGATGTTTATCAAACCCCTCCGCATGATATTCTAGGTCGTAATGAAAAAGCGCCTACTAAGGTGATGTATACTGTACCATTCATGCTATGGCAGTCACCAAAATGGCTAGCTAGTCATCCCAATCACTATCAGTCCTATGTGAATAGAAAATTCAGTACTCAAGACTTGATTCATACTTGGTCTGATTTAGCAGGGCTTAGTTATAAAACCTATGCTCCAGAAAAAAGTATAGTAAATCCGAAATTTGAACAATCGATTCGTTGGATTGGCGATCCTCATGATAAAAAAGGCTTATCTGATTTTGATAAGTTAACTAAATAATAGTGAGTAATTTGCAGATAAAGTTAAGGTGTGATATTGTATATTTATACAGTTATTTTTTTAATGCTATTACACCTATTATGCGAAAAATTATTCATGTCGATATGGATTGTTTTTATGCCGCTGTCGAAATGAGAGACAATCCCCGTTATCGCAATATTCCTATTGCGGTAGGGGGGGATCCGCGTAAGCGAGGTGTGGTATCAACTGCAAATTACTTAGCTCGTCAATTTGGTGTCCATAGTGCGATGTCCATGGCACAGGCAATTAAGCTCTGTCCTAATCTTAAAGTTATCCCCGGTCGGCATGCTGTTTATAAAGAAGTTTCTAATCAAATTCAGCAAATCTTTAAACGATATACGCAAGCTATTGAAACACTCTCCCTTGATGAAGCTTATCTCGATGTGACTGATTGTAAACTTTTTCACGGCTCAGCTACTTTAATTGCTCAAGATATCCGCCAAGCGATATATAAAGAACTCGAACTCACCGCTTCGGCAGGTGTTGCTCCACTTAAGTTCTTAGCCAAAATAGCTTCTGACATTAATAAGCCTAACGGACAGTATGTAATTACACCTGAACAAGTAGGGAGTTTTATTGAGCAGTTACCGCTAAAAAAAATTCCTGGTGTGGGTAAAGTAACTGAGAAAAAGCTAACTGAATTGGGATTATATACTTGTAAGGATGTGGTCAATTATGACCTAACAAAATTGCTTAATCAGTTTGGTAAGTTTGGTCGAATTTTATATGAACGTTGTCAAGGTATAGATGAACGTGAAGTTTGTAATGACAGACAACGTAAATCCGTAGGTGTAGAGCGTACTTTAGTTGATGATATTCATAGTTGGGATGAGTGTTTAGCTCAATTTGAACCGTTATTTGATGAACTCGAAAAAAGATTAAGCAAAGTTCGTGCTGATTTATCGATTGCAAGGCAAGGTGTCAAATTTAAATTTGATGATTTTCAACTGACAACCCAAGAACATGTATGGTCAAAATTGGATAAGGATGATCTGATTGAACAGGCTTATAAAGTGTGGTCAGAAAGACGAAATAATCGAGGTGTAAGATTAATTGGTTTTCATGTCACTTTAATTGATCCTCAAGTTGAAAAACAGCTAATTTTTCAATTTTGATTGCTAACTGACGATCAAATAGTTATTTTTTACTGTTAGATCATGGTGAGATTTTTTAATGATAAAGGATCTGATTTAATTTTGATAAATCAGATCCTTGATTGTTATTTTGAATATATAGCTAAATGATTATTTTAAATTTTGACCATTAGTCTTAATCACATTTTTATACCATTCAAATGATTCTTTTTTATAGCGTTTCATACTGCCGTTACCTTCATTGTCACGATCAACATAAATTACGCCATAACGTTTTTTCATTTCACCAGTAGTGAAAGATACTACGTCGATAATTCCCCATGCTGTATAACCAATCACATCAACACCATCGTAATCCATCGCTTTTTGCATCGCTTTGATATGAGCGCCAAGGTATTCAATACGTGGTTTATCATGAATTTGGTTATCATGTTCTAGTTCATCGATCGCACCAAAACCATTTTCAACAATGAATAGTGGTAATTGATAACGATCATATAAACGGTTAAGTGTATAACGCAATCCTTCCGGATCGATTGGCCATCCCCAGTCACTGCTTTTAATATATGGATTTTCTACCGCGTTTGGTAGCGCACCATTAACAATATTGTCACGATGTTCATTTTTAGCATCAGCTTTTACCACTGTTGACATATAATAACTAAAGCCAATGTAGTCAACTGTTCCTTGTTTTAAACAGGCTAAATCATCTTCAGTGATATCAAGTTTGTAACCTTCTCGTTCAAACTCTTTTAATGCATAAGCAGGGTAATAACCACGTACATGTACATCAGGGAAGAAGAAGCGTTGATGCATAGCAATTTCTGATGCCATCATATCTTCAGGATTACAAGAATATGGATAGATTGGCACATGCGAAATCATACAACCAATTTCAAAATTAGGATTAATTTTCTTACCAGCAATCACTGCTTTAGCACTGGCTAACAATTCATAGTGAGCCACTTGATAAAGTACTTCTTGTGGATTTTCACCAGGTTCAACTTGCACACCTGAATTAGTCCAAAAGAAGATTGGATTACTGGTATCCATTTGATTATTAATCTCGTTGAACGTCATCCAATATTTGACTTTATTTTTATAGCGCTCAAAACAACTAATTGCGAAACGTTCGAAAAACTCAACGGTTTTGCGATTTCTAAATCCACCATAATGACGAGCAATATGTAATGGAATTTCAAAGTGTGAAAGGGTGATAACCGGTTCAATTCCATTAGCAATAAGTTCATCAAACACATCATCATAAAACTGTAGGCCAGCTTCATTTGGTTCTAACTCATCACCATTAGGAAAGATTCGTGTCCAAGCAATTGAAGTACGTAAACATTTCAAACCTAATTCAGCAAATAACTTAATATCCTCTTTATAATGATGATAAAAATCAATTGCGGTATGATTTGGATAAAATTTACCAGCTTCGATATCTTGAGTGATTTGTCTTGCAACGCCATGAGCACCAGCGGTCATGACATCAACCACGCTTGGTCCTTTTCCTCCTTCATTCCAACCGCCTTCAAATTGGTGAGCAGCTAATGCGCCACCCCATAAAAATGGTTTCTTAGTCATTTTTGGTTCCTTGTTATTGCTTAATTTCGAATATGATATCGTCAAGATTTACGTCTTTATTTTCAGTTAATGTGATCAATTGGTACTGATCAGTATTAACAATAATAATTGGTGTGATTAATGGGTAACCAGCTTGTTTAATTGCTTGTGGATCAAAGCTAATTAATAAATCACCCGTTTTAACTTGTTGTCCCATACTCACATGGTAACTAAATTCATTGTTAGTCAGATTAACAGTGTCAATACCAACGTGAATTAATAATTCTACGCCATTATCTAAACTTAAACCGATAGCATGTTTTGAACTTTCAAAAACGGCGGTCACTTTACCATTATAAGGTGCATAAACATGGTTCTCAGTTGGTTCTATTGCAATTCCTTCACCCATCAATTTCTGAGCAAATGCTGGATCTGGTACTTCACTCAGAGGTAATGCTTTACCGATCATGGGACTAGTAATATTGATTTTATCAAGAACAATTTTGGGCGTATCATTTTCAATTTTTCCATTATTTTGGTTATTTTCATTGGTACCAAAAATTTGTATAAGAATAACTGGTCCAAATAACGCAATTAACGAACCAATGGATACACCGATTACTGAATTATAATGTTCTGGATTAATCGTATTAACAATAGTTAATGGACCAGCTAATGGGGCATAAGCGTAGAAGTAAGGTGTAAAGAAACCAGCGACAATACCACCAATTGATGCACACGCACAACCGTAAATAAATGGTTTTTTGAAGCGTAAGTTAACCCCATAAATTGCTGGTTCAGTAATACCAAATAGACCAGTTACAAATGCTGATATTGATACCCCTTTCATCTCGGAAGAACGTGTTTTGATATAGAATCCAAGTGCCGCACCAACTTGACCGATTACGGCAATAGTTTGATAAGCTTGGAATGAATCTTGACCATTTAGCTTCATGTTTTCTAAAACTATTGGAGTTATTCCCCAATGGACGCCGAATATAACAAGTACTTGCCAGAATGCCCCAATAATAGCACCAGCTAACCATGGAGCAAAATCAACTAAATAGTTGTATCCGATTGATATATAGCGTGCAGCCCCAGCAGTAAGAGGTCCAACTACTAGTAACGTTAGTGGTACCATGATAACTAAACAGATGAATGGCATGAACAATGGTTTAATAATGCTATGTAATCTAGGTTCTAAGAAACGTTCTAAATAAGACAGCAACCAAACTAAAAATAGTGGTGGTAATACGGTAGACATATAAGTGGTTTCAGACAGTGGTAAACCAAATAAATCAAATGTTCCACCTTCCTTAATAAATTTTGCTATCTCTGCCCAGGTCGGTGAAAGCAGCGCAGCACAACACGCTACCGCAATATAGATATTACAACGGAAATGTTGCGATGCGGTAATGGCAATAAATATAGGTAAAAAAGTGAATGGAGCCCAAGAGATAAAACTAAATACTTGACAAGTGCTCGTTTTATCAAAACCAGGGAAGGCCAGATTAATTAAAATCAAGATACCTTGTAATATCCCTGCACCAGCTAATACATAAACAAATGGAGCAAAAACGGCTGACATAGTGGCAATAACACGGTTTAAAATGCTACTTTTACTATTTACATCTACTTTATTACCACTTTTCAGTAATTGGGTAAAGGCATTATAGACTTTATCTACATTAGTACCGATAACAATTTGAATTTGTCCACCTTTTTCAACTACCGTGATAACACCCGAAAAATTGGCAATTGTTTCTTTGGCATTTTCGGGGGTAGATTGTGTCACCACACGCAAACGAGTGGCACAACGAGCTACGGTAACAATATTATCTTCACCGCCTAACTCATTTAAAATATCAACGGCCAATTTATTATAATCTCTAATTTTGGATGACATTAACTAAGCTCCTTTTCATAGAATAGTGAGCTTATATTATCCTTAAATGAAAAATTGTTAATGACCAATTTTATTGTTTGTGATCTAGATCCCGTTTTCTCGTAATTTTGATTTAATAATTAATTTACAGGTATAGAATAAAAACTATTTATAACAATAATAAAGAATTACAAATGTTAAAATATCAAGATGTAGCGAAAAAAATCCAGCAAGCGATTTATCAGCAAAATTTGCCTAAAGGTACGCAGTTGCCTAATATCGAAGGTTTAATTCAGCAATATCAAGTCAGTCGAACCACTATTATTAAGGCACTAAATCGTCTTGAAAGACATGGCGTAATTTATCAAATACAAGGTAGTGGTATTTTTGTTCGGCAACCCAAAAAACAAGGTTATCTAAATTTTTTAGAAAGTCATGGGTTTAGTGTCGATCTCAATGATTTACCTGGCTCATCGCAAGTATTTAATGTTGATGTTATGCAACCTAATGTCAAAGTTAAAGAATACCTCCAGTGTGAAGATGATGAGTATGTTTATTATATAAAACGGTTGCGTTTGGTTGAAGGTAAAGTATATGGCTTTGAACAATCTTATTATCGAAAAAAAATTGTTTCTTATTTAAATAAAGAAATTGCTGAAAACTCAATTTTTAGTTATGTAAAAGATATTTGTAAGGTCAATATCGGTTTTTCAGACAAATATTTTAAAGCTATAAAATTAGATGAAGATATCGCGCCTTATTTAGGTTTAAATGCTGGCGATCCTGCTCTATGTGTTGAAGAAATCTTTTATACTTCTTCTGGTGAACCTTTCGATTTTTCACAAATTATCTATCATTACGATAATGCGAAATTCTTCGTTCAAAGTCATTCAAAATAGTCTGCAAGATTTCATTTAGTTAATAAATTATTAACCAAATGAAATCTAATCAATCTAAAGTACTTTATATATAAACTTACATCAAATTAGTTTTGCTCGACCTTTTTAAGAGTTTCGAATGAGCCTGATAAGGTTAGGGTGATTTCATATTCAGGTGGTGTATAAATATCAACATTACTATAGTTCTTCATTGAAACCATTTTGAACATCATTTGATCACTACTAGAGTTATTTCTTTCATAAATTGCTTCAGGATATCTTGATTGAATTTCAAGTGAAATAGGTGCACCAACGACATATTGTTTAGCCATTAAACGTTGAACTTTAGTAGTTAATTGGTTTAATAAAAGAGTTTCATGCTCTTTTACTGCAGTTTGAATGGCTTCTGGTGATACGCTATAAGAGATGTCATTATTGACTTTCATTTTTAACTCTTGTGCTTTGGCAATAATCTTACCGATAAGATCGAGTCTATTTATTTTTATTTTTAAAGTGTTATTAACAAAATAACGTTGCTCATTAATTTTGTCTGTATCAATTTGTCTGACAAACGAGCTCTTAATTGAAACATTTGTTAAACCAATATTTTTTAAATCATTCGCGATATTAGTATATTTTTGGTATAGATCTTCTTTTGCTTTACTTTCACTATTAGCGACTGCAGTAATTTGGAATAGATAATAGTTAGTTAACTTCTCTTCTTCAAGCTGAGAAATATCATTTATATTATATTTATCAAGGGCTTTATTTAGATTGATAAAACTGTCATTATCATCAATAGTTAATACAATATTAAGAAAGGCTTGATAATGGTTATCTTCTTGATTGTTTTCTTTCGCAATTGTTTTAACTCTGTTTTTGTAGTCTATGGTGACTAAATTATCATCGGTGATATTAAGAGTGTTTAGGTAATTTTTTAATTTCTTCATTGTCTCAACGTTAAGATCTGAAGCTTCAGTAGGTGTTGCACCTTCTGTTTCTAAAGTAATAGAAAATTCAACTGTATCAGGTTTTAATTTAATGCTATCAATAATACTTGAATTAATTTGCCCCACAGGAATGAGATCTTTTCCATATTTTAATTGTTGCAGTTCTAAATAAGAGTTACTAACGTTTAACTCGTTATAGTTTGCCTGAGATGGAAATATGGTGCTTATATTGAGTAACAAAATTAATATAAATGTTTTTTTCATTTTATATCCTTAATTCAGTCTAGAGAAATGGGCTTAAGTAAATTAATGTAGAAAGATAGGAAAAATTATAATTAATTTAATTGAAAAGTTGTCAAATAATTGTAAAAACTTGCAAATATAAAAAAAGCGTCTTACGACGCTTGGTTATTTAATGCCATATTCAGAACGATATGCTTCGACTTGGACTACTTGGTCTTTACGTGATGGATCACGATAAAGATATTGGATCAAATCATCTAAAGTGATAATCGAAATTACGTCACAACTATAAGTTTGTTTGATTTCTTGAATAGCGGATAATTCACCTCGACCTTTTTCTTGACGATCAAGACAGATTAATACGCCAGCAAGTTTAGATTGATTATCTTCTAAAATTCGCATTGATTCACGAATTGCAGTACCAGCGGTAATTACATCATCAACTAACATGACGCGTTGTTGATAAATAGAACTACCAACTAAATTACCACCTTCACCATGATCTTTAGCTTCTTTTCGGTTAAAGCAATAAGGTACATCAACATTGTGGTGCTCGGATAAAGCCACAACTGTAGATGAGACAATTGGGATACCTTTGTAGGCAGGACCAAAGATGACATCATATTTTAAATTTGCATCCATTAATGCAGCGGCATAAAAACGACCTAATAACGCCAAATCCTTTCCGGTATTAAATAGTCCTGCATTAAAAAAATAGGGACTTTTCCGTCCTGATTTTAAGGTAAACTCACCAAATTTTAATGCTTGCCTATCTAAAGCAAATTCTATAAATTCACTCTTATATGATTTCATCGATCCTCTCCAATTAATCTTTTAAAGCTTGTTTTTGTGCTTCTATAATGGTTGTAATGCCATTTTTTGCCAGTTCTAATAAAGTTAATAATTCTTCATGACTAAATGGTTCACCTTCGGCAGTACCTTGAACTTCAATGATGCGACCATCATCAGTCATTACCACATTCATATCGGTTTCGGCATTTGAATCTTCAATATATTCTAAGTCGCATACCGCTTCACTATTAACAATGCCTACCGATACGGCAGCCACTAAAGATTTAATTGGGTTTTGCTTGATTTTACCACTTGCTAACATCATGTTTATTGCGTCAACTAATGCCACACTAGCACCAGTTATTGATGCTGTTCTAGTGCCTCCATCAGCTTGGATAACATCACAGTCTAATGTAATGGTATATTCCCCTAATAATTTTAGATCAATCATTGCGCGTAATGAACGGGCAATAAGGCGTTGGATTTCCATCGTACGGCCTGTTTGTTTTCCTTTTGCCGCTTCACGTTGAGTTCTTGAATTGGTTGCTCGAGGCAACATACCATATTCAGCGGTTACCCAACCTTGATTTTGACCTTTTAAAAAGCGAGGTACAGATTCTTCAATTGTTGCATTACAAAGTACTTTTGTTTCACCAAACTCGACTAATACAGAACCTTCTGCATGCTTAGTGTAATGACGGGTTATTTTGATTGGGCGGACTTGTTCCGCGGATCGACCAGACGGGCGCATGCAATTCTCCAGCAGTTTTATTTTAAAATTTATCTTTGAACTTATTAAATCATTTAGGAGGACATCAACAAGAAAGCGTTGATGTTTAGCCTAAGCTAAGAGCACATTATACAGAATTTGTGATACAATGCCCAGCAAGTTTTTTATAAATTTAGGACCTATTATGATTTCTAGTATGACCGCATATGCGCGAAAAGAGTTGAACCAATCATGGGGTAGTGCTTCTTGGGAGTTACGTTCGGTCAATCAACGCTACTTAGAAACCTATATTCGTTTACCCGAACAGTTTCGTTCTCTGGAGCCAATTATTCGTGAACGACTTCGAGCACGATTAACGCGCGGAAAAGTCGAATGTAATTTACGTTTCGAATTAGATCCAGCAGCACAACATCAAGAATTGTCATTAAACATTGAACTTGCTAAACAAATATTAGCTGCTGGTGACTGGATAAAACGTGAGTATCAAACGGGACAAATAAATCCGCTTGATGTTTTACGTTGGCCTGGTGTCATGTCAAGCAAAGAACAAAATTTGGATACTATTTCGCAAGAAATTTTGGCTTTACTTGAAACCGCTATTGATGAGTTTATCGCCGTTCGGGAGCGTGAAGGTAAAGCGCTTTGTGAATTAATTACTCAACGCTTACAAGCGATAACCGTGGAAGTTGATAAAATTCGTACTTGGATGCCGCAGATTTTAGAATGGCAAAAAGAACGATTAAAAAGTAAGCTTGAAGAAGCTAATATTGATCTTGATAATTCACGTTTAGAACAAGAAATTGTTATGGTAGCCCAAAAAATTGATGTCGCTGAAGAACTAGATCGGTTAATGACGCATGTTAACGAAACATATTCGATCTTAAAGAAAAATGAGGCAGTAGGTCGTCGACTCGATTTTATGATGCAAGAGTTCAACCGTGAATCCAATACTATTGCTTCAAAATCGATTAATGCTGATGTAACCGCTAGCGCGATTGAACTCAAAGTGTTGATTGAGCAAATCCGCGAGCAAGTACAAAATATCGAATAATTTACTTGTTGATGAATAAGTATCTCGGTATTTTTACTGTTATTTTGGCATCGCTATTATGGGGCACAACTGGCACAGCAGCCACTTTTGCCCCTACTTTATCTCCTTTATTTATTGGTTCCTTCGCAATGGGCATTGGGGGGATATTGCAATGCGGCTTAGCTATTTATAATATCAAGCAAAACCACTCATTATTAATAGCTCCTAGCCGTTTTTTAGTGGTAGGAGCCTTAGCCGTGGCTATCTATCCTTTGGCATTTTATTCATCGATGCGTTTAGCGGGTGTTACTATCGGTACGGTTGTTTCTATAGGATCAGCGCCAATCTTATCAGCCATAATTGAATATATTAGTCGTGATTTCCAAGTGACTAAACAATGGGTTATTGGCGCTTTATTGGGTATTATCGGCATGACTATGTTAGCATTTTCTGAAAATGCTTCGATCATAATTGAATATAATCATGTTGGTTTGGGAATTTTATTAGGACTTATTGCTGGTTTTACTTATGCTCTTTACTCATGGTCAGCAAGACAATTAATGTTAAAAGGTATAGATAGTAAAGCAGCCATGGGTGCTACATTTGGTTGTGGCGGTTTATTACTGATTCCAGTGATGCTAATAACGGGAACGTCATTTTTTGCAGCATGGAATAATATTGCAGTTGGCTGTTATATGGCATTGATTCCAATGTTTTTGGGATATCAATGCTATGGATATGGATTATCGAAAATATCTGCCAGTTTAGCAACTACTATTAGCCTATTGGAACCGGTTATTGCGGCAATTCTCGCTATGATAATTGTTGGCGAATCGCTGTCATTAATAGCTTGGATTGGTATGTTATTTATCTTTGTCTGTTTGATTATAGTTACATTATCAAGCGTAATTAATAATTAAAAACGATATTATTAATTGAATTTAATTGAACGATTGAATTATTGAACTAAAGACAATAATTTCACTAATCTGATCATTGATTTGCTGATAACTAAGAATAGATTAATTTTCTAATTTGACTGTCTTGTATTCCTATTTAAACCTCTAAAATCTATTTTTTCTTCTACTTGAAAATCAATAAAATATTGCTAATATAATGATATTATTTTTGTTGTAAATATATAAAAATATTAAAGGATGAAAAGGAATAACTAATATGAAAAAAATGCTTACAAGTGGTTTATTAATTTTATTTTTTGCATGTTCGGTTAATGCAGCTAAATATGATAATGTACCATATGATGAAGTGCTAAAAATTGCCACCGAGCAAAATGATCCAGTTGCACTAAATGAGTTAGGCTATAGATACCTCAATGGGGTAGATGGTGTTGAAAAAGACTATGTTAAAGCGAGAGAATGGTTTGATAAAGCTATTGCACTAGGCAATGGAAGAGCCGAATCCAATGTAGGTACTATGTATGATAAGGGTAATGGCGTTGAACAAGACTATGCTAAAGCGAAAGAGTGGTATGAAAAAGGTGTGGCAAAGAATGATATGTATGCGCAATTAAATTTAGGTGGCATGTATAAAGAAGGACGAGGAGTTGAAAAAGATCTATTAAAAGCAAAAGAACTACTTGAAAAATCAGCAGAACAAGGTTTGTCTTATGCTCAATCTTTTTTAGGTGATATGTATTTTTTTGGTCAAGGTATTAAAAAAGATGCAATTAAAGCTCGATACTGGTATGAAAAAGCAGCTGAACAAGGTATACCTGAAGCTCAGTTTAATTTAGCTGTCATGTATGAAAATGGTATGGCTGGCTTAAAAAAAGATCACAATAAAGCGATGGATTTATTTGAAAAAGCTTGTGAAGGCGGTGTGGAGCATCCAATTTGTCAATAATTTTTGGTTGATTAGAATTTAGTTTTAGTGAGAATTAACTAAACTACAGTTAAATTCAAATGAAAAAGGCGGACCAAGTCCGCCTTTTTCATTTTTTAGAGTTATAAAATCAATCTTCATCAACTAATTGCTTAATATAAACCTGCTTAAGCTAATCGATGTCTTCTTTTTATCGATTTAAAATACCAATATAACGCAGCATAAGCGATACCCGTTGATAAAAGGTCTGCAGTTGGTGATGCTGCCCAAACGCCATCTAAATCGAAGAATAATGGTAGAATATAAAGTGTTGGTAGTAAAATTAGAAGTTGTCTTGAAAGGCTTAACAAAATAGAAATCTTTGCCATCCCGATACATTGGAAAAAACTAGTTGTTACCATCTGAAAACCGACTAATGCAAATGAAAACGTAGTATAACGTAATGCAATAGCCGATATCGCCACTAAATCGACATCAGAACTAAACGCTCTAACCAGCACCTCAGGAATAAAGCAACCAAATATAAAGCCAACACTGGTGATAACTGTGGCAATTCTAACTGCATAGATAAACGTTTCTTTCACCCGGACATAATTTTTAGAACCGTAATTATAACCAATAATCGGTTGCATACCTTGATTTACACCAATCACAATCATGATAATTAGTGTAATTAATCGGTTAGCATTAGAATAACCGGCGATCGCATCATCACTTGAAACATGTGAAATGGGGGCATAACGGGTTAACTGCCAGTTTATAAAAACAACTACCACTGAGGCGGCAACTTGCATAGCAAATGGTGACATGCCAATCGACAAAATCGACTTAATGTAAGTAAAATCGAGCCTAAAGTTACGACGATATAGCTTTATATTACTGTTTTTGCTAATAAAGTGCTGCATCACAAATAAAAAGCTTATGAACATTGCGAGAGTGGTAGCAAAAGCTGCTCCTCTCATTCCCCAACCTAAAGCAATAATAAAAATTGGTGCAAGAATAATATTCGCAATCACACTAATAAACATAGTCACCATGGCTTTAAACGGATAGCCACTGGCGCGCATCATATTGTTGTAATTAAATGTTAATGTGATAAATATACTGCCCGGTAAAAACACCTCTAAAAACTCACGAGCATAAATATGGTTGGTTGGGCTTGAACCAATAAAGTGTAAAACAGGATCGATAAAATAGAGTAGTAAGGCTAAAGTGATGCCACTAAGTACGGCAGTTAACATAAAAGAAGTTCCTGCTACTTTTTCTGCTTTATCGATTTCTCCTCTGCCTAAAAAGATAGATATTCGGCTGGCAGAACCAATACCTACTAGCATGCCAATGCCCGCAGCAAGATTCATTACCGGTAAAATAATACCTGCGCCACTCAGTGCTTCACGACCAATCCAATGGCCAATAAAAATTCCATCAATAATGTTATACAGCGTATTCACTGTTGTACCGATAATAGATGGAAGCGCATATTGCCAAAACAATAAGCTGATTTTTTTATGTTTAAAATCATCATAAATATCGTGTGAGTTTGTCATTTTGATTCACATTGATAAAAGGTTAAAAGTTATAAAGAAGTTTTAGAACAAGGATACGTAAAAGTATAAAATTGACAATAAGAATGTTGCTTAGTTTAGCAGAGTTATAAATTGATGATAGCACTTTTTTAGTGCTTTGTTAAAATATACCCCATTAAATTGTCGATCCAAATAGGAATCTCCATGAGCGTACAAATTGAGAATATAGTTCTACATAAATTAATTAGAAAAAGTGATACTGAAATTGAACTACAACTTCGTGATTCACTCCTCGGTAATGAACAAGCTGTTGCTAACTTGATTGAAGATATTAATAGAATTTACAACAATAAAAGTAAAGCATATGGTTTATTTAGTAGTGAAAGCCTTTTTGAACAATCACTTAAAGAGTTACGTTTAGGTAATCAAGATTTTCTTAATTTTAGTCAAGAATCAACCAAACAGCTGCGTAATGAATTAGCTAAATATCCATTTGCAGAAGGTGGCACAGTTGTTTTTTGCCACTATCGATACCTTGCAGTTGAATATCTAATTATTGCTGTATTAAATAGTTGCTTAAGTATGTTAGTGAATGAGGAGCTTAATATCTCTGAAACCCAATATTTAGATATCGATCATGCTGATATTATTGCCCGTATTGATATTACTGAATGGGAAACCGCACCAGAGTCAAAACGTTATTTAACTTTTTTAAAAGGCCGAGTCGGGCGAAAAGTATCTGATTTTTTCATGGACTACTTAGGTGCCAGTGAAGGATTAGACGCAAAAGCGCAAAATAAAACCCTTGTTAAAGCGGTAGATGATTACTGTCAAGAGATGCAATTTGACAAACAAGATAAAACTAGTGCTCGTGAAAATGTCTATAACTATTGTCAAGCTCAATTACAAGCAGGGGAAGAGATCGAGCTGAAAAATCTTGCTAACGAATTACCAACAAGTGACGAAAATAACTTTATGGAATTTGTAAAAAATAGCGAATATGATTTAGAAGATACATTTCCAGTTGATCGTAGTGCCTTACGTCAATTGAAAAAATTCTCAGGCAGTGGTGGTGGATTAACCATAAGTTTTAACTCTGACCTATTAGGTGAACGTATAAAATGGGACCCACAAACTGATTCACTCGTTATTAAGGGCGTTCCACCTAATTTACGTGATCAACTTCAACGCAATAGTGGCTCAAACGAATAATTAGGGGAAAAATATGAAATACATTGGTGCACATGTGAGTGCAGCTGGCGGTGTGGATAATGCGCCAATAAATGCCTATCAAATTGGCGCTACAGCTTTCGCTCTATTTACTAAAAATCAGCGACAATGGCATGCAAAACCGCTTGAAACTGCAGTGATTGATAGTTTCAAAAAACGTTGTGAACGATATGGATTCACCAGTAAACAAATTCTACCACACGATAGTTATCTAATTAATTTAGGTAGCCCAGATAGTGAACAATTGGCAAAATCTCGTACTGCTTTTTTAGATGAGATGCAACGTTGTGAACAATTAGGTTTAACGTTACTCAATTTTCATCCAGGTAGTCATTTACAAAAAATTTCAGTTGATGAATGTTTATCCCGCATTTCGGAGTCAATCAATATTACCTTAGATAAAACTAAAGATGTCGTTGCGGTTATCGAAAACACTGCTGGACAAGGTTCTAACTTAGGCTATAAATTTGAACATCTTGCGCAAATTATCGATAAAGTAGAAGACAAAAGCCGTGTTGGCGTTTGTATTGATACTTGTCACGCTTTTGCTGCCGGTTATGATTTGCGCAGCGAAAAAGCCTGCAAAGAAACTTTTGATGAATTTGAAAAAATTGTTGGTTTTAAATATTTACGTGGTATGCATTTAAATGACGCCAAAAGTGAACTCGCCAGCCATGTTGACCGTCATGACAGCTTAGGTAAAGGTACCATTGGTGAAATCGCATTTAAATTTATTATGCAAGACTCGCGAATTGATGAAATACCACTTATTCTTGAAACGATTAACCCAGATATTTGGGCACAAGAAATAGCATGGTTAAAAGAACAAGAAAACAGATAACTAACTAGTTTATATATTACAACCTAGTTTTAGCTTAATACAGTCATGTTGGTTTGAACTAATATTATTAAATATGTTGATAGACTTTTTGACTAGCGATAACTAAATGGATATCGGTATTAATAGTACATTAAATAATCTTCAAACAAAAAGAATGTTTTGCTAAAACTAGGTGCTTTGAACAGACATTTGTAATGAAAACCATAGAAGTTAAACCAATAAAAATAGTTTTCCATTTATCTATATAATAAATTACTCACTATTATCAAGCTAGCAATAAATTCAGCGAAATTAATTGTGATACTTATCTGATTACAGCTGTAGCTTTATTTTTACTTTCTAATTATTAAAACTCATTCGATAATCAAATCTACCTTCAATTTTTAGCTTACAAATCATATTTGGTCATGAAAATATGATGGATTTTCTACGTTACTAATAATGAATTATTTTAAATTATATATTGGTCAACTAATTCTAAATAAGATAAAATAAATCAAAATGATAAATTTCTTGCTAGTTTATGTTGAACACTAATTAGCATAAATTAAAGATAATATTGTTTGATGCGATATCACTATCATATAGGTAATTTTTTACCAACTAAAAAGATTGATTTTATCTTCTGATAAAGATATGGCTAATCAGGTAATTGGTGGTTAATTGTTCTCATTATTAAGTAATTAGAAAAGCGAATTTGATAATCATTATTTTTATAAGATGACAAAATTTTGCCAGAGGTCATCGGACAAGGAGAAAGGCTGAAAAATAGATTAACAAAACAACAAAGATTTTTGACTAAACATAACTAGCTTATTGATGATGAAGGAATAAATTATATTGATAATATTTATAATGATTTAAATGGCAAAATTGAATCGGAACAATTAGCGAATAAATATAATGCACAATACTGTTGCAAAGGTATGCCAAAGTTTTGATGTTTTATGTGAGAAAAAGGAATATGAAAAAAATAGAACAATTATCACCAGAACAATTAATTAAGACTATTTTTGAACCATTAAGCGTACAGGATCAAAGCTTACCATCCCGTATTAGCCAATATATTTTACAAGCTTATGAACTAGAGGTGTTGGACGATTTTGATAAATTATGCCAAACTTCTAAAACAGCTTATAAAATCTATGAATATATGCGCAGGCCTTGCGAGCTTTATAGCGTTGCTACTTTTAGCAAAACTCATGAAGCAGAACAAGCTCGTCTTGAGTTTTATCGCCGTTGGACTGGAACTTTTTCGCCAGAACAAATAATTCGCTTTGCTCGCGTCTTTGCGACCTTATGTGACCATTTACCTTTCGTTAAAGTGTCTAGTGAGAAATTACCAACATGGTTCATCTATCTGTTATATGATGGACTTATTACCACGTTACCAACTTATTGTGAAGACGAAGAAAAAATTGATCAACGTGAAAGTTGGACAATTCAGCAATTACATCAATTACTTGAAATTGAACAAATAGGTTTAGGCGAAAACTTACTGTTTGCAATCTTTGATCGGCAAAATATTAGCGTTCTATCTCATAGCCACTTCAAATACTTTTTTATGATAAATGGTTTATTGCACTATATTCAGAAGTATATAACATTATTTAAGCAACTACCGACTCAAGGGTTAGCGATCTTAGGGCAAATAGATCAGTTAAAATATATTCAAAAGCATATGGAACTTCAATTGCCTTTGGCTGATTTTATTACCATGCAGGCATTAAATACTAATAAGCAGATCAATCAATTAGCTACTGAAATTCTGTTTAGCTTACCAAGTGATATTATTCAAATTCAGTTACAATCTTTTTTAACATCTGGTTCAGTTAAGCAACGTAGTAATGCGGCTGTCTTACTAACTAGAATTGTTGCTGATCCTATAATTTTAAAACAAGCATTGGCAGACGAAACCAATAAAACGGTAATTACTGCGATTGAAAGTGCTTTAACACGATTGGAAAGTGCCAATACGGTTAAACGACAATCTGATTTAGTTATTCCTGGTTTTGAACCTCTTATTGACACGCCATTGTCAATAAGTGCTCGTGATTTGTTACAGCAAAATTTTCAAGAATTTTTGATCGAGTGTGAAAAGGATGCACAAAAAGAGATTGAAAATAATCAAAAAAATGGTTTGCCGTGGGTTCATTTGCAAGAACGTTATCAATTATTGAAAAAAACTACCAGCAAAGATTTAGATAATATCTTTGAATATTTGAATGGTAAAATAGAACATTCAATATTAGTAAAAAAAATCAAAAAAAATATCGATTTTCGATTTTTGTTGAGAAAAAAAAGATTACAAAATTTACCTGAGTTTACTTTATTTCACTTACTTCGTGCGACTATATTAGTTGAAGGTCCTACTAATATGAATAGTGAATATTGTTTTCTAAATATATATAGAAAATATGATGTAATAAGAAATTTTGATCTTCGACAAATCGCCGATATCTTTGAAAAGTTAAACTACTATAAAGGTATTCAATCCATTAAACATATTCAACATATTATCGCAATACCATTTTTAACCAGTGATATTTTTCATGATGTTTATGAAACTGAACCATACAAATTATGGTCTTTTTTTGCTGAGAATGAATTTTTATTGGACGAAGCATTAGGATTTGCTCGCCAACAAAAATACTGGTTCGACTCTTATGTTGATAGAATCAATGCGATAAAAATATTAACCCTTTTTCCAATTATTCCAGTTAAATATGTAACTTACCTATTTGAATTAGCTTTAGATGAACCTAAACAAATTCGTCACGCTGCACAGGATGTGCTAAGCGCAATCCCAAATATACATAATCAAGTTGAACAAGCTTTATCATCGGCTAAACAAGAAGTTCGTCTTGCTGCTGCTGAATGGTTAGCAGAACTAGGCAATAAAAATTCCATTGAAGCCTTAATTGTAGCTTTGAAAAAAGAGAAGCGTGAAATAGTGCAAGCAGCAATATTAATCGCATTAGAAAAAATGGATGAAGACATTAGTCGATATTTAACCGCGAAACAATTATTGACTGCAGCTCAAAAAGGTTTGAAAGGCAAAAAGTCAGCTGATTTTGATTGGTTTGATTTTAACTTAATACCCACTTTGACTTGGCAAAATGGTGATAAAGTTGATCCTCAAATTATTGAGTGGTGGATCTGTTTAGCATTTAAATTAAAAGATCCTAGTCATCCGCTATTCATCACTTATACTCAATTATTAAGTAAACAAAGCCAACAACAATTAGGCGAATTTATTTTACAAAGCTTTATCCAACAAGATACCTTAATGCCAACGATCGAGGAAGCAGAAGCGCAAGCGAGTTCATTAGCTGATAAACGTCTACAACAATATATGAGAGCTTATCAACGTTATCCAAAGCACTATCCTCATTATAATAATATTACTTATGAACAAGTTTTTGACGAAATTAAAAATGAAATACTGGCCAATTATCTAGGTTCAGCCATTAAAGCCAAAGGGATACTATCTTTAACAAGCGGTATTAAAGGGCAGGTTGCTGTATCATTAATAACCCGTTTTATGAGAGAGCATTCTCAACGGCGAGCTCAGATCGAAGCGATACTAGAACCTATGGCGTACAGTAACGATCCTTTTATCATTCAACTGTTATTATCATTAGCGCGTCGCTATCGTACAGCTTCAATTCAAGACAAGGCCAGAAATTTAGTAGAACATATTGCTAAGCGTAGTGGTTGGAGTACTGATGAGCTAGCCGATCGTACCATATCGACCGCAGGTTTAGATGATAATGGCTTGTTAATTCTTGATTATGGTGAGCGTACTTTTATTGCTAGTTTGGATGATAAATTTAAATGGCAATTAAAAAATGCTGAAGGAGAAAAGCTTAAAGCATTACCTGAAGCACGTAACAGCGAAAATCCTGAACTTGTCAAAGAGGCAAAAAAACAGTTCAACAACAGTAAAAAAGAGCTTAGCCAATTGCTGACTATGCAAAGTAGCCGTTTTTACGAAGCCATGTGTGCCCAGCGGCAATGGCGAGTGGAAGATTGGCAAAAATATTTACAGCATCATCCAGTTGTAGGTCGATTAATTCAAGGTTTAGTTTGGTTACAATTAGATAAAAGTGGCCATATCGTTAATAGTTTTAGACCAACGGAAAATAGTCGTTTAGTGACTAATCAAAACGATGAAATCTTCGTTGATCAAAATCACTTTATTACACTAGCCCATTCAGCATTAATGTCCAGTACGGATATTGCACAATGGCAAGTGCATTTTAAACATCACAAACTCAATCAGTTATTTGATCAGTTTAACCATCCATTACCTGACATCAGTAAAATTGACGACGGTATTATTAATGATCGGCTAGGTTGGTTAACAGATAGTTTCACTATACGAGGTATTTTAACTAAATTAGGTTATAGACATGGTGATATCGAAGATGGAGGCAGTTTTTATGGTTATTATAAATATTTTGCCAATTATAAACTTTATATCAATATTGACTTTAGTGGTAGTATGCTGCCAGAGGAAAATATTCCTGTCGTGCTTTATAATCTTTATTTCAGCAAAACACCAGGTTTTATCGAAAGTGCAATTGCACTAGATAATCTACCAAAAGTGTTATTAGCCGAAGGTTACGCTAATTATATGGCGGTAGCTGACGCATCGAATGGTTTTGATCCTAATTGGCAGGATAAATTAATATGGTAAAAAATAACCGAGAACTGATGGAACAGGTCATTCTTGATTGTTTTACTGGTTTACATGATTTAGAACCATCAATGCCTGAACGGATTTGTCATTATATTTTATATGGCAAAGATCCCATGGTTCTTGATGATCTAAATAAATTAACAAAATCTAATACTTCTAATGAATATGATAAACAGGTTTATAGTTTACTAGGTTGTCCTAGTTTTGTTCTTCTTGCTTATTTTGATGACAGTAATAAACCAAAGCAAAGCGTTCGAGACAAAATTACAATACTAATGTGACACTCTTGGTTTAAATACTCTAAGCCACACTTTAAACAAACTAACGCAAAACCCACCAATCAAAATTAAGCATATTCTACAAACTGCTTATCTTTGTCATTTCATGAATGAAGACCACTATCAATTGCCAATTGTAATAACAGAAAATGAGGAATAAACAAAAATCAACTAACGCCAACTAATAAAATAATTACAACCCCAAAAAATAGTTTAGCTAATCATTTTGTTATTGAGTTTTTAATTAATAATATAGAGGTAACTATTTAAAATTATTCATAAATACTATTATGATGGCATAGACTCCTCAATATTTTTTACAAGTTATCTAATTCAATCGTTATATTGAAAAAATTACCTTAATATAAGGTTGTTTATTTCATTGCAAAAGATAATAACCGTTTAAAACAATCCTATTAAGCAGTCTTATTATTCAATTCACAAATAAGAGAAATTATTTCAGGCAATATATCTAAGATTAAGGCTAATTGCTGCATAACAAGCAGATCATTATTGCTTTGGTCATCATTGGTTGATAGTGATTCAATATAATCAGCAACCACTTTTTTCAATGGTTGATATTCAGAATCGATTTTTTGGTCACTTAGCATAGTAATTATATAAACCGATATATCATCAAAAATTTCCAAAGTATGCGGTGAAATACTTTTATCGCGATGCGCTCCCAAAGTGGATAGATAACTGATTAAAGTGTGATTAAGGGTCAATAATCTAAAACCTTGGTCAATCACATCTTGTTTAACATGTGGCTCTTTAGTCATTAAGCTGATTAAGGAGGATAAATCTGCATTACTATCATGAGCTGCGCGTCGTGCAACACGGTATTTGGGATCATTAGTTTTACCGGAGACATATTGACTACCTATTACTGCTAAATAGTGGCTATCTTCGTGACAGACTCGATCAAGTAATTTAGGTAAATTTCTAAACTTCCAATCAGGCCAGATAAAACTTACAGCAAACCAAGCAATAAAACAGCCAATTAAGGTAGCTATAATGCGTGAAATAGCAACAGAGATACTGCTTTCACCGATTAAACTAAAACTGAAAAATACTAATAAGGTAATAAAGGCAGTGGCATAAGCATATTGTGAGTTTTTGAATAGGAAAAATAACCATCCAGTTATAATGATCAATACTAATTGCGCTTCAATACTAGGAAACAAGTAAGTTAAAGGAATACCGGCAATTATTCCTAAAATAGTACCAAAAACACGCAATTTTAAGCGATATTTCGTAGTTGAATAGTTTGGTTGGCAAACAAATAAGCTGGTTAAAATAATCCAATAACCATGTGAAAGGTTAGAAAAATAAATCATCATATATCCAACAAATAACACAATACTCATACGAATGGCATGTCGAAAGAGTGACGATTTGATGGTTAAGTTTTGCTTAATTTTGGCAAAAATATCATGAAAACGGGTGAGTTCTTCATCAATTAATTGGTTATCATCTTGGATTTTCGATAAATGTTGTTCTGTATCGATATGGGCTAATAATAAATCGATCGCTAGCAGATTTTGATATAAATTTTGTAATGATTTGATGAGTAATAAATTAGCCTTATTTTGTTGTTGATATTCATTTATTGCTTCTTCAAGATAGGCAAAGTAGCGAGCAAATAATGGATCATGTTGGTAAGTTTGATTTAACTTAATTGACAGAGCCAATTTAGCACAGGCTTTAGCTTGTAAATTTAAGATTCTGGCAAAGCGAAATAAAAGATCACTATGTTTAAAATGGTGGCTTAACGCTTTATAATCGCCATGTGATGAACTGGCTCGTTCATGAATATCTTGAGCGACAAAATAGTAACTAAGCATCTTTCTAATATAGCCTTGTCCACGAAAACCTTTTAGTCGATTAAATAATGAACGTTTAGCGTCATTGAATACATTAATAACCTGAGTATTACAGGTCGTTAGCTCAAGAGTTTGTCGCTTAAACCCATCTGTTTCATCAGGATCGAACATTGCTGCTTTTGCATCAAGATAAAAACTTAATTTTATAAAACAATTGGCTAAAGTTTGTTGTGTAGTGCGGATAGGTTGCACAATTGATTCAATTAGTGAAACAAGGTTATACCAAAGTGCACCTAACAATAAAAAACAAGGAAGAGTGTAATTATCAGCAAATAAATTATGTCCGAGCATGGTATAAGCTGCAATTAATAAGGAGCCAAAGGCAATAACACCATAACGTTGCCCCAATGAACCGAGCATAATAAATAGAAACGTTGAGCTAACTAAGCCAATAATAAACAATAGTGGATCATGGAATAGAAATTCGACCGAAAATGTCGCAATTGCAAAACAAATTAGTGTTAATAATATATTAATACAACGGCTTAATAAGCGTGTATCAATCTCTGTCAATCCTGCTGCAACTACTCCCAATGTGAGTGGGATCACTAAAGGTACTGAATCAAAGTACCATGGTACTAATGTAGATCCAGTCAAACTAACCAGCATACGAATACTAAACAGTAAATTACTGCTATAAAAAACTTTGCGTAAGGATAGGATAAATGAATGCACGTTGTTTAGTGTTTGAATTGAGTTGTCATAATAATAGTAAGGATACTATATTGTTATCTTTAGCGAAAGAAAATAAGTATGACGATAATAATTATTTAAATTAGTGGTTTACAGTTTTAGCTATCTATCTTATTTAAAATAGAATTAACTTTATATTATCTATTAAGTTAACTGGTTTTAATTATAATCACGGCATAAGCAAATCAGATAGGCTGATAATTTTTTTTTATTATAAATTAATTTAAGAAAACGTTATATTATGCCTTCAAAAATCATTATGGGATGAAAACATGAAAAACTTATTTAAAGTGATATCGGCGTTAGCATTGTTAAGTTGTGCCTGTCTGAGTGATGCTAAATTACCAGAATCAATCAAAATTGGTTCGGATACATCTTATGCTCCATTTGATTTTATAGATAAAAATGGTGAAATTACAGGTTTTAATATTGAAATTACCAAAGCACTTTGTGAAAAAGCTAATATTAAGTGTGAATTTCAATCGACTGATTTCGATGCATTAATTCCTTCTTTATTGTCACGTAAAATAGATATGATTTCATCATCATTAATGATGACTGAAAAACGCAAAAAACAAATTGCTTTTTCAGATGAAATTTTTCTTACCAATTCTCGATTAATTACTAAACAAGGTGCTAATTTATTACCAAATGTTGAGTCATTAAAAGGCAAAAGAGTAGGCGTTGAACAAGGTACTTCACAGGAACACTTTGTTAATGACAAATGGCGTCCAAATGGCGTTATCATTGTGCCATATCAAAATCAATTACAGGTATTCTCAGATTTAGTAGCAGGTCGTTTAGATGCCGCATTACAAGATGAGGTCACGGGAAGTTATGCATTTTTAAAACAACCACAAGGAAAAGATTTCGCTTTTGCCGGAGAAATTTTAAGCGATAAAGGTTATTTTGATGTTGGTGTCGGTTTAGGATTCCGTAAAAAAGATGATGAACTGCGTGAAGCTTTCAATAAAGCACTAGTTGAAATTTTAAATGACGGTACTTATCAAAAAATAAATGACAAATATTTTGACTTTAACGTTTATAGTAATAAAAAATAGTTCATGCAAGGTTATCGTTCTCTAATATTACAAGGTGCCTTGATCACTATTGAATTAGCGATTTTTTCGCTAATTCTTGCCATTATTATTGGCGTTATTTGTGCACTTGGTAAATTATCAAAAAGGTCAGTATTACGACTAGCTTGTCAGGCTTATACATCATTGATTCGCGGTGTGCCGGATTTGGTTTTAATGATGTTGATCTTTTTTGGCCTTCAATTTTTATTAAATAACATTACCGATTTTTTTGATGTAGATATGTTGGAAATTGATCCATTTGTGGCAGGTATTATTACGTTAGGTTTTATTTATGGTGCCTATTTTACTGAGACGTTTCGTGGTGCATTTCAAGCTGTTCCAAAAACATTAATTGACGCAGCAACTGCATTAGGTATGAATAAATGCCACACCTTTATATATGTCAGGTTCCCATTAATGATGCGTTTTGCTTTACCTGGCATTGCTAATAATTGGTTAGTGATTTTAAAAGCAACAGCATTAGTATCATTATTGGGATTGTTTGACCTTGTTAAAGCCACTAAAACAGCTGGTGAAGCAACATATCAACCACTATTTTTTGCACTTATAGCTGGCGCTTTTTATCTATTTTTCACCTCTATTTCAAATATTATTCTATGGTGGCTTGAAAAGCATTATTCCACCGGTATCACTAAAGCTAAATTATAAACGAGCAATGTTATGTTAGAAATCCTTCAAGATTATTGGAAAGCTTTATTATGGTCAGATGGCTATCATATTACTGGATTAGCAATGACCTTGTGGATCTTGATTTTATCCGTATCTTTAGGAGGATTATTTGCATTAGTGTTAGCGGTAGGCCGTAATTCAAAACATTTTTTTATAAAATGGCCTATTTGGCTATTTACTTATGTTTTTCGTGGAACGCCATTATATGTACAGTTATTAATTATCTACACGGGTATATATACATTAAGTTTTGTTAATCAACATCAATCTTTAAATGACTTTTTCCAAAGTGGATTAAATTGTACTATTTTAGCCTTTACTTTAAATACTTGTGCTTATACTACAGAGATATTTGCTGGTGCTATTCGCAACGTTCCTAATGGTGAAATTGAAGCTGCTACGGCACTTGGTTTTAATCGTTGCCAATTATATCGATACATTATTTTACCCAGAGCCTTCCGAATTGCATTACCAGCTTATAGTAATGAAGTCATTTTTATGTTGCATTCGACAGCTTTAGCTTTTACTGTGACAGTTCAAGATTTGATGAAAATCGCACGTGATATCTATGCCGAAACTTATCAACCTTTCCATGCTTTTGGTATTGCGGCGGTGATATATTTATGTGTAAGTTTTGTTTTGATTTTTGGTTTTAGACAACTTGAAAAACATTACTTGCTTTATATGAATATTAGTGGGTCAAAGATTTGTTAAAATAGTAACAGGCAATATTCAATATTGCCTGAAGATATATGAATAAAATTAATTAATTAAATTATCAGCAGGAATTCCATTATCATTGCTATCATGATCTTTTGAACCTGGTAATGCGCGAGTACGATCAATAGGTAAATAACTACCATTTGTTGTTTCGATTTGACATTCACTCCAAAAGATTGAGTATTTTGTATTTGCATGCATACTTTCGCCACGGAAATAACAACGGGCTGCATTATATAAATCGCCCCGGCAAAGTATAGCAATTAATAACCAAACGCCAACAACGCTCCATGCAACCCATTTCAAATTATGCCATAAGAAAGACCAAAAACCTTTTTTACTGAAATGGCAATAAGCAAAAATTAATAGTATAACGCCAACAAATCCCAAAAATTCATACAACCAAAATAGCCACATATGGTTAACTCCTAAGCAACAGTACTTAGTATTCTATACTATCTTTAAATTTACATCCACGAACCATTGCGAATAATACCAACAGCAATACCTTCAATAGCAAAACTTTGTTGTTCTAAGTCGACATCAATTGGCGCAAACTCCGCATTTTCAGCTAATAATTTAACGTGACGACCTTTTTGCGATAATCTTTTAACAGTTACTTCATCATCGATTCGCGCAACAACAACTTGGCCATTTTTAACGTGTTGAGTTTTGTGAACGGCAAGTAAATCACCATCTAAAATACCAATATCTTTCATTGACATACCCTCAACTCTTAATAAAAAATCGGCTTGAGGTTTAAATAAACTTGGCGATACTTGATAATGACTTTCGATATGTTCTTGCGCTAAAATTGGCGATCCGGCTGCGACCTTACCAATTAGCGGTAAACCTTCAAGTTCATTGGGATCATCAGGTTGTTCTAATAATAAACGAATTCCACGTGATGAACCGGCAATCATTTCAATAGCTCCTTTTTTAGCTAAAGCTTTAAGATGTTCTTCAGCTGCGTTAGCTGAACGAAATCCTAATTTTTGGGCAATTTCTGCTCGCGTTGGTGGCATTCCGGTAGTTTGAATGTTTTCTTTAATCAAATCATAAATTTGTTGTTGTCGTTCGGTTAATGGTCTCATGGCAAATTCCTGTTTTTATATACAGATACATGTGATTATATACAGCTAAAAAAACAAAACAACTGTTTTATCTATTTTTTTTTAGAATAATGGATAAAAATGGTAACTAAAGTGAGATTTTCGATCTAAATCACATAATAGTATGGAAAATTTTCATAAAACTATTTAAAAAAACAATTTTATGCTACAAACAATCTATCTATCTATCTATCTAGCTAGCTAACTAACTAACAAAGTAATTCTTAGCGTAAATTTAATGGCTAATTTAGCAATTTATTGCCATGTATTCTGTTTAATAGTTGTATGATATAATTGTTATTAAGATGATTCTTTATTGGAAGTAGTGTATGTCTTATATTGTTGCACTTAGTGGTGGCATTGCCAGTGGTAAAAGTACCATTGCCAATCTATTTGCGCAATTAGGTGTACCAATTATTGACGCTGATGTGATTGCTCGTAAAGTTGTTGCTGCAGGCTCCTTTGCACTAACACAGATTGTAAAACATTTTAGTCATGAGATCTTGTTAGAAAATGGAGCGTTAGATCGAAGTCAATTAAGAGAAATTATTTTCAATAATGATCATGAACGGTTATGGTTGAACAATTTATTGCATCCGATTATTGCACAAGAAACCCAACAACAGATTGCAAAACAAACAGCTCCTTATATTATTTGGGTTGTACCATTATTAATTGAAAATAATCTACATCAATTAGCTGATCGGGTGTTAATAATTGATACCCCAGAGACGTTACAACTAGAGCGCTTAATCGATCGTGATAAAATAAGTGAGTCATTAGCCAAGAGAATGATTGATTCACAAGTTTCATTAAGTGATCGTTTAGCATTTGCAGATGATATTATTGTTAATGAAGGTAATTTGGCGTCATTAAAAATGCAAATAGATGATTTACATGAAAAATATTTGCATAACTCTAAAATTAAGAATAGCTATGAATAACATTGTTTTTGAACATCCATTAAATGAAAAAATGCGTACTTGGTTACGGCTTGAATTTTTACTTAATCAATTAAACATGCATCATCGTTTCGAGCAAAATAATGCTTTATTGTTTTTTCATGCTTTATCTGAATTACTCGAAATTATTGAACGAAATGATGTTAAAGGGGATTTAATTAAAGAGATTGAATCGCAAAAGCAAAAATTACTTTCTTGGATTGATATTGATGGTGTTGATAAAGAATTGCTTGGTGACATGATTAACAAATATGAACTGTTTTTAACTAAATTTAATTCAAGTTTACGTTTAGGACAGCCGCTTAAAGATGATCGATTTATCATGGCAATTCGTCAGCGTTTGATGATTCCCGGTGGATGTTGTAGTTTTGATTTACCATCTTTCCATTTGTGGTTAAATCAACCGCAAGAAAAACGTAATATGCAAGTTGATAACTGGTTGCAGCATATTACAATACTAGATGAAACGTTAAAAGCATGTTTACAGTTTATTAGGCAACTAGGTGAATTTAAAACTTTTATCTGTACCAATAATTTTTTTCAAGAAACTAATGGTGATGTAAATTTGATTCGAATTCGTGTTGCTTTCGAGAAAAATGTTTACCCACAAGTTTCTGGTCATATGTCCCGTTATAGTATTCGTTTTTTACCCCTTTATGCTGGCGATAATAGTAATATTGATGCAATTGAATTTGAACTTGCTTGTTGTTAGCCCAATTAATTTAAGAGTGTTTAGATGAATAAAAATACTGTTACTATCGTAAAGTGTCCAACCTGTCAAAGAAAAGTTGAATGGTCTGAAAAGAGTTTATATCGACCATTTTGTAGTAAACGCTGTCAATTAATTGATTTAGGTGATTGGGCTGCCGAAGAGCATCGCATTGCGGATAAGGAACTGAGTGAACAAGATCTTTGGAGTGAAGATGATCTTGCCGATTTAGTGAGTAAACATTAATGAAGATTTTAGGTATTGAAACATCGTGCGATGAAACAGGCATTGCTATTTATGATGATAAGCATGGACTTATTGCCAATCAGCTCTATTCGCAAATTAAATTACATGCTGATTATGGTGGGGTTGTACCAGAACTGGCCTCTCGAGATCATATTCGTAAAACTGTACCATTGATACAAGCTGCACTACAAGAAGCTAATTTGCGTGCAAGTGATATAGACGGTGTGGCGTATACTGCTGGCCCTGGTTTGATTGGTGCTTTAATGGTTGGCGCATCTATTGGACGTTCACTGGCTTATGCATGGGACGTCCCCGCTATTGCTGTGCATCATATGGAAGGTCACTTGTTAGCTCCTATGCTAGAAGATAATCCTCCCGAGTTTCCATTTGTCGCTTTGTTAGTGTCAGGCGGACATACTCAGTTAATTAAAGTAACTGGTATTGGCCAATATCAATTACTGGGTGAATCAATTGATGATGCTGCAGGGGAAGCATTTGATAAAACAGCCAAATTGTTAGGCCTTGATTATCCCGGTGGAGCCAAATTATCGAAATTAGCTGAACTTGGTGATGCAACACGGTTCCGTTTTCCTCGACCGATGACGGATAGACCTGGCTTAGATTTTAGCTTTTCAGGGCTTAAAACTGCTGCCGCAAATACCATTCATCAACAGAGTTGTGGTCAGGATCTTGATGATCAAACCAGAGCCGATATAGCTAAGGCTTTTGAAGATGCTTTAGTTGATACTTTATTAATAAAGTCACGTCGAGCTTTAGATCAAACAGGCTTTAATCGATTGGTTATTGCTGGTGGAGTGAGTGCTAATAAAACTTTACGTCGCCAACTCGCCGAGCTTATGGCTCAACGTAAAGGACAAGTTTATTATCCACGTTTAGAATTTTGTACTGATAATGGTGCGATGATAGCTTATGCTGGAATGATTCATCTTAAAGCATCCCAATTTGTTGATCTAGCTATTGAGGTTAAACCTAGATGGCCACTAAGTGAATTAAACGCGAAAGAATAATATCAAATTAAAAATTAATATTATAGAATTTTATTGTGGGGTAAATTCCCCACAGGTTTTCATAATATAATACTTATTGATTATCTTCAGTTGATTTATCTAAAGCTAGTTTTTCGATATTTCGGTTAATACTGAATAAAACACAAATTAATTCATATCCGATACGGGTGAATATAGAACCACCAATGATGGTTACAAAACCACTTAGTATGCCTAGTAGTGCAGAACCAAAACTATAACGCATTAGTAGAAAACTTGAGAAGATGAGAACTAGGCCTGAAAATACAATAAAAACTAAGCTAATCCAATAAATTACAGTAATAATTTTAGGAGTGAACATTTTATCAAAAAAGAAAAAGTCTTTAAAAGAAAGTCCACTGGTATCTACTATTTTTTTCATTTTATTTCCTTAATTAAGTTTTATTTATTTTATTGCTTTGACTTTGGTCAAAAAACCGATACATTTAATATCAAATAAATCAATAAAGCAACGTTATTTTTAAAAAGGTTTTTAAAATTTCAATATGAAAACATTCATTCCCGGTAAAGATGCAGCACTTGAAGATTCCATTAACTATTTTCAGCAACAATTAGATAAATATGATTTGGCTGTTAAAGAGGCCTCTTGGCTTAATCCAGTACCTAATGTATGGTCGGTACATATTCAAAACACAAAATGTCCACTATGCTTTGCTAATGGCAAAGGAGCGAGTAAAAAAGCTGCATTAGCTTCTGCTTTAGGTGAATATTTTGAGAGACTTTCAACTAACTACTTTTTTTCTGATTTTTATTTAGGAGATAAAGTCGCTAATGGTGAATTTGTTCACTATCCGTCGGAAAAATGGTTTGCAATTCCTGATGATAATAGTTTACCTAAAGGCTTATTGTCACAAAAGTTACTTAATTTTTATGATCCTGACCATGAATTAACGGCAACGGATCTCGTTGATTTACAGTCTAGCAATGGGGAACGAGGTATTTGTGCTTTACCATTTGTTCAACAATCAGATGGCAAAACCATTTATGTACCAGTGAACTTGATTGCTAATCTATATGCATCAAATGGAATGTCAGCAGGAAATACACAAAATGAGGCACGAGTTCAAGCTTTATCTGAAATATTTGAACGTTATACCAAAAATAAAATTATTGCAGAAGCTATTAGCTTGCCACTTATACCCGAAACAGTAATTAATCGTTATCCTACTGTATTAGCGGCTATCGAAACGCTTGAAAAGGAAGGTTTTCCGATATACTGCTTTGATGCTTCTTTAGGTGGCGAATTTCCGGTGATTTGTGTTGTGCTATTTAACCCTCAAAACGGTACATGCTATGCCTCATTCGGTGCTCATCCTAATTTTGGTGTAGCACTTGAACGAACTGTGACTGAATTACTACAAGGTCGAAGTCTTAAAGATCTTGATGTTTTTTCACCGCCAAGTTTTGACAATGACGACGTAGCTGATTTAAGTAATTTAGAAACGCATTTTATTGATTCTAGTGGCTTAATTTCATGGGATCTTTTTAATCAAAAATCGGATTATGAGTTTGTAGATTGGGATTTTTCTGGTACAACCGAGCAAGAATTTGCCAACTTAATGGCGATTTTTGACCGTTATCAAATTGAAGTGTTAATAATGGATTACCAGCATCTTGGGGTTTATGCTTGTCGAATTTTAGCTGTTGGCATGTCAGAAATCTATCCGCCAGAAGATCTGTTAATTGCTAATAATAATATGGTGATCCATCTTCGTGATTTGATTTTATCGCTTCCTTATCAAAAACGTACTAACAAGCAATTACTCGACATTATTGAACTTTTTGATGATGAAGGTTTAGATGATTTTGCTCGAGTTCGTGAATTACTTGGGATTGCCACAGGTAAGGATAATGCATGGTTAACATTGAGAATTGGTGAATTAAAAGCTATGCTGGCATTAGCTGCGCAAGATTTACCGCAAGCTAAATTATGGATAGATTGGACGATTGAAATGAATGAGTCTATCTTTAGTTCTGAACGCAATCATGCCTATCGTTGTTTGCAAACTTTAGTTAATTTTATTATAGAGCGAGGTGCAAACCAATTTGATAATTATCAATCTGCTTTTAGTAAAATGTATGGCAATTCATGTGTAACTGAAATGTGGTTGTATGCAACAGCAAAAAAACAATTTTTTGGGCTAACGGATTTAGATCACTCTGATGTAGATAGCGATAGTTTACTGAATCAATTTACCATGCATAAAAAGCTTTTAGAGGTATATCACAAATTAAATCAAATTATGTAGTAGTAATTATTATTAATCATCAGCAAAGGCTAACCAATAATAGTTATTGCTGATGGTTTCAATAGTTTATATTAAAAAAAATTCATTTAATACTTATCAAATTGAACTAAATAGCATATTATATAAGTGATCTTTAATTAGATCGGTTAGATGAGTAAGTTGTCAAAATTTAGATTTACATATCCAAAAGATCTTTGAGGCATTGTTGTATGATATTAAAGCAGTAAGTTTACTTCCCTTATTGCTTTCTTTTTCTCTCTCAATTAGTAGTAATCAATAGCACAATTACGTTCAACATCGCTAAGTTTATTTATTTTCAATATTTGTTTTTTTTAAATTATATAATTTATTAAGGATAAATGATGACAATACTTACCGTTGGTTTTGCTTGTTTAGATTTATTGTGTTTCACTTCATCTAGTTTGGAACAAAACGGTTCTATTACCTCCGATAATTTTGTCCATTGTGGTGGTGGGTCGTGTGCTAATACGGCATATCTATTAGCTCTATGGGGAGAAGATATTTATCATATTGGTCATCTCAACAATGATCATCATGGCAATCAAATTGAAACAGAACTTGCTAATGTTGGCGTTAATACTCGGCAATTTATTTTTTCGGAGAAAATGATCACGCCATTAGAAGCCATCACCATTGATGAGCAAAGTAATACCTACAGCATTATATCGCATCGTTTGATGCAACCACCTAAATTGACAATAACAGAAAAAGATAAATTAGCTCACTTTATTCGGACCGTCAGTGAAAATAAACACGAGATAGTTATGTTAGCTGATGGCTATGAGGCAGAATTGAGTGAGTACCTAATTGAGCATTTACCCAAAGTCAAAGTGATTATGAGTGTCGATAATCTATCAGCTAATAGTCTGTACTTAGCTCAACAAGCTGATTATTTAATTGTAACAGAACAATTTGCTAGTGCTTTTGTCAAATTAAAAGCTTTCTATAATAGCGAGCAGATCAAAAATGCATTGAAAAAATTACGCAATTTAACTAACGGTAAAATTATTATTCGTATGTATAATAAAGATTGTGTATATCTGGATCATCAACAAGTTGTGATAATCTCTGGCTTTAATAAACAAACTGCTGATAACATTACTGAAAATGATATTTTTCAAGGGGCTTTTACTTATGGTATCAGCTATGGTTGGCCGTTAGCGAAAACGATATTGTTTGCCAATCTAGCAATAGCTGCAGCCAATAATCAGAAAAGAGGGCGTAGTGCAATGCCTAACTTGGTTGACATCAATCTAGCAGGTAAAGATCTTATTAAAGATTTTAAATACTTTTTTTGAGTTATCACTAAAATCATTGATCGCTCAAATTGTTCTATTTAAGCGATTTCTTGACCTCTTAAACGGCTTTTCTTTACTTATTATAAAGGATATTAAGTTTTTATTTTTCTTTTTCTCTTATTTAAGGAAAATCTAAATTTTTTATGCTCGTTTTATTAAGTTTATTTCTTTTGAGCAGAGCGTGTTTACACGAGGCCACTTTATCAATCACTGTTATCATTCTGGTATATTTTCTAAAACTTTTTTCTCTTATAGGCAACTTTTGCCAAAATATTTGTCAAAAATAGCTAATATAAAACGGTCGGCTTATGGCAGCCTTTTATCGTTTAGTTCTAACTGTCTGAAGGTTATTTTCAATATAAACGACAATTTTGTTAAACGTCCTTGTTTAACATGTTAACCAAACCTAGCTGTTAATTTTTTGCATCGTTATTAACTTAGACGTTCCAGTCAATTAAAATCCATTTCAGGACAATTCTATATTGTGATTAAGCTTGTCTGGCGAATTCACCTGCTTGCTGGATCAATTCTTCGCTAGGGGTGACGCCGGTATATAAAATAAATTGCTCAACTGCTTGTAACACGGCAACGTCAGCACCGGAAATAATTTTTTTATTCAAGTTGTTAGCATACTTTATAAGTGGTGTTTCAACAGGTAAGGCAACAACATCGAACACAATATCAGCATGATTAATTATTGTTTCACTAAATGCCAGTTGGTTCGCTTCGCTACCGCCTTGCATACCAATTGGCGTCACATTGATAATCAATTTTGCTTGTTCCGGTGTAATAGTAGATTCATCTTTTTGCCATTGGTAATGATAACGCTCAGCTAAAGCTTCCCCTTTTTGCTGATTTCTGGCACAGACTATGCCATGTTTAAAACCGGCATCGTAAAACGCTCCAATTACAGCATTGGCCATACCACCACTACCTTTTAAAACAAATGGTGTGTTATTACAGATATGATTAGCCTTAATTAGTTTTTCCACAGCAATATAATCAGTGTTGTAGGCCTTCAAATAGTGATCGGTATTAACAATAGTATTAACCGCTTGAATTGATTGTACCGAAACATCTAATTCATCAATAAATTCAATGCACGCTTGTTTATAAGGCATTGAGATAGCACAACCACGAATTGATAATGCTTTAATTCCATTAATAGCATCTTTTAAATTATTGGTTGTAAAAGCTTTATATAGATAATTTAAATCTAATTTTTCATATAAAAAATTGTGAAAACGAGTACCAAAATTACTTGGTCTTGCTGAAAGTGACATACAAACAATAGTATCTTTATTGATAATTCTTGCCATTAACCAAAATCCTTGTGATCATAATAACTAATTCTTTATTCTATCATCTTTTTAACTAGCATATATTTGATTATGGTTGCAAACAATACTGGTCCGAAAATAACTCAAGAAAAAGTTACCGTAGAAGTGATGATACACCTATATTGTCACCAAAAACACCATACTCCTAAAAAACAACTATGTGCTGAATGTAGTGATCTCTTACAATACGCCATGCAACGCTTAACAATGTGCCGATTTGGTGAAAAGAAAACCACCTGCGAAAAATGTCCAAAACATTGTTATCGCAAAGATTATAAACAGAAAATTAAAGAAGTAATGCGTTATGCAGGGCCAAGAATGATGCTCCATCATCCAATCATGGCGGTTAAACATTTGTATAAAAATTTTAAAACCATTTTGAAGGTATTTTAACAAAAGCATTTTTTCACAATTAAAAAAGTTGAGGAGAGGGGTTTTTGGCTTATTTTTATCACTTATTTTTTTGATTTCATCAATATTACATTCGTTTTTTCCTATCGATGCAATAATTTTCACTTATTTTAGATGTTTTTTGCAATTTGCTCGCAGTTAAATGCTATAAATGCGAATGATTATCTTTTAAAATACTGTCATTTTTAAAATACAACCTTATTTGATAGGAAGTATAATGTCTGCATTTACGCTTGATCACCTTTCTCAAGGACGTGAAGCTGTTATTAAACGTCTATTACCTGACTCTTTACCTTTTCGTCAAAAGCTTTTAGCTATGGGAATGACGCCCGGATGTAAGTTGACTGTGATGCAAATCGCTCCATTAGGTGATCCAATTGAAATTAATTTGCGTGGTTTTCTATTGTGTTTACGCCGTCGTGAAGCGGCTGCAATTGAAGTTGAGATGGTCGTATGAAAATTGCATTAGTCGGTAATCCCAATTGTGGCAAAACGACATTATTTAATTTATTAACTGGTTCAAAACAGCGTGTAGGTAATTGGCCAGGGGTAACCGTTGAGCACAAATCTGGTTCGTTTGCTTATCAAAAGAACCACTATGATATTGTTGATTTACCGGGAACTTACTCTGTTGAGCCAGATCCAATCGGTATTGCTCAAGATGAATTTATTACTCGGCAGTTTCTATTAGCTGATAACAATAGCTTGATAATTAATGTTATTGATGCAACAAATTTACAACGCAGTTTATATTTAACATTTCAGTTAATTGATATGCAAGTACCTATGATAATTGTGCTTAATATGGTTGATGCACTTAAAGCTATGGGAGAAAGATTAAATATCGATAAATTAACCAAAGCTTTAGGTTGTCCGGTTATTGCGATTTCGTCTACGCGAAAAACTGGATTATCAAAATTTTATCAGCAAATTGAAGCTAGCACATCGAATTTAAAGATTGCAATGCCAACCATTGATACGTTAAGTAGTGATGCACAAGCTGTATTTAACCGATATTTAGGTGAATTGCCTGCAACCAGTCGGATACAACAATTTAATCGTTGGCAGTTAATTGAAGCCTTGCTTAATGGGGCAAATGAATCTTTGGATTTTTTAGAAAACGAAAAGTTAGCTGCTTGTCGTTGTTTATTGTCTATCAATTTCGATAATCAGATTGACGTAGCACTTGCAAGTGCACGTTATGATACGATTGATACGCTTTGCAAGATGGTGATTGATAAGCCTAGAGAAGCCAATATTAATCTTACTGAAAAATTGGATAAATTAGCTTTAGGGCGTTTTACTGGTATTCCATTCTTTTTACTCGCAATGTATAGCATGTTTTTTATTGCGATTAATTTTGGTTCAGTTTTTGTCGATTTTTTTGAAGGGGTTTTTAGTACCATTTTTGTTAATGGCTTTACTTATCTCTTAAATATGCTAGATACACCAACTTGGTTAACGGTTATTTTAGCTGATGGGGTTGGTAATGGCATCACCACGGTATCGACTTTTATACCGGTTATTGCGGCGATGTTTTTTGTGCTATCTTTTTTGGAAGATTCAGGTTATTTAGCGCGAGCAGCAATGATTGTTGATCGTTTTATGCGATGCATTGGTTTACCCGGTAAAGCGTTTGTACCCATGTTAATGGGGTTTGGTTGTGGAGTACCCGCAATTATGGCAACGAGGACACTTGATAGCCCTCGTGATCGTATTTTATCAATTTGTTTAATTCCGTTTATGTCTTGCAGTGCTCGATTACCCATTTATGCTTTGTTTGCTGTAATATTTTTTCCTAATCATGGATCGATTATTGTCTTTATGCTTTATTTGCTGGGTATTTTAGTAGCTATGCTAACGGGATTTATATTAAAAAGTACTCTGTTACAAGGTGAATTAACGCCATTTATTATGGAAATGCCCGTTTATCGTCTTCCGACATTACGGAGTATGTTGAGAATAACTTTTCAACGTTTGAAAAGCTTTGTTTTACGAGCAGGAAAAGCTATTGTCGTTATGGTAACCGTGCTTAGCTTCTTTAATTCCTTAGGAACTGATGGTTCATTTGGGAATGAAAATTCAAATCACTCTGTGTTATCAGTTATGGGACAAAAAGTTACTCCTGTATTTACACCTATGGGAATTGACAAGCAAAATTGGCCTGCAACAGTAGGTATTTTTACCGGGATTTTTGCTAAAGAGTCCGTTGTGGCAACTTTAAATTCACTCTATTCAATGGATCATCAAACGGAACAACCAGCGCAATTTTGTTTTTATAATGGCATCAAGTCAGCGTTAGAAACCATTCCAGATCGTTTTATTGATTTAACTAACGCAATCGCTGATCCGCTAGGTCTATCAAGTATTAATCAAGATGAAAACAGTCTACAAAATGAATTGTTTGTCGACTCAACTACGGTATCGAAAATAAGTAATTCATTTGTTACATCATCTTCAGCTATTGCCTATCTTATTTTCGTGTTGCTTTATACACCTTGTGCAGCAGCATTAGGCACAATCTATCGTGAAACAGGGCTAAAATGGATGATATTTGTTGCTATTTGGACCTTTGTTATAGGTTGGTTGTCTGCAACGATTTATTACCAATTTAGTTTATTAGGCCAATCTTCATGCGCGCCTTATTGGTTGATAGCTATTGGAGGATTTATTACTTTCATTTTTATCATTATGCGTAAAATCGGTCGTTTACCTTGCTTTAATCAATATTACTTACCAAAACCACGATCTCACAAAAACCAATCAGCTTGTTGTGAATAAAATTAGTGGTTAATGTTAAATATTGAATAATATGTTAATTACTGCAATTCGTGATTATATTCAGTTACAAGGACGAGCTAATCTACAAGATGTGGCTCGTCACTTTCGTTTGTCTACCAGCGCTGTTGAACCTATGCTAAATTTTTGGGTTAAAAAAGGGTTAATAAAATTAATTAAACGTGATTTATTAACTTGTGCAGGTAAACAGTGTTCAACGTGTATAAGTTGTAATTTAGACGCTTATGCAAGCTATGTATGGATTGAGTAGAATAGCTTATACAATCAATTGATGGCTAAAATTAATTTGATTGTATCAAAAGTATTAGTATCTAACCTTTGATAAATTCCAGCCAAATTATTTTAATTTTTTGCTTTTTTTAGCGTTGAATCCACTTTTTTATCCGCCATTAAAAATTAAATTATCTTTAATTTGCTATTTTTTTGCGACTTATGTCACAAAATTAAATTTATTTGTATCTCAAAATTACAAATGATATTAATATGAACTTATGTTCATTTTGGTGAAAAAAAAGAAAAATATAAAACCGATAAAAGTAATAAAAAGATATCCTTGGTTTGAATTTAATTAAAAAATTTACTAACTATTGAATTAGATAATTAGATAATTAGATAAATATTAAGAGTCAACTTGTTACATTAATTACTTGTTGATTTTGATGTGCTAAAAAGTTAGTTAATGTTTATGGAATAAAAATATTTTTTGTTTTTATCGATAGCTTATTCAGATCAAATTGTCGTTTTATAGTTTTTGTTCATTTTTAGCCAAAAAGACCTTAACCGAAACGACGAAACCTTGTCGTTTTATTACTTAATAAATGTTATTATAACCGTGTTTAAAAAACATGTAGTAGAGGAATTAGATGTATGAGTCAATTAGATGAATTCAAAAAATTAACTGTAGTTGTTGCTGATACTGGTGATATCGATTCGATTAAACAGTTTTCTCCTGAAGATGCAACAACTAATCCATCGCTTGTTTTAAAAGCTGCTCAACTTCCTCAATATCGTTATTTAATTGATTCTGCTATTGAAACAGCTAAAAAACTAGGTGGTAGTAAAGCTGAGCAATTGGTTAATGCCTGTGACCAAGTAGCGGTAAACATAGGCGCTGAAATTTTAAAATCTATTCCGGGACGAATCTCAACTGAAGTTGATGCAAGATTATCATTTGATACCCAAGCTTGTATTGAAAAAGCTCGTCGAATTGTTGAACTTTATAAACAAAAAGGCATTGATAAATCAAAAATTCTGATTAAAATCGCTTCTACTTGGGAAGGTATTAAAGCTGCTGAAGTTTTAGAAAAAGAAGGGATTAACTGTAATTTAACTTTATTGTTTTCTTTCGCTCAAGCGCGTGCTTGTGCCGAGATTAATGCCTTTTTAATTTCCCCATTTGTTGGTCGTATTTATGATTGGTATCAAGCTAAGAAACCTATTGATCCTTATATTGCTGACCAAGATCCAGGTGTAGTTTCAGTACGTAATATCTATAACTATTATAAACAACATGGTTATAAGACTATTGTCATGGGGGCTAGTTTTAGACAAGTTGATCAAATTTTAGCATTGGCTGGTTGTGATCGTTTAACTATTTCCCCTAATTTATTGTCTGAGATGCAAAAATCAAGTGCCCCAGTAGTGCGTAAATTAGATCCAAATCAAACCTTAGTTGAGCGTCCTACATTAATGACTGAAGCTGAGTTTAGATGGCAGCATAATAGTGATGCAATGGCCGTTGAAAAATTAGCTGAAGGCATCCGTGCATTTGCTGTCGATCAGGGTAAACTAGAAGATATGATCGGAGCACTACTTTAATTAATAGAATAGGGGAATATATTCCCCTTTTTGTTTTGTTACGAAAGCGTTTTATTTGTCTACTATTTGTAGACAATCAATGAATATTTAAAATATATTTTGGAGAATATGAACATGAATGTAACCACACTATCCCACCGCGAACTAGCCAATGCGATAAGAGCATTAAGCATGGATGGCGTGCAAAAAGCGAAATCAGGCCATCCAGGTGCGCCGATGGGGATGGCAGACATGGCTGAAGTCCTTTGGCGAGGATTTTTAAAACACAATCCTACCAATCCTAATTGGGCTGATCGGGATAGATTTGTATTATCAAATGGTCATGCATCAATGTTAATTTATAGCTTATTACATTTGACTGGTTATAACGTAACGCTCGATGACATAAAAAACTTTCGTCAATTAAATGCTAAAACCGCAGGTCATCCTGAATTTGGACATCTTCCGGGCATTGAAACAACAACAGGTCCATTAGGTCAAGGTATTGCTAATGCTGTCGGTATGGCTATTGCTGAAAGAACATTAGCAGCTCAATTTAACAAACCTGCACATACCATTGTTGATCACCATACTTATGTATTTATGGGTGATGGTTGTATGATGGAAGGGATTTCCCATGAAGTATGTTCATTAGCTGGTACACTTAAATTAGGCAAATTAATTGCTTTTTATGATGATAATGGTATTTCAATTGATGGTGAAATTGAAGGTTGGTTTACCGACGATACCGCTAAACGTTTTGAAGCATATGGCTGGCATGTTATTCGTGGTATTGATGGCCATGATGCTAAGGCATTAGCTGAGGCTATTGAGCAAGCACAAGCGGTAACTGATAAACCATCATTATTAATGTGTAAGACTGTTATTGGTTTTGGTTCTCCAAATAAAGCTGGAAGTCATGATTGCCATGGTGCACCACTTGGTGATGCTGAAATAGAAGCAACTCGTAAAGCTTTAGGTTGGTCATATCCTGCATTTGAAATTCCAAAAGATTATTATGATGCATGGGATGCAAAAGCTACTGGTAAACAACGTGAAGATGAGTGGAATGCTCGCTTTGATGCATATGCAAAAGCTTATCCAGAATTAGCAAAAGAATTCAAACGTCGTATGGATGGTGATTTACCAAATAATTGGCAACAAGTTGCTAAAGATTTTGTTAATAAGCTACAAGCAAATCCAGCAACAATTGCTACCCGTAAAGCTTCGCAAAATGCCATTGAAGCTTTTGCGCCTGTGTTAACTGAATTTTTAGGTGGTTCAGCTGACTTAGCACCAAGTAATTTAACTATGTGGTCAGGCTCTAAAGAGATTTTAGCTAATCCAGATGGTAACTACATTCATTATGGTGTCCGCGAATTTGGTATGTCTGCAATCATGAATGGTATTTCTTTACATGGTGGCTTTATTCCTTATGGTGCAACTTTCTTGATGTTTATGGAGTATGCGCGTAACGCAGTCCGTATGGCCGCTTTAATGAAAATTCGTTCTTTATTTGTCTACACGCATGACTCAATTGGTTTAGGTGAAGATGGTCCAACTCACCAACCTGTTGAGCAGATGGCAAGCTTACGTGTTACTCCAAATGTTAGTACTTGGCGTCCTTGTGATCAAGTTGAATCAGCTATTGCTTGGCAATATGCTGTTGAACGTAAAGACGGTCCAACTGCGTTGATTTTCTCTAGACAAAATCTTAAACAACAAGAACGTACCGAACAACAATTAGCCAATGTTTATCGTGGTGGCTACATTTTAAATGATTGTAATGGCACTCCTGAACTTATTTTAATTGCCACTGGTTCTGAAGTCGAACTAGCAGTTGAGGCTTATCATAAACTTACTGAAGCAGGTAAAAAAGTACGTGTTGTTTCAATGCCATCAACCGATGCATTTGATAAACAAGATCAAGCTTATAAAGAATCAGTATTACCATCATCTGTAACGGCTCGCTTAGCTATTGAAGCAGGTATTAGTGACTTCTGGTATAAATATGTTGGCCTAAACGGTAAAATTATCGGTATGACAAGCTTCGGTGAATCTGGCCCAGCCGAACAATTATTTGCTAAATTCGGCTTTACAGTTGAAAACGTTCTAGAACAAGCAAATAGTTTATTAAAATAATAAAGTTATTTTAATAGTAAAAAGCCACCTTATTGGTGGCTTTTTTAATCTAATCAAATTAAAAGGCTATAATTTGAATTATTAATCATTAAATGGATTTGGATCTTTTTTAAGATTATCAAATGGATATAACTTATTTCTCCAATCTTTAATTTGAATGTCTTTTTGTTCTGGTATATCAATTAAATTGTAGTGCATATAATCGCTTTGGACATTCAATTTAATCCCCATCCAATGGCTTAATAAATAAACAAATTGATAACCAGAGATCTGTTTATTTATCTTTATTTGAGCTGTTTGTGGCGAATTAAAAAATATCAATGGAACTTGATAGCTATTTTGGTATTCCCAGTTATGTCGTAAATCTTGATATTTTTCCGTATGAGATAGGCCATGGTCTGCAAAGTATACTACAGAATAATCTTGATTATGTTTTTTTAAGATATTTATAGCAGATTTAATAAAATCATCAGTTTCTTTAATACTGCTGGCATAGCAAGATAAATTTTTATTATTGAGATCGAATTGGGGCTCAAATTGTAATCTCTTACAGAAATGTGGGTGAGAACCAATTAAATGCATAACAATGAGTCTAGGTTTATCTTGTTTTTCAGATAATAAAGAATCTAATTGTGGTAAAAGTAAAGTATCGTATTTGCCACGCGAGGATTTACCATTATATTCTCCTTTTTTAGTATAGAAAATATTCTTAGCATAAGCAGTAATCCGAGGTACGGTTATTTCCATTCGTCCTAATTTACCTTGATTAGATAACCAGTAAGTTTCGAATCCAGCATCATTAGCAATAGTGATAATGTTATTATTTAGTTGAGCACTGACTTCATCATTATCTAAATAACTAGATTGACTAATTAAATGTGGTATTGATGATTGGGTATTCGATGCTGGGGCAATTAATCCATCCCAAATTATTGAAGCATTTTCTTTAGTAAAAGGTGTATTATCATATTTGAATCCATAAGCACTCATATAATCTTTACGAACACTTTCACCAATGATAATAACGTAGGTTTTATGCTTAGGATCAACTGAAACTATCGGTATTGTATTAGTTTTTTGAATTTGATTAAGTTGTTCTTGTTTCTCTGTTAAATAAATATTAGCACTTTCGTATAAATCAATAGCAAATTCAAAAATTGGATATTTAAAATTATCTAAGATTGTTGAGGTGACCGAAGTAACTGTGTTGGGTTGATATTTGATAATAGCTTTAATTGGTCGATATAAACAGATTAATAATGCAACAGCTATAATGTAGTAATTTTTTATTTTAGGAAACTTTATCTTTCTGAAAACAATTACAAAAATTATGATTAAGATTAATGGAATTAAATAGCAATAGAATGGTAATTGCGTACAGAACTCTTGAATTTCATCAATGTCAGTTTCAGAAATAGCACTAATGACGGCAACATTTGGTGAGCCATAATAAAATCCAATTGGGAAATAAAGTGCGGCTATAATAAATAATAGTCCAAATAAATAACGAAAAAATGTAAATCTAGCAAAAAAAATTAGTGAAAAATAAGTAAGGAGTATTCTATCAAATCTTTGAGGATAACCTAATAAATAAACTAATAATACGGAAAGGAAAATGCAGACAAGATGTGATATAAATAAATTATTTTTGAACATTAAAAATCAAATCCATTCTAAAACTATTTGTTAAAAATTCGTTAAATTATATAGCCTATCAAATTTTAAGCAACTTATATCCTTTCATTTTTGATAATTATCAAATTAAGATAACATATAGCTTAGGCGTCGTTATTAATTATTTCTAATAGACTTTTACCAAACTAACTATAATTAATAGTTAGTTTGGTGATATTATAAGGTTTAATTATCTGGATGCTCGTTTTAATATTATTTCTGTTGGTTGCTTTTGTAGATAAACCATTCTCGCAATTAACAGAAATGCAGCAACAGCAAGTCCTAATATAATCCCTATCCAAAATCCAGCAGCACCAATTGGCTGCATTACCAGATCTGTTAAGCCTAGAATATAACCAACTGGTAATCCAACAACCCAATAAGACAATAAAGTAATAAAAAAGATGCTTTTTGTATCTTTGTAACCACGTAATACATTACTTGCCACTACTTGTAAATAATCTGAAGCTTGGTAAATAGCTAATAGGATGATGAGTTGTAGACAAATAGCTATAACCGCAGCCTCCTTAGTAAATATTGTAATAATAGGTGTTCTAAATACCACTAAAATTAGTGCTACAATAACAGCAATGACTAACGATATGAGCAAACTGATGAAAGCTGTTTGTTTAGCTAAACTTGGTTTTCCTTTTCCTAACAGATAACCGACGCGAATACTGGTTGCCACACCAAGAGATAATGGAATTGCAAATGTTAAGCTACTAATGGTAAAAATAATTTGATGTGCAGCCACCGTTATTTGTCCGAGAGGGGCAATAAGTAAAGCAACGACAGCAAATAAGCTCATTTCAAAAAAGTAAGCAAGGGCTAGAGGTGTCCCTAACACTACTATTTTTTTGATAATGGAAAAGTCAACAAGCTTTGTTAATGGTGTTTTACGAATATCTCGTTGGCTAGCAGTAGTTAAAGTATATAAACGGATTAAAATGAACATTAACCAGAAAATTATTGCTGCAGTAATGCCACAACCAACACCACCAAACGCAGGTAAGCCTAATTTGCCATAAATCAAAATATAGTTAATTGGAATATTAGCTAGTAAAGCAATGAATATAATCACCATGGCAGGTTTTGTGTTAGATAAACCTTCACATTGATTGCGGTAAACTAAAAATAGTAGAAATGCAGGTACTCCCCACATAATTGCACGTAAAAAAGAGACGGCAACTTCGACCATTTCTGGATCAATCGGGTTATCATTAGAGCTTCTTAAACTAATTATTTTATCTGAATGATAGAGAATTAACATTATGATCACCGATAAAATTAATGCGATCACCACACCTTGCCGTGTATGATCGGCAACTTGCTCACGTTTAGCTGCACCATTTAAGTTTGATATAATAGGGGTTAATACAGTCAATAGCCCTTGACCAAATAAAACTGTAGGTAACCAAATGGATACTGCAATAGCAACACCTGATAAGGCTGTTTTACTGTAATTGCCAGCCATAATTGTATCAACAAACGTTATTGCTGTTTGTGATATTTGGGCAATCATGACAGGAATAGCTAAGGTGATTAAATTATTAATTTCACTTCGATAATGTAATTTCATTGATTGTATTTACTGTTGTACAGTTCCCCATAAATCGTATTCATCTGAATGTTCAATATTGACTTGAACAATATCACCAACTTTAACAGCTTTTTCTTCATTTAGATAGACAACGCCATCTATTTCTGGTGCATCAGCCATACTCCGTCCAATTGCACCTTCATCATCCACTTCATCGATAAGCACAGACAATGTTTTACCAATTTTGTTTTGTAGCTTACAGGTTGAAATTGTCTGTTGTAATTGCATAAAACGATCGAAGCGTTCTTGTTTTATATGTTCAGGTATTTGGTCGGCTAATTGATTAGCTGCAGCACCTTCAACTGGGCTATATGGGAAACAACCGACACGATCTAACTGTGCTTGAGAAAGAAAATCAAGCAGTAATTCAAAATCTTGTTCGGTTTCACCTGGATAACCGACGATAAAAGTTGAACGTAGGGTGATTTCTGGACAAATATCTCGCCACTTATGAATTCTTTCAAGTGTTCTTTCAATTGTACCTGGTCGCTTCATTGATTTTAATACTGTAGGGCTAGCGTGTTGTAATGGTACATCTAAATAAGGTAAGATTTTGCCATCAGCCATTAATGGAATTAAATTATCCACACTAGGGTAAGGATACATATAATGTAGACGTACCCAAATACCAAGACTAGATAATTGTTCACAAAGGGTATGAATATCGGTTTTTAACGGCATACCATTCCAAAAATTGGTTCGGTTTTTTATATCAATACCATAAGCCGATGTATCTTGAGCTATAACTAATAGTTCTTTTACTCCTCCATCAACCAAACGTTTTGCTTCATCAAGCACATTACCAATCGGTCGACTGATCATTTCGCCACGTAATGAAGGGATAATACAGAATGAACAACTATGGTTGCAGCCTTCTGATATTTTCAAATAAGCATAATGTTTTGGTGTTAGTTTTACGCCTTGTTCGGGCACTAAACTAATAAATGGATTATAGGAAGGTTTTGGCGCATATTTATTAACATGTTCAAGTACAGCTTCATAACTGTGTGGTCCTGATATTTCAAGTACTTTAGGATGCACATCACGGATTTGATCTTCTTTAGCACCAAGACAACCAGTCACAATAACTTTACCATTTTCATTTAGTGCTTCGCCAATGGCTTCTAATGATTCTTGTACCGCACTATCAATAAAACCACAGGTGTTAACAATTACTAAATCTGCATTATCATAGCTAGGTACAACTTGATAACCCTGTGTACGTAATTCAGTTAAAATTCGCTCAGAGTCAACTAAATTTTTAGGACAACCAAGACTCACAAATCCAATAGTAGGGGATGATGTATTCATAATATTTATAATAATTTAAAATTAATTGAGGTATTTATCGAGAATTTAAAAGTTTGTCAATTTAGATTATGACAACAGGCGGGCATTTTAACATATTTAATTTGAACCAAATAAAAAATTTTAGCGAGTTATTATCTGAATTAATATAATTTCTTATGGCATGTATTATGACACGCCATCTTTCGCAAATAAGTTGAAGTGTATCCGTAATAAAGGATACTTCAATATCATCTGTAATTTAATCTTATTGGTTGATTATGTGTAACCGATAATATCGATAAACCGTATTTGTCGGTTTACTAATATTAATTTCCTTTGCATCTATTCTTTCCTTTCAATATTCAATTAATACATTATTTTTATAAGCTCTATATTATTGAGCTACTTTATCTAACAAGATTTGACTTATTGTTTAATTATTTTTATTTTCAATATGTTAGATGAATATGAGGTAACTTATTAACTTAGTTTTTAATTCTAATTAATATCAATTAAAAATATCCTCTCTAACCATATCAAATTAAGAGTTATTAAAACTGTTTTATTAAAGCCCTTCATAAATTTTACTTTCTTCTTGTATGTCTTCATTCCCATAATATTCGAAGAAAAGATCGGATTCATATATAATTTTCAATTTACCTTCTGCATGGCTATTTCCTTCTAGCAGTAAACTAATACCAGATTGTTTGAAGTTAGAAAAATAGACGCCACAACCTTGATATCCTAAACATTGATAAAATTCGTCACTTTCTCTATATACTTTTAGGCCGATTTCTTCAAGAGATTCCGCTTTGCCATATTTTTTTGTTAATGCTTCTTTATATTTAAAATATGCATTTTTACCTTCAACTCCATAGGGATCTCTTGTAATTTCCTCACTTAATACTACTTTTATCAAACCTAATTGCTTATGAGCTAATAACTTATATGAAGTAAAATTAGGTAACGTTATAGGAGGGTTAGGTAGTTCATATATGATCAAATCATTTTGTTCAATTATTTCTTTTGCTTTATATTTTGAAACAATGTCCGATATTGGTGCCCCCCATGTTAAACCTATTGGAGCATCCGCACGCGCGTGAACCATAAAAGGAAATAATACTGCAACTAACAATAGTTTTTTCATTAATGTTTACTCACCTTATATTAAATTGGCGTGTAATAATAAACAATAAAAAACATTTATCAATCATTTGATAGGGAGTATGTGAAATATTCTGAGGAAGGGCAAGGCAAAGCTATTAATTAAAAAACCCTTATAATGATAAGGGCTTTTGTGAAAGGAAGTTAATTTATCATAAAAAATCAAATTATTTTAATGCATTAATTACTTCATCAATTTGACGATCTAAACTTTCAGCTCCACCACCTGATAAATACCAAAGATCTGGTGTTAAATAAACCACTTCAGTTTTGCTCTTTGCTAATACTTTTGCATTGAAGAAGTCATCTTTCATCGCAGACTGACCAATTGCTTTACTGCGGTCTACAACATAAATAATGTCTGGTTTGACTTTACTAATGTAACTATTATCAATAAAAGTTGGTTTTGGTTTTCCAATACCATTGGTTGGTTGTGGCGCTAATGGCACTGCGCGTTTTACATGTAACACATCGTGAATTAATGCTGCGCTAGAGCTTGCATTGATAAGGATCATTTTACCGTCATTGTGAATAGCTACAATTGCTTTTTTATTACTTGCTTGAGCAACAGATTGTGCATTGTTAACTTTGGCATCTAGTGATTGAATCAGATTGTTAGCTGTTTCTTCAGTACCAGTGATATTTGCTAATACATTGATATGATTTTTGGTTGATTCAAGATAGTTTTTGGCATCAACGCTTAAATTAATGACTGGAGCAATTTTAGTGAATTCTTCCGTATGGCTTGCTTGTCGGCCGTCAATGATAATTAATTGCGGTTTAGCTTGTTTGATTGCATCAATATTTGGTTCTTTCATATTACCTGTATCAGTAATATTTGCATTTTTATATTGTTGCAGATAAGCCGGAAGAACAGAAAGCGGTGTTGCTGTTACAATTGATCCTTTACCTAAAGCATCTAATGTATCTAAGGCTCCATAATTCATCACCACAATTTTATTTGGTGATTTAGGTACAACAACTGATTGTTTATTGTCAGGATTTACTGTAATTGACGATTGACAACCAGTCAAACCTAACATTAACGCTGCTAAGCTACTTAATAATAGTTTTTTCTTAGTATTCATAATTAGTTCCTATATGTATGATGCAAATGATAACTATTATTGTTTAAGGTGTGTTAATTGTCTAGCAATAAATAATTTTTCGTAAGGATATTGATAATTATTCTCATATAGTATATTGTTATCGGCAGATTTCTTTGCAAAATATCAATATAATTAATAGGGTTATAACAATGAATACGAAGTTTAAGTTGGCTACACATGTCTTAAATACAAGTATTTTATTATCATTATCAGGTTTAGCGATGGCGGCTGATGATAAAAATACTGATACTATGGTGGTGACAGCATCAGGATTTTCTCAACAAATTAAGGAAGCTCCAGCAACAATTTCGGTGATCACGCCGGAAGAAATTAGCAAAAAGCCTTATCGTGATGTCACCGATGCTCTTAAGGATATTCCAGGTGTCACCATAACAGGCGGAGGTGATTCAACTGATATTAGTATTCGTGGTATGGATGCCAAATATACCTTATTATTAATTGATGGTAAAAAAGTTAGTACGCGTGAAACTAGACCAAATAGTGATAATTCTGGTTTCGAACAAGGCTGGTTACCTCCGCTAACTGCTATTGAACGTATTGAAGTTGTTCGTGGACCTATGTCTTCTTTATATGGTTCAGATGCTATGGGTGGGGTAGTCAATATCATTACTAAAAAAGTGTCCAACAAATGGCACAGTGGTTTACGAGTTGAATCAGTTATGCCTTATCGTTCTGATGAAAAAAATACCTATGTAGGTAGTTTTTCAACGACTGGACCAATTATTGACGATATTCTCGGTATTCAATTATATGGCCAATACACAAATCGTCATGAAGATGAGTTTTTAAATGGTCATTCTGGACAGAAATTACGCAGCTTGAATGGTAAATTATCACTTAATGCTACTGATAACCAAAAATTTGATCTTGATTTTGGTCGTTCGTTACAAAATAGTACTTCAATCAGAGGTAAAACAAGAGAAAAATCAAGAGATAATGATTATAAGCGTGATAATGCTAGAAATTCTTTTGCGCTAACTCATAATGGTTTATTTGATGAACTATCGACGACTTCGTTTATTGCTTATGAAGAAAACAATAATCCAGAAAGAAAAATGAAAATTCGTAATACCGATGTAGATTCTCGAGTGACGATTCCTTTTAGTATTAATATGCTAACGATAGGGGGTAAATATAATTACCAAGAGCTTCATGATAAAGGTAATGAACTTACTAGTGATATTACTAAAATTGATCGCTGGAATTATGCATTGTTTGCGGAAGATGAAATAAGTATTTTCGATAACTGGAGCATAACAGCTGGTTTACGTTATAACAAAGATGAAAACTATGGTAGCAACTGGAATCCAAGAGTCTATAGTGTCTGGAATATTGATGATAATTTTACCCTGAAAGGCGGTTACTCAACCGGTTATGCAACGCCAAAATTGCGTCAAGTTGTTTCAGACTGGGGACAAGTAACAGGAGGGGGATATTGGGACGGTGTAGTTGTTGGTAATCCTGATTTAAAACCTGAAAAATCAGATAATTTTGAAATTGGTCTAGGATATAACAATGATTACGGTATTGATGCTTCTGCAACAGCTTTTTATACTAAATACAAAGATAAGATTCAATCTTACTCTATTTGTGATAATAAAAATATCAAAGAGAAAACATGTTCTTATAAAAACTTTAGTAAAAAATTTCATTTTATTCAGGGTTTAGAAAATGTTGATAAAGCAGATCTTAAAGGTTTAGAACTATCATTTAAAACACCATTGTTTACTGATTTCTTGCTAAGTTCTAACTATTCTTGGACTAAAACAGAACAAAAAACTGGTAAAAATAAAGGTAAACCTTTAAATCGTACTCCTAAGCAAAAATTCAATACCCAGCTTGATTGGAATTTAACCCAACAATTGGATTTATGGACTAAAGTTGCTTATTACGGAGTGGAATCGACCACGAATCGTAGTGGTAAAAAAATTGAATATCCTAGTTATACCTTCTGGGATGTGGGTACATCTTTCCAAATAAATCAAAATGCTAAGATTTATGGCGGTGTTTATAACTTGTTTGACAAAGAAGTGACGAATGATGACTTCGGTAAAACCTTAGAAGGTCGTCGCTATTTTGTTGGTACTGAAATTAATTTCTAATTAATATTCATCAATAAAACTGTTATTATAAATATTGAGTGGCTGTTAAAAACAGCCATTTTTTTTAATAATAAACTATACTTAAATATTTTAGTTTATTAGTTATGATTTAGGATTATTTCAAAAAGGGATTTTAAATTAATTCATGTCCAAATTTGGCTGTAAAATTATATTTATTGTTATATTGTTTTTAACGTACTCACCTGTATATGCTAATAATATTGTATTAGTTAATCTATCTAGATCTAAATTTGTTTTTGACCCGTATGCAGCAATATTTGTGGTAGTTTTGATTTTTGTTTTATTGCAAGTGATTAAAATATGGGCAATATGGAAGGTTAAGCAATGGGAAAAAAAGCAACAGCAACAGATGAAGCAGAAAAAGGCTGAAAGAGATCGGTTATTTGCTGAGTCAAGAGCAAGAATGCGCTTAAAAAAACAACTAACCAAAAAAAAATCACGGAAGAAAAAAATACCAGAAAAGTAATATTAGCTCTTAGTTGAAATTTCATCAAGTCAGCTAATTTTTTCATTATAAAAATTTTGAGGAAAGGGGTTTTTAGGCTTTCAATTCATCAAGATTTCCTATCAATTATCATTAATAGATAACAAACTTATCAAGCTTAATTAAATATCCTATCTCATTGAATTATTTATTGGTCGTAATACATAGCAAGCTAAAGGATTTTGTAATATATTATCTGTTATGAATGCAAGAAGTTGCTAAAGTGTTGAAAGGCAAATTTAATGGTTATATTTGAAGATAAACAAGAGTCGGAATTACTTACTGAAATTGCAGTCGCATACTATGAGTATGAACAAACTCAAGAAGAAATTGCTCAGCGATTTGGTCTTTCACGCATTAAAGTTGGTCGTTTGCTAAAAAAAGCTAGAGCAGAAGGAATCGTTGAAATAAGTGTTAAATATCATCCGATATTTAGTTCTCGCATTGAACAACAATTTGTTAACCATTTTGGTATCAAACGAGCTTTAATCGCTTTAGATCATCAAGACGAAGAAGAGCAACGTAGACAAGTTGCTGCACTGGTATCGAATTATCTATCTAGTACTTTAAAAAATGGTATGACAGTGGCTGTAGGACAAGGGCGTAATGTTGCTGCTATTGCCAGCCATGTTGGTGTGTTTCCTGAAAAACAGTGTAAATTTATTTGTGGCATAGGAGGTACTCAGCGTGTTGGTGAAATTATTGATGCTGACCACATTAGTCGAAGTTTAGCCAGAAAATTTAGTGCAACTAGTGAAACTTTGTATGCGCCAGCTTATGTAGAAAACAGTGAACTCAAAAGGGCATTTACCCAAAATCGGGTTATTAAAGACACATTAGAAAGAGCGGCTAAAGCCGATATTGCTTTAGTTGGTATTGGCGATATGAATGAAAACTGTTATATGGTGCAATTAGGGTGGTTTACTCCACAAGAAGTGACCTATGCAACATTAAATCAAGGTGTTATTGGTGATATTGCCGGATATGGATTTTTTGATATCAATGGCAATCCTGTTGATACAACCATGAATGATCGAGTGATTGGCTTAAGTATTGAAGAATTACGTAATATTCCATGTGTTATTGCTATTGCATCGGAAAATACTAAAGCAACAGCAATTTTAGGTGCACTACGTTCGGGCGTAATTGATATCATTGCGACAAGTGCTTCAAACGCTAGAACTATACTAAGTTTACAACAAAATAAAATCTAATCTAATTTAGCTAATAAGCTATTTGTATTCACATTACAAATAGCCTTGATTAATCTAAATCGAATTTAATTATAATAATCGCTTAATAATTCTATCCACTCTAATCCGGCTTAAACGTTTAATTAATTTATGTACCTGTTTTGGATAGAATTGGCTTGCTTGAATTTGTTGGAAATGGGAGACGATTGTTGTCTTTTCACGAATAGTTGTGAGTTCTTGATTCATCTGTTGTTGTAATTCATGTTTAGGATCATGAACAAGTATGGCATTTTCCAGATCTAAACGCCAAGCTCTTGGATTAAGGTTATTACCTGTAATCATCATCCACTCATCATCAACCCAAATACCTTTTAAATGATAAGTTTGATCAGCATCTTTCCATAATCGAATGATTAACTGTTCCTTATCAATATAATTTTGTAACCGTTCAACAAAGTTTCTTAAGTTGATTTCGTATAAATAAGGTAAACCACCGGAGATGTTGAATGGTTTATCTTCTGGAATATAAAAATCATTAGCTACTTTATCACCAATAATGATTTCAACTTGCTTACCTTTTCTTAATAAACGGATGATGTCACGCACTAATATATTAGGTAAATTAAAATAAGGCGTACAAAAAGTGACTTTTTGTTCAGTCGTGTTTATTAGATGGTGAATAATTTTATTCAGCTGATTATTTCGGCCAAGACCTACAATTGGTGCTACGGATAAAGTATCGCTATCACTATTTCCCGTGTATTGATAATTAGCATCCATAAGATGTTGGCGTAGTTGTTTAATTTCTGACTTAATTTGTTTACGTGTTTTATGTTCACTAACATCTAATCTTTGAACGCCATCAAGTGGCAGAAAATTATCATTAACATAATTTACCATTGTATCCGCTAAAACTTTATTAGTGATAAAGTGATATCTATCATAACGGTATTTATCAAGTTTATGTAAATAAACATTATTAATGCTAGCACCACTATAGATTACAGTATCGTCAATTATGAATCCTTTTAAATGTAATACACCTAGAACTTCTCGACGATTAACCGGCACACCATAATACGGAATATCAATAGATGGATGTTGTTGTTTCAAATCATAGTAGTAACGCGCATTGGTTTTAGTTTTATCTTCACCAATTCGACCTCGTTGAGCGCGATGCCAATCAACAAAAATTTTGATGTTTAAATTTGGTTGTTGGGTTTTGGCTTGATAAAGTGCATTAAGAATTTCACGGCCAGCTTCATCTTGTTCTAGATAAAGTGCAACAATATAGATACGATGTTGAGCTTTTTTAATCTGTTCAAGCAACGCAACTCTATAAGATTTAGGATCGTAAACAATTTGATATTGTTCGGCTTTTTGTTCAAGCTTGGCTAATTCATTTAAATGTTTTTGATGATTATATTTTATAAAGGGTATTCGCATGTTCTAAATATCATTAAAACTGACACAAAGTGTAGAATACCACAATTTGCGTCAGAACATAATACTCCTATTATTCAGGGGTTAATCTATAATTTAATAGATCGGTTTATTGATTCTTTTTTATACCTAATTATGTTTTTATGCTTGTTCATTAACCCATTGTTGAATAATTTTATAGCTTAAGGCTAAGACTACTGGGCCGATGAATAAACCCATAATTCCGAAGGCTAGAATTCCGCCGATTACTCCAAATAAGATAAGTAGGAAGGGGAGATCGGCGCCTTTCTTTATCAAATATGCTCGCATTACACTATCTAGGGTGGTCAAAATGATAGCCACAACAATTAAAACTATTCCTGATATAATATGCCCATCCCAAAATTGCCAAATGATACAACCTAACATGACAATAACAGGTCCAATTTGAGCGACGCAGCAGATAAATAATATTAACGTTAAAATGCCTGGAAATGGCATTTTTGTAAAGATAAAACTCATTCCGCCAATTAATGCTAATGTAATAGCAGTGACAACTACGCCTAATGCCACCGCTCGTATTGATTGGCCTGCTAAGGTAACAGTAGTTGTGCCGTATTGTTTAGATAGACGATTAGCCAAAACATAAACATATTTAGTGATACTTTCGCCTTTAAGAAACAATAATAGACTAAAAATAATCATGACACCGGCATGGAAAATAAAAACTCCAATATTGGTTACTTGCTCTAAAAGCCAACCAATCATAATACCTATATAAGGTTGAATATCGGATATTAATTGTGAACCATCTGTTTTTATAAGTTCAAGCCATTTTTGGTGGACTTCTTCGCCAAACATAGGAATATTTACCAACCAGTCGAAGGTAGGTAATTCTCGATGTGATAAAGTTCTAACCCATTCGACCAGATAGTGACCATTTTGAGCAATACTACTAATGATTAAAATAAAAGGAATAACGCAGACAAATGCCAGAATTATTGCCATGACTAATAAAGATAACCAACGTTTATTAAAAAGTCTTTGTTGAATTTTGATCATTAATGGCCAAGTTGCAATAACCACCATTACTGCCCAAAAAAAGCCAAATAGGAATACTTCAATCACTCGATAAGTTAGAACAATAAGTAAGCCTATTAAGAGTAAATTCAGAATTAATTTTAATAAATCATCAGTTTTTTTTTCTGCTGGCATTTTTATCTCATATTCTTTAATCTAGATAATGTTATTATACGCATTATGTTCTAAAAAGCATACGTTGACGTATTAAGTTAGACAATTTTATTGGAGAAATAAACATGAAAAAATTAATGTTATTAGCTTTGATGGGTGTGGCATTATCTGCTTGCGCAAATACGCAAAAAGCGCCGCAAGAAGTTCAAAAACTAAATGAAATTGCTCCCTATCCGGATGCAAAAGTAGGCTCTACTCGTTATGTTATTCATCTACCTAACTTAAAAGATGAAGTTAATGCTAAAGTAGAGATTTTAATTGGTAAAGAGATGAATGTTGATTGCAATACTCAAAGTTTAGGTGGAATTGTTAAAGAAGAAGAGCTTAAAGGTTGGGGATATTCTTACTATGTCGTTGAAGAAACTAAAGGTAGCATTTCTACAATGATGGCTTGCCCTGAAGGCGCTAACGAGAATAAATTTGTTTCTATCAACCATAAGTTAGGTTTATTGAATTATAACAGCCGTTTACCATTAGTATTCTACGTTCCAAACGATTTGACGGTTAAATATCGTGTATGGCAACCAGAAGCAAAAATTTTGCAAGCTAGTGCCGAATAAAAAAAGTAAATTAATTGTTAATAGCTAGCTAAAAAAGGGTTGATTGATTAAAATATAGTCACTTAGCCCTTAATCTTAGAATATTTGATTTTTTAAGTAGACATCTGAAAAAAAAAAGGTATTTTATCCCTCGTAATGCAAGGTTAGCTCGACATGTTCATTAATTATATTAATAACTTGTGATTGCCTGATTACCTCGGTTTCACCATATTATTTAATTAGTAATAATGGTAAAATTTGGGGGTCCGTTGTATTAAACAATGGGCTTGTGTCTAACATGTAATATCCCTAACTAGAGGAGAAGTGGTGAGCATGTTTACTCAACGTAAAACAATTCTTTCAATCATCGCTGGTGTATCACTAGCATTATCTCAATCTGCTGTAGCTAAAGACCGTGTGGTGCATTTTTACAACTGGGCCGGTCAAATTGGTAATAGCACAATCACTGATTTTGAAAAATCAACTGGTATTAAACTGGTTTATGATGTGTATGATTCCAATGAAGCTCTTGAAGGTAAATTAATGGCCGGTCATTCTGGTTTTGATGTAGTTTCACCTTCAGATAGTTTTTTAGCTAGACAGATTAAAGCTGATATTTATCTACCGTTAGATAAAAGTAAATTGCCTAATTGGAAAAATCTTGATCCTAATTTAATGAAATTAATGGCTAACCATGATCCAGATAATAAGTATGCAATCCCTTATGTATGGATGACTACTGGTATTGGTTATAACATTGATAAAGTTAAAGAACGTCTTGGAGAGGATGCTCCTGTTGACAGTTGGGATTTAGTTTTCAAACCCGAAAATATGGAAAAACTTAAAGATTGTGGTGTGGCATTCTTAGATGCTCCAACTGAAATCTTAGCAAGTGCTCTTCAATATTTAGGTAAAGATCCAAATAGTACTGATGCAAAAGATTATACTGGTGCAGCTTACGAATTGTTGGAAAAAGTAAGACCAAATATCCGTTATTTCCATTCATCTCAATATATTACTGATTTAGCTAATGGTGATATTTGTGTGATTTTAGGTTGGTCAGGTGATATTTTACAATCCCGTGATAGAGCGAACGAAGCTAAAAATGGTGTGCATGTTGGATATCAAATTCCGAAAGAGGGCGCATTAGTGTTCTTTGATACTTTTGCTATTCCAAAAGATTCTGCAAATCCTGATGAGGCTCATGAGTTTTTGAACTTTGTTATGAAACCTGAAATTGCAGCTCAAGTTACTAATGATGTTAATTTCGCTAGCGCTAATAAAGTTGCAAATGATCAGTTTGTTAAGCCAGAAGTGAAAAATGATCCAGCGGTTTATCCAAAACCAGAAGTGATGGAAAAATTATTCACTTTAACGGTGAAAGAACCTAAACTTGAACGTGTGATTACTCGCACATGGACAAAATTGAAAACGGGTAAATAACCGTTTGAAAATGTCAACTAATTGACTTATATATTCTAGACGGGGAGATTTTAAATCTTTCCGTCTCGTTTTTTTTGGCTTGTTGTTATGAGGAAAAAAGCGTGAACGATAAAACAACAAATCAGGTACAGCCTAAAAAAAAGATGATAACTCCATTATTGGAGATCAAAAATTTAACTAAAGTTTTTAATGATGATTATTATGCCGTTGATGATGTCAATTTAACCATTTATACCGGAGAGATTTTTGCTTTATTGGGCGCTTCTGGTAGTGGTAAATCAACTTTATTGCGGATGCTTGCCGGTTTTGAACAACCGACTTCTGGACAAATTATTTTAGATGGTAAAGATTTATCACAAGTACCTCCTTATAATCGTCCTATTAATATGATGTTTCAATCGTATGCTCTTTTTCCTCACATGACGGTTGAGCAAAATATTGCCTTTGGATTAAAACAAGATAAATTAGATAAAAATGAAATTAAACATCGTGTTGAAGAGATGTTGGCGCTTGTGCATATGGAGCAGTTTGGCAAACGTAAACCTCATCAACTATCAGGTGGTCAAAGACAACGCGTTGCATTAGCTCGAAGTTTAGCTAAAAGACCAAAATTACTATTGTTAGATGAACCAATGGGGGCATTGGACAAACAACTTCGTGATCGAATGCAGCTTGAAGTAGTTAGCATTTTAGAACAAGTAGGCGCAACCTGTGTAATGGTTACCCATGATCAAGAGGAAGCTATGACCATGGCTGGTCGTATTGCGATTATGAATAAAGGCCAATTTGTGCAAATAGGTGAGCCTGAAGAAATCTATGAACATCCAAACAGCCGTTATAGTGCCGAGTTTATTGGTTCAGTAAATGTTTTTGATGGCATCTTACAAGAAACCTTAGAAGATGGATTAATCATCAGTTGTCCGATGATTAAACATCCATTAAAAGTTGATTATGATTCACCTGCAGTAGAAGGTGTACCAATTCAAGTCGCATTACGGCCTGAAAAAATTAAACTTTGTGATGAAATTCCAGACAATGGTTACAATGTTGCAACTGGTGAAGTAGTTGAAATTGCCTATTTAGGTGATCTTTCTATTTATCACGTTAAATTACAAAGTGGACAAATTATTATTGCTCAACTACAAAATGAACATCGTTATCGTAAAGGAATGCCAACTTGGGGTGATATTGTTAATCTTAGTTGGGAAATTGATAGTTGCGTTGTGCTTACCGAATAAACACAAGAGGATATATTGATGCGATCCATTTTATGGGGTTTGTTGTTAAATGCCTTAGTGTTACTTGGTGTTTATTTACGTTTTGTAACAATAAATGCATTTGACAATCTGTTTTTAGATGCGTTATTCACGGCAATGGTATTAAGTCTATTATTATCCTGTCTAGGCACATATTTGGCACATTATAAGCCATCTAAATTTGCTTATCGGCTAATTATAGCGGGTAGTATTGTCTATATACCTGCAGGGTTAGGTTTAGTTGCGATCTATTATGCTTATCGAAAGATGCGATTACAACGTGATGAATCCGACCTGATGACACTATATGGCCGTTTATTGGTAATAGCTATTCCATATTTTTGGATGTTGTTATTATTCTTATTACCGTTTTTGATTGTATTTCGAATCAGCTTTTCTGAAGTAGCGATAGCCGTGCCACCTTATACCGAACTGTTTAGTTATGAAGATGGCCTAGTTAATATTGTTTTAAACGTTGGTAATTATTTTAATCTACTGGAAGATACAATTTATCTAGACTCGTATTTACAATCATTAAAAGTTGCTGCAATTTCAACTTTGTTATGTATTTTGATCGGTTATCCTTTAGCTTGGGCTATTTCGCAATGTAAACCGTCAACCAGAAATATTTTATTACTATTAATCATATTGCCATCATGGACTTCGTTTCTAATTCGGGTTTATGCATGGATTGGTATTTTAAATCCTAATGGTCTATTAAATAATTTCTTGATGTGGTTAGGGGTTATTGATCAGCCATTAATCATCATGAAAACTTACCTAGCTGTTTATATCGGTATTGTTTATTCTTACTTACCTTTTGTGGTATTACCAATTTATACCTCATTAAGTAAAGTCGATACAACGCTGATTGAAGCTGCGTTAGATCTTGGTTGTAAACCAATTAAAACTTTCTTTAAGATTATTGTACCGTTAACCAAAAATGGAGTGATTGCCGGTGGGATGTTGGTCTTTATTCCTGCGGTAGGTGAATATGTTATTCCTGAATTATTAGGTCCTTCTGATGGTCTAATGATTGGTACCCAATTATGGGCTGAATTCTTTAATAATCACGATTGGCCAGCCGCTTCAGCCGTTGCAACAGTGATGTTATTGATATTAATTGTGCCTATTTACTACTTTAATAAGTTTCAAAACCGACAAATGGGAGGTAAATAAATGAATAATTTACCATTAGTCATGCGCTCAGCATTGATTGTTTTTATCTCTACATTATTAGGTTCAATAGTGCTATCGGTTTTGATTTCTGCATCAGGATTTGCGTTATTAAGTAGTGGTAGCTTATATGTAGGGTGTTTTCTATTTAGCCTTATTTTAACAACTATTGTAACAATCGCGTTATTAGTGAGATGTTTAAAAGGGTTAATTCTCATAGTAGTATTTTCTTTTTTATATATCCCTATGGTTATTTTAATTGTTTATTCGTTCAATAGTTCAAGGCTTGTAACGGTATGGGCAGGATTTTCAACTAAATGGTATGTTGAATTAATACATAATGAAGCTTTACTTAAAGCGGTTGGATTGAGTTTGTCTATTGCCGCAGGCGCAGCTTCTTTGGCGATTATTCTTGGTACTTTAGCCGCTTTTGCCGTCATTCGATTTAGACGATTCCGTGGCTCTAATTTGTTCTCGTTTATGACTACAGCACCATTAGTTATGCCTGATGTCATTACTGGTTTAGCTTTGTTATTGCTATTCGTAGGTATGGGACAAGCGATTGGTTGGCCAAAAGAACGCGGTGCAATGACTATTTGGATGGCTCATGCGACATTTTGTACCGCTTATGTAACGGTTGTTATTAGTGCAAGATTACGAGAGTTAGATAAGTCAATTGAAGAAGCGGCTTTAGATCTTGGTGCGAATCCATTGAAGGTATTTTTTATTATTACCTTACCAATGATTGCTCCTGCACTGGTTTCCGGTTGGTTATTGGCATTTACTTTATCACTTGATGATGTGGTTATTGCTAATTTTGTCACTGGACCTGGTGCAATGACATTACCGAAACTAGTATTTTCTAAGGTTCGTTTAGGTGTCGATCCGCAAGTTAATGCTTTAGCAACAATTATTTTACTAATTGTTGGTATTATTGGCTTTATTTCATGGCTTTGGATGCGTCGAGCCGAAAAAAGACATTTGCGTGAAATTCGTATGCGATAATCTATCGATTAATTATTGCCGCTTAATGCGGCAATTTTTTTATCTTAATAAAATATCCGTGTTTTTTTATCTATTTTATATTATAGTGTGCACAGTCAGTTTACTGACAAAATTCTCAGGGCGGGGTGTAATTCCCCACCGGTGGTATAGCCCACGAGCGCTTAGTAAAAATTGATTTTATTAAGGACAGCAGATTTGGTGAGATTCCAAAGCCGACAGTTAAAGTCTGGATGAAAGAGAGTAGCTTATCTTTTCTATAATTAGCGTTATAGCTAAATCACTATGGTCAAGCACTTGCCCTGATTCTGGTATTTAACATATTTATAACTTAATAACTTCATACTAATTAAGGATAAATATAATTAGTTTAATAAAACAGGATAGGTATCTACCATGAATCAGTTTAATTTAAATGAATTTGGCACGTCAATCGAGCGAGTAAACAAAGCAATTGCTTCAATCAAAGCTGGATCTGGGGTGTTAGTTTTAGATGATGAAGATCGGGAAAACGAAGGTGACATTATCTGGGCAGCACAAACTATTACTACTCAGCAAATGGCATTAACTATTCGTCATGGCAGCGGTATAGTTTGTTTATGTATGCCACAATCTTATTGTGATAAATTAGAATTACCGATGATGGTAGCAAATAATACTAGTAAAAATCATACTGCCTTTACTATTTCTATCGAAGCGGCAAAAGGTGTTACAACAGGGGTATCTGCAGCAGATAGAGTAACGACTATCAAAGCAGCGGTAGCTGATAATGCTAAACCAACAGATTTAAATCATCCTGGCCATGTATTTCCATTAGTTGCTAAAGAAGGTGGAGTGCTGAACCGCCGAGGGCATACTGAAGCGTCGGTTGATTTAGTAACATTAGCGGGGTTTAAACCAGCAGCAGTAATTTGTGAAATAACTAATGATGATGGTTCAATGGCAAGAGCTCCACAAGTTGTCGCGTTTGCTAAACAACACCAACTACCAGTGGTAACCATTGAAGATATTGTCGCTTATCTTAAATCAAAGTAATTGTAACCGACTATTAGCTGTCGGATTAATTATTCGACAGTACTCTCAGTTTTATTTAGTTTATTATTGGTAAATTGCTCTTATTTAGCATATCTTATACTTCTTTGATAATTGAGATTCTGGCGTAATTTATGTCACGACTAAGTTTTTTGTATATTCTAATGATTTTTATCCTAACTGGCTGTCAGTCAAAATCTAATCTATCAAAAAATGTGATTGTTCCAAACACAAAAACTGAAATATTTCATTCAAAATCAAATGGCGATTATAAAGTAACTATTTATACCCCTAATAAAACCACTCCCGAGGGTGGTTGGCCAATTATTTATTTACTTGATGGTGACAGCTACTTTTTAACAACTAACGAGATAATTACCAATCAGGCTTGTGAACGTTGTGTTATTCAAGAAGGTATAATTGTCGCCATTGATTATTTTAATCAAACCCGTCGTGATCTTGATTTTCTCCCCAAACCTGAGAATTATGTTTTTGAAGTTTTACCTAATAAGCAAATTAATTTATCAGGTAAATATGGTGGTGCTGATGCCTTTTATGATTTTTTAACTCAAGAACTTAAACCTGAAATAGAAAAGCGCTATGTTATTAATCCTAATCAGCAAGCCATTTTTGGTCATTCATATGGAGGATTATTTAATTTATACATTTTTTTAACTAAACCTGCCATTTTTAATACCTATGTGATATCAAGCCCATCTTTATGGTTTAGTGATGGTTATATGTTTAGTGTATTATCAAAATATCTACTAAATCATCAACATTCTTTAAAACAACCTGTTAATTTGTTGATCTCTGTGGGTGGAGCTGAACAATCTTTATTGCTGATTGATTATAATTTACCAGAACAAAAACGAAAACTTTTACTAAAACATCGTCAGAATCGGAAAATGGTTGATTATTCAAAACAATTATTTACTCGATTAAAACAGGCTAATATTCATAACCTAACGATAAGTTACAAAATTTATCCTGAACAATCCCATAAAACTGCTGCTGTCGTTGCTCTGCAAGATGGTATTCAATTAAATTTTAGAGTTAAATAAAAACTTATTTAGCCAAATATTCAGAATCAGCTTGAATATAGATAATTTTAATTTATATTACTCCGACCTAATTAATAATGATAACCATTATTAATAAAAATTGTCAGGGATAATATATGAATACAAAATATAAATCGACTTGTTTGTTAGCAGCACTTATCGGTTTTGCTTGTCACAATGCATATGCAGATAATGCTCATTCATCAGTTAATAACAACAGCGATTCAGATGAGGTTATGATCGTAACTGCGGCTGAGCAGACCAAACAAGCTCTAGGTGTTTCAGTGATTACGCAAAAAGATTTAACTAAAATGCCACCCAAAAATGATATTTCAGAAATCATTCGAACCATGCCTGGTGTCAGTTTGACGGGTAACTCAACTAGTGGCCAACGGGGTAATAACCGACAAATTGATATTCGAGGTATGGGGCCAGAAAACACATTAATTTTAGTTGATGGTCGACCAGTAAAAAGTCGTATGTCAGTTCGCTATGGTTGGCGAGGTGAGCGGGATACTCGAGGGGATACGAATTGGGTACCTTCTGATATTATCGAAAGAATTGATGTCCTTCGTGGTCCAGCCGCTGCTCGTTATGGTGATGGTGCTGCCGGCGGTGTAGTGAATATTATCACTAAGCAGCCAACCAAAGAGTGGCATATTTCGTGGAATAGCTATTTAAATCTACCTTCACATAGTAAAGAAGGGGCAACCCAAAGAACAAATATCTTATTAACAGGTGGATTAACGGATAATCTAAGTATGCGTTTATATGGTAATCTCAACAAAACTGAGGCTGATGATTGGGATATCAATAAAAAACATCAAATTAATCCAAGTTCGGTTAGTGCAGGTCGTGAAGGTGTGCGTAATAAAGATATAAATGGCATTCTTCGTTGGGATATCTCTGATAAACAATCACTAGAATTTGAGACAAGTGTTAGTCGTCAAGGTAATATTTACGCTGGTGACACTCAAAATAATAATCCTAATGAATTGGTTAGTCGATTTTATAACGATGAAACTAATAGAATGAATCGTCAAAATTACTCAGTTACTCATCGTGGTTATTGGGACAATGGCGTAAATACCATGTCTTATATCCAACTTGAAAAAACACGGAATACTCGTTTGAATGAAGGTTTAGCTGGTGGCACTGAAGGCCGCTTTAAAGATGATAATTTTTCAACGATTAAATATAATAATTTTACCTTACATAATGAAACTAATTTTCCTTTAACCATCCTGTTACCACAAACCATGACTATTGGTGGTGAGTATAATCATCAAAAGATGAAAGATCCAACTTCAAATACACAAACTTTTACAGAAGGTGAAAGTATACCATGGATTAAAAATAAATATCGTAGTGAAAATGCCTCAGCTAATCTTTGGGGTGTTTTTGTTGAGGATAATATCGAACTGACTCAAACTACTATGCTGACACCAACGATACGCTATAATCATCAAAGTCAATCAGGTAGTAACTGGAGTCCGGGTTTGAACTTATTTCAGGAAATAGGTGATTATTTTAGTTTAAAACTGGGTATTGCTAGAGCCTATAAAGCACCTAATTTATATCAAACTAACCCTAATTATCTGCTTTATAGTCGTGGACAAGGCTGTTATGGTGCGGGTGGTAGTTGCTACTTAATAGGTAACAAAAACTTAAAAGCGGAAACAAGTGTAAATAAAGAAATTGGTTTAGAGTTTCACAATAATGAAGGCTTAATTGTTGGCTTAACTTATTTCCGTAATGATTATCATAATAAAATAGATTCTGGTATGAGTCCCATTGGGCAAACTGAAGGTAATACAAATTCTAATATTTTTCAGTGGCAAAATGTACCTAAATCGGTGGTTGAAGGACTGGAAGGTAGTTTAACTATTCCTGTTACTTCAAAAATTAATTTTCGTAATAATCTAACTTGGATGTGGCAGTCAAAAAATAAAAAAACGGGTGATTATTTGTCAATCATTCCAAAATACACTATAAATTCTTCAATAGATTGGCAAGCAACTGACAAATTTTCATTGTTAACTGCTGTTACTTGGTATGGTAAACAACGACCGAGAAAATATGATTATTTTGGTGATAAACTTACTGATAGTTCAACTAATCAACTAAGCCCTTATGCTCTTTTAAATCTAAGTGGGCAATATCAATTTAACAAGCATTTTACATTCACTGCTGGTGTTGATAATTTGTTTGATAAACGTTTATTTAGAGAAGGTAATTCTTCAACAGTAAGACAATCAAGAAATGGTAGAGTAACCGTTCGTGGGGCTGGTGCAGCAACTTATAATGAACCAGGTAGAACGCTATTTATTAATACTAACATCTCATTTTAAAGTATTATTTACAAGGAACCGCCGAAGTAATCGGCGGATTTATTCGCTTAACCTAAAACCTTCAAAGCACAAGTTTTAGTAATTTTTACACCATTTTCTAATGCTGATGTATCAAAAGTCATATCAGGATGATGTAAACCTGGTGTTAAATCGACACCTAAGCCCCAAAAACCAGATTTTACATCTCTTTCACGTGGATAATTGAAGAAATCTTCGCCACCAGGTGTGAAAATAGGATCTTTTAATCCCTCTTTTCCGAGTACATCGGTAATAGATTCAGCAATGATTTTAGTTACTTCATCGTCTATTTCGGCTGCTGGAATTTCTTTCGATACTTTGATATCAGCTTTAGCACCAATGGATGCTACACTTAATTCAATCGCTTTGAGTGTTTTGGCTTTTAATTCATCCATAGCTGGGTTGGTTGGTGCTCGTAAATCCCAACAAACATAAGCCTCTGACGGAATAGCATTTGTTACACCTGCATCACATATACAACGTGTTGCTTTGACGCTATACGTTAAACTAGGAGCAAGATGAATGGTATTTACTGCTTGAATAGCCATAGTTGCCGCATCTAAAGCGTTAACGCCTAAATGAGGTCTTGCCCCATGAGCAGGAATACCATGAATATCTACTTCAACTGTGGTTGAAGCGGAATAGAACATAGCAGCTGATGCAAAGCCTTTAGGGCATTCATCTTTAGGGCGAACATGTAAACCGATGATCATATCAACATCATCAATTGCACCGCCTTCAATCATAGCCAGTGCACCAGAACCTAACTCTTCAGCTGGTTGAAAAATCAATTTTAGTTTACCTTTTTTGATATTTCCTTCTTTGATAAGCTCTTGAGCTGCGGTCAATAACATTGATGAATGGCCATCGTGGCCACAAGTGTGTCTGGCACAATGTTGGCCATCAATAATGTGTCCTAAGGCATCCATATCCGCACGTAATGCCAGTACAGGACCTGATTTACCAGTGTCATATTCTGCAACAATACCCGTAGTATTATTTATATTACGGGTTACTTTATAGCCAGCTTCTTCTAGTTTATTTGCTATATAGTTTGATGTTTTAACTTCTTCAAATCCTAGCTCAGGAATTTGGTGCAAGTAGTGATAGTGCTCGAGTACATTCGACATAGATATCTCCTTTATCACACAATAAATCGCATAATGATCATAGCTATTAACGCATTAACAATACTATTAATCATTAATAGTGGCCAATATTTTTTAGGCACATCTGCTACACCAAGTAGACGGCCCATATATTGTAATTGTGAGCCCATTAAGAAGATAGCTGGTGCTATAATAGTGATATCAGTACCAGTGAGAATACCACCACTAATTAAATTTACAGCAACACCAGTTCCAGCGGAAGCTGATAACCAAGCTGTCAATAAAACGGTAATTGCTTCACCAGGTAATCCAAATAGTCCCATGACTGGGGCAAATACTTCACCAATTAATTGCATTAGACCGAGTCTTTTTAAGATTTCGGTAATAACAAATGCCATAATAATATTTGGCATTAAATTGTTAATGGCAATATTAAAGCCCTTACGAGCGCCAATTACAAAAATATCTAAAGGGTTGTTAGTCTGCTTTTGATTGCTTGAATTACTCATTGATAAAATCCTTTTTATAAACTGAATTTAATACAAGGCGGACTAAAATTGCACCGACAAATTTCAATACAATCATAATGACCAGTGGCGTAAATATTGCAACAGACATCGACGCAAAAAGCGCTGAACCAATAGAAAAATAGTTATTTATTAACCCTGCACCAGAATATTGCCATGCACTAATAATGACGAGATCTTTTTTAGTGATCTGTTTTTCATCGTATAATTCTTTGGTTAACACCGCTCCAGCATCAGTACTTTGTAAATCCGTAATTAATGCCAAACCTGTTTTACCCGGAACACCTAATATAGGTTTAAGTAATGGTGTTAACAATTTGTGAGCCGCACGGATCGTACCATAGTGGGTAAAGATTTCTAAGACCCCTAATGCAAGCATTACAGTTGGAATTAATGAAAGAGCGAAAATAAAGCCGGCTCTGGCGCTATTACCACCTTCACCAACAAATGTATTTTTCTCCGGATGGAGCATTGTACCAAACTTACCACTTAAACTGGTAAAATCAAATGCGCCTAACCAAGCTTTTCCATCTACGTTATAAAATAGTCCGGAAAAGAACAGTATGGCCACAATAAGTGACACATAAGCCTTTATGCCGACTTTAAATTCATTGTCCGATTTTTTTGACATTGTCGATTCCTTTTGATTTATTTGATTTATTCTTTAATCGCAGTATTAAATAAGTTTATTCAATGGACCTTATTTGTTTTGATTCTCAGAGTTAAATAAAGTGCCAAGTTTTGTATTCTATATTGATTTTATTTTAAAAAAACCCCTTTCCTCAAAATATTTTATAAATTAATTTATTTTAATATTCCTAACTTGCCTTGATAATTGGGTTACAAGCAAACTATCTAAATTAAAATTGAAAAATGCAATTACAGCTTTTGATAGGTTTCTTAATAATAACAAGATTGGCTAAATGAAGGTTTCAAAATATCTTATTCTTAATAAGAAAGTTATTTAAAAGCATTGAATTATCAATAATTATAGACTTGCCATTTTTCATCCTTCGTTATAGAATTATTTATGCAGGATAAAAAATGATAATGAAATATTACAAAAATATTTCAATAATTATCTTGCAATTTATATAAGGTTGAATTGTTTTTCTGCATAAACATCATAATCTTTAGGTGGCAAACGTTCTTGTTTGCGAACCATCATTTGTTTCATTGAACACATTAATGAAAAGACAATACTAAGCAATAAAAATTGAAAATAATTAATCGATGAGGTCGTTATGAACAGCAGGAATAAAGAGTGGGCATTTGTTGTTCTCACCTGCTTTTTTGAATTGTGTTGGGTATTTGGTTTCACTACCGCAAGTCAGTGGTGGCATTGGGTTATTGTCATAATGGTAATCGTTGTTGATTTTACCTTTTTAACCAGTGCATGTAAGACTATTCCTACAGGTACAGTGTATGCGATTTTTTCTGGTGTAGGTGCGATTGGTTCATTAGTTATAGATATGGTCTTGTTTGGTAAAGAAATCAAACTTATTGAAATATTTTTTGTTGCATTAATTATTATTGGTGTTGTGCAACTTAAACGAGCTGATAGCTAATTAACTAAAATTTGGATATATCATATGGGATGGTTATTTATTTTAACTGCTGCAATATTTGAAGTTATTGGTGCTATAGGTCTTAAACTTTATTCACAACAAAAAAATTTATTCCGATTAACGCTATATTGGGGAGGTTTTTTTGTTTCGTTTTCATTATTTTATTTTTCATTAAAGTATCTGGATTTAAGTATTGTGTATCCAGTATGGGTAGGGCTAGGTACTTCAGGTGCAGTATTGGCTAATATGTTTATTTTTAAGGAACCGAAAAATTTTAGTCGAATATTCGGTCTTACTATAATTGTGGTTGGTATTGTAGGTTTGCATTTAACTATGTAATGCAAAATTAATTTATTTTTTTAAATTAGTTGGTAAGGCTGTTTTTATTTTAGAGTATTTGCATTAAAATCTAAACTTCTATACAATAGTTTTCATTCCTTTAGTGGGTTGTTAGCTCAGTCGGTAGAGCAGTTGACTCTTAATCAATTGGTCGCGGGTTCGATCCCCTCACAACCCACCATTAAAATCCTATAAAATCAATAATTTGCCTGTTGTTTTTCCTTCCGATAAAATCTTAAAAAATATTAAGTGGCGGTAACTATATTTTTAATATGGTTTATATTTTGCCTGTTTACCTAATCTTAAATAACCCCTGTCATAAAAATACTCTTTTGTTAAATTGGATTAATGCTAGCAAAATTTAACGTCGAGATTGACCTCTTGTTAGTTCAACGGTGTATAAACCACTTAAGTGGAATTTTTATGCGTAAAGCTTAGTCACGTCTATTTATGGTGGGCTGGTAAAGGGCTAGAAAGAGCGCCGTTTCATTGAGTGGTAAGACTAACCTTGTTCTGTTCTCAAAATAATATTAATTATAGTACGTTTATTCATCATAAGTATCTATTTCGCTAATCATTTGAACGAATAGAAAATGATTATTTAATTTTAGGAAATTGTTATTTAGGAAAACGCGCAAACATGATGAGGCAAATCGATGGGTTAAAAATAACGTTGGCAAAATATACCCGTGAGCCGTTGAATCAAGCCAATATTGGTACATATATCAAAATTTTGAGGATCACGAATTCAAAAAGGCCCGATATGGAATATGTTAGCGCCTGATATCAATCAAGACATTTATGAATTACCCAAATTTCTAGCTCCCATTAATTCGATTTGGCTGGATAACCTAGAGATAGTATTTAGGCAGCGTTATGTTAAAAATGATTCGCATGCCTAATTTATTTTATATTTATCAAATCAATTACGTAATGAAAAAGATATTGATGAACTAAAAAAGGCGATACAAACAGTCGCGGACTAGGTAACTTTCGTAATTTATTAATGTATGTTCCTAATGGTAAATAGGATGATTTAAAACTTATTCTAGTTGGTGGGGTTGCAGCTAAAGATAACTTTATCGATATTAAATCAGTCATTCAAGATGATGTCTTAACAGCACACCGAGTACCACCATCACTGATGGGGATCTCTCCTAAAAATACGAGTGGATTTGGTGATCCAGAAAAGGCATCAAAAGTATTTGCCCGAAACGAAATTAAACCACTTTAGGTCAGGTTTTTACAGCTCAATGATTGGATGGGAGAGGAGATTGTAATATTTGAACCTTATTTACTTGATTAATTAGCAATATTTATATATAAGAGATAATCGAAACAGATGTAATTAGCATCTGTTTTTTAATCTTAATTTAGGTATAGATAATATGATATGTTTTTGTTGTAAAAAAGAGATACCATTGGATTCAACATTTTGTTGCTATTGTGGAGAAAAACAAAAATCTCTTAATCAATCAATAATAAATCACAATAAAATAAACGGCGATAATAATATAAATAACAATATACTGGGAAATAATTATGGTCCAATAGTTATCAATAATCCTCAAGTTGCTAAAAATGATTGTTTTATGAGTCGAAATAGCATTAAGAAATTAAGTATTGTAGGGAAAACAGTAAAAACAAAATGGATAAGTATTATTAGTGCTATAGGTTTATTAGCTGATATTATAACCATTTTTACAAATGCTTTTACAGATATTTTAAATGTAAACTATTTTGTGATTTTTCTGTTTATACTGTTTTTGGGGATTTTGGCGGTAACTTTTGTAATTGGGTTATTACTAATTAGATGCCGCTTTCTTCTTTTACCATTAGGGTATAGCCTTGAATCAAATAGATATGGAGCGGTTTTTATTACAAAAATTACAGGGAAATGTAATGTACATAAATGTGATGGAAACTTATCACTTAGACAAATAAAAATAAATAAAAATTATAGTGAAAATATTATGCAATGTAATAAAAATCCAAGTCACAAATGGAAATTCGATTATTCTATTTTTGATGATTCTGATTTGAAATAATGACCTATCTTTCTATAACGATACCTGTGAGATTTTTTTATATATATACAGTTTGTCAGAATTTAAAATATTGTTTGATCCTCCGTTGATCTTTCGTTTTCGTGCAGTGTAGTCATACAGTTCAAAATTACAACTTTATTTATACAAAAATGAAATTTATGATATAACTTTTATATTGATTTTTAGAAAGAATTAGTAAGGAGGTAATAAAATGGCATATACAAACAAAGAAAAAATAAAGTTTGAAAGATGTTTATTTAAAATTGCTGAACCAGAGTTAAAAAAAATTTATGGTGATTTCAATATTGTTGAAAATCAAACAGATACTTAACACAGCTATTATATTAAATAATATAGTAGAATAATTAGCATTGAAATTGTAACAGCTGACTCTAAAGAATTAATAGAGAACTTAAATGGAATACGGATGGCTAATCAATTAGCAGTACAACGAGTTATAAATGGTAATCAGATTGCGACATTGATAACTAAAGTAAGAGATAGTTTTAATAGTAACTAGTTATTTCCTAAATACACGTCATCCGCATTTTATAAACTGCCATATTTTAACTACTATAATTATGCTTTTAGAAAAAATTTTCTTTACGATAAATTAATTTATGTTTAATATCAAAATAACTCTGAACTAGATGGAGCTATTTTGATTTTCGATAAAAATAAAGAGTATGCTCTTAATTATTTATCAACTTACTGTCAATTATGTAAAAGCTTGTTTTCAGAAGACGAAATGAAATTAATGGTCAAAGTAAATAAGGAAGTAAATATAAATAACATTGCAGCAGGATCATCAATTCAAGAAAAGTTAATTGAACAGCGATTAGATCAAAAAAGAAAAAACTGAAATAAGTATTAATTCACTTTCTTAATTTTATTATTATTAACCGTAAATTAGTAATTCAGCTTAGTGAAATTGAGAATTTGCTTATATTGATATAGGTGTAATCACTACAATCACAATTTGGCAGTGAACTGAACAAGGTTGGTATACCGCTTTTATGAGAACACGGCGAGCGTTTCAGCTCTCAGGGATTAATCTCAAATGGCTATATACAGGTAAAGAAAGCCCTAACATCAATGACAACATATAGAAAAATCTATTGAATTTTCAAACGATGATTTGGAGAAATTAAAGCGTATTTCGAAATTAAAAAAAGAAGAAGCAATAGCAGATGATGAATATATGCTATTAAAAAATAGTATTTTTAAGAACTAAAAATAAGGATAGGGAGATGAAAAAAATTATTGCATTAGCTTTACCTTTGGCTGCATGCATTTTATTTACATCACCAAGTTTTGCTGATAAAAGCGATGTACTAAGAGAACTAGCTGAAATTGCAAAAAAAAATTATGAAAAAAAATTCGGTGATTTTCCAATAGAAGTTGACGATAAGATGTCATTAAGAAATATAATTTCATCCGATGAATCAATAATTCATGATTACCGTTATAAAGGTAGCATAGATGAATTTCTTCAAAAAGATGTTGATATATATGCAGATATATTTTTTGATAAAAAACTCTGTAAAAACGAAAAATTTGTATCATCTTTTGAAAACTATCTTGTTGATCTTGATCTTTTATATACATTTAACGATAAGACATCGGTATCAACGTTCAATATTAATGGGCTTTGTGAATATTTATATAGCGACGACTAACAATTATGTCTATCAGAAAACAAAAAAATGGCAAGTGGCTTTTTGAGAAATATCTGGAAGATGGGTGGTGCATTCGAAAAACGTTTGTCACAAAAGGCGAGGCCGCATACGAAAACTATATAAAGGAGCAAGCAATAACTAAGCATTAGATTGCTGAAAAAATGATAGGTGGTGCTTATTAGCTCTAATCGAAATTTGGCTCGACGCCCGTGGTAAGGCGTTAAGTGATGGTGAAAATGTGTAAACTAGTTTGCTATTTATTTCTAAAAGCATTAATAATCCACTAGCTAATAAATTTACATCGAAAATTTTTACAGACTACCGCACCAAGCGGCTGAATGGTGAAATATATCGCCCAGAACGAGTTAAAACCGTTGTACCTCGAACGTTAAACCTTGAGTTAGCCTATATAAAATCGATGTTTAATAACTGATACTAATGGGATAATAGAAACATAAAAAACCGGTTGAGCGCATCAGACAATTTACAATTGATGAGCAAGAAATGGCGTACCTGCTCCCAGACCAAATAAAATTGTTACTAGCATCAGCGGAGTAGAGCAAAGCAAAAGATTTAACGGTCATTGTTAAAATTGGTTTAGCAACTGATGCCATATGGAGTACAGTTGAAAGTTTAAAAAGCTCTCAAGTCAAAGACGGGAAAATTACCTATATTAATACTTAAGGCAAGCATAACCCCCGTCCCTATAAATGATGAACTTTTTAATTAAATTCCAAAAAAATGTTCAGCTTTTTACTCCGTATTACTTGGCTTTCCGTTCTGCCATTAAAAGAGCTGAAATAGAGTTACCAGATCAGCAATTATTGTATGTTTTGCGTTATACCTTTGTGACCTTTTTATGATGAATGGTGATAATATATTACTATTGCAAAAAATACTTGGTCATACAGATATTAAAATGACAATGCGTTAGGCTCAATTTGCACCCAATCACTTTGAGGATGCCATTAGACAAAATCCATTTAATAACATCTAAGTGGTGGTAAAATGGCAGCCGTAATTGGTTTTATTCGGTTTTGGTCGGTTATTAATATTATTTTAATATGATTGTCTTCAAAATTTTTTTACTGACTGTTTCTGCGATCTTTTTATAAGATAAATGATTTCGGTTGGCATAAATTGCGATTGATACGTCATTCAGTGTCATTCTTGAGATGTAGTGGGAAAATTAAAATCTTTCACAATTGTATATTTACTATGATTCTGGAGTCTATCAGATCAATCGAATTATCTCTAAACTCTGTGATTACAATTGATTGCGCGAACGATTAATCAATAATTATTTTATCTTTTTTTTTATTTTTCATCTAATAGCTCTAACCCGGCAAAAATAGCTTTTTTTGAGTCCCGCAGATTGTGGCTAATTTTTTGAGGAGTTCACTCTCTTGTTCTGTTAAATATTTACCTGGCAAACGAGGGCGTCCAGCGTTCCTGTCTCGATAAGCTTGTTCATTTTTTCGTTGTCTTTCTCTATTCATAATTTAACTCTGTATCAGATGAAATATAACATTCATCGCCGGGAGATGATTGATAACGATAAATGTATAACTTTTTGCTATTGCAAGTCATTAATAATAGATGCTTATTATCATAGTGCGTATTATACAATTGCCAAAAAGCGGCTTTTGCTAGCTCAAAGTTTGTTGTGTTTGTTCTCGTTTCTAGAAGTACTTCACTTCCGCCTTTTCTTTGTTTTAATACATAAATGCGGTAGTTTTTTAAATCTTGAGGTGCAACTAATTTCATTCTCTTAAATCGTTGTAACTTTCTGTTATTGTACTGAACTTGTACTTTAATGACACTGTATAATAATAAATTGGTCTAGGGTTATTCCTTCACGATCTACTATTAAACATCTTCCTTTTTAAGGATCTTCAAAAAATTAACAATCAAATTCAAATATAACATATTTTCGTTTTTGAAATTTATATTATTAATTAAGATTTTTATTACAAAATGACGTTTATCTTGTTCATCTGTTGTTAAGTAAATTTTACCTAATGATATTGTGATAATGCTTTAACATTATCTAAATTATAAACCCAGCAATATAAACATAATTTCCTGCCTGATAATATTTTGCAGGTCAATTTGATGAGATTTTAATAAATTTATCGCAGTTTACATGTCTAGACTATAATTACATGATTCTAACAATATTATAAGAAAAGCATATTGGGTAAAACTTGCTAAAATGACATCAGTGGTTATGCCTTAATTTTCAAAAATAAAGGGTATTATAAAAAAGAGGGTTATCCCTCTTTTATTCTCTTATATATTAGAACTACACTTAACTACTATTAGAATTGCTAGGCAAAAAGCTAATGTCTTTAATAGTTTATTAAATATTCCATATGTTTTTTTGATATGTATATTAGGTAATGAAAAAAAGAAATATCTGGGTTGGTCTTTTTGATAAATTGTATAGTTTACTTGGATGCATCCAGGGTATACGTTTTTCATAATTCCATAGACTGTTTTCTTTTGTTTTGGATTAATGATTCTATGTTCACCACAACAGAAACATTCTATTGGTTTATTTGTAGGATTATATAATTTTATTTTACATCTATAAGAGAAATCATAATCATAAGTATGAGATGAACTACCGTCACTATGATGAATGATATCTTTTATGCTTCGTTTTGTTACTGTTTGATAATAAATTTTAGCTTGTAGTTGGATACCACATTCTAGCTCTTCAAGCCAATCTCCTATACCTTCTTGTTTTGCTTTCGTTAGTTCATTTTTAACTTTTTGAATATCATTATTTTTAATACTTTCTTGAATAGCTGTATGATATTTGTTGTAGAGCTTCCATTTTTCGTTGTATTGGTAGGTTGTGCGAGCGTCTTCTATACATTTCTTGGATAAAAGTGAATCATTGATAACACCTTTTTCTAAATATTCTAATGCTTTTTTTTCATCAATATTTTTTAACTTATTATAGATATGATAATAAGCATCAGCGATGCCATTTTGCGCTGACTTTTCATAATATTCAATTGCTTTATTGATGTCTTTGACTGTTCCTTCTCCAGTGAAATAACAATACGCTATATTAAATAAAGCTTTGGGATCGCCTGTTTGGGCTATTTTTCCCCATAATATAAATCCTTCATACCAATCAGATGGTAATTTTTCGCCAATAAAGAAAATTTCTTTCTGCTTAATAGCTGAATCAATAGATTGCTGGAATGACATTTTTATTTCCTACTAATTATTTTATCGTGTATTGAGGTTATTTAAATTAATTAAGTAATATTATTCTTATAATTAAGAATTTTTTATTCTGTTAGAATTCTTTATATTTCAAATAGAATATGATTAATTCCTTGTTTTATTTTTAGGCTATCAATCACTAAATAAATACATTGGAATAAGTGGAAAAAAAATAATAATAACCATTACAAATTGTATAACTGCTGAATAAATGCCTATTTGAGCAAATATTAAGCCACTTTTCTCTTTGTTGTATCGAATATCATTTTTAGCTTTTATTCCTAAAACTATAGCTAAAATAAGAAATATTGTGTTTATATAGTTAATATAAAAGGGTATGAATGAGGCAATACCACATATCATAGCCGCCACTGCTATTAAACTTATTGGTTTTCTATCAAATTTTTTTGTTTCCATTCCTACTCCATAAATTTATTTAAAATTTTAAGTTAATAAAAAGTTATCAAATTATATTATGATCGGTTTTACAGATCAATATAATATATTATGATAGTTTAAATCTATTATATGTTGTGTAACTGATCGTTGAAATCTTTTTATTTTTCTAATAAGGAATACGTTAGAATGAAAAAATAAAAAACATAATTTCAATAGTAAACATTTTATTTTATTATGATTTTTTATCTTTTTAATGTCTGAAAGTCTAGGCGGATTATTAAATCGATACAATTATGGAGAGATTAATCATAAAATAATTAGGTAGATCTATTTTACGGATTCAATCTTGTTATAGTATAAATAAAAGCACTTTTAATGACAGATAGCTTGAAAAGAATAAATCATATCAAAAAAAGTTATTAACATTATTATTAGAGTAAAAAACTTTAGATTTGTACAATCTAAAAAGGCACTGCTAAGTCACTAAATTTTAGGTATAATGAATAAGTCATATAGAAATAGCTGACTTTTTGTATTTATTTTTGTAAATAGTGGCAAATTGCTATTCATATTAATTGGTTATTAATAGTTATTGTAAAGCCACCATTTAACACATGTAATATTTCATAAATTATTAACGATTTAGCTCGCTTAATTATCTCAATTGTTCACAAAATATATCATAACAAGTCTATATTCTATTTATTAAAATTTTAACCAATTTGAGAGTAAAACTATGAACGCATATCTGCTACTTTTCGCTGCAATTATCTGTGAAGTGATTGCAACATCTTCACTCAAATTATCTAATGGATTTACTAATCTGACTTTTTCAATAATTACCATAATTGGTTATAGTGCTTCTTTTTATATTTTATCATTAGCTTTAAAAACGATACCGGTTGGTATTGCTTATGCAATTTGGTCGGGAATAGGGATTATCATTATTAGTTTAATTGCTTGGATTTTTTTAAAACAGTCATTGGATCTTGCTGCATTGATTGGTATGGGATTTATTATTTTTGGAGTAGTAATTATTAATCTTTTTTCAAATATTTCAGGACATTGATATAGATTTAAACCCTAATAATAAAAATATTAATTAAGTTTTTTGCATTTTAAAAATAAAAAAACCGGAGTTAAACTCCGGTAAAAGTTAGAAGAAAGGTATGTAAAAATATCAACTTTGAATAAAATTAGATTTCACTTGCGTGTTGTTTTAAGTAGCTAGCAACACCATTTGGATTTGCTTGCATACCTTGTTTACCTTTAGTCCATTGTGCAGGACAAACTTCACCATGTTCTTCGTGGAATTGGAAAGCATCAACAATACGTAGCATTTCATCAACGTTACGTCCAATTGGAAGATCATTGATAGTTTCATGACGAACAACGCCTGATTTATCAATAAAGAATGAAGCACGAAGTGCAACACCTGCTTCAGGATGTTCAACACCGTAAGCTTGCATAATGCTATGTTTGATATCTGCAACGATAGGGAATTTTACTTCGCCAATACCACCTTTATCTTGTGGAGTATTGCGCCATGCATTATGGACATATTCAGAATCCATTGATACACCAATAACTTCTACACCACGTTTTTTGAATTCTTCAAGACGGTGATCAAAAGCAATGATTTCTGATGGACATACAAAAGTAAAATCCATAGGCCAAAAGAATACGACTGCATATTTGCCTTTGATATGTTCGGCTAAATTAAAATTATTTACTATTTCACCAGAACCAAGCACTGCAGATGAAGTAAAGTCTGGTGCCTTACGAGTTACTAATGTCATAAAATGTCTCCTTGTGTAACTAAATTTGTAATTTATTTGTGGTGAATTATAGCAGTATGTATCAATACGCCAAGCTGTTATCAGCGATTGATTTCATAAGTTTAAACTATGATAAATAAATTATTATTCGGTTTTAATTATCGTTTTCTTTGGTTTACCTTTGTTTTTAGTATCTCGATGACGCTGTTTTACCTTTTTCTTTTTCGTATCTTCTTGCTTTTTAGCTACACTTTTTTGTTTAGCTTTTTGTGACGGTTTCTTTTTGGTCACAGGTTTAGGTGCTTTAGTTTTTGGTCGCAATTCATCAATGGTTCTTAATTTAATCAGTTCACGTATATAACGTTCAATTTTTAGTAATAACTCATTATCGTGAGCTTCAACTAACATTATTGCGGTACCTTTTTTTCCAGCACGAGCAGTACGACCAATGCGATGTAAGTAAACATCAGCGGTTTTAGGCGCATCGAAATTGATAACATGGCTTATATCGTCAATATCTATTCCTCTAGCGGCAACATCTGTTGCAACCAACACATTTACGGTGTCATTACTAATTCTTTTGATTGCTTCATTACGTTTGGCTTGAACCATTTCGCCTTCTAGATAACAACTTTGAATACCTGCTTGATGAAGTAATGTTACTAATTCATGTACTCTTTCCCGTTTACGAACAAAGACAATCGTTTTTTTCACTTCTTCTTGTTTCAATAAATGCGTTAATAATGCAACTTTATGGGCAAAATCATCAGCACGATAATAAAATTGCAAAATCTTTTTTCGTTCTTTTCGCGAAGGGTCGGCATTGATTTCGACGGGTTCCTCAAGGATACGATTAGCAAAGCTATGTAATCCATCACCTTCAAGTGTAGCTGAAAATAGTAACGTCTGTTTGCGCCAACGAGTTTCTGCAGAGATAGTTTCTACATCCTGAGCAAATCCCATATCTAACATGCGATCTGCTTCATCCAATATTAACATTTCAACCGCACGGCAATCGAAGTTTTCTTCTTTAATATACTGTAATAATCGACCCGTAGTGGCTATGACAATATCTTGATTTTTACTAAACACTTCAGCATGGTTCATATAAGCAACTCCACCAGTAATGGTGGCGATACTTAGGTGAGTTGATTGCGTAAGCAATTTTGCTTGCTCAGCTATTTGGATTGCGAGTTCTCGAGTAGGGGTTAGTATCAAAATTCGTGGTGGTCCTGGTTTTCGACGAGGAAAATCAAGTAAATGTTGTACAGCTGGAATCAAAAAAGCTAAGGTTTTACCGGTTCCGGTTGGCGCCGATCCTAAAACATCCTTACCGTCTAATGCTACTGGTATAGTTTGTGCTTGGATTACCGTCGGTGTATTAATATTTTGTGCTTGTAGATTGTCAATTAGGATATCATCTAACTGTAAATCGGAAAAAGTTTGTGTAGTCATAGTGCTCTTTTATCTATCATTTTGTCCCACATTATAACGGCAATTGTTATAACTACAATGTTTATCCTTAACTAACATAATCTTTAAGTAACAGAGCCGAAAATAGGTAAGAATAAAAAACAATTTTTCATGATTACCATATTATTTATTGGCCAACTATGAATGGTTAAACTTATCATAATTTATGGTTTATGCTAAAATAACTAAAATAACAAGGTAGCAAACTTAATACTATTCTTTTTAGTTAAATTGATGATCGAATTATAAATATGACAGAATCTTTTTCTAACGACAAATATAACCAGCAGTTACAAAATAAAATAACCAATTTAAAAAAATTATTATCTGATTTTTCATTACCCGATTTACAGGTTTTCTCTTCACCAATTAGTCACTATCGTATGCGAGCTGAATTTAGAATTTGGCATAACGGTGAGGAGCTTTATCATATTATGTATGATAAAAAAACTAAAAAAAGAGTAAGAATTGATAGCTTCCCAATTGCATCACAATTAATTAATCGTGCCATGCAAACAATTTTACCGTTACTTCAATATAACGATAAGTTGCGCCATCAACTTTTTCAGATTGATTATTTTTCCACATTGAGCGGCCAGTTATTAATAACACTCTTATATCATAAAAAATTAGATGACCAATGGATAATAGAAGCTGAGTGTTTAAAACAACAATTAGCGGAGCAGGGTATTTTTGCCAATTTGGTTGGTCGAGCTAGTAATCAAAAAATTGCTGTAAATGTTGATTATGTCGATGAGACTTTACCCATATTTGATAATAACTTTAGTTATCGACAAGTGGAAAACAGTTTTACCCAACCTAATGCTGCTATCAACATTAAAATGTTGGAGTGGGCAATATCCGTTACTAAAGATTCTAAAGGTGATCTTCTCGAATTTTATTGTGGTAACGGTAATTTTTCGATTGCATTAGCACAAAATTTTAGGAAGGTGTTGGCAACTGAAATCGCAAAAGCATCGGTTTATTCTGCACAACATAATATTAAAGTAAATAATATTGATAACTTAATTATTGCCAGATTATCGGCCGAAGAATTTACCAGTGCAATTAAAAAAGAACGACAATTTAATCGATTGCAGGGTATTAATTTAGATGATTATCAATGTCAAACCGTATTAGTCGATCCTCCACGAGCAGGATTAGACGATAATACGCTTGAGATTATCCAAAGTTATCAAAGAATTATTTATATTTCTTGTAATCCTAATACGTTGAAAAATAATTTAGAACAACTTACTAAAACGCATCAAATTGAACATTTTGCGATGTTCGATCAATTTCCTTATACCGATCATATTGAAACCGGTATTGTTCTTCGTAAAAACTAACATCAACCATATTCAATTACGGTTAAATTTGCTAAAATGAAATTTGTTTTATAGTGAATTAGCCGTAATCCATGGATAAATTTACGTCAGTAAGTATTAAAGTCAAAAAAAAACCCTAGATCAACTAGGGCTGCATTAAATTGCAAGGAATGGATGAAAGGAAATAAAACAATGAAACAATACTGTCTAGCCTCATGAATCATTGTGGCGATACTATAACAAATCTAACCCGACTATTTAATGACCATTAGATTACAAAATAGTCATTAAATTGTCATGATGCCATTTCCCTTTTTCATATATCCTATTACTGCATTATGCAATTTCGATAACCTGATAGAACATTAAGGAATATTCAATATGAAATTGTTAGTTGTTGAAGATGAACAAAAAACAGGTGAATATCTACGCCAAGGATTAGTTGAGTCAGGATTTATTGTTGATCTCACCGATAATGGCTTAGATGGCTATCATCGAGCAATGACTGAAGATTATGATTTAATTATTCTTGATGTCATGCTTCCCGATATTGTTGGTTGGAAGATAGTGCAGTCTTTACGTGAAGCTGGTAAAGATACGCAAATTATTCTGCTGACGGCAATGGGGAGTGTTGAAGATAAAGTTAAAGGTCTAAATTTAGGCGCTGATGATTATTTAGTAAAACCATTTTCTTTTGCTGAACTATTAGCAAGAGTTAAGTCATTATTAAGACGAAATGTACCACAGGTTAATAATTATCAATTAAGTATTGCTGATCTTGTTATGGACTTACCTAAACGAACCGTAACCAGAGGTGATAAAAGAATTGATTTAACCAATAAAGAGTTTTTATTACTGGAATATTTTTTACGTTATCCTGGTGAAGTGCTTCCTAGATCACTTATCGCTTCTCAAGTATGGGATATGAATTTTGACAGTGATACCAATGTTATTGATGTGGCAATTAGGCGTTTGCGGAACAAGATCGATGCTGATTTTGAACCGAAATTAATTCATACAGTCCGAGGAATGGGATATAAATTAGATGTATTGGATGAAGAAAACTAACATCATATCATTTCGTATACCACTTATTGTATGCCTACTGACCTGTGGGCTACTTTATTGTTTTAGCTATCTTATTGAACATACTTTTGAAAAAATTTCGATTCAGCAAAATGTCACCGAACTCAATTCTGTCATTACCTCAATCGAGCGTGAGCTGACCTATTATTCACCCGATGAAAATCGTGATGAATTCTTTCAAAATCTTTTACTTATTTTAACTGGTCATCATCATTTATTTGTTTATATTATTGATGATTCAGGAAAAATTGTCTATCGCACCCGAGGTCCAAATTTATCTATTGCTTTATCACAAGAAGATTTTGATCGTTTAATTACCGAAAATAGCACTGCAATTTGGAACATTGATAAATCATCTTATCGTATCGGAGCCTCTAGAGTACTATTAGACGAAGGTCGCCAATATACGACGATAGTTGCAGTAGCGCGTGATTTACAGCTTGAATTTATTAAGCGACTAAGAAATGGTTTGGGTTTACTTATCGTTATTGCTTGTGTTTTGGCTTTAATCGGTTCATTAATCTCAATATATTTTACGCAAAAACCAATCAATCGTTTAATTAAAAAGATTGAAGGTATTAATATGAAAAGTTTAAATTATCGTATTTCAACCAAGTCTGTACCGGTGAAATATGTTAGTTTGGTTAAAGCTTTTAACAATATGCTTCATCGAATGGAAGATGTTTTTGATCGGCAACGCAATTTTACTGCTGATATTGCTCATGAAATGCGCACACCAATTACTAATTTAACCACACAAACGCAAATAGTATTAAATAATGCGCGATCAACTGATGAATATCGAGAAATTTTATATTCTAATTTAGAAGAGTATGAAAAAATGTCTCAAATGATTTCTGATATGCTGTTTTTAGCTCAAGCAGATAATCATCAATTAGTTCCTAATCTTATTGATATTGATCTTCATTCAATGATTAGTTTGATGTGTGAGTATTTTGAACCTTTAGCCGATGAAAAAAATATAACTTTTGAAATAGAAGGTAGTTGTTCTCATATAGAAGGGGATAAAATGATGTTAGGGCGAGCGATAAGTAATATATTATCCAATGCTATTCGATATACTACTGCAAATCAGACAATTAAAATTAGCTTGAGTCAAGTAAATCAAAAACGAATCCAAATTATTATTGCTAATCCAGGTAAAAAGATTGAAAGTCGCCATTTACCACATCTTTTTGATCGCTTCTATCGAGTTGATGAATCACGGCACCGTAATGGTAAAGATAGCTCGGGAACAGGGATTGGTTTAGCAATCGTTAAATCTATTATCGACACGCATAAAGGTCATATTCATGTCGAATCTGATGATTTATCAACTCGATTTATTATTAAACTTCCTACAGTTATTTAACGTCAAAATCGCTGATTAGTAGATTAGCTGCAGCATATGCGGCTTTTTCTCGTAATTCAGTTGGTACTTGTTGATTATCAACTATCTCATTGAGAACTGTCATTACTGCACCTAAAGCATCATCAATATAACCTAAATCATTACTACCAATTTGTGCATATTTTTCCCGAATTAGCTCACTATATTTGTTCATTTTTACTATCCTATAGATTAAAAAAATTTAAATATGATTTAAATAAATGTTATTAACTGTTGATAAACTTCGTCAGCTGTTATGGTTTGCATCATTTTATCTGCTGAAATGATGCTATGTTGGTTTTTTCCATATCCGCCAATAAGCTTCGGATCGGTATTACCAAATAAAGTAATATTAGGTCTATCTAATGCTGCTGTTAAGTGGCTTAATCCAGTATCGACGGATACTACAGCTTTGGCTCCGGCAATAACCGTTGCAATTTCATTGATAGATAATTTAGGTAATACTTCAACGTGTTTGAATCCTTGGGCTAATCGCAATGCACGTTCTTGTTCATGCGGTGCTCCCCATGGAAGTTTAATTTTAAGGCCAGTAGGCTCAATTAACTCAATTAAATTACGCCATGCCGATTCTGTCCAATGTTTTTCATCCCGGGTAGTTGCATGTAGGAAAATCAAGTATTTTTGGTTATCAGGTGGTAATGATGTTAAAAAATGATCAGCAATAGCATAGTCACCAATCGAATCTGGTTGTGAGTAGTTAAGACTTTTTGCAAATAACATACGAACACGTTCAATGGCATGCATCTGTTTAGGAACATGATGTTTTACATCATAAAACCAACTAGCAATTGGTTCTTTTATGCTTTGGCGATCCAAACCATGTTTAATACCTTTCGCTTTACGAGTGATTAAAAACGCACTTTTAATTAGCCCTTGAGCATCAATAATGCAATCATACTGTTTACGCTGTAAGTGTGCTATAAATTGATGGTGTTCTTGGCGAATAGACTTAGCGAACCAGTTTTTTCGCCAACGCCTGATTGCGACCGGAATAATGTCATCTACTGCGAAATGCCAACTGGGAATTTGACAAAAGTTTTCTTCAACCACCCAGTCAAATGTTATGTTAGGTATGCTATTAGCAGCATCTGTTAAAGCAGGTAAAGTATGCAATACATCACCCATAGATGAAGTTTTAACAATTAACACGCGCATAATTAACAGCTCTTTTCACAGCGAACGATAAGATTCATTAATGTTTCAAATACTAAATCTGGTTTTATATCAATAAGGCTTTGATGATAGCCTTGTTCAGCATCACCTTTACGAACGCGATGATAGCCAGTGATTAAACGGATCACTTCTGCTTTATTGGATAGAGGTGGGGTAAAATCAGGACTACTTGGCCCATAGAGTGCGACTAAAGGTTTATCCAGAGCTGCAGCTACATGCATTAGCCCTGAGTCGTTGGTGACGACAGCTTTACACGCAGCAATCAGATTTATTGCTTGCCCTAATTCCGTTTGCCCAGCAAGATTAATACAGTGTTCTCCATGATTCATTTTAGCAATAATTTGTTCGCCAACTATTTTATCTTTTGCTGAACCGAAAATAATAATTTTAGCGTGTTGTTTAACTATCTTATCGGCTAATGCAGCATAATGATAATCAGGCCAGCGTTTGGCGGGGCCAAATTCGGCTCCAGGGCAAAAACCAATTAATGGTTCTTCACTGGTAATATTAAATGTAGATAATGTTTGTTCAACCTCATCGGTTAAAACATTAAGTTTTGGCCATAAAATTGGCTGAGGAATATCTTTTGCTGAGTGGATGTTCTGCTTAGGATAGGCGAGAGCGACATAGCGTTCTACCATTAATGGAAAGGCTTGTTTATCCAGCACTCGTAAATCATTTAATAAGCCATAACGCATCTCACCTTTCCAACCAGTACGTTTAGCAATTTTAGCAAAAAAAGGAATGAGTGCTGATTTAAAAGAGTTAGGTAAGATGATAGCTTGATCGTATTGATTATTGCGTAATTCCTTTCCTAACTGATAACGTTTGCTTAAAGCAAACTCACCATGGCTTATAGGCATAGCGATTGACTGATTTACTTCAGGCATTTTATCTAATAAAGCTCGGCACCAAGCTGGTGCCATCACATCAATTTCAATAGATGGATCTAACTGTTTTAATGTGCGATATAAGCTTTGTGACATCATCATGTCTCCAACCCATGAAGGACCAATAATCAACGTTTTCATTGAGGTTCCTTTATTGTTGGTTTAACCATTGCATATATTCATTTGTTCCTTGAGACACTGTTTTGAACTCAATAGGACAACCTGTTTTCCTGAATTTAGTCAGATCAGCTTGAGTAAAGCTTTGATAGCGTCCTTTTAAGTGTTCAGGGAATGGAATATAATCGATTTCGCCTTTTTTATGATAATCTAAAACTGCATCAGCAACTGATTGGAATGATTCTGCACGACCAGTTCCACAATTAAAAATGCCAGAAACTTTATTTTTCCAGAACCATAAGTTAACCTCAACCACATCGCCAACGTAAATAAAATCACGTCTAAAATTATCACTGCCAGCAAATAATTTTGGCTTTTCGCCTTTGGTTATTTGTTCATTCAAGTGATATGCAACGCTAGCCATGCTACCTTTATGATTTTCACGAGGTCCATAAACATTGAAATAACGGAAACCGCAAATTTGCGAATTTGCATTTGGTAAAATTTCTCGTACGTATTGATCGAATAAAAACTTTGAATAACCATATACATTTAAAGGTTTTTCATAAATTCTATCTTCAATAAAATTGTCACTACGTCCACCATAAGTTGCGGCGGAAGAAGCGTATAAAAAAGGAATATCAAAATCTAAACAATAATGCAGCAAATCTTTTGAATAGTTGTAATTATTTTCCATCATAAATTTGCCATCCCATTCAGTAGTAGATGAACATGCTCCTTGATGAAAAATAACTTCAATGTCCAGATTTTCACCGGAGACTATTGCTGAAATAAACTCATCTTTATCCATATAATCAGCAATATCTAAATCTGCTAAATTGGCAAATTTAGTTCCATCGGTTAAATCGTCTACTACTAAAATATCTTTTCGGCCTAAATCATTTAAACCTTTAACAATATTACTTCCAATAAAACCGGCACCACCAGTAACAACTATCATAATTACAACCTTTAGCTAATGAAATTAATGACACTATAATAACGATTTATTGGCAAATTTTCGAGTTCTCTTTTAGTTATCTTAATTTTGTTTGTTGTTTCTAGATGATCATAAAATTTGATTTAGTGATATATATCTGTGATATGTATCATGCCAATAAATTGTTTTTTATTATCAATCACAGGTAAAACGGTTATTGGCCTAGGTTTATGTTGTTCCATTTTATATAAAGCCTCTGATACATATTGGCTATGTTCAATGGTTATTGGTGTGGTTATCATTAACTCAGAAACTTGAATATCTAACAAATTAGGTTGGTATTGTAATTGTCTACGAATATCACCATCTGTAATTATACCAAGTAATACATTATTGTTATCAACTATCGCAACAGCGCCTATCCCCGAATTCGTCATAGCAAAAATAGCGTCAGAAATAGATTTTTCTGCGGTAATAGCAACCTTTCTATTATGTTTTTCAACTAATTGTTGCACTGTCATTAAACGTATTTGGCCTAGATTTCCACCTGGATGATAAAAAGCAAAATCTTGTGAGCTGAATTTCTTTGCATGCATCACTGATATTGCCAGTGCATCACTTAAGGCCAATTCTACCGTTGTACTTGTTGTTGGTGCTAAATTGAGAGGGCATGCTTCTTTGGATACATGGGCATCTAAATTGTAGGTCGCAAAGCGAGCTAAAGTTGATAATGGATTACCACAAATTGAGATTAATGGAATGTTAATTTGTTTTATAGTCGGTAAAATATTAATAATTTCGGCTGTTTCTCCACTGTTTGAGAGGGCAATAATAATGTCATCTTTTGTAATGCAACCTAAATCACCATGAATAGCTTCTGCTGGATGCAAATAAAAAGACGGAGTACCGGTGCTCATAAATGTAGCGGAAAGTTTACGAGCAATATAGCCAGGTTTTCCCATTCCTGTCACGATAACTCTTCCTTTGGTATGCAAAATTAATTCTACTGCATGTAAAAAAGTTTCATTAATTGAGTTAACAATTTCTTCTATTGCAGCAGCTTCTTGTTTTAAAACTTGTTTGGCAAGTTGCAAAATTTCATTTTTGCTTACCAAAGAACTTTCTGATTTTGTTGTCATATCTAAATTATCCTTATTTATGAATTAAATTAACTCTGGTGAAGATTGAAAAAATAGAAGCATAAATTGTATGCATAAAACCGAAAATAATTTTATTGATTCACAAAAAACTAACCAAGAAAAAGTGAAAGTTTGATTCAGATCACATTTGTTAAACTGGATTGTGAAAGTGTTAAAAGATTAACATTTTGTTGATTATTTTATTACTACAATGGCGCCAACTTAATTGGGAAACTTACTATGAAACAAGAATTACCAAGATATAAAAGAATTTTAGAGTACTTAGATGAATATGATGTTGCCAATATCAATTTACTATCTAATTTATTTTCCGTTTCACATATGAGTATCAGACGGGACTTAAAACTTTTACAAGAAAAAGGATTAATCAAAGTATCGTATGGAGGTGAAATAAAAAGAAGTTTTTTAAATGGCACCCCCCTATATAACATCAAACAGAATCGATTTTCTGAAGGTAAGAAAAGAGTAGGGAAAATAGCGGTAAGTTTATTACAACCAGGGATGGTAATTTTTATTGATGCAGGAACAACGATGCGTGAATTTGCCTTGAATATCAATGTTCCAATTACAGTGATTACTTTAGATTTACATGTGGCTTTGGAATTATCTTCCCGGCCAGAAGTGAACACGATTATTTGTCCTGGTGAAATACAAACAACAAATGCGTCAGCTTATAACACTCAAGCCATGAAGTATCTATCAGAGCAGGTTATTGATTTAGCCTTTATTGGTGCGGATGGTTTTAATCTAGAAGATGGTGCATTGACCACTACACAGATTAAAGCTGACTGTAAATGGATGGCATTATCTAGATCTATTCAATCGGTTCTATTGGTTGATAGCAGTAAATTGGGGCTTAGATGTCGTTTTAAAATCTGCGATTTAAATCGATTTAATTATCTTATAACTGAAAAGCAATTTCCTAGTAATTTTGAAAAACAATTAATAAAACAGGATATTAAATATATTTATTAAGTGATGTAACTAATAGTTAGTTAATTTTGGTAGATGTATAAAAAGTTCATTTATTGAGCTTAATTTTTGAGAGGAAGCAAAAATATGAAAGTTGCCGTTGTAGCTGATGATTTGACAGGAGCTAATGCTACCTGTGCTTTATTAAGCAAAAAAGGGTTTAATGCAATTACATGTTTAGAAAAATTTAATGAAGATCTTTCTAGATTTGATGTGATTTCATTTGCAACTGATTCACGTTCAATACCTTATAAAGAGGCGTATTCACGGGTTGTCGATTGCATAAGCCAGTTTAGCAAATATCAACCTTTAATTAGTAAACGTATAGACTCCACGCTGCGAGGTAATTTAGGGGCAGAAGTTGATGCGGTTATCGACAATGATCCTAATCTAATGGCTTTAGTTGTACCTGTGTATCCATCTAGTGATCGAATTTGTGTTGGCGGATCTTTATTAGTTAATGGTATCCCATTACAGAATACAGCAATGCGTAATGATCCTAAAAATCCGATGACGGAGTCTTCAATTTTAGAATTATTTCGTTGCCAGTCTCGATATCCAGTCTCACATATTGCTCTCAAGGATGTTTTAGAAGGTAAAGATAGAATTGAGCAGCGTTTAAAACAAATATATCAACAAGGTGGTCGAATTGTCATATTTGATGCGACTACGGATACTGACATTAGTGTGATAGCGCAAGCAGCGAATAATGTTAATTTGCCTGTTTTTTGTGTTGATCCGGGGCCATTTACTGCCCAATTTGCTGATCTACGTTATTCATCAGAACGAAAGATGGCCAACAAAGTGTTTGTCGCAATAGGAAGTGTGTCTGATCTTACTCAAAGACAAATAAGAAAATTGAAATATGACCGAAAAGTTTGGTTAGAAACGATATTGGTTGATGAATTGATAGAAATTTCTAAAGACATCAAGAAAGCTAAACCAATTGTAGATAAATTACTGGAAAAGGTTGATCAATTTGATGTGATCGGCATTGATACCGTTGAAATGCCAGAGCATGTTTGTGATTTAGCTAAGTTAGCTGCTAGCAATAATATGAGTATGAGTGAAATTAGTAATACCTTGAATCAGGCTATTGCCGAAATAACTGCTCAAGTCTTATTCCACCCTGAATCTATTATTAGAGGTATTTATACCAGTGGTGGAGATGTCACGGTAAATGTTGTAAATCGATTAGGAAGTAGTGGTTTCTTACTTAAAGATGAAGTTGAGCCATTAACGGTTTATGGACACCTTGTTGGAGGGAAATGTGATGGTTATTCGATAGTAACAAAAGGTGGATTTGTCGGTAACGATAATACTTTAGTTCATTGTATCGACTATTTGAGTACCAAGATTTCATCACATGAAAGCATGAAGCATTAATACCTTATAACTAGTTCAACTTAGATAAAACAACATAAGTTGAGCAAATTTTGAGTAATTTTAAAGGAGTAATAAATGAAACGTCGTTGTTTAATCGGAGTTCCTATGGGCGATCCGGCTGGTATAGGCCCTGAAATTGTCGTGAAAAGTATTGCAGCACCAGAAACATATGAATATGGATGTGTACTGGTAACAGGCGATAAAAAGGTGTTAGCTGATGCGTGTAAGTTTTCAAAAGTAAACTTACAAATTAATGAAATTACCGATCTAACTCAAATACAAGATAAACCTAATGTATTGAATCTTATTCAGTGTGGCGAATTAAATTATGAAACGTTTAAAATTGGCCAAATTGAAGGACAATGTGGTCAAGCAGCATTCAATTATATTAAAGTTATCACTGAGCTTGCTATGGAAAAAAAACTTGATGCCATTGCAACAACACCTATCAATAAAGAATCCCTTAAAGCTGGTAATGTTAACTATATTGGTCATACCGAGATATTAGCAGATCTTACTGATAGTCAAGACCCACTTACTATGTTTCAAGTTCGAGATTTAAGAGTATTTTTCTTAACTCGTCATTTAGCATTGGTCAAAGCTATTGAATCATTAACGCCAGAAAGAGTCTGTGATTATGCTATTCGTTGTAACGATGCATTGGTTAAATTGGGGATCAATAAACCGAGAATGACGGTTGCCGGTATTAATCCACATTGCGGAGAACATGGTCTTTTTGGTCATGAGGATGATGATGTCTTATTACCAGGTATTGAAATGGCTCGTAAACAAGGGATTGATATTAATGGCCCTAAACCAGCTGATAGTGTTTTCCATTTTGCTATGGGTGGTGGCTATGATGCTGTTTTATCTCCGTATCATGACCAAGGTCATATCGCAACGAAAATGGTTGATTTTCATCGTACCATTTCTATCACTAATGGAATGCCGATTCTTCGCACATCTGTTGACCATGGCACAGCAAATGATATTGCCGGAAAAGGAATCGCTAATCCAGTAAGTTTGATTGAGGCTATACGTTTAGCTGCGCTATACGCACCAAATTTCAAACGTTAATAAGTAGCTATTCTTACTTATAACAATTTATTTTTCGGTAATGATTATGTCATTATCGAAGGAGGGTTTGCATATGTCTAAAAAAGAAAATAATAATAAATCACTTTATCCTTATGTCTTATTAAATGGCATTATTTTAGTGGTTGTCGGATTAATTGTTTTTTATCTAGGAAGTTTACATAGTATTGAGAAGAGCAGCTGGCGAATGGTTGCCGGTCTACTTGTTGCAATTACTTTGTTACTATTTATGATTTTGAAAACAAGAATTCAGGCATTTCCTGCATTGATTATATCCGCTTTAATTACTGGCTCATTGGGTGGTATGCCTGGTGAATTTATGATCGCAACGATTAGTAAAGGCTTTGGTAATACGCTCGGTAACATAGGGATCGTTATTGGTTTTGGCGTTATGATGGGGTCAGTTTTGCAGATGAGTGGTGCAGCGCAAAAAATGGCTCAAGTTTTTATTAACCTTTTAGGAAAAGGCAGAGAAGAATTAGCATTAGTCATTATCGGTTTATTAGTGAGTTTGGCTGTATTTTGTGATTCAGCATTTATTGTTTTATTACCGTTAGTGAAAGCTATTTCGCGTAGTACAGGTAAATCAGTAGTCGGACTTGGTTCAACATTGGCTATGGGGCTTGTTATTAGCCACAGTATGATTCCACCAGCGGTAGGGCCATTTGGTGTAGTTTCACAATTTGGTATTGGCCTTGGTGAATATATGCTATGGGCAATGGTTGTTGCTATACCTATTACTATTGCTGGATTTATTTATACTCGCCATGTTGGTCGTAGTATTTATCAAATTCCTACGGAGGATGGTGAGAATTTTACCCGTGAACGTCTAACAGTTACTTCGCAAAATTTAGAAGATGATCAACAATTACCAAGTGCATTAGCATCGTTTGCACCAATTGTCACTCCGATTATTTTGATATTAACCGCTACTTTAGTAAATGAAATGAAATGGGATAATTCTATTGCCATTATGTTAAAAACAATTGGACACCCAATTGTAGCTGTGGGCATTGGTTTATTAATTGCTATCATGGCATTAACTAACTCATTTCCTCGAAAAGATGTTGTGCATCAAATGGAAAATTCAATTCGTTCTGCTGGTATTATATTGCTTGTTATTGGCGGTGGTGGCGCATTAGGAATGGTGTTACGTGACTCAGGAACAGGTCAAATTATTGCTGAATATATTGTAAAAATTGGTGTGCCTGGTATTTTGTTACCATTGACAATTTCAACTTTGATTCGCTTAATTCAAGGTTCTGGTGTAGTTGCCATGATTACCGCAGCAAGTATTACTGCACCAATGATTGGAACATTGGGGGTAAATCCGATTATGGCTGGATTAGGCTGCTCTATTGGTTCATTTATGTTTTCTCATTTCAATGATGCTTATTTTTGGGTAGTGAATCGTTCACTAGGCGTTACTGAAGTTAAAGAACAAATTAAAGTTTGGAGTATGACAACTACCGTACTTTGGGCTGCAGGAACAGTGACATTATTAATTGTTAATGCCATTTTCTTCTAAAAAAATAGGGGAGTGTAAAGGAATATGCTTCCCTTAATCTTTTCTCTAAATTAGTTGTTATTAATTTTTGCGGTAACTAAAATATACCTTGCCAAACTGAGATAGGGTTCAGTTTGGCAAAACTGTTTTTCAATTTCTAATAATTGCTTAAAATGTGTTTCGGCTTTTGACTTATTGGTTAAATAGTCATGAAATAATCGAATACCTATTTTATTGATGATCTCAAAATTTTGTTGGTTCAACCATTGATATACTTGATTTGGATCTCGAGGATAATCGGGAGATAAAGTTTTCTTTTTACGTTTATTAAGACCGGTTTGAGTATATCCAAAATTACCTAAAGTCACTGTTTTAAATAATAGCCCGTGATAGTTATAGAACATTAATGACAAATAACCATCTTGTTTAAGGTATTGTTTGAGCGACTGTATTATTTGGATTGGATCGGCTACCCATTCTAAAACGGCATGACAAATCACAATATCAAATTGTATTTTAATGAATTGCTTTAGATCTTGAATAGGGCAATGAATAAAATTTAAACTTAGATTTTCTTGTTCGGCTTGCTTTCTTGCTAATTCCAGCATTTGCTCGGAAATATCACAAACAGTAATGTTATGACCTAATTTTGCTAGTCGACAAGCAATCTGACCTTGTCCACCGCCTGCATCTAAAATAGTTAATGGTTTATTCGATGGATAGCTAGCTAATATATTTTCTAGCTCTTGCCAAACGATAGCTTCTCGAATCTTACCTTTGTTTGTGCCATAAATGTTTTTGGCAAATTTATGGCTGATATCATCAAAATTACGATCAATTTTTGTCATAGTATAGAGTTATTATTTCAATTATTTGTTATTTAATTTAGTCACTTCTAAATTAATTTGGGCAATTTTTTCTGACATCAATTGATAGCACTGTTCCATTAATATTCTAGCATCTTCTTTACGTAGATTTTGGGTTTCGATTGGCGGAAGCATCTCAACGATCATATGTCCATTATTAAGGCGGTTAAGTTTTATATTATTGGTATCTGATACGCAAATTGGCACAATAGGAACGCCAGCGGCTATAGCAGCTTTAAAGGCACCAGTTTTAAATGGTAATAATCCGCGTCCACGACTTCGAGTACCTTCGGGGAACATCCATATAGATATTCCTCGTTTTTTTATTTCGTTAACAACTAAGTTAATGGTGTCTCGAGCTTTTGATTTATTATTACGGTCAATCAAAATATTGCCTGTTAAGTAATAAAGTTGTCCAAAAAAGGGAATCAAAGCAAGGCTTTTCTTACCCACTGTAACGGTTTTGGGTTGTACAATGTCAGCAGCAACCACCATATCATAGTTGTTTTGGTGATTAGCAATAAATACGCAACTGCCTAAATTGTTAATATTTGCTTGTCTACGTGTATCAACCTTTACACCTAAAATTGGTTTGAAGAAAAAACTAAAAAGATGGGCAAATCTAGCCACATTTTTAGGGTTACGAGGATTGAATAAACAAAAAATAACGCCTAGCACACAAGTTATAATACCAATAAATAACACACTGATTAAGCGAAAAAGAAAAACCATAATTTACCTCATAAGTTAACTTAGCGTATTATATACGTAATCTATATGAATATACAGTTTGTTAAATATCGCTTAAAGGATGTTTATGCTCGAATCAACTATCATTTGGGATGATAATCAAATTCCACTCTCTCGTTACTTTGATGATGTCTATTTTAATACTGACGGTGCAGTAGATGAAACTCGTTATGTTTTTATTGAAGGGAATTGTTTATATGAGCGATTTTTACAACATCAGCAAGAGACTTTTACTATTGGTGAAACCGGTTTTGGTTCAGGTTTAAGTTTTTTAGTTGCTTGGCAAACTTTTAAACAATTTAGACAGAAAAATCCAAATAGTAATTTGAAAAAATTGAATTTTTTTAGTGTTGAAAAATATCCTTTATCTGCCAGTGAAATATCAAAAATTCATGATAAAGTTATTAATAGTGAAGATTCTCTATCGCCATTAGCTAAGCAATTGCAAGATTTCTTAATAAAATCCGATGTTGGCAGTTTAGATGAAACGAATTTATTGATATGTTATGACGATATTAGCTGCTTTGCCGATTTCCTAGTTCAACAAAATAGTTTAATTGATGCATGGTTTTTTGATGGATTTTCGCCAGCCAAAAATCCTGATATGTGGAATGAATCTTTATTTAAACGTTGTTATCAATTAACGAGAGAAAAAGGAACATTTGCAACTTTTACCGCAGCAGGTTTTGTCCGACGTAATTTAATTAATGCTGGATTTAATGTTGAAAAACGGAAAGGATTTGGTATAAAACGTGAAATGCTAATCGGCCAAAAAATCTAAATTAGTTCGCCAATTTAACTTTTGGCGAACTAATACGAATTAACTACTATTAATTAAACTCGAATTGATAGATAAGATCTAGTGTTTGCGCAATACCAGAAGCTGCTTCGACATATAAATTTGGCAATAAACGATAACGTAAGGTAAATGTAGCTAGTGAGTCAAATATACCTACACCATATTTTAGCTGTAGATGAGGTAATATATAACCACTTACAACCACTTTTGAATTATTTCCTGCCCCTTGAGTATCTAACGAGAGATTCTTAATGCCAAATGCATTACCTATATCACCGATAAATTGTCCTGTTTTGGCGGTTCCAACACCAACTAAAAACGCTGTCATCATATCATTATCACTTTGGTCAGAACTATCAAGACCTTGACCGCGAATTAGATAAGAGAGAGCTTCTTGTTGTGACATAGCCGGATCGGAGAAAATCTCAATTTTAGGATCTGTTGATGATCCCTTAACTCGGATACCTGCCGTAATATTACTGTTATCCATTGCTTCAGGATTACGAATGGCTTCTATGTCTAACATAGCTTGGTCCGTTGGACCAGAAAAAGTGATAATGCCTTTATTAATGATTAAGTCTTGACCATAAGCATGAAATCGACCGTTAGGAATTAATATTTCACCGTGTAAGTCTAGTCCTTTATTCGTCTGTGTTGCAATGAGTTTACCTTTTAATGAGGCTTGCAAACCAAAAGCATCTACCGTGACTTTATCACCGATATTGATTTCAATATGACTATTAATTTTCATACCAAATTTTTGTGCTTGAACCTGTTTGTGGTTTCGATCCAACATGACTTCATCTGGTGACACATCAATACTTGATGGTGGAAGCGAATCAACAGTGATTTTACCTTTAGGAATTGAAACTTTACCAAGAATTGTCAGTTCATCTTGTGTTGCTTCTATTTTAATATCTGGAATGACTGACATGACAATCATTGGTGGCACAGTGACATCCATGGCTGCACCATTAACATTTAAGGTTGCTTGCCATTTTTCCAAATTATTCCAACTGGCTTGACCATTAATATTAATATTACCTGATTTAGTGGCCAATATTCCTTTCATTGTTGAAGTTTTACCATTGAATTTAATATCAAGCATAGCCGATTTGATATCGATTGGTAATTGGCTAGATTTTATGTCACTATGTTTTAAATTGATACCGCCGGTTAAACTAGGATCGATTAAAGAACCAGAAAATTTAACCATACCATTGATGGCGCCATTAGCATATTCATCTTTGCTTAATAGCGGATTAATAATTGCTAGGGCTAAATTATCGATGTTGAGTTGACCACTTAAATCTTTCTTCCCAGTTGGATCATTTATTGAAAGATCACCATTTATTTTACCTAATTTATTTAAACCAAAACGCCAATCTAATTTAGCTTGTTGTTCATTAAATTCTGCATTGATATTAAACATATCAAATGGTATTGGCAGAGCTTGATTATTGATCATCTGTTTAATATAAACTCTATTACTGGTTATATTGGCTTTGATACTTGGAATTTTGCTAGCATCATTGAATTTAATATCTGCTTTGCCATTAATAAAACCATTAATTTTTGTTTCACCATCAGTAGGTATAGGTAATTTAGCAAGATCAATATCTTTTAGTGTTATAGTTGTCTGGTTATTGTTAGTTATTGACAAAGATTTATCTAAACAAATACTAGAATTATTGCTACGCCAACAATGTGCACCTATAGTTGGAACGTGGTTAGTAATATCATAAGATAGAGAGATAGGTTTAGCTAATTGCCAACGATTATTATTAGCTAATGTAAGTAAACTATGCGGTATATTTGCGGTCCATTTGTTCTGTTGTTTATCTAATTGTCCACTCAATGATGTTACCATCGATAATGGGCTACCTTCAAAACTTATGTTTAAAGCGTGGCGAGCTTCATTACCTGATAGTTCAATATTAGCTTTTTTAATATTTTGGTTAGCGATATCGATATTTTGAGCAATTAGCTTCAATTGCCCGCTAAGTTGATCGTTGTATTGGATTTTGCCTGATAGATTTGCTTTAGCGATTGAAATATTTTCATAATTTAAATCGTTAATATTTATATTGTTTTCAATAACAGGTGAGGCTTTATTACCTGTCATTCTAATATTTCCTATGATGGCGCCATTTAGATTATCAGCTAATAATGACAAAGAATTTAAATTAAGTTGGCTATTTAAATTACCTTTGTCAGTAGAACCACTAATATTTAATTGGTTTTTGCCCCAAAGCATAGTTAGATTTTTGGATACTAAAGTACGATTAGAATCGATAAATAGATCGCCATTAGCTGAAAAATTAGCTTGTTTTATGTTACCTTTTAATTGTATATCAGGAATCTTTAATTGCCATAAATCACCTTCGAGCATACCCGAAGTTTTTAGTTGACCGGCTAAGCGAATAGGAAAGGTTGGTAACTCTTTAGTTATATCAACATTATTAAGTTTAACACTAGCATCCCATTTAAGAGCTTTTTGCCAATCTAATTGACCGGTAAGATTAATATCACCTTGTGGAAAATTAATATTGGCATGCTCAAAAGAGGCAGATTGGTTGGTACCATCACCAATAATATCAACAGAAGTATCAGGTAAGTCATCTCCCTTAATCAAACCTTTAGCAAGCATATTATATTTTTGTGCATTGCCATTTAAGCTTATAGCAAAATTATCAAGCTGATATTGCGGAGTTCCCTCAATTGGCCATTGGATATGTTTACCTTCTAGTTTTGTAATTAATGGTAAATATTTTTCAATAAAATTTATCTGCCCTTCAATAGCAATTTGATTTAACCCAGCAACATGAGTATAAGTTGATAATTTACCTAATAAGTGTCCTGAAAACTGCCCATTAAGATGATTTTTCTCTGTATCGGCCTTAACATAAGCAAAAATAGGCCAATTATCACCTAAGGTTATTTCACCTGATACATAAGCATGACCACTCGAATAAGGTGTTATTGCATTGGTGTCGACATGTTTAACCATAATATGATTATTAATCATCTCTGTTTTGATATTCACTTGATTGAAATGATAATCTTGCCCTGCAATGTGTAATAACCAATTGTTCCCGGTTAAACTTGTAACATTAATATCGAGTGGAATACTAACTTGTGGCAGTGAGTTTATTAAAGGTTGATTAAATAGTTGCCTAATTTGTTGGTCAAGCGGTAGATTATCATCTATCTGGTTATTAGACTTTTTTGCAGGATAATCTGCAAATATTGCTTGTAAATCCATAGCAATAGCAGGATATACATAGATTTTTTCATTGACCCAGTTAGCTTTGCCTGTAAAGTCTGACATACCAAATTGCATATCGTTAACTTTTACTATGACATCTGAAATATGGGTTTGTTTTAATTCAATAGGTAATGGTGTTTTAATTATTTGTCGTTTTTCTGACGTTGATTCATCAGGTGAAAGTTCTATTTCGTCAGTATTAATTACAACATTAACCCCATCAGCATCAAATTGTTTAACACAAATTTTTGTCTGTATTAAACATAAACCAGACAATTTGAATGTTGCATCTTTCACCTGTACATTGACACCAGGTAGTTCAAGTGACAGTCCTTTAATATGTAAATCATGGAATGTACCTTCAACTTGTGCTATTTTTAATTCAGGTAAATATTTATTAAGAACATAGGTTGTTAGTTTTACACCTAAAGAGGTGTAAATCATTAAAATTATAAACGTGGTAAGGAAAACAAAAATGGAAAGCACGACAATGCTACGTTTTTTCCATTTACGTATTCGTTTTATTTTTTCAGCCTTTTTCGCTCTTATTGGATTTTTTGCCATTTTATAGTTCGCTTCCTAAACCAATATATAGGTGTATTGAGCCTTTATCTTTTTTATTTAGTGGTGTTGCTAAATCAAACTTAATTGGCCCAACAGGAGAAGCCCAGCGAATACCTAGGCCGGTACCGGTATAAAATTTAGCTGTATCGACTTTATCTATTGCTTCTCCAGTATCAACAAAAGCAGCACCCCACCAAGAACCGGTTAGGTTGTATTGGTATTCCGCTGATCCTGTGATCATTTTTGAAGCCCCCTTAAGTTTACCTTTTTTATCTTTAGGTGAGATAGATTGATAGCTGTATCCACGAATACTGCGATCACCACCAGCAAAAAATCTAAAAGAAGGTGGCACTCTATCAAAGTTACTTGCTTGAATAATGCCGAAATTACCTCTAGCTATAAAACGATGTGATTGTTTAATTGAACGAATCCACGTTTGTTGGGCTTGAAAACGGACTAAATTAATATCAGATCCTAACGATTCGGCAGCGCCTTCAACCGAATAACGTTGAGAGTCGCCCCACATAGATAATAAATTACCGTCATTACGAATACGCGAAATACTAAGTGATGGATAGTATAAAAAGGTTTTAAAACTTGCATCCCCTTGAGTAAAGTCGTCATGTAACATATTAAAACCTAGAGCTGTTTGCCAACCATCAAAGTTATCCCAATTACGCAGAGCACCTAAGGTATAAGAGCGCGAGTAGGTATCATTATTATCAATTTTTTTATAACCACCTTGAATGGTATAGTATTGTTCAATAGGTGATTTTTTCAAAGGTATTTTATAACTCATCGTAATAATTTGCTCAGGTGATGATAGAGATAAATTACTTTGAAAACTATGTCCTCGGCTATTGATCCAAGGTTTATTCCAACCAATTTTACCATGCACGCCGTTATCTGTTGAAAAACCTAAACCCAGATCCATGGCATTTTTTTTACGTGGCGTGGTTACCACATCAATAGGTAACGCTTTGTCTGCTGTTAGATTAGGAAAATCCGGTGTAACAACCACTGAGTTAAACCAGTTTGTTGAACTAAGGCGTCGGTTTAATAATGATAGCTGTTCAGCCGAATATTCATCCCCCTCTTTAAAAGGTACGATGTTGGCAAGATAATCTTGGCGAATTTTTGCGTCTGGAAATTTAACCTCGCTAAACTTATAGCGTTTACCGGTATTAAAATCGATATTCCAAAAAGCTTGATGATCGTATTGAGATACAGCTAATTGATGGGTTGGCATTTCAGCATCAAAATAGCCTTTTTTTAATGATAAGCTTTCTAAGCCTTTTTTGAATGCTTCGTAAGTGCCATGATTTAAAATTTCACCGATTTTAGGCAGTTGTTTAGCTAATAATTCTTGAAAATCTTTATCTTGTTTACCTTCACCATTAATATTAATATTTAATTGTTTAATTCTAACCGGTTCGCCAAGTGATACTTTAACAACGAGGATTTTAGGATCACTTTCGTCGTAACTAAAAGTAGGGGAATAATACCCTAATGCTCGGAGGGCTTTTTGTGCTTCACTTTCAAAATATCGCTTAAAACTAGACGAATTATTGATTTTATCTGGTGTGATTAACGAAATGCGTGCATCAACGTTTTCCGCAAGTTCTCCCGACAATCCTTTAATTGATAACTTCATATCGGCATAACTTGATGTGGCTGTTACCATTAAAAGTACGCATAATGAGCGAGAAAATCGTGACACATACACCTCGATAAAGTTTAGGATTCAAGTAATTTTACATGCCCAATATATGGTAAATGGCGATAATGCTGCGCATAATCTATACCATAACCTACTACAAACTCGTCAGGAATTGAAAAACCGATATACTTTACAGGTACTACAACTTCACGGCGTGAAGGTTTATCTAATAATGTACAAATCTCGATACTACGAGGATGACGTAGTTTTAAAATAGCCATTACCTTGCTAAGCGTATTGCCAGTATCAATAATATCTTCAACAATCAGTACATCTTTGTCACGAATATCTTCATCTAAATCTTTTAAAATTTTGACATCTCTATTACTTACCACTGCATTGCCATAACTTGAGGCCGTCATAAAGTCGACTTCGTGACCAACGCTAATTGCTCGGCTTAGATCTGCCATAAAGATAAAAGAACCTCTTAACAAACCAACTAAAATAAGCTCATTTTGACTGCCTGCATAATCTTGACTTATCTGTTGACCTATTTCATTTACCCGCTTTTGGATATCTTCAGCAGATATCATGGTTTCTAATGTATGTTTTTTCATTAATAATGCTCAGTATATATCTTAAAAAATCAGAACAGATTTTAGCAATTTTCGCAGGTAAAAAGAATAACTAAGCCAATATTTTATCAAATAATTAACAAATGATTTATAGAATTCATTTTTTAATATTAAGTCAATGGTTAACTGTAATATGACAATATTATTTATTTTGTTTTTTTTCTAAACGACGTTTTTTGAAAAAGTTGCTTAACATTGAGCTACATTCACTAGCTAAAACACCACTAGTTATTTGGGCAAAATGATTAATGCCCGTTCTGGAAAGAATATTGATATAAGAACCAGCAGCACCAGTTTTATAATCACTAGCACCATACACTACACGTTTGATTCGACTATGTATAATAGCACCTGCACACATAATACAAGGTTCAAGAGTAACATACAATGTTGTATTGACTAAACGGTAGTTGTGTAAAAATCGACCTGCTTGTTCAATCGCCATGATTTCTGCATGAGCAGTTGGGTTATGCTTAATAATTGATTGATTAAATCCTTCACCAATAAGTTGTCCGTTTTCATCAACAATTACTGCGCCGACCGGAATTTCTCCTATAGATTCAGCGCATTTTGCTAATTCTAATGCATGACGCATCCAAATTTCATCTGTCATGCTTTAATATTATAAATTATTTAGATTAAGTACATCACGCATATCATAAAGTCCAACCGGCTGCTTAGCAAGCCATAATGCAGCACGTACTGCTCCATTAGCAAATGTCATTCGACTTGAAGCTTTATGACTAATTTCAACTCGTTCCCCAACATCAGCAAAGATAGCAGTATGTTCACCTACAATATCACCAGCTCGAATAGTAGCAAAACCAATTGCACCTTTTTGTCTTTCTCCGGTATGGCCTTCTCGGCAATAAACTGCACGTTCATTTAAGTTACAACCAAGTGCATCAGCAATAGCTTCGCCCATAGCAAGAGCGGTACCTGATGGGGCATCGACTTTATGACGATGATGGGCTTCGATAATTTCGATATCAGTATAATCACCCATAATTTGGGTGGCTTTTTCGAGTAATTTAAGTACTAAGTTAACACCAACGCTGAAGTTAGCAGCAAATACAATTGCAATTTGTTGTGCGGCATTAGCAATTGCTTGTTTACCTGCTTCATCAAAGCCAGTTGTGCCGATTATCATCATTTTCTTATGTTCGACGCAAAAAGTTAGATGTGCTAGAGTCCCTTCAGGACGAGTAAAATCAATTAATACATCAAACTGATCTTTTGCTTTTAATAGATTATCAGTGACTTTTACACCACACAGTCCAATACCAGCAAGCTCACCAGCATCACTACCTATCAACGATGATCCTTCTCTTTCAAAAGCAGCGCCTAAAGTCACACCTTCAATTTGGGATACGGCTTGAATGAGTTGACGACCCATCTTACCTCCAGCGCCAGCAATAGCGATGCGAATCATACTTGTAGACATATAACTTTCCTTACATTATCACCTTATATACATAAACAAATATTATAGCGGAAAACTATTAAGTTATATACCAGCTAAAAGGCAAAATGTTATACTTTGTTCCTATTATTCTTATAATAAAAATAGGATACGTTATGTGTTGTAAATGGTATTTTGGATGGAACATTGTTATTGCTGCTGCATTGTTAACACTGCTCTCAAGCGGATTACGGATGAGTATGGGGGTATTCTTTTTACCTATCGCCAATGATCTGCAATTTAGTCGTAGTACTTTATCAAGTATTATTGCTATTGGTATGCTGTTTTCAGGAATTGCGATGCCAATAGCCGGCTATTTAGTTAGCAAATATGGAACACGCTTTGTATTATTATTAGGTTCACTAATTATTATTATTTCGTCTGTTTGGGCAGCTAATATAACTGATTATTGGAATTTTTTGTTATCCTTTGGGATCGCGTTATCTTTTGGTACCTCGTTTGTCGGTTCGGTAAGTTTTACACCGATTGTTGTTCGTTGGTTTAGCAAACATCGCGGATTGGCCTTGTTTATTTTATCGAGTGGCAGTATGGCGGGCATTGCCGTTATGTTACCTGTATTTGCTTATTTTATTCCACCCTATGGATGGCAAACTACATTGATAGCATTTTCACTATTTTTTATGCTGTTAGCTTTACCGATAGCGCTCTTTATTATGAAAGATAAAAAAAGTGATACTGATACAACTGAGAATAATCATGATTTAAAACCTGAAATGACGTTAGGTCAAGTCTTAAAAACGCGACCTTTTTGGCTACTTAGTTTTGGTTTGTTTACTTGTGGATTTAGCATGAATTTACTTGGGACTCACGGTGTTCCTATGTTAATGGATCATGGGTTTGATTCAATAACCAGTTCTTCTGGACTAGGTTTAATTGGTCTGGTGGCAATATTTAGCACATTACTGCTTGGCTATATTTCAGATATTGTGCCACGAAAATTTGTATTAGCTATGATCTATTTTGTTCGGGGTATAGGATTTATAGCATTAGTTATTGCAGCAACGCAATGGCAACTTTATACCATAGCCTTATTAGGTGGGTTAGTCTGGGCTGGCGCTTTATCTTTATCAAGTGCCATATCTGCTGATATTTACGGTGTAAAAATTGTTGGTTTGCTTTCAGGTTTAACCTATTTAGGTCACCAAATTGGCGCAATGATTGGTTCGTGGTTGGGTGGATGGGCCTATGACACATGGCATAATCACTTTATTGCCTTTGGTATAGCCAGTGCTTTATTATTGTTAGCTGCGTTATGTACTTGCTACTTACCTAAAATACGTAATAGTTAAATATAACAAAAATGGACGCTATCTACGTCCATTTTTATTAGAGAACCTTTAACAATTCAACATCAAAAATTAGAGTACTATATGGTGGAATCGACGCTCCTGCACCTTGAGAACCATAAGCTAATTCTTGAGGAATATATAACCGCCATTTTGACCCTTCAGGCATTAATTGTAACGCTTCAACCCAACCACGAATAACACCATTAACAGGGAATTCAGCCGGTTGCCCCCGTTCAACAGAGCTATCAAATACCGTACCATCAATCAACTGCCCAGTATAATGAACTTGCACTCGGTCAGTTGCTTTTGGATATGCGCCAGTACCTTGTTTAACTATTTCGTATTGTAAACCTGATTCAGTTGATTTTATGCCGTCTTTTTTAAGATTTTCCGTTAAAAAGTCTTTTCCTGCTTGGGCAATTTTTTCAGCTTGCTTCGCTTTTTCTTTAGAAGCTTGTTCATGAACGTGACGAAGAGCATCATGCAATTCTTGTAAAGGTAAAGCCGGTTGGTTACCACTTAATACATCTTCCATAGCTAATTTTAGTGCATTAAGTTCTAAATTATTTAAGCCCGACTCTTTCAGTTGCTGGCCAATTTGTAGTCCAATTGCGTAACTTGCTTTTTGCTCAATAGTATCTAATTTCATTTTTTACCTGTCATATTGTTAATATTAAGTTAGTTATTATAGAGCATTACGATTAAAGATAAGAAGAAAAATATCAACTCCTATTAATTATCATCAATATAACAATGCTTTCTAATATAAATTTAGAGAAGAATTTACTATTTTATCTAGCGCTTAGTTAAAATATCAGCGATAATAAGTTTTATTGTATTTTTGAATGGATGATTTTAAATGCCGTTTCGTAAATCTATTTCGCTTGCTATTGTGACCAGTATGTTACTAACTGGTTGTTCACTTGTTGATCGTTGGGTTTATCGACCTGATATCAATCAAGGTAATTATGTAACAAAAGATGCAATAGAATTATTACAAGTAGGCCAAAGCAAAGAGCAGGTGGTATTTATTATGGGATCGCCAATGTTAACCTCATCTTTTGGGGATAATGTTTGGTATTATGTTTTTCGCCAACAGCCACGCCATGGTAATGTGAGCCAAATCACTTATGCCGTTTATTTTGATGGGATGGGGGTAGTGAGTGATATTAAAACTTCTACATTAGAAGGTTCTTTGTCATTAGAGGAAATGAATAAACAGGAAATTTCAGATCCTATTGACATAAAGTCTGAAGATGATAATGATAACCTAACGAATCAACAATCATCAGAACCCGAATCGGAATCAGAATAGAATCAAAAAAACCTCGTTATTATAACGAGGTTTTTTTATGTCTATGTTCAATCAATGTCAAATTCGATTAAATCGGTCTATTAGTAGTGACCACCAATAGAAGAAATAAGCGCTACTATAAGAATCATATAAATGATGAAAAATAAAATAGAACAAATAAAAGCAATTAATGTAAACTTCCAATAGCCATGTAAATTTTCAATAGCTTCAACAAGATTTCGTTCGTTATCAAAATTTGCAGCCATACCAAATGTGCTGCCTGATTTGAATAGTTTTACACCAGCTAAAATTACCGGAATACCGATGATAGCAGATATGATCCCTAAACAAGATAAGGCGCCGATAATTATCATTATAACTCCATAGATTTGTTGCATTATTGCTATAAATTTCATCTGTTTTTTTAACATTTCAGTTGAATTAATAGTAATACTTTTCGGTTGATTAAGATCCATATTTATTCCTTACATTATATATTGTTGTACTATCAAAAAATGGCGGATAGAATAACATTTTATTTTTTTATGTCGAGGCTAATTTGCAAAAAAAATCTATATTAAATCGTTTTTCAATAGCTCCCATGTTGGATTGGACGGATAAGCATTGTCGTTATTTTCATCGTATTTTGACTAAACAGACGTTACTTTATAGTGAAATGGTAACTACAGGGGCAATTTTATTTGGTAAAGGCGATTATTTAGCTTTCAATAGCCAAGAACACCCTTTGAGTCTTCAACTAGGTGGAAGTGATCCTATTGCATTGGCTAAATGTGCAAAATTAGCCGAAGAACGAGGATATGACGAAATCAATCTCAATGTCGGATGCCCTTCCGACCGCGTACAAAATGGTATGTTTGGTGCCTGTTTAATGGCGAAAGCTGATTTAGTCGCAAATTGTATTGATGCCATGCAAAATGCTGTTAGTATTCCCGTTACGGTAAAAACACGTATTGGTATTGATAATCAAGATAGTTATGAATTTTTATGTGAATTTATTGATAAAGTCATGCCTTATAGCGAAACATTTATTGTACATGCTCGTAAAGCTTGGCTTTCCGGACTTAGTCCAAAAGAAAATCGCGAAGTGCCACCTCTTGATTATGAGCGAGTATATCAATTGAAACGTGATTATCCTCATCTAACAATCGCCATAAATGGGGGAATTAAAACCATTGATGAAATCAAGCAGCATTTAACTTTTGTTGATGGTGTTATGGTTGGTCGTGAGGCTTATCAAAATCCTATTCTATTGACGCAAATTGATCAACAAATCTTTGGTTCTGATGCTCCAATTCCTGATCCTATAGCTGCAATACAAGAACTTTATCCTTATATTGAAACGCAGCTAACTCAAGGCGCTCAGCTCAATCATATTATGCGTCATACCTTAGGTATCTTTAATGGTAGAAAGGGGGCTAAACAGTGGCGACGCTATTTGAGTGAAAATGCCCATAAAAAAGGGGTAGGAATTGAAGTTGTTGAACAGGCATTAACTTTTATTCAATAGCGACAAATGTTATGAGATGTTTCGAAGTATGCTTGATTGCACATGCTCGACGGTTCAGTATATACTAGCGAACAATTTTACTTAGGGTTCTCTTCTGTGCGTTTAAATTCAAGTCAACAACAAGCTGTCGAATATGTTTCAGGGCCTTGTCTGGTACTAGCAGGTGCAGGTTCAGGTAAAACTCGAGTAATTATTAATAAAATTGCTTATTTAATTCGGGTAAAAGAATATTTACCTCGACATATTGTTGCCGTGACTTTTACTAATAAAGCGGCTCGGGAAATGAAAGAACGCATAGCCCAATCGTTGAGTAAGCCTGAGGCAAGAGGGTTAAAAATTTCAACCTTCCATACCTTAGGACTAGATATTGTACGTCGAGAATATAAACATCTTGGTATTAAAGCTAATTTTTCACTATTTGATGATCATGATCAATTCGCTTTGCTCAAAGAGCTTACCCAGCAATGGTTAGATGGTGATAAAGATCTTATTAATCAGTTACGTTCAACTATTTCGAATTGGAAGAATGATATTGTTGATTCAACCATTGCAATGGCGAGAGCACAAACTAATAAAGAAAAGCTATTTGCTCATTGTTATCAACTTTATGAAAAGCAACTTAAAGCATGTAGCATATTAGATTTTGACGATCTTATTTTATTACCGACATTGCTATTAAAAACCAATGAAGAAGTTAGAGAAAAATGGCAAAACCGTATTCGTTATCTATTAATTGATGAGTATCAAGATACCAATACTAGTCAATATGAATTTATTAAATTATTGGTAGGTAGCCGAGCTAAATTTACGGTTGTCGGCGATGATGATCAATCAATTTATTCATGGCGTGGTGCCCGTCCTAAAAATTTAGTTTTACTCAAGCAGGACTTTCCTCAACTAGAAGTAATTAAGTTAGAACAAAATTACCGATCATCAGGAAGAATATTAAAAGTTGCCAATATTTTAATTGAAAATAACCCTCACATCTTTGAAAAGAAATTATTTTCCGAACTCGGTTATGGAGAACATCTAAAAGTTATATCAGCTGATAATGAAGAACATGAAGCAGAAAAAGTGGTTAATGACTTAATTGGACATCGATTTGCCAATAATAGCCAATATGGTCAATATGCCATTTTGTATCGAGGTAACCATCAATCTCGTTTAATTGAAAAAATGCTAATGCAATATCGAATTCCTTATCGAATTTCAGGCGGTACATCTTTTTTTGCTCGAATTGAAATCAAAGATTTAATGGCCTATCTTCGATTATTAACCAATCCTGACGATGATAATGCATTTATTAGGATTATTAATACTCCAAAACGTGAAATTGGACCTGCAACCATCCAAAAATTAGGGGAGTGGGCAAATCATCGTGGAGTTAGCTTATATCAAGCAAGCCATGATATGGGATTAACGGAATTACTTTCAGGTAAACGCATGGAGACATTGCATACCTTTATTCACTGGTTTGATTCTTTGATTGAAAAATCGCATATAGAGCCGATGGCTGCCATTCATGAACTCTTACATGGTATTCATTATGAAAGTTGGATCTATGAAACCTCATCTTCGCCAACGGCTGGGCAAATGCGCATGCGTAATGTAGAACAGTTGGTGAGCTGGTTAAATGATATGTTACAGGGTGATGATATCGATGAAGGATTAACTTTAGAGCAGGCTGTAGCTAGATTTACCTTGCGTGATATGTTAGAGCGTAATGAAACAGAAGAAGAACTGGATCAAGTACAATTAATGACATTACATGCGTCTAAAGGGCTTGAGTTTCCTTATGTATACTTAATTGGCATGTCAGAAGGATTATTGCCACATCAAACCAGTATAGATGAAGATAATATTGAAGAAGAACGACGGCTTGCTTATGTTGGCATCACTCGAGCACAACGGGAATTGACCTTTTCATTTAGTCGACAGAGAAAACAATTTGGAGAAACAGTTTATGTAGAACCAAGCCGCTTTTTACTTGAACTTCCTCAAGACGATTTAGCATGGCAAGATCAGCGTCATGAATTATCACCTGAGAAAAAGATGCAACAAGGGCAAAGTCGTTTAGCTATGCTAAAAGCACAAATAGCCAATGCTAAATAAAAGACTAATATTTCAATTGAGATAAGACAGCCATCGAACTGCTATCATGATTTATAATTAAATCTGACTAAATTATCAATAATATAAAAAAATTGAGGAAAGGGGTTTTTTAGGCTTAATAATAAATAAATTTTTATTTATTTTTAGCAAAATACCCGATTTTTTATTAGAAAAATTTTCAATATAGCGATTATGCCATTAAATTGATGATATTTTGACTATATAACCTAATAATCGATTAAAAAGCATTGACGGATCAAAATAGCTTTATATAATACTCTGCGTTATATTAATTCTGCTACTTAATGTCTCCTTAGCTCAGCTGGATAGAGCAACGGCCTTCTAAGCCGTAGGTCACAGGTTCGAATCCTGTAGGGGACGCCATCCGAATTTCAAATAAGTTTAAATACATTCTAAAAATCCCTCAATAAGTAGTTTTATATGATAATACTGACACAAGATTATTAACACGGCATTACATTCCTGAATATCTGCTTACTCAGGTGGCTGATAAAAATTGTGAGATATATCGTAAATGGGTAAATAAAGGCTGGATTCGAGTAACGAAAGAGAATTATGTCGACTATGACCAAATTCGTGATAATATTTTAAAAGACAGTGAGCAGTTTAATATTAAGCTAATCGGCTTTGATGTATGCAACGCCACACAATTACGCACTCAATTACAAAATATCGGTTTGGATGTTCAATCATTCCCACAGACTTATGCACGCTATAGCACAATTTCAAAAAATGCTGAAGTATTTATTAGCCGTAAACGAATTAAACACAATGCGATACTGTTCTGACTTGGGCAATCGGTAACGTGGTTATGGGTACAGATGCTAATGCCAATATTAAACCAAATAAAAAGAAAACCGCCAACAAGAGAGACCTTGCGGTTGCTTTTTTAATGTCATTCGGTACTTACTTGCTTGAGTATGGTGAGGTAGATATCAACCTATCAGACGAACAAAAACAAGCGTTAGACTAATTTAAAGGGATTGAGTGAGTTATAATCAAACTCCTTTTTTTACTCTTTCCCATTCTTCTTTTAACACTTGCTGCGTAGATTTCAGTATTTGTTTTTTCAAACCATCAATCTGGACTAAGTGGATATTCATTATAGCTTCTGCATTATCCTTGCTTATTTTTTTATCTGAATATTCAACAGCTGTATCAAATATACTTTGAAGATGACTCGGAACTAATTCTATCGCTTCAGTTATTTTTTCATAGCTTTCTTCACGAGGGTTCAATAGTAATTCTAAATAATTTCTGAGTTTTTTAACTTTATAAATATTTTTATGTATTTCTTCAATTACCGGTTTATCAATTTTACCCGATCGGATGCTAGTATTTAGTTTAATTGTGGATATATTAATTAAGTGGTAGGTATCATTTATGGTTTTTCTTAAATCATTAATCCACGCTTGTCTATATTTTGATAAAACTTCAACTCCTATTTTAGCTTGAATTTCTTGGCCTGTTTTTTCAAGATCTTTAATTAATAATTTTGAGTATTCTTCAAGTGATTTAGATGTTGTTCTTTCGACAGTTCTGTTATTAAGTTTAGCAGTTATTATTCCACCTATTAACGCAATTACAGCCCCTATTAGCGTTCCAATAATATATTCCATGGTAAACTCCATTATTTAATATTATATTTTAATATGTTATTAATAACATACAACACTAAAAAAACATGAATTTAATTTATTGATTATTATATATAATTTTTTTGGTGTAATGAAATCACAAAAAGCTTTGTTTTGATTTTTTTATTATAAATAAAATATCATTAACTATTTGATTTTTATTTTTACAATGAAAAAACCGATAAAATTATTTAACAACAATTAATTATCTTCTAAGTTTCAATGCGGTAGGGATTATATAAAAATTATTAACAAGCAAGTTGTTAATAATAATGGCTTAAGTGTTGTGTATTTTAAAAAGCTTTTTTTATCATCTCCAACATTTAATTCATTTTGGCGAATTAATTGTGTCTAGTTTTCAGTTGCTTTGATACTCATATTGTAGTTTGGTTGTTATTAACACAATTATAGCTTTAGATTTGTTTTATAGTGACTTATTAATAATATCTATTTTTCACATGCTTTTAAATTTTTCAAATAATGATAGAATCTATGGCAGTAGATATAAAACGATTTAAAAGGAATTAAATATGGTGTTAAATGGTTGGGGAGTGTTTTTACTTACCTTGATTATTTATTGGTGGGTTTATTTTGCTGTATTAGCGATTGGTATATTGCTTTTATTCTCATCTCATAAATTTTTAAGAATTACCGGGATATTTTTTATAATTGTTCCTATATGTTGTTATCTTTTCATGTTTCTCTTCTTAATTTTTGCACCTAGATTTTCAGTTGGATAAAAAAGAGCATAATATAACAAAGATTACAATAATCATGTAATTATTTGATTTAATTAAATGATTAAATAGTTTATTTTTGCTTGAAATTAAAGTATAGCTAAAAAGATTAAACTGATTTTGCTATATACTCTTATTATTCAAAAAATAAAGTTAATCAATAGTTATATCAGTTATGATAATCAAATACCCCGCAAAAGCGGGTTATTTGATTCTTGGGATAATTTGATTTTAGAAATCAATGTCTAAACCTAGTTGGAATGTACGGCCAGGTGCAGTAAACATATCTAGGTATTTATGATCTGATGTACTATATAATTTATTATTACTTAGATAATCCCAATATTTTTGATCAGTAAGATTGTAGATCCCTCCATTTAGTTTCACATTTTTGGTGATATTGATATAACCTGTTAAATCAACAATACCATGACCAGCAATTCTAAAGTAATCATCTTTAGATTTAGCAATTGGTTTACCATCATTACCATAACTTTCACGAGATGTTGCTTCAGTTTTTTTGCCTTTTTGGAAAGTTGCCGTAATCGCTACACCATAAAATTTGTTCGGATCGTCCCATGCTAAGCCGATAGTGCTTTTCATTGGGGCAATAGAATCCATTTCAATATATTTATCCCCTAAATAACTCGATTTTGATTTGCCTTGGTTATAACCAATTGCGAATCTGGCACTTAAACCATTAACCGGTTCAATCCATTTTCCGATATTGAATTCACTGCTTAGTTCAGCACCATAAATATAGGCTTTATCACGGTTCTCTGCTTGATAAACAATACGGTTACCAACGCCAACGAAGTTTTTATTATAGCGAGTATAAGCGATAAAGTTTTTATATTTATTATAAAAAGCTGATGATGAAAGTGTCACACCTGATACAGGTTGCCCTTTTAAACCTAATTCAAAGTTGTCACTAGTTTCAGTTTTTAGGTTTGAATCTCCCACTAATACATACTTAGTGCTATGTGCTAAATAAGAGCCATAAAGTTGGTTCTGATTTGGCATTTGTGCAGCTCGCTTATATTGTAAATAAGCAGTAAAATCAGGGGTAATATCATACATAAATGCCATGGATGGTAATACTTTAAAATCGCTATTGCTATTGTATTGTTTACCCAATTGACTACTATTTATTTTTGATAATGACATATTTTCAAGGTTGCGAGGTTTAGTATTTTGGTAAACAGCTCTGACACCGGGAACTAAATAAAAATTATTACTGTCATTAACATTAAAGTTTATCCGATCTTCGAAGAAGCCACCGAGTTGATAACTACGGCTATCGGCTTGAGGTTTACTATAATCTCCATCAGGAAAAAATGATGCATTTGGAGATTTAGCTGATGAGAAGAATGGCGATTCATCTTCGCTCCATTTACCATTTAAACCAGCACTAATGCGTTGATTATCATAACTTTTGATTAGAGTCGTAATAAAGTTATAAGATTTCGTGTTATAGTTAGTTTGGGTATTAAAATTGCCTTTAGTTTTATGACGGAGGTCGGTACTGTCATAAACATTAGTTCGTTGATAATTCAATTGTGTGGTTAAACTATCAATCCAACTGATATTTGTCGGTTTCCATTGATCTTTAATTGCAAGATTGAAACGATTGTTTTTGCTTCTTTGTTTATCAAATGATTCAACTTTTTTACCATATCTATCCCAAGTATCATAATGAGAGTTTTTGGTTTTATTATTGTAATCGATTGTGGTATTGATTAAATGTTCATCGGTCATTTGCCAACCAAAACCAGCTAAGATTGAATTAGAATGCCAATTTTCCGGATAGCTACTGATTGAATCGCCATGATTACGCGTTTGTTGCCCATCGCGTCGGCTTAATACTAAAATACCATTGAGATACTCATCACCACCAGCCATGGTTAAACCTTGGTGATAACTTCGGTCGGCACTGTCATAGTTGTTTTGAAAACCGAAATAGCTGGTTTTTCCTGGATAAAGATAATAACTGGCGGTTTTAGTTTGAAATGATACGGAGCCTCCTAAAGCATTGTTAGCGTTACTTACCGAGGTTGCGCCAGATTGGATATCAACTTTATTATACATATAAGTATCAATATAATCTCGCCCGATACCATAAGAACCAAATCCTGCCCGACCAACACCATTAACTCGACCTTGGGCAATAGGTAATGGCATACCATCAATATCGATTGAAACACGGTTAGCATCTAAACCACGGATGTTATAACCAGTAAATCCACCTCGGTCCCAACTGCTTTTGCCACTACCTGAGCCGGAAATACTACCAGATGCTGATATCAGCGGTTGATAACGCATAATGGTGCCAAAATTAGTCCCACCATCACGGCGAATATCTTGTTCCGAAATTTCGGTATTTGTTCCGGGTTTTTTCGTTGCTTCATGAGCGGTAACGGTAATAGTATCAATATCGTTTTGCTCATTAGGTTTATCAGCAGCAATAGCAGGTAACGCTAAGGTTAAACCTATTGCTAATGAACTGGTATTTTTTAAATATTTAAACTTTAACATGTTAGTCCTTTCAAATCTGATATACTAAATAATAAAGTGCACATCTATTGCTTCAATTATTAAAAATTTTATTAAATTCTTTAAAATAACTTATTGTGGATAAAAACTTTGGAAAAGTATTTTGGCTGCTTCATCAACTCGTGGGCCAATGCCGAACAAATAGCTATCATCAATAATGGTAATTCGATTATTTTTAAACGCTGCAGTTTCAATAATACCTGGAATAGTATTAACTTTATCTAGTCCGCCTAGTTGATCAATTGAATGTTTATTCAATATGATGACTTCCGGATTAAGAGTAATTAATGATTCGGCAGTATAACTTTTAAAGCTATTATGATTAGCAAGATTTTCACCACCAGCAATGGTAATTAATGCATCAATAGTTGTGTTTTTCCCTGCTACTGAGTTAGTTCCTCCCATGCTCATTAAAGCTAAAACCTTAGTTTTTTGTGGGTGTGTAGTAATTTTCGTTTCTAGGTCAGCAAGATTCGTCCTGATTTGATTGATGAGCACTTGACCTTCTTTTTGTTTATCTAATTTAACTGCAATTTTATTAATATTTTCGTAAAGTAATTCAATTGTCCCTGGTACACGTTTCAACGCTAGAACATCTACTTTTGACTGATTAACTTGATCAATAATATTTTCAGGTTCAACATCATTTAACGTGATAAACAGTGATGGTTTTAACGATAAAATGCCTTCAATGTTTAATAATTTCCAATAACCAATTTGTGGCAATTGTTTAACTTTTTCAGGAAAACTACTTGTTTTATCTACGCCGACAACCTGATCACCAGCACCCAGAGCAAACACAATTTCAGTAAGGGCGCCGCCGGCAATAACGATTCTTTGACTAGCTGAACAAACATTAATAAAGCTATTAATACTGAAAATTAGCAAAAATAGCACCAATTTTCCCATAAACTTCTTTTTCATGATTTATGTACCTACCATGGCTTAAAAATTAGACTGGATAATATAGTGAAAATGATAACCATTATCAACATAAAATCTATAGGGATTTGCTGTAGCAGGGCAAAAAAAAGCAAATTTAAGAATAAAAATAAACTTTTTTTTAAATAAATAATAAATTTATAATCAATAAATTATAAAAATAAAATTGAAAAAATTTTTTCAAATACTCCCAATTATTAGCTAAATAATCAACAATTACAGCTATAAATGCAGGTTAAGTCATCATTTGATGATAATTAATAATGAATTTTAGTTGTTATTTTTTTCTGAAAAAAACTATTTTTATCAACTCCACCAATTATCGGTGGAGTGATTATTTTTTAAGATTAAAAATCAATATTTAAACCTAATTGGAAAGTACGACTTGGTGCAGTAAACATATCTAGGTATTTATGATCTGATGTACTATATAATTTATTATTACTTAGATAATCCCAATATTTTTGATCAGTAAGATTGTAGATCCCACCATTTAGTTTCACATTTTTGGTAATATTGATATAACCTGTTAAATCGACAATACCATGACCAGCAATTCTAAAGTAATCATCTTTGGAATTAGGGATAGGTTTACCTTCATTGTTATAAGTTTCACGAGATGTAGCTTCCTTTTTTTTGCCTTTTTGGAAAGTTGCCGTAATTGCTATACCATAAAACTTATTTGGATCATCCCATGCTAAGCCGATAATGCTTTTTATTGGAGCAATAGAATCCATTTCAATATATTTATCCCCTAAATAACTCGATTTTGATTTGCCTTGGTTATAACCAATTGCGAATCTGGCACTTAAACCATTAACCGGTTCAATCCATTTTCCGATATTGAATTCACTGCTTAGTTCAGCTCCATAAATATAAGCTTTATCACGGTTCTCTGCTTGATAAACAATACGGTTACCAATGCCTAAAAAATCTTTTTTATAGCGAGTATAGGCGATGAAATTTTTATATTTATTATAAAAAGCTGATGATGAAAGTGTCACACCTGATACAGGTTGCCCTTTTAAACCTAATTCAAAGTTGTCACTAGTTTCGGTTTTAAGATTTGAATCACCAACTAATAAAGCAATACTGCTATGGGCTAAATAAGAGCCATAAAGTTGATTCTGATTTGGCATTTGTGCTGCACGTTGATATTGCAAATAGGCAGTAAAATCAGGGGTAATATCATACATAAATGACATCGAAGGCAATACTTTAAAATCGCTGTTACTATTGTATTGTTTACCTAACCGATTGCTATTAATATTCGTCACTGACATATTTTCAAGATTACGCGGTTTAGTATTTTGGTAAATGGCTCTGACACCAGGAACTAAATAAAAATTATTACTATCATTAACATTAAAGTTTATTCGATCTTCGAAGAAGCCACCGAGTTGATAACTACGACTATCGGCTTGTGGTTTACTATATGGACCATCGGGAAGAATAATGATATTTTCTGATTCAGCCGATGTAAAAAATGGTGATTCATCTTCACTCCATTTACCATTTAAACCAGCACTAATGCGTTGATTATCATAACTTTTGATTAAAGTGGTAATAAAGTTATAAGCTTTGGTATTGTAGTTCGTTTGGGTATTAAAATTACCTCTAGTTTTATGACGGAGGTCGGTACTGTCATAGACATGGGTTTGTTGATAATTCAACTGTGTGGTTAAACTATCAATCCAACTGATATTTGTCGGTTTCCATTGATCTTTAATTGCAAGATTGAAACGATTGTTTTTGCTTCTTTGTTTATCAAATGATTCAACTTTTTTACCATATCTATCCCAAGTATCATAATGAGCGTTTTTGGTTTTATTATTGTAATCAACAGTGGTGTTGATTAAATGTTCATTGGTCATTTGCCAACCAAAACCAGCTAAGATTGAATTAGAATGCCAATTTTCCGGATAGCTACTGATTGAATCGCCATGATTACGCGTTTGTTGCCCATCGCGTCGGCTTAATACTAAAATACCATTGAGATACTCATCACCACCAGCCATGGTTAAACCTTGGTGATAACTTCGGTCGGCACTGTCATAGTTGTTTTGAAAACCGAAATAGCTGGTTTTTCCTGGATAAAGATAATAACTGGCGGTTTTAGTTTGAAATGATACGGAGCCTCCTAAAGCATTGTTAGCGTTACTTACCGAGGTTGCGCCTGATTGGATATCAACTTTATTATACATATAAGTATCAATATAATCTCGTCCAATACCATAAGAACCAAATCCTGCCCGACCAACACCATTAACTCGACCTTGGGCAATAGGTAATGGCATACCATCAATATCGATTGAAACACGGTTAGCATCTAAACCGCGAATATTATAACCAGTAAATCCACCACGATCCCAACTGCTTTTACCACTACTTGAGCCGGAAATACTACCAGATGCTGATATCAGCGGTTGATAACGCATAATGGTGCCAAAATTAGTCCCACCATCACGGCGAATATCTTGCTCTGAAATTTCGGTATTTGTTCCGGGTTTTTTCGTTGCTTCATGAGCGGTAACGGTAATAGTATCAATATCGTTTTGCTCATTAGGTTTATCAGCAGCAATAGCAGGTAACGCTAAGGTTAAACCTATTGCTAATGAACTGGTATTTTTTAAAAATTTAAAATTTAACATTCTAGTCCTTTAATCGATAATGTAATAAATAACAAGAACGCTCATTTATTGCTTCAAATGATAAAAATATTAATAAAAAATATAAAAATAGTTATTCTAAAAATTTATTGAGGGTAAAAACCTTGAAAGAGTATTTTTACTGCATCATCTACTCTTGGGCCAATGCCGAACAAATAGCTATCATCAATAATGATAATTCGATTATTTTTAAATGCCTCTGTCTCTGAAATACCAGGAATAGTATTGATTTTATCTAAACCACCTAATTCATTGATTGAATGTGTGGTTAAAATAATAGCCTCTGGATTCATAGCAATTAAGGATTCAGTTGTATAAGTTTTAACACTATTATGAGTAGCAAGATTTTCACCACCAGCAATAGTGATTAAAGCGTCTGTAGTCGTATTTTTTCCTGCAATCAAAATGCTTCCCCCCATATTCATGATACACAACACTTTTATTTTATGTGGTTGCGTCGCTATTTGAGTTTGGATATTAGAAAGATTCTTTTTGATTTGATTGATTAGTTCTTGGCCTTTTTCTTGTTTATCCAATTTTACGGCAATCTTATTAATATTTTCATAAAGTAAATCAATTGTGGCTGGTACACGTTTCAACGCTAGAACAGCAACTTTTGCTTGGGTTATTTGCTGAAGAATATTATCGGTTTCAGTATCATTGAAACTAATAACTAGTGAGGGATTAAGATATAGTATTGACTCAATATTTAGTAATTTTAAATAACCAATTTGAGGAAGTTGTTTTACTGTTTGAGGAAAGTGACTGGTGCTATCAACACCGACAACCTGATCACCAGCACCTAGAGCAAACACAATTTCAGTCAGTGCGCCACCAGCGATAACAATTCTCTCATTTGCATAACTGAAATTAGTAAAGTTATGTACACTAAAAATGAATATGAATAATAAAATATTTGCCATAAATTTCTTTTTCATTCTGTATTTTCTCATTAAAAAGTTTACAAATAGACCAATCAATATATTGAAAATGATAATCATTATCAATATGTATTAATAATAATTTATAAGAAGTTTTTAAAAAATAGGAACTAAAGCTAAAATAATTTTATTATTCAAATAAATAGCAAATTCATATTACATAACAAATAAATAAATAATGAAAAAAATATTGATAAATGAGAATAATTATTATTTAATTCTGCAAGATTATTTTTATGAATGGAAGTTATGAAATCATTTGATGTAAGTGCCTATTACGCTTTAAATTCAGTTTTACCCTTTAAAGATCGTTGGGCTGTAATGCCATTACAAGCCAGTTTACCTGTTCCGCCTCCAGAATTAGAGCAACAATGGAATAACCTACTAAATTCAAATTTAGCTGGCAAAAAAAGGTTAATTTATCTACATATTCCTTTTTGTGATATTCATTGCCAGTTTTGTGGTTTTTATCAAAATCCATTACGTAAGTTTGATACCAAAACTTATATAGACTATTTACTACAGGAAATATCTTTAGAAATCAATAGTAAAGCAATGCAGTCGGCCCCAATTCATGCTATTTATTTTGGTGGTGGAACACCTTCAGCATTGGCGACTGGACAATTAGCTCGAGTAATTAGTTATTTTAAACAACATGCCCCTTTAGCGCCTGATTGTGAGATTACCGTAGAAGGTCGAATTTCTGATTTTGATGATGAAAAAATTGATAGTTATATTGAGTCTGGAGCTAATCGTTTTTCGATAGGTGTACAAACATTTAATACTGAAATTAGACAAAAATTAGGGCGCCAATCATCGGAAAAGGAGATTATTCAACGTTTCGAAAACATTGCTTCACGAGATAGTGTGGCACTAGTTTGTGATTTAATGTTTGGTTTACCTAATCAAACAACGGCTACATGGCAAAGAGATTTAGCAATTGCCGATCAACTTCCGCTTGATGGCGTTGATCTTTATTCTTTAAATCTTTTGCCAACTACTCCTTTAGCGAAAGGGGTTGAAAATAGAAGAATTGAATTACCATCGGTTATTGATAAATGTGGTTTTTACCATCAAGGTGCCGAGTATTTAGCTAAACAAGGCTGGACACATTTAACTAATGCTCATTGGGCTAAAACCAGTCGTGAGCGCAATTTATATAATTTTTTCATAAAGCAAGGCTCACATTTTTTTGGATTTGGTTCTTGTGCTGGTGGTAAATTAAATGGTCAATCCTATATGATCCATCGTGATTTAAATCAGTATTATGCATTATTAGACCAAGGTAAGAAACCAATAATGATGTTAACAGATAAACCATTACTTGGCGATTGGTTACATAAGTTACAAGCTGGCATCGAGAAAGGCCGAATTGATTTAACTCAGTTAACCGATCGTGCAGAATTGTTTGATCCACTAATCAAACAATGGCATGAAGTAGGGCTATTACAAAATGAAGATCACTGTTTACGACTTACCTTATCGGGACGATTTTGGTCGAGTAATCTATTACAAGCCTTACAGCAACTGTTATTACAACTTAATAATCCTGAACATCTCGAATTACAAAAACAAATGGCACAAGCTAGACAAACCATGCAAAAAAGTAATGGTGTAGCTAAAGCTCATCCTCATATGCAAAATATCCATTTAAAAAACAAATGATTAAAGGAAATTACTATGGCAGATAAACCAACTGTTTTAAATAATCTTGCAACTTATATGCAATCAAATCCAGAAGAATTATTAGAAAAAATCGCGCAAGATTATAAAGTGACACTTACACAAGTAATCCAAGCAATACCTGATGTTAAAATTGTTGATGGTAGCAATTTTGATATGATTTGGGAGGAGGTAACAACTTGGGGTGACGTATTATTTTTAATTCATACTGGGGATATTATTGCCGAGATTTCTGGAGAACTGCCCCCTGGAACGCATAGTCAAAAATATTTTAATTTACGTCATCAAAAAGGCTTAAGTGGTCATATCAAAGCGGAACATTGTCTACATATTGCGTTTATCGAACGAAAATTTATGAAAATGTCGACAGCATCGATAATTTTCCTTAATCATTTAGGTCAATCAATGTTTAAAATTTTTGTCGGTCGTGATGAAAAACACCAATTAAAAGCAGATCAACTTGAAAAATTCCGAGCATTAGCCGAAAAAATCAATTAATTTTAAGAATTATACAAATGAAAACATTAATTATTTTTGGTGTAAGCGCACATCTGGGTACTGGCTATCAAGTATCTCAATTAGTAAAACAATGCCATCCTCAGTGGCGTTGTATTGTATTAGTTCGAGATGCTTTATTTGCTAAACAATTAGCGGAACAAGGTATTGAAACTCATGTTGGTGATGCAACCGATAAAGAACTAGTTAAAAAGATCTGTCAGCAAGCAGGGCCTGAAGCTATTATTATTTCAACGCTAGGTGGTGAAACGGGGAATTATATTGCTCAACGTATTATTATCGATTGTGCTGAACAAGCTGGTGTTAAACAGATGCTTTTAGTCACTTCACTTGGTTGTGGCGACTCATGGATAACACTATCCCTACGTGCTAAACAAGCTTTTGGTTATGCTGTCCGGGAAAAATCACTAGCTGAAGTTTGGTTACAAACAAGTTTATTAAATTATGTGATTTTAAGACCTGGTGGTTTGCGTGATGGCGAGATAACCGGTAAAGGTCAGTGCTATACCGCTCAAGAAGTTCATGGCTTTGTATATCGAAAAGAATTAGCCAGAATAATCATTGATAAAATTGCTAATCAACAATTTGATAACTGTATATATAGTGTTGTCGACCCAAATCTAACAGTAAATTATTAGTATTAAATATATGAGGTTAATTGGTGCGCAAATCTAGCCAAGCAATATTATTATTGGGATTATTTATTTTGCTATTAATTTTAATGATCTATTCTGCAAACACAGGAGCATTAAAATTATCATTTACACAACTAATGAATTTGCCATTTGATGATCCTTTATGGAATATCTGGTGCAATATTCGCCTTCCAAGAATTATTTTAGCGATAATTGTTGGTATGGCATTAGCAAGCGCAGGAGCTGTGATGCAAGGGTTATTTAGAAATCCTTTAGCTGATCCTGGTTTGTTAGGTATTAGTAGTGGAGCAAGTTTAATGGTTGGTATGACAATTTTATTTCCTGCTGTTTTCCCGCCAATTATGATGCTTTACGGCAAAATGGTTGCAGCATTTGCTGGTAGCTTATTTATTTGTGCACTTATTTATCTTTATAGCCTTAATGAACAATGTAATCTAGCTAAAATGATTTTACTCGGTGTTGCTATTAATGCCATCATTGGGGCAGTAATGGGCGGCTTGAGTTATATCAGCGATGAATCTCAACTAAGACAAATTTCTTTATGGTCAATGGGCCATTTAGGTAAAGGTTCATGGGATCTGGTGATTGTGTCGCTATCGTTAATTTTTCCAGCATTATTGTGCTTAATTAAGCTAGCTCACCAGCTTAACATATTACAATTAGGTGATGAAGATGCCCATTATTTAGGCATTAATGTTGAACGCACTAAACGCTATCTTTTACTTCTTTGTGCTGTGTTAATTGGTACATCAGTTGCGGTAAGTGGCATCATTGCTTTTGTTGGTCTAGTTGTTCCGCATATGATTCGTTTACAAATTGGAGCAAATCATAAATGGTTAATTCCTGGATCTGCATTAGGTGGAGCCTGTTTACTTTTGTTAGCAGATACCTTAGCTAGGACGCTAGTTGCCCCGACAGAAATTCCTGTTGGTCTCTTAACGAGCCTTATTGGTGGTCCATATTTTCTTTGGCTTATTTTAAGACATAAATAATTGGTGGAACTTTATAGTGTTAATTGCTAAAAATCTGACATTTGCTTATAGCAGCCGTATGATAATTGACGATGTTTCTTTATCGATAAAATCTGGTGAAATTGTTATTATTATTGGCCCTAATGGTGCAGGTAAATCAACCTTGTTACGCCTATTAACTGGTTATCAAAAACCATCTTCTGGTGAATGCTATTTACTTGACCGTCCCTTGTCCCAATGGCCTCAGAAACAATTGGCTAAAACAAGAACAGTGATGCTGCAACAAAGCCAACTTACTTTTCCATTCAAGGTAAAAGAAGTTATTGCTATGGGGCGAGCCCCTTATGGTAAAGTCCATTTTAATGAAGCAATTGATGAAGTTATGTCACAAACAGATTGTTTGCAATTTGCTGAACGTGATTACCGAGGATTATCTGGCGGAGAACAACAAAGGGTACAATTAGCCAGAGTTTTAGCACAATTATGGCAACCGGAACCTAGTGAAAAATTATTGTTTTTAGATGAACCTACATCAGCTCTCGATCTCTATCATCAACAACATACATTACGATTATTAAAGCAATTAGCAGTTAAACAAAAATTAGCCGTTTGTTGTGTTTTACATGACCTTAATCTAGCAGCCTTATATGCGGATAAAATAATTTTGCTTAATAAAGGTAAAATTGTTGAACAAGGTGCCCCGTCACAAGTACTGACAGTGGAGAATATTCAACGTTGGTATGGGGTTGATTTAGGTATTTTGGTTCATCCTAGCCAATCATCAATACCGCAAATCTATTTGAATCCTTAATAGTAAAAAATATCGATTACTAATCATTCGCTGCATTTTAACGCAAAATCAGTATATAATTAAGCAAACTTAATAAATGGGGCTGATGATGACTAACGAAAATAGTGATAACTCTATTCTGGTTTCAGATCTACTTGCAGCACAACCTGTTTTTAGTTGCCAATTAGATGGTAAAGGAAAAGCAAATCCTTTAAACGATAAAACTAAAGCTTCTACTAAGCAACCATATTGGATTCATCTGGATTTTGCTAAAACTGAAACTATTAATTGGGTTAATCAAACAAATTTAATACCGGAACTTGTTAAACATGAGTTGATTAAAGCTAATCAATTTCCAAAGGAGATCCGTTGTGATTCAGGTATTTTAGTGGTCTTGAAAGGGGTAAACTTTACTCCAAATGAATTACCTGATCCTATTGTTACTTTTCGTTTTTATATCACCGATAATTTAATCATTTCAACCAGACATCAAAAAATAGATGCAATCATTAAATTAAAAGAAAATTTAGAAAAAGGTATTGGCCCTGTTGATGTTGCCGATTGGCTGATACAACTTTCAGAATTAATATGTGATCAAGTGAATTTATCTTTTGATGGTGTTCACAATAAAATAATAAAATTAGAAGATTTATTATTAAATCAGCGAATATTTTCCCATAAAGAAATCGGTAGGGTGCGCAAACAACTTTTCATACTGCGTCGTCTACTTTCGCCACAGCGTGATATTTTTGTAAAAATTTCCACCGAAAGAATATCTTGGATTGATGATAATGATCGTCAACGGCTTCATGATATTTCCAATCAACAAAATCATTATGTTTCTGAAATTGATAGTTGCCTAATCAGGATTGGTTCAGTTATGGAGCAAATAAATAGTATTTTGGCTGAATCGACCAATAAGCGTATCTATTTAATGTCACTATTTACCATTATTTTTACGCCAATTACATTTATAACAAGTTTACTTGGGGTTAATTTGGCTGGTATTCCTTTCAATGAAAAAGAGTGGTCTTTCATTGGCTTAATTCTACTATTAATTGTGATTAGCATAGTTTCTGTTTTATGGCTTAAGCTAAAAAAATGGTGGTAAAGGGACTGACTTTTAAAATAAATAAAAAATGGTAAATATTCATGAAATTAGGAATAAACAGAAAATAAAGTTGTTATTTGCAAGCGTACCACAAACACTTTTACCCGCTGATATGAAAAGAGATCTAAGCAATGCTTATATAGATAACAAATTACAAGATAATTCTGTAGTAATCAATATTGGTTGCTTGTTTTGTAGATGTTAAACCGAAACCTTAACTGATTAGTTATATTTCACAAAGATGTAATAAGGATGATACTAACATTGTTCCAATTAATAAATTATGGAAAATTTAATTGAAAGCACCTATAACTATAGTGATGAAAAAATAATTGGCTACAGCTTTCATATAAATCTGTTAATTACTATAAATAGATGAATCTTTATTCATGCAAAATTGCTGAAAAAATTATCAACTAAAACTAATTGCTAAATTATTTTCAGCAAATTCTTAGACTTGAATGGACTAAAAAGTTGTGTAACAATCTCAATTTCTATGCAAAATTGGTTAATGCTGGCGTAAGACTTCTCATTTTAACAAATGAAATTATAGTTGCAGATATATTATCTTATTTTGCTAATAATGAGATTATGAAAATAGACGTTGAATCTATAGAATAGGTGAAAGGCGAGGAGCGAGTGCTAATTAGTTCAGCAAAGCTGATCTTAGCTTGGTTACTAAATCATATATCATTTTATTGCAATGCAAGTAATCAGGCTGCTATTAAGCTTACTAGCAAATTAAGTTATAGTTTAAATAAACCAGATAATGGGTACGTCGTTTAAAATTTATGATTAATAATAATTATTATGCAATCTAATCAATCTTTTCGCTTATTTATTGCCGAAAAGCCCAGCTTAGCTAGGGCTATTGCTGATGTTTTGCCGAAACCTCATCAAAAAGGGAATGGATTTATAAAAGCCAGTAATGGTGATATTGTTAGTTGGTGTATTGGCCATTTACTAGAACAAGCCACACCTGAAGTATATGATGAACGATATAAAAAATGGGCACTTGATGATTTGCCTATAGTACCTGATAAATGGATATTGATGCCTAAAAGTAGTACTGAAAAGCAATTCAATATTTTAGTGGATTTGATTAAATCTGCAGATCAGATTGTTCATGCTGGTGACCCAGATCGAGAAGGGCAGTTATTGGTGGATGAAGTACTAAACTATTGTCAGCTAACCCCGGAAAAACGTAAAACTATCCAGCGTTGTTTGATTAGTGATTTAAATGCCAGTGCTGTTGAAAAGTCACTTGAACAGTTACGTAGTAATCAAGACTTTATTCCTTTGTCCACCTCGGCATTAGCTCGAGCGAGGGCTGATTGGCTGTATGGCATGAATATGAGCCGAGTCTGTACTCTGGTTGGTCAACGTAATGGTTATCGAGGCGTTTTATCAATTGGCCGAGTACAAACTCCTATTTTAGGCTTAGTCGTTAGGCGTGATTTAGAGATAACTCAATTTGTTCCTAAACCATTCTATGAAGTATTTGCTATATTGCAAACCAAACATAACGAAATATTTAAAGCCAAATGGCAACCAAGTGAAGCTTGTGCACCTTATCAGGATGAAGAAGGTCGTGTATTGGTTAAACGGTTGGCTGAAAATGTTTGCCAACGAATAAAAGATCAGTCGGGCATTATTGATAAAGTCAGTAACAAAAAGAAAGAATTAGCGCCACCAATGCCGTTTAATTTATCGGCCCTACAAATTGAAATGGCAAAAAGGAATGGTTTAAGTGCGCAAGAAGTACTTGATATCTGCCAATCTTTATATGAAAAACATAAGTTAATTACTTATCCTCGTTCAGATTGTCGTTTTTTACCAGAAGAGCATTTGAAACAGATTAATGGTGTAAAAGCTGCCATCGAGAATAATTGTTTAGAACTGCAAACTGCGGTTAATGATGCTGATTTCACTCTACGTTCTAAAGCATGGAATGATAAAAAAGTTGAAGCACACCATGCCATTATTCCAACTTTACGTAAAACCAAAATGGATAATTTATCTTCTAACGAGCAAGCAGTATATCAAGTGATAGCCACACAGTATTTGGCACAATTTTATCCTGTTTATAAATATGCCGAATTACAAATAGATGTTGATATTGGTGGTGGTAAGTTTACTTCTAAAGCCAATCAAATGTTAGATGAAGGTTGGAAAGTTTTATTTAGAAGTAAGAACTATCAAGCCGAGAGTGATAAAGATAGCAACGAGAATAATGGCTTATTAACCAAATTAGTTAAAAAAGGCGAATTGGTACAATGTATTGATACAGAGTTACTTAGTAAAGAAACACAACCTCCACGACCTTTTACCGATGCAACTCTACTTTCAGCAATGACGGGTATAGCAAGATTTGTTAAAGACCCTGAGATAAAAAAAATATTACGCGAAACAGATGGGTTGGGCACTGAAGCGACACGTGCAGGAATAATTGAACTTTTATTCAAACGGCAATTTTTGACCAGACAAGGTAAATCAATACGTTCAACACCAATTGGTCAAAATTTAATTCTATCATTACCTGAAAGTGTCTCAATGCCAGATATGACTGCACATTGGGAGTTACAACTAGAAGAAATCAGTAAAAAGGAGTTTAGCTATCAGCAGTTTATGCATCAATTAAATTCATCTTTGCTGAGTCTGGTTGAACAACTAAAACATTCACGATTGAAAATTCAATCTGTATCCCCAAATATGAAAAAAGGATAGTCAATAATATCGTAATTATTGATTATCCTTTTAATGGATAAATCCAAATAATTTTAATTAGTCTGTTGTTTCTTCATTTGCAACTTCTTGTGAAACGATAGACTCATTTAGTTCGTGATTTTCAGCAAGTATATTCGTAAATTCTTGATTTGCTCTGTTTAAAAAGTCACTATCTTTCAAAATTAAGCGATAAGTATTTAATCTTTTTAATGGTCCTTTAGCAAATTGACTAATTATAAAAATCATAATAAAAATTGTTAAAAGAGAAATAATCACATTAATAATCCAAGCTGATTTAAAGATAGTATGCAAATTGGTTATTAACATAATAAATGTAAACAGACAAACAGCGGAACTTAAAATTACCTCTTTAATTAAAAAAGGTTTTAGTAGCGTAATTCGATTTTGTTTGATAGCAAAATATTGAGTGAATTGATTTAATTGTAATAGTTCAATAATGTTATGTTTATCCGCATTAACCAATGAGATAGCAATTCTCTCTTTATTAATATTACCTGATTTATAGAAGCAGACTTTTTCCCAAATTAGTTTCTTCTTAATGTTATTTAAATAATCTTTTTGATAATTTGGTTGTGGTGCTTTTTCTAAAATATCTGCATATTTAATAATATTGTCAAAGTAGTTTTTTGGCGTGTTTTTTTTATAAATAAAGCCAACAAAAGAGAGTGTAAAAATAAGAAATAAATTAAACCAATTATCTTGTAATAGTTGTGTAAGATCCATTCAGATTAACCAATGTTGATGACAATTGGGCAATTGTAACTGATATTGTATAAAACAGGTATTAATTCTATACAATATTTTTTAATAACCGCATTATTAGTGCTGTTTTTAGGCAGTTATAAGTCTATTTTTACATATTATGTTGACTTCTTAAATTTAAAAGCGTATAAAGTGCTCGCCTTTGAGCTTTTCTTACTTTTTTAACTATAAGGTGGTTAAAAATGATGGTTAAGAAAAGTTGAAATACAAAGTGATGAGTTCAATTTACAGGAGAAATATGGACACTCAATCGGGTCACCCCAAAATGTGGGGAGATAAATTCAAATACATCATTATCGGTTAATGAACCTGTCTAAATAGTAATTTTTTCAGTTCACGAGCCGAAATTGATAAAAACGGTAACGGTGAACGATATGCAATTTTCTACACGCTATCACACAAACTCAAAACATCATTGTGCTCATAAAGTACTTTTACGAGTATTGTATCTTACTGATAAACATTTAGAGCCACCTAGTTGTATCTAATTCTTAATTAAATTTATTTTTCAATAATTTTATTTCGTGCCAAGCATTAGCTTTATTGGCTACTTATTGCTTTGCATTTAAATTTTGGTCAATTAAAACTTATTAATGCCTTGTTATGTTTAACTAAGGAATAGGTTTCTTTTGTCTAAAAAATATAGATAGGTACCAACTATGATTAAAAACAAATTTAAAGTAAAGACAGAAAATACTTTAACTATAAAAGCACTTGAGGAAGCTCAAAACAGTCTAGATAACATTTTATCTAAATTTCAATCAAGCCTTTCTGGTTTAACCCAAGAAAATGCAAAATCAAGATTGGAACAATATGGTAAAAATGAAGTAGCTCGGGAAAAAGTTCCTTCGGCTTTTGTTCAGTTGTTACTAGCATTCAAAAATCCATTTATTTTTGTCTTGTTGACATTAGCTATAGTTAGTTTTGTGACTGACTATTGGTTACCACTACAAAGTGGTGAAGAGACTGATCTAACAGGCATTATTATCATTTTAACCATGGTAACATTAAGTGGCTTACTCCGTTTTTGGCAGGAGTTTCGCTCAAATAGAGCTGCCGAGGCACTCAAATCGATGATTCGAACCACAGCTACAGTTCTACGTCGGCCAAATAAAAATATGCCAGCTGAACATATCGAAGTGCCTCTAAGTGATATTGTCCCCGGTGATATTGTATTGTTATCTGCCGGCGATATGATTCCAGCGGATATTCGTTTAATCGAATCAAGAGATCTATTTGTCAGCCAAGCAGTATTAACCGGTGAATCAATTCCAGTTGAAAAATACGATACCTTAGGTGCGGTATCACAAAAAACGTCAGAAGAAGTGAATCCATCTGAAATTAATAAAGATAATGTTCTTGATGTCAATAATATCTGTTTTATGGGTACCAATGTAGTCAGTGGCACTGCAAAAGCGATTGTTGTGGCAACTGGTGCAGATACACATTTTGGTTCGTTAGCAAAATCCATTGTGGGCTCCAGAGCTGAAACTTCCTTCGATCGGGGCGTAAATAGCGTGAGTTGGTTATTGATTCGCTTCATGTTAGTAATGGTTCCGATTGTATTATTGATAAATGGTTTTACTAAAGGTGATTGGGGAGAAGCTGTATTATTTGCCTTAGCAGTGGCGGTTGGTTTAACGCCTGAAATGTTACCGATGATTGTTAGCGCCAACCTAGCCAAAGGTGCGGTAGGAATGGCAAAACGCAAAGTGGTGGTTAAACGGTTAAACGCAATACAAAATTTTGGTGCGATGGATATTTTATGTACTGATAAAACCGGTACCTTAACCCAAGATAAAATTATTTTAGAACATCACTTAGACATTAACGGTCAAGTTGATCCATCTGTGTTACAACTTGCATGGCTCAATAGTTACTATCAAAGCGGAATGAAAAACTTGATGGATAAAGCAATCATCCGTTTTGCAGAAGAAAAAACCAGTGTTAAAAAAGTCGGCGTTGGTCTTTATCGTAAGATAGATGAATTACCGTTTGATTTTGTTCGTCGTCGTTTATCTGTAGTTGTGCAAGGCAATGATGATAATCACTTAATGATCTGTAAAGGTGCAGTTGAAGAAATGTTATCTATTTCGGATTTCGTTTATGAAAATGGTGAATATTTACCACTAGATGAAAAACGAAAACAAGCATTAATTGAACTGGCTCATAATTATAATAAAGACGGTTTTAGAGTATTAGCTGTTGGCGTCAAAGAGATTTCAGCAGAACAAACTAAAACGCAATACAATGTCCAAGATGAGAAAGCATTGGCTATTCGTGGTTTCTTAACCTTCTTAGATCCACCAAAAGAGAGTGCTTATGAGGCTATTTCAGCATTAAATGAACATGGTGTTGCGGTTAAAGTTTTAACTGGTGACAATGAAATTATCACTATTAAAGTGTGTCGTGAAGTTGGCTTAGAGCCCGGTATTCCTTTATTAGGTACTGAAATTGAAACAATGGATGATGCAGAGCTAAAAGTAGAAATTGAACAACGTACTATTTTTGCTAAGTTAACTCCGTTACAAAAATCTCGCATAATTCGATTATTACAAGATAACGGTCATACAGTTGGTTTTTTAGGCGATGGTATTAATGATGCTCCAGCGTTACGCGATGCCGATGTTGGTATTTCGGTGGATACTGCAACGGATATTGCTAAAGAATCAGCCGATATTATTTTGCTGGAAAAAAGCTTAATGGTATTAGAAGAGGGGGTAATATGTGGTCGTGAAACCTTCGGTAATATCATGAAATACCTTAATATGACGGCAAGTTCTAATTTTGGTAATATTTTCTCGGTATTAGTTGCGAGTGCATTTTTACCATTCTTACCAATGTTGGCGATTCATTTACTTATCCAGAACCTGTTATATGATATTTCACAATTATCATTACCATGGGATAAGATGGATGAAGAGTTTTTACAAAAACCACGTAAATGGGATGCACCAAATATTGGACGCTTTATGATCTGGATCGGTCCAACATCTTCCATTTTTGATATTACAACTTATGCATTAATGTGGTTTGTCTTTGGTGCTAATAGTGTAGCAGCTGAATCGCTGTTCCATTCAGGTTGGTTTATCGAAGGATTGTTATCCCAAACCTTAGTAGTACATATGCTAAGAACACAAAAAATTCCATTTATTCAAAGCACAGCAGCATTCCCAGTGATTGTTATGACTATGCTAATTATGGCGGTGGGTATTTATATTCCATTTTCACCAATTGGCAGCTTAATTGGTCTTCAACCATTACCATGGTCCTATTTCCCATGGTTGGTTGCAACATTATTGAGTTACTGTGTTGTTGCCCAAATAATGAAAAAGATTTACATCAAACGCTTTGGACAATGGTTCTAAAATAATATCCTTGATGTAAGTTATGCTTACATCATTAACTAAAAAATGTATAAATATCGAACTATTATGTTATAGTAATGACATCATTGAAAAAGCGATTAAACATTATTATTAATAAACTAATATTTATACATTTAATCAGCATCTTTAAAATATTTTAAGGAGCATTCATTTAACAATAACAACAAGAGGAGTAAAAAATGAAAACCCCACACAAAAATTTAATTACACTAATTAAAAACCGTAAATTGAAAAAAGCACAAGAACAAGTCAATAAACAATAAACGGTAGATTAGAGGCAAAAGATAAATTGAGATAAACCCCATAATTTGGGGTTTTTTTATAGCTTAAAGTAGAATTAATCAATATTATTGTTTTGAAATATCAGGCTGTTGCTTTTTTCAAAACTTCATAAATTTGGTCTTTTAATTTTAATTTCTGTTTTTTCAAACTTTCAATCGTTTCAGAAGTATCAACGGTAATACCCGTTTCAATATTCTTAATTTTTTGGTCGAGTTGATTGTGTTCTTCAAACAGTTTTTGAAAATGTAAATCAGTGTTTTTTAACTTAGAGATTAAATCACGATATTCTGGAAACATACTGCCCCCTTACAAGATGAGTTAAAATAATAACAATAGCAGTTATTACTATTTCAGCTTACAATATTCTTGATTGTTTTAATAGCAATTTTTGAACGGGAGATGTTTATGAGTGAAAAGATCGTTATTGCAAAAAGTGAAGGTAATGATTTATACATCCTTGCATCGTTGGCAAATCGCCATGGTTTAATAACTGGTGCGACAGGTACCGGTAAAACTGTAACCCTACAAAAGATAGCAGAAAATTTTTCGCAAATTGGTGTACCGGTTTTTCTGGCTGATGTTAAAGGTGACTTGACTGGCTTAGGAGAAAAAGGGGTACTATCTGACAAATTACAATCACGATTGGCAAATATAGGCGTAACTGATTGGCGCCCTGATTCATCACCTTTAGCGTTATGGGATGTATTTGCTGAAAAAGGGAACCCAGTTCGTAGTACGGTTTCCGATATTGGTCCTATTTTATTGGCTCGATTATTAAATCTGAATGATGTTCAATCAGGCGTTTTACAACTTGTATTTAAAATAGCGGATGATAATGGTCTGTTATTGCTTGATTTTAAAGATTTACGCACTTTAATACAGTTTATTGGTGATAATGCCAAAAAATTTACTACACAATATGGCAATATTAGCGCCTCATCAATCGGTGCGATACAACGAGGATTATTATCACTTGAACAACAAGGTGCCGAATTCTTCTTAGGCGAACCTATGTTAGATATTAATGATTTACTACAAGTTAATGAACACGGTCGTGGCATTATTAATATTTTATCGGCAGATAAACTTTATAATTCGCCTAAACTATATTCAGTATTTTTATTATGGTTATTATCTGAATTGTTTGAGCATTTACCGGAAGTTGGCGATCTTGATAAACCGAAACTGGTTTTCTTTTTTGATGAAGCTCATTTATTGTTTAATGATATTTCCCCAGCTTTATTAGAAAAAATCGAACAAGTTGTTCGTCTTATTCGTTCTAAAGGTGTTGGTATTTATTTTTCAACACAAAGTCCAACAGATATTCCGGAAACTATTCTTGGCCAGCTAGGTAATCGCGTTCAACATGCATTACGAGCTTTTACACCTAAAGATCAAAAAGCGGTTAAAGTAGCAGCGCAAACCATGCGAGCCAATCCAAACTTTGATACAGAAAAAGCGATAATGGAACTTGGAGTTGGTGAAGCATTAATTTCATTTTTAGATGAAAAAGGGCGTCCTAATGTAGTACAAAGAGGGATGGTAATTGCTCCAGAATCGAAAATGGGAACCATGACTTTAGAAGATCAATTAGCAATAATCCATCAATCCCGCTTTTATTCTAAATATTCAAACACTATAGATCGTGAATCAGCTTATGAAAAACTCAAACAAGGTTTCACGATTAATAGCGAAAATAATCAATATTCTGCAGAGATAAATTCAGAGCAGAATCAATCAAATAATGACCAACATGGTGGTGTAATGGATTTTCTAGGATCACTAATTTTTGGTTGGAAAGGCGCTAAAGGCGGGCAACATGATGGTGTCGTGCAAAGCGTAGCTAAAAGTGCTACTAGGCAAGTCGTTAATCAAATAGGCAGGCAAATTACTCGAGGGATATTGGGTGGTTTTAAAAAGTAAGTTTAATTAACAACAAATAGACTAATAAAACAACAAGAAGGAGTTATAGATGTTAAAATTGTTTATTGAATGGTATAAAAAACGCTTTAGCGATCCTCATGTGGTATCGTTACTGATTGTTATCATTGTGTTATTTTTTATCATCTATTTCTTCAACAAAATTTTACTACCTATCTTAATTGCGATTGTTTTATCTTATCTACTCGATAGGCCGGTTAATTATTTGCAACGCAAAAAGGTTCCTCATACATTAGCCGTCGTGATCGTGCTGCTACTATTTATGTTTGTCGGATTAACCGGCATTATGATTTTGTTACCGCTAATTTGGCAACAAAGTGTTAGCTTAATCACTAATATTCCCAATATGTTGAATTTTGCAAATAAATTTATTACATCTTTACCAGAACACTATCCTGAATTAATTGATGTTGGTCTATTCGATTCAATAATTCAGAGTATAACCAGTAGAGTTGTGCAAACAGGCAATTCACTATTACAGTTTTCAATTAGTTCTTTATTTAGCTTAGTTTCAGTGGCCATTAATGCAGTTTTAGTACCAATTATTATGTTTTTCTTATTGAAAGATAAAGCGAAAATATGGGGTTACTGTTCTAAGGCATTGCCTAAGAATCGTACCATATTAAATAAAGTCGCCTCTGAAATGGATATGCAAATTTCCAACTATATAGTCGGCAATGTTTTACACATTGTTATATTAACTATCTGTGTTTATATCCCATTTTGGTATTTTGGTTTAGATTATGGCTTATTATTAGCTGTTTTAGTTGGCCTTTCCGTACTGATCCCTTATATTGGTATTATTATCTCTAGTATTCCGGTGGTATTAATCGCACTCTTTCAATGGGGCTTCACGGCACAATTTGGTTATTTAATTTTCTTCTATATTCTAATTCAAGCTCTTGATGGTAATTTATTGGTTCCCTATCTGTTTTCTGAAAAACTCAATCTTCATCCATTGGTTATTATTGTTGCTGTTATTATATTTGGCGGCTTATGGGGATTTTGGGGTGTATTTTTTGCCATACCGCTTGCGACATTAGTTAAAGCTATTATTAATGCATGGCCAAATCTTGAAGAGATAAATAATATAAAAAGCGAAAAAAAAGCCGATTAATTGGATAATCGGCTTTAGTTGAAAAATTAATAATGGTTTGGTTGGCTTTGATTTAGACTAATTAGAGGATCTCTTTTTATTGCCTCTTATATATTGAAATTATTTAATAGGAATACTGTTTTTTACTTTCTAGATTATTCAAAAAGCTGTATTGTCAGTTTTTGAATATTTTACAGATGTATAAACTCTTTGAAAATAAAAGGTTTTGCGAAAGTTAGTTTTTTTTAAAAAAATAATTTTTAAAATGTTATTGCTAAATATTACTATAAGAAAACTTTAATTCTTTTACATAGGTTGCCAGTTAGTCGAAATTAATTCCAATAATCCAGGAAACTCTTTTTCAATTTCCTCGCGTCTTAAAGTTGCTAGAGAACAATTTCCCCTGTCTACCTGTGATATCAGTCCTGCCTCTCTTAAGATTTTGAAATGATGTGAGCGAGTCGCCCTTGTTAATTGCAATCCAAATGATGTGCAATGTCGCTCAGCTCCAGGTTCATCTTCTATTAGACTTTTAATGATCAATAAGCGATTAGGATCGCTTAATGCTTTAAATATTTGAATTAAATTCATTTTATTCTTATAACTTCATTTTCTTATTTAATTAAAATTATACTTTCGTCAAAAAATAATCATTAATATCAAAAAAAATTGACATGAGCAAAAAGCAGATTAATAATATTCATGTTCGATAATTATCGAACCTATCATATTAATGGAACGTTATCTGCCGATAGTATTATAAGGTCATTAAAACAGAATTAAAATTTTAAGTATATTGCTTGAAATAGTAAAGGAATAAAGACTATGTTGAATAAAACTAGGTAAAAGTTTTAAATTGCAAAGTGTAATAATCAAGGAAATAGTCATTTTTAACGAATACAAAACCTAAAGTCCTAATTATTATCTATTGCTATGTTATTTTGGCAAGTCTACATTCCTAATGCATATGCTTTTTTGTATTAAAGAATCGTTTTTTGATGCTCTCTAATAGATTACCCATTCAGATTTAATTTTTAACCAGTTATAAAATATTTCTAGAGAATTGACATATGAACTCAAGAATTGAAAACTCTAAAAAAACCATTGTTTTAACCTCCATATTACTAGCTGTATTTGTAGTGCCAACCTCCATTTCAGGAACGGCAATTGCTTTGCCTTTTATTGGTGCAAATCTTTCTGCTAACTCAACCTCACTACAATGGATTGTTAATAGTTTTAATTTAACTTTCGCTTGTTTTACTTTATTGTGGGGAGCATTTGCTGATAATTTTGGTCATAAAAGAGTCTTTATAATTGGCGCCATGGTTTACACAATTGCTTCTTTATTATCCTCTATCTCTATCAACCCTCTAATGCTGGATATAGCTAGAGGCTTCGCAGGTGTTGGTGGTGCAGCTATATTTTCATGTGGAAGTGCTATACTCATCAAAACATTTAGTGGTGAGAAGAGAACTAAAGCTTTTGCATTTTTTGGCACCACGGCAGGTTTAGGGATTACATTTGGACCAACAATTTCTGGGTTTTTATTGGATATATTTAGCTGGCGTGCTATTTTTATATTACATACTGTTGTCTTGACAATAGTTATATCTATGACGCCAGCTATTACTAAAGATAGTTTAAATAAATATAAAACTCCATTTGATAAAATTGGTTCAATAATTTTCACTATAGCTTTGTTTTTGTTGATGCTTCTTATTAGCAACAGCACTGAACAAGGTGGGGTAAATTTAAAAACCTTACTATTAATAGCTATGACGATTCTTTTGGTCTTTACCTTTGTAATTTATGAAAAATCTATTACCAATCCAGTCTTGAATCTCAATTTATTAAAAAATAAAAAATACATGGGGTTGATTCTTGTGCCTGTTGTTGCAAGTTTTAGCTTTGTTACTTTGCTTACCTATTACCCAAGCTATTTAACGGGGGTGATGCAATTTAGTCCCACTTATGCTGGTATAATTATGATCACATTGACGGTCCCTGTGTTATTTTGTCCTTTGCTTGCTGGAAAAATTGTTTCATGTGGTATATCTGCAATATCTATTATTATTGTTAGTTTAGCTTTAATGATTTTGGGCGCAATTTTATTATTTTTTGGTGGTGGTGTTGATGGGTTAATATATCTGATCTGTTTGGCCTTATTTATGATTGGAACAGGTATGGGGCTAACTGCAGGACTTGTTGATGGTCTAGCGTTAAGCTGTGTTAATCCTGACCAGACCGGTATGGCTGCTGGCTTATTAAACACCTTCCGATTAGGTAGTGAAGCTATCGCTGTTGCACTTTATGGCTCATTATTATCTGTTAAGCTTAATGATGTATTACCAAATCTATTAATAAAATATAGTTCATCAGTCGATGAAATCAATGACTGGATAACTTCTGTGGCTAGTGGGAATCTTGCCTTACCACTATCTAATATTCCGACAGATATGCAGTCAATTATGCTTAGTGATATTATTGGTAGTTATCATAAAGCCTTTAATGGTACTTTAATTATATTAACCATTATCAGTGTAATAATTAGTTTATTTTGTTTACTGCTTTTGAAAATAAAAGAGAATTTAGATTAAATAATGTATAATTTTTAGAATAAATATTGATAATGACAATGGCGATTTGTCGTTATGAGCTGATTATTGATGGTTGATCAAATTTTGCAAAGATAAATAATATGAAAAGCGAAAGAAAGCCGTTTAATTAAATAATCGGCTTTAGTTGAAAAATTAACAATGGTTTTTAAGATAATCTAAAACCACGGTATGATGATTGGCGGTTTTGAAGTCATCGAAAACTTTTTCGATCTTACCATCTTTACCAATCAAGAAACTTATGCGGTGAATTCCGTCATAAGTTTTCCCCATAAATTCTTTTTCACCCCATGTACCAAATGCTTCGCAAGTTTTATGATCTTCATCGGAAAGTAGGGTGAAATTTAATAATTCTTTATCAACAAAACGTGATAATTTTTCTGGTTTATCTGTACTAATACCAATAACAACTACATTATATTTTTTAAAATCGTCAGCACTATCACGTAAATTACACGCTTGTACTGTACAACCTGGTGTCATCGCTTTTGGGTAAAAATAGAGCAAAATTCGCTGACCTTCAAAATCATTGGAACTTACTAGTTCACCATCTTGGTCAGGTAGAGAAAATTGAGGTGCTTCTTCACCTTCTTTTATCGGATTAACCATAAATTTATTACCTATGTTTTAGTTTAAAATTTTAATCGCTATGGGTATAAATTACTTTATTTTATCAACTTAACTTAAATTTTTAAAAAAATGACTAGCTACATCAATCGTATGATTGATTTCTTTATCTGTGTGCCTAAGTGACATGAAACCTGCTTCGAAAGCGGATGGTGCAAAATAAACACCTTCAGCGAGCATATGATGATAGAATTTTTTGAATAATTCAATATCACAATTCATAACATCTTTATAACTGCTCACTTCTACAGCATTTGTAAAGAAAAAACCAAACATAGCTCCGGCATGATTGACAATAAAAGGAACATTGAAACGTTTTGCAGCAGATAACAGGCCATTAACTAAGTAAGAAGTTTTCTCTTCTAATTCCTGATAAATACCAACATCCATCAATTTTTTCAAAGTAGTATAACCGGCAGCCATTGCAACTGGATTACCGGAAAGCGTTCCCGCTTGATAAATTGGGCCAGTTGGTGCTAATTTTTGCATTATTTCCGAACGTCCACCAAAAGCACCGACCGGCATTCCGCCACCAATGATTTTACCTAAACAAGTTAAATCAGGAACAACGCCATAGTATTCTTGAGCACCACCTAAAGCAACTCTGAAACCTGTCATTACTTCATCAATAATAAGTAATGCACCATAATTGTCGCATAAGCTTCTTAATCCTTGTAAAAACGCTTTTTTAGCTGGTACACAATTCATATTACCAGCAACTGGTTCAATAATTATTGCCGCTATTTCGTTGGGATACAGCTCAAATTGTTTTTTGACGGATTCTAAATCGTTATAATCACAAACTAAAGTGTTTTTAACAAAATCTTCAGGAACACCGGGTGAAGTAGGGTGACCAAAAGTTAGTGCTCCGGATCCAGCCTTAACTAATAAATAATCCGCATGACCATGATAACACCCCTCAAATTTAATAATTTTATCACGGCCGGTATAACCCCGAGCAAGGCGAATAGCACTCATAGTCGCTTCAGTACCTGAATTTACCATACGCAGCATCTCAATAGATGGCATCAGCTCAGTCACTAGATTGGCCATTTTAGTTTCAATCTCAGTTGGCGCACCATAGCTTAATCCATTGCGTACCGCATTAATAACAGCATTGGCAACATCAGGGTCATTGTGTCCTAAAATCATCGGCCCCCACGATAAAACATAATCAACATAAGCTTTTTGATCTACATCATAAATATAAGCACCATCAGCTCTTTCTATAAATAATGGCGTACCACCAACCCCATTAAAGGCTCGTACAGGTGAGTTAACACCACCAGGCATAAAAGCTAATGCTTCACGGTAAAGTTTTTCAGATTTAAAGGTGTTATGCATAATCATGATTATCTCTATAATTAAGGTTGTGGTATTTATTCACAAAATTAAGCTAAATTCAAGCTAGCTAACGCAAATTTATCTAATCGACGTTTTCGTTTTGTATTTTCTTTTTTCAAAGGTATATAATATAACAGTAATAAAAGTAGGAGAATAAAATGAGCGATGCGTTACCAATTAACTTTACTGATGCGGCAGCAAATAAAGTTAAATCTCTAGTAACAGAAGAAGAAAATCCGAATCTAAAATTGAGAGTCTATATAACTGGTGGTGGTTGCAGTGGTTTTCAGTATGGTTTCACATTTGATGAAAAAGTAAATGAAGACGATCTCGCTATCGAAAAAAATGGTGTTTCTTTGGTTATCGATCCGATGAGTCTGCAATATTTAGTTGGTGGCACCATAGATTATATTGAAGGTTTACAAGGTTCACGGTTTGTCGTTGATAATCCGAATGCAACTACTACTTGTGGTTGTGGTTCTTCTTTTAGTGTTTAATTTAAGTCAGATTATTAATCAAAATTTTGATTTTTAATCCTAGAAAAACTGAATTTTAAGGGAATTGATTAAAAATTCCCTTAAATGTGACAAACATTGAGCAATTAGACAATTATTTTAAATTTTCTATTGACGTAAAAATTAAGATCGGTAAAATGCACAGCATCCAAAACGCAGTTACCTTTCGGAACTAAGTTTTGAGCCCGGGTGGTGAAATCGGTAGACACAAGGGATTTAAAATCCCTCGGCCTTTTTGGCCGTGCGAGTTCAAGTCTCGCCCCGGGCACCATTTAAAACACTTCTTATGCGGGAATAGCTCAGTTGGTAGAGCGCAACCTTGCCAAGGTTGAGGTCGCGAGTTCGAACCTCGTTTCCCGCTCCAATTATTAATCTACAGATGTCCAAAACGTCTGCAAGTTACAGATAATCAAGGCGTTACGTATTTCATTTTTCCAAGCAAAGCCATTGAAGTACGCTCAAATGTACTACGTTTAAGTACATCTTAAAGTGTATCGTTTTTCAAGTTAAGTACTTCGGTACTCATTATCTAATTTAGTCTGATTCTACTTCATTTTGTCGTAGGTCGACCTCTTGATGTTTTCTATTTTTTACTTTCTTTTTTCGTTTTTATCTTTTATCAAGAGGATATGAGTATGAGTCGTTTAACGAATTTAGGTATTCGCCTCGCCAAGGCGAAGTCGTCTGTATATACGCTGTTTGATGGGCGTGGTTTGGGGTTACGGATTGAACCCAGTGGCGCTAAGCGCTGGCATTTTCGGTTTTATTGGCAATATAAGCAGCGTATTTCGTTTGGGTTTAACGGGTAAGATTTCACCCCATAGTATACGTTATACCTTTACTTAAGAGCAAATAGATCACTACCTATAACAAGGCTATAGCGAACAAGAAGCATTGGCTAAAGTGTCGATGGATTTGGGGCATGGGGATGGGCGTGGGAAGTATGTAAAGCAGGTGTATGGTACTTAATTTTTTGTATCTATTAAATTAAGCTAATATATTTCCATATTATTGAAATAGTGTAAAAATAGTTCATACATTATTTTTTTATCATTACAATATTAGGATTGTTATGCTTACTATTGAACAAATAACAATTGAAGCAAAAAAATTTAGAATACTATTAGAGAGTAATAAAAATAAAGATGTTCCTCTTTTGCTAGACAGCTTTCCCATCATGTCTTGCAAACTTACATCCTTACTTTTTTGCTATCATATTTTGTATAAATGGAAAAATGAAACAATTTATGGCGTGTGTGGTTTTGCAAAAAATAAAAACAGAGAAGAAACAATTTCACACTATTGGCTTGAAATAAACGATATAGCTGTTGATTTAACAGCAGACCAATATAATCTAATTGACGATAATGAGCTTAATAAGAAAATTCTACAAAGTAGACCATTTAAATCAATATATATTGGGAAAGTCGGTACAACTCCACAATATAAAATATTTCGCATACATAATAAGGATGAATATGTATACGGGCTTCCAACTATCAGTGAAGATTTTATTGATAATTTAAAAATGAGCTATAAAAAACTAGGGCCGATGGGATAGACTATAAAAAAACTATATCCACTTACTTTGTTCAACGACCGTAAATATAAACTTATATTAATCTATTTGAACTTGTCAGTCTATTTTATACAGAGCGTTTATTTATAACCTTTTCAATTTGAGAGAATTTTTCTTTTTCAAATGAGTCAAATGTTTCAAATATTTTTATATTTTCATTTTTTTCGTAATATTCAATGATTTTACTAGGGGCTCCATAATCACTGGCTAATCTTCCCTTATCTGACATCGCATTATATTCAAGCTTTAATAATAGTTTATCAATACCGAGTAGATCATCGATATCCTTATTCAATAAAATTGCTTGACTATATTTGTACATTATGTTAAAGACACCGAGATATTTCACCAGTTGATATTTCAATATGTTAAAAATAAAAGAGGATGAAAATCTTATAGACTCATCTATAGTAAATTTTTTGCCATTTTTATTCACTCTAGTCAGATTATATTTTACGCTTCCTAAAAAACCTCCTTGTAAATAAGCTGAAAGCATATAAACAAGTGTTGAATAGGATTTACCTGCGTTTCGACCATGTTTTACAGACGTTTTATTTTCAATAAAGAACTTAAGTGTTTTATTTTTAACTATTGGACTAATGATATTTAAAACAATCATTAATCCATCGAAATCAATGGAAACAGGAGAAAAATTAGTACTTTTTATTAAGTTTTTAATAGCTAATAAATCTTTTTGAGATATTTTCATAATCTCTTGAAAAATATATATTTTATCACTATATCCAATCACTTTAAACATCGACATGATTTCATCTGGTATGCCAAGTTTTTTTTGGCATAAAATAATTGATTCCTTATCTCTAATATTTTCAGGCGATAAATATTTATTATCAGTAATAAAATAATCGATTTCATTCTTTACAGATGAAGTGTCATAATTTTTGTGTTTTATTTCTGAGTCGCACCCAGTTAGAATATTATTAAATTTTTCGTCTAAAATCAAAACTCTTCCACTGTAGTGATGCAGAAAACGCCCAGCTCTACCTACTATATTTTTTGCATCAAATTTTTTTAGCTCTTTAGTCCCTTTAGAACTATTGTATACAATGAGATTTTTAGCAGATGTATTAACTCCTTCTGTAATTGTTGTTGTAGAAATTAACACATCTAAATATCCTAAATTAAAGAGACTGACTATCTCTTTCTGAATATATTTGGGTACTAGACCATGGTGTATTCCTATTTTATTTTGAAGTGCTCTAACAACAATCCAAATATTTCCAAAATCATCTTTAAAATTAAAAACTTGCTTCAAGTGATCAATAAATTTTTTTAGATCTACATGTAAACTGCTATCTTTAATTTTTATTGTTTTTATAATATATTTCGCCCTCGACTCAGCTGTTCCATATCCTTTTGTATATAAAAGGACATTTTCATTAATATTTCGTATAGAAGAAATGATTTGAACAACTCTTTCATCTTTTTTACTACATTGTTTTAAATTTAAGACAAGGCTATCATCAGCGACAGTATTTTTATTTTTAATAATTGAAATGTTTTTGGCTACAATTTCAAATTTATTATAATCAAGTAATCTAAAATTATTTTCTTGCAGAAAAATATTAAATGATTGATTTAAATTTTTATTATTTTTATCGGGAAACTCAATATAAGGACCCACTAATAATATATCACAAGTTTTTTTCAAAATATCATTAAGAGCTATTCTATATGCAGTGTCTCTTTCATTCTCTTGATTAACTTGATCTATCAAATATTCATTATCAATCTTATATATTTCATCAATAAATACAAAATCTAATTGGACTTCTTTATATTTATCAATAAATGACAAATAACGTTCAGGTGTGAAGATAAAAATATTCTTGTCTGAAAATTCTTGAATATCACTCAAAGTATGAATATTGAACTGATGAAAATAAGAGTAATCTTGATTTGTTAATAAACGCTCATAATTTTCCGCCAATAGTGCAATAGTGGGAAAGATTAATGCAACATTTTTATATTTTAGCTTTTTTATAATTTCATAGATAAGAAATGTTTTTCCGAATGAGGTAGTTGCAGATAAAAAATACTTATTACATCTATTTTGATCAAACTGGTCTAGTATTTTTTTTTGGAACTTATGAATTTTAATATTTTCATCTATATGCAATGAACTTTCATAAAACACAGATGAAAACGTATTTAAATCATATTCCGTTAGTTTGTTTTTATGACCAAATCTAGAAAAAAGCAAATCGTAATAATGAGGAACTCCCGAAATATTTGCTATATACTTCAAAAATTTATAATCAGCACTAGTTAGTTCTAGTCCTTTTATACCATCAAAATAAGAACACACTCTTTTTAAAAAAAGATCCTCTGTCATTTCTTTAGCAAAAAATAAATTTAGGTCTTTTATGATAAGAGAGGCTGCTTGGACTCGATCCATTCAATAACCTCCTGTTTAACCTTTTTAACTTCATCTAAAGGTAATAGAATAAAAAAAAGTTTATATTTAATGGATAAAGAATATTTCTTTTTTATACAATGTGTATTTATATGCTCGACTGCTTTAACTATTTTTTCTTCAAAATTTGGGTTTTTATCTGAATAAATCAATAAAATAGGATAAACTAGAGTTAAATTATGTTTTTTAATTTCTTCTATTATTTTTATATTGGGATTATCACCCCAAGCTTTAAGTATTTCTTCTATTTTGCTATTCTTTAGATTAAAATTATTTCTATGGTTTTCCATTGATAAAATATTTTTTGATAAATAATCGTCAGACAATGCTTTATCTAGTCCTTCTATTGCACTCTTGACTCCACTTGATAATGTGTTTCGAAATTTTACTTCACCAAACCAAAGGTAAATTTTTTCATTAAAACAAGCCAAATGGTAAGAGTCATAACCTTTAGTTTCTGAATTTTCAAGAGGATTATAAAAATACCCTCTTGCGATTAGAGGCTTTGACTTAAAATACTGGCAAAGAATAGCATAAAGAATCACCTCACCAAAAAAACCATACTTTATTTTTTCTGATGATTTTTTCCATTCTTCATATCTAATTTTAGTTTGTAACGCTTTAAATAGTAAATTTGAATAATTTTGATTAGATATTTCAAACTCATTGAAAGAATAATCTATTATTGAATTATAAATTAATTTGACCAAATCATTATTTGAAGAACAAAAAAATACACTATCGTTATGATTACTTATATTTATGCCACTAATACTGTGTTTTTTATCAGGTAATGAATATTTTTTTATTAATGTCGTTTTTACTAATTCTTGCAAGCATTCTCTCAAAATATTCTCCAATATTTTTTAAGTATGACAGATAACTAGATGGTACTACAATAATAACATATATATAAAACCATGCAAAAGTAAAGTATATGGGAAATATAGCATTTATAAAGCTAATTTCTTTTTTTATCATAAGATTAGCTTACATATTCCAATCTAACTTGGCCACGCAATTCAGCTTGCGTAGCTACTGTTGCAATGTATGATGGTCTGTGGTTAATACCAGAGTCAGACAAAAGCATGTACTTTTATCCATTTGTAATATATATTCTAAATACATTCATTTAACAAGGAGAATACAATGGAATTCACTCACTATGATCTGGGGCAACTTTCACAAGGGCAAGTTGTAGAAGTCACCTTGAGAGGTAATGCAGCTAATGTACTTCTTCTCGATAACTCTAATTTCAGTAACTACAAAAATGGCCGCCCATATAAATATTACGGTGGTAATATGACTACATCTATTAGTAGACTTCCTATTCCAAATGCAGGCTATTGGCATGTTGTCATTGATCTAGGGGGGCACTCAGGGTCTGTTGAATCCAGAGTTCAAGTTCTGCCTAAATAACTAGTCATTCAAAACACCTTACCTTTAACTGGCAGTTTAATTTGGGCGACTCGGGTTTGAGAAGATGAGAATACAGCTCAAATTCGATTAGAACTCAGCGTATTGGCGTGGTTATCTAAACTTCAAGTGTGGGCAAAGTAGACATATGGATTTTTGCCAATACAGCAAGCAAAATCATTAGCTTTTAGTATTATTGCTTCATAGTGAAATTATAATGGCTATTCGCTCCTAGCAGTTCAATTTTATTAGCAATTCTGACCATCATACATTGCAACAATGACCACTTGGAACTCGAATACACAATGCTTACGTAAAAATACAGAAGAGAATGACTTCAAAACCATCATCAACACCTACTGATAATTTCTCAACAGAGTTGAAATAATATTTTTAATATCACATCAAATAATAGGTAAGCATGAAAATTATTTTTTTTAAGCTTCCAACAAAATTCATTGGATTACGCAAAAAATAAGGACATAATTAAGGACAGAAAAAATCAAGTATAAATTAGATTTGTTTTTTCAATCGCTTAGCTCGCTTATTTGAGTTAAGTTTCCCGCTCCAATTTCAAATATCAAAAGATTCAATAATAAAGAAATGCTTCAGTTATTTTATCTAATATTTTCCTCTAAAAGATTATCGAAATATTGTTAATTCTATAATATTGGAATGAATAGCTTCGATTCTACAATTATATAGGACTAGTAATTCTCAATTTTTGCTTATATTTGAACATAAAAAGTTCTCTAACAAGGCGATTCTATTATTTTAATATTGTCTATGAACGTCAGTTATTCTGTCATTATTCTGCAATTAATCTTCTCTTAGTTGTAGATGATCGATCAATATCAAGCACAATCCAGACAAATTTAAATGACTTTATGTTTTGTCTGTAACAATAAAATTCTTAATCAGAATCTCCGGTTATCTGTTTTTTATTTTTAAGAGTCACATTTTGTTTTTTATTTGTTTTTTCTCAACAAAAAGTAATCCCAATAATCATTGTCTAATATCAAGGCCTTCGTATAATCAAATTGAAATGGATTTTGCAAAAGGAGAAAACCTTTGTTAACTAAACTTATCAAAGCTTCTTATATTCAACTTGATATTGAAGCTAGTAGCTTTGAGGAAGCAATAGAATTATCAATGTCACCATTAGTTATTGATGAAGCTGTTACGACAAATTATGTCGATAAAGTTATCGCTATATTAAGAGAAATTGGTCCTTATATTGTCATTACCAAAAATATTGCCATTCCTCATGCGCCATCGGATTCTGGCGCTAAAAAACTTGCTATAGGATTTACAAGACTGAAGAACGCTATCGTTTCAGGAAATTCAGCCAATGATCCAGTCAAGTTTTTGTTCTGCTTAAGTTCACCGACCGGAGACGATCATTTATCTGCATTGTCAGAATTAGCATCTTTATTTAGTGATGAGAAATTTTTAGCTTTTATACAAGATGTGAAAAAACCGCACGATTTTATAGATTTTTTAGAAAACTTTGAAAGGAGTATAGAAAATGATTAAAGCATTAGTTGCCTGCCGTGCAGGAGTTGGGTCAAGTTTAATGTTAAAAATTAAATTGAATGAAGTCATCAAAGAAAATGCCTTTCCAATTGCCCTTGAGCACTCTTCATTAGATGGTGTTTCTGGATTTAATGGTAAATATATCATTACGTTACCTGATGTTGCCGAAGATTTAGAAAAGAAAAATCTTCCACAACGTATTATCGGAATCAAAAATATTATGGATAAAAATGAAATAAAAGAAAAATTAGAGCTTGCTCTTAAAGAAGATGGATTAATTTAATTGATAAGAGGTCTAAAATGGATTTTATAATTAGTTTTCTTAGCACTCCAGCTGTTTTACTCGGCGTAGTTGCCTTTGTTGGCTTGTTAGCCCAAAAGAAACAGTTGGTAGAAGTTTTTACTGGCACATTTAAAACAACCATTGGTTTTTTAATTTTTAGTGCTGGTGGAGCTCTTATGACAGGTGCTCTACAAAATTTTAATAAATTATTTCAAGAAGGTTTTCATATTGTTGGTATCGTTGCATCACCAGAAGCAGCTGCTGGTATGGCGCAAACAGAATATGCTTTAGTGACTTCTGTGACGCTAATATTAGGTTTTGCAATGAATTTAGTTTTTGCCAGAATCACACCATTTAAAAATATCTTCTTTACCACTGGCCATAGTCTATTCTTTGCTTGTGTATTATCACTAATCCTAAAATCTTATGGTTTATCTAATACCGCAGCCATTTTAATCGGTGGAACGATTTTAGGTTTCGCTTCAAGTGCATTGCCACAATTATGTCAACCATTCATGCGAAGAATTACTGGTAGTGATGTTCAAGCAATCGGTCATTTTAATATGTTTGGATATGCACTTTCTGGTTTATTAGGTAAGATATTTAGCAAATATAGCGACAAAACAACTGAAGATATTCATTTCCCTAAATGGTTATCTTTTTTCCGCGATTTTTTAATGGGCGTTGCAGTTGTTATGCTCGTCTTGTTCTATATTTCAGCATTTAAAGCAGGTGAGACCTTTACTCAAGGATTAGCTGGTAAAGTACATTGGTTAGTATTTCCTTTCATTCAAGCATTTACTTTTACTGCAGGAATGTCAATTTTAATGACTGGTGTAAGAATGTTCTTAGCAGAAATCACCTCAGCATTCGTCTCTATTTCTGAAAAATTCATTCCAAACTCACGTCCTGCGTTGGATGTCCCAACTGTATTTCCTTTTGCACCAACAGCTGTAATTATCGGTTTCCTTTGTTCTTATGCTGCTGGTTTAGTTGGTGTAACCATAATGGTTGCATTGGATTTTCCAGTTGTCATTATTCCTGCTGCTCATATCTGTTTCTTTTCTGGTGGTACCGCAGGTGTATTTGGTAATTCAACAGGTGGCTGGCGTGGCGCTATGTTAGGTTCTTTTGTGGTTGGACTCTTGTTAGCCTTTTTACCTACCGTTTTATATCCGATATTTGGCAATATGGGAATAGAAGGCTCAACCTTCCCAAATATTGACTACAACGTTGTTGGTATTTTGTTGGAAAAAATACTTCATTTCACCATGTAATGTATGAGGGTTTGATTAAAGATGATTTGAAAAGTAATCATCTTTTTCAAACCATTGAGTAAGTAGAGGAATTGTATGTTAGAAAAATATATTGATTGTATCAAATCGGAATTGTCAGAATATATTAAATATATTGGTGAAGAAAATTTAAATAAAGCAAAGGATTTAATTATCAGCAAAAAAAATGAAGGCAGTCGGGTACATGTTACAGGAATCGGTAAACCTTCTTATGTTGCTCATTATATTGCTTCGTTATTCTCATCAATAGGAATACCTGCTTATTTTTTAGATGGAACTGAAACTATTCATGGTTCGGCAGGGCAAGTTTTACCTGGTGATATCGTGATTGCGATTTCCAATAGTGGTGAAACTGAAGAGTTAAAAAAAGCAATTTGTACTTTGCAAAAACTAGGTACAAAAATTATTGGTGTTGCTGGCAATAACAATTCTTGGTTAGCTCAACACTGTGACATATTTTTATTTGCTGGAGTAAAACAAGAAGGGGACAACTTAAATAAACCTCCGCGAATATCAATACTTGCTGAAGTCATTATTTTACAGTGTTTATCAATAAAACTTCAAGAATCCGTAGGTTTAACCGAAAATATGTATTATCAGTGGCATCCAGGTGGCAGTTTAGGTGCTTCTATAAGAGGAGAGAAAGTATGTTAAATGGAATTATAACTGCAATGGTTACACCATTCGAATCCTCTGGAAATATTGATATTAAAACAACAGAAATTTTAATTGAAAAATTAATTGCAAATGGTGTTCAAGGTATTTTTGTATTAGGAACCAATGGCGAATTTCATGTTATAGAAAATGATATGAAAATTAAATTTGCTAAAAAAGTTGTAGAAATAGTGGCTAAAAGAGTTCCGGTTTATGCTGGCGCTGGTGGTAACTCCACTGACGAAGTCATTAAACTGGGTAAGCATATGATAGCTGTCGGGGTGGATGCGTTATCGGTAATTACGCCGTACTTTGTTTTATTGAAAGAAAATGAATTATATAATCATTATAAAATGATTGCCGAAAACCTTGCTATTCCAATAGTACTTTATAATATACCTAAAAATACCGGAATTAATTTATCCTTTGAGCTAGTTTCTAAACTGTCTAAAATCAGTAATATCATTGGTATAAAAGATAGTAGTGGTGATATTAATAATATTGCTGGCTATATAGATAACACATCTCGAGATGAGTTTTCAGTTCTTTCTGGTTCTGACTCCCTCATCCTAAAAGCATTGAAAATAGGTGCTACTGGTGCTATTTCAGCTACATCTAATTTACTAACCACCAACAATGTTGAAATATATAAGCAATTTATTGCCGGTAATTTAGATAAAGCTGAACAATGGCAACAATCTCTTGAAGAATTTCGCCGGATTTTAAAATATGCTTCCATTCCTTCTGTTCTTAAACAAAGTTTATCTTTATCTGGTATTGAAGTTGGCGTACCTCGATTACCTGTCTTACCTGTCACGAATCCAAATGATAACCAAGACATAGTCAATACGATAAAAAACTATTATCACTTATAAATAGAGTGGGGAATTATCATGTTTAAAACCAATATACTTACTCGGTTAGAACAAAGTAAATTTTTAGTGATAGCTAGAGTTGAAACATTCAAAAGGGCTCAAGAAATCATTGAGGGTATTTTAGCCGGTGGTATTGATTGTGTAGAAATTAGTTACACAAACAATAACGCTGGGCAAATAATTCAGCAACTTAACCAAGAATATGGTGACAAAATTTTAGTCGGTGCAGGGACAGTACTGGATAGTGAAACTGCCCGATTAGCAATTCTTGCTGGCGCCAAATTTATCATAGCACCTAATTATAGTGAAGCAGTATGCAAAATATGCAATCGTTATCAAATCCCCTATATGCCCGGTTGTACCACCATGACAGAAATTGTCACGGCTTTAGAGAATGGTGCGGCTATGATCAAAGCTTTTCCTATTTCAAATTATTATGGTAAATCTTTAGTTAATATCATTAAAACACCGATGCCTTATGTGCCTATTATGTCTTCAGGTGGCGTTACGTTAGAAAATGTTGATGATTGGCTAAATACGGATATTGAATGTATTGGTATTGGTTCTTTATTAACTAAAGGATCGGTTGAGGAAATAAGTAAAAATGCAATTAGCCTTGCAAATGCATTAAAGAAATATAAGGAAAAACATCCGTGATATTACTAATAAATTATGTAATTCATTGATATTTTTTGTAAGGAAGAAGGTATGATTGACTTAAATTCAAAGAAAATTATCCTAACTCTGATTGAAAAATCTTGTGATCAGGAGTATTTATTGAATTTATTGAATATAACTAAACGACAATTACATTATTCAATTTTAAAAATTAATGCATACCTCTCTTCAAATGAACAAAGTGTGGTTGTTCAAAATGCCCTGTATTACTCTTTGCCTGATAAAAGTAAAGCATTTCTAATTAAGAATTTAATTAACGGAAAAATTGGCAAAAATTATATTTTTTCAACAGAGGAAAGACAAAAATATATTTTTTTAATGTTGCTCTATCATGTAAATACTTATCTTTCTTCATTACATTTTTTATCAGCATTAAATATTAGTAAAACAACTTTAACCAATGATATCAAACAGCTAGAACTTTTATTAAGTTCCGAAGACATTTTAATCACTTATACTAGAGAAAAAGGTTATTCGTTAGTTGGAGATGAATTATCGATCCGTAATTTTTTTCTAAAAAATTTACTCAAAGATTTATCCAATAATTTAGATGATACATTCCTATATGATCTTTTCTTAAACCAAGAGAAGGTTGATTACCTTGATATCAAAAACGATATCAATGAAATTATGCTAAAAAATGAAATTTTATTAGGTGAAAAGAGGAAAAAAGAATTTATCTATACAGTGATATTCCTATTGCCTAGAATGGCTAAAAAACTGGAATATATTCCTGTTATTTCAATGCCAAATAAAATCATAATAAAGTTGAAAGAGTATCATATATCATCAGAATTGCTGAAATTATATAAAATAGATGATAACACTTATGAAGTACAATACCTAACTTCTCTACTACTGGGCAATTCAGTTGGCAATCGTGATATAAAGACGGTAGATCAGGAGCTGATTTTAAATATTGTACAAATTATTCTATCGAGATTTGAGCAGCTTTTAGGCATAAAATTTGATAACAATGATGATATTTCGAAAAAACTCTATAGCCATTTTAGACCCGCGTATTACCGAATACTTTTTCGTTTGCCAATCATTAATCCAATTTTAGATAAAGTAAAAGAAGAGTTTAATAAACTATTTTTGATTGTAAAAGAAACCTTAAAAGTTATCTATCCGATCATTAATAATGATATTCCAGATGATGAAATATCTTTTTTAACCATCTATTTTGCGGCAATTCTAGACGAAAATAAAATATCAACTAATCAGCAAATCGTTGCCGTAATTATTTGTCAAAATGGTATTGGCAGTTCTTCAATTGTCTATAATAGATTAAAGTTTCTTTTCCCTGATTTTCTATTTTTAGGGCCAATGGAAACTGCAGAAGCCTTAGAGCTGACCAATTTTTTCGATATAATCTTTAGTACTGTAAATAATTTGGTTTTTTATAACCAAAATAAACCGTTTTTTATCGTATCGCCAATCATGTCCGATGAAGAAGAGTATTTATTGCTGGAGCGCGTTTATTCGCAAATTAACTCTTATTTGACCTATCCGAAGATAACTGACTTGATCGATATTTTTAAAAAATACGGTACAATTTCCAATGAAAATGGTATTAAAAAAGAGCTTTATCAGTATTTTTATAAAACAGATAAAAATACAACGATAGAAAATCAAAGTTTAGGCATTCGCCATTTGATCCAAGAAGATTTGATTCAAATAAATGTCTCTGCTAACGATTGGCAAAGTGCCTTATTTACAGCTGCATTGCCATTATTACAAAAGAACTATATCAACCGAAGTTACATAGAGAAAATTATTGAAAATGTTAATTCAAATAGAACAAGTTTTTTGATAACCAAAAATGTCTCTCTTGCTCATGCTAAACCAGAAGATGGTGTTAACTCTCTGTCGTTAAGTATAACGGTATTGAAAAAACCAATTATTTTTAAGAATGATAAAATTCCCACGCAATATATTTTTACTTTAGCAGCAGTTAATAAAACCAGCCATATTAACGCAATGTCAGAGCTGGTTGCTTTGCTTGAGATGCCCGATTTTTACGAAATATTAAACACTGCAACTCAAGCAAACGATATTCTGACATTTATAAGATCTCGATTTCCTTAAGTAATTCGATAAAAGTATGCTCCTCAACATTTTTTATAACTATTTAAAGGAGCTTTACTCTACAATAACTAAAAATATGCCCTAAATCATTTTTATATAGTGGGTAATATTGGATCAATGAGCGATCGATATCTGTATTTAAAAGTCTAAAGTTAAGTTATTAAAGGATTCCGTTGCTATTCAAATTCTGTATTTTTTCTACGCCTCTCTCTGTTACGTAATTATCAAAATTCTATTAGCAATTATACAATTAATTTAGAATATGCTATAAAAACAATTAAATAAGGACACATCAAGATGATATTGGATAATTAGGATTTATTTATGAGAATATTAGGTTACAGTTTTTCTCTTTTAGCAACAGTAATATTATTATCTGGTTGTATTTATGGTGATATAGATAAGAGCATGCGATATTTTGTAACTACTGAAGCAACGAGATATTGTGAAGCTAATCATTATTCATATTGTGAAATTTATGCACAATGTTATAGAGATTTTTTAGAGCAAATGCCAGCAATGACAGATTCTTTATCAGCGTTTTGGGGTATGTCTAGAGATTATCTTGATGATAAAGAAGATCCCCCAAAAGCAATGGATAATATTTACGCTCAAATAAAAGATAATGAAAAAAAAGGTAGAGAAGATTTAAGTTTAGATTATAGTTATCTATTATTTCCGCATAATAGATGTTCATCGATTATTAATGCTAAACAATATGATATTAGCAATTATCAAGAAACGATCGATAAAGGGATAAAAAGCTATAAACTCTATAATGAATAAAATGTTTTAGGATTCTCTCAATACTGCTTTGAAAATAATAGATATAAATTAAATTATAAAATTTTGCATATTTGTTGGCTAATAAAAATATGCAAAATAACTGCTTGCATCCTTTGAATAAGATTCGTTTTCTATAATCAATAATTATTCGATATTATTTAGCTCAATTATTGATAATATTTTCAGTAGATTCTAATTTATTATTCACATTCATCATTACTTGAATAGCTATAAAATTGAGTATGTTTACCTATTAGTTACAAAGAAGATTGGTAATTAAAGCAAAACTATCATTAATCATCGCATCATAAAGTGTTTTATCATCTTTGTAGACAACACTAATATTAAGTAATCCTTCTAATACTACCATTAATTGGTTAGTTAAAGTTATATGTAGTGGCGTTTGAGGGAGTTGTTGACTAATGAGTTGACGAATAAATTCTTTATGTTCAATTGCTAGTTGCTTGATAGCCTGATCATGATGAAGCTCTTCGTTTGCTCTTATAAATAAACAGCCATTAAAATTATCTTGCTTAAACCAAGTTAGGTGCCATTTGAATATCTGAATGATTGCATCATTTTGGTCGAGATCTTTAATCGCCGTGCTAAGATCTTGTTGAAAGCGCAAATTCCTTATCTTCAAAACCTCAAAAATTAAGTTATCTTTATTACCAAAATGTTTATATAGCGTTGTTTTAGAGCAACCTGATTGGTCTCGTATCTCATCAACACCGACATTAGCAAACCCTTTTTGATAAAAGAGTTGTTCAGCTGTATCCGCTATTAATTTAGGTGTTTTTTTCATTTTTGATCCAAATAGTTTGATATATGAACAGATCTGTACCAATATAAAAGTGTGCAAAGTTGTTCATTTTTCGGCGTTGTACATATATTTTACTCATTTAATAGGATAAAAGAATAATGAAATCATTTTTTTTCAGCAAGTAAAAGTTGCCACCAAAATCTAAAAATATTGAATTATTGCAATATTTAGTTATTGATTTTGATTCTATAATATTCCTTATTATTTTTAGCCAATTTACACATTACACCATTTATGATGCACCTTTTGTAGCAAGTTATGTAATTTTATTGGCGTTATTTCAGCAGCCATTAGCCTAATCCAGAATTAGGCATTAATTACCGTTTTTGTTAAATTAGTTTTTTAAAATTAATTGGTTATAATACCATTCTAAAGTGTTGTTAGCTTTGGTCGGAGAACGTACATTAAGCTAGTTTGTAGGAGAGTTAATATAATAGGTAGTCTTATATTTCAATTGATAACTAGAGTCCTGTGGATGTAATTAAATTTAAGGTCTGATTAGTGAGCACGGCCAAAATATTGGACATTGCTCACCTCTATAATATTATTATTTAATTAATACAGTTTTTATTCTTCTGCATCAGATAAATTGTTTAATTTGGCCGGTTTTGAAAAAAGAATGATGATCAACTGAATTAAAAAACCTATTAAAACTGCAGAAATACAAGCATTAACACCTAAATTTGCACTTATGTACACACCTAAAGCAGCTCCCAAAGGCCGAGCTCCAAATGTAACTGTCATGATCACCGATGATACTTTAGCTATCATATTACTAGGTGTGACTAGTTGCCTTAGTGATACTGTTGATATAGTCCATATAATAGGCCCAAACCCAAAAAGGAAAAAAGCAATAAAAACTAGTGATTTGGAATGATATATAATGGTTAAGAACATCAAAATGGAGGCCATAAAAGCAGATATAGGTCCTAAAGTCAGTTGAAAACCAAAATTTATTTTTTTCGATATAATTTTGTATAAAAATGAGCCTATTAACATTCCTAAACCGATTAGACTTAATGAAGCTCCAACTTCAAAAGAAGTAAAGGATAGATTATTGATAACATAATAAGCAAAAATTGATAATAACAAGTATTGCGATAAATTAAATACAAAAGCCGTGATAGTTATTGGCATTAGATATTTATTTTTAACTAAAAAAATCAAACCATCACAAAGTTCTTGAAGTATATTTCTTCCAGATTTTTTTAAAAGTGGTTCCTTAGGTAAACATATCAGAAAAATAGCACTTACTATAGAGAGTAAAAAAGCTAAGATGAATGCTAACTCGCCAGATAAATAACTAGCAAGAATACCACCTAAAGCTGGACCGGCAGTAAAAGCCACGCTTTTGGCAATTTCTATTGATCTATTGGCATTAATCAGTTGTTCTTTTATGATGAAAGATGCCACTAAAGCCGGACTTGCCACACTGTAAATAACTGTACCCATGGCTATAAAAAAACCGAATAATGCAATTTTATTGATTGATAGACTTCCAGAGAACGTCAAATAAAATAATAGAAATATAGCCGTTGCTCGAACTATTTCTATTAGGATCATTAGTTTTTTTCTTGATACTCTATCTGCAATTACTCCCATAGGAATAGAGAGTAATAGAAAAGGCAAAGTATTTATCATTTGTATAAAAGCTGTTTCAGCTGCTGAAGCATTCATAGATAGCACAGCTATAATCGGCAGTACTGCTATTATTATTTGTTCGGAGAACTGCGCACATAAATTTGAATAAGAAATCTTATGAATTAGTAATTTATTCATCTTCTCTTCCCATTATTTTTTTATTTTTAACATTTTCCATTTGTCCTATTCCTTATTTGTACTCTATTGTTTATTTTTAGGTTATTGTAAAATTTGTTCAGCCTAAAAAAATTTTATTTTCAGTTTTCATGTGCATTTCTGAATTGCAGTTTAGCTTTTCGTAGATATTTTATTTTTAATAACAATCAAACTTTATTGGTTCTGTCTTAATTCTTTTTGTTACTTTTGTATGAAGCTCACTTTGATTTTTACTTAGCTTATAGATGTTGAACCATCTGTTTTAGCTCCTTCCCAACCAATCATTGCGGCTTTGCGATCACATCCCCAATGATATTGTCCTAGTAATCCTGTTGATTTTATAACTCTATGGCAGGGAATTAAGAATGCTACCGGATTATCACCAATAGCCGAGCCAACCGCACGGCTAGCCTTTGGATTATTTATTTTGTCTGCTATGTTGCTATAGGTTGAGAGTTTTCCCATAGGGATAGTCAATAAAGCCTGCCATACCTTCAGTTGAAAATCGGTACCTTTGATATGTAACTTAATTTTATCTAGTCTTGACCAATCTTGTGTAAATACCAGGATTGCATTTTGTTGAATCTGATCTCTATGTTTTTGAAATTGAGCATTAGGATATTGGTCCTTTAATAATTTAAGTGATGACACTTCATCATTAACAAAAGCAATATAACAAATCCCCTTTGTTGTTGATGCAACGATGGTTTTTCCAAAAGGGCTTTCAACAAAACTATAGTTAATTGCTAAGTTTTCACCGCCATTTTTATACTCTCCTGGAGTCATACCTTCAATATCAATAAACAAATCATGTAACCGGCTTGTACTCGACAATCCCAACTCATAGGTGGTATCCAATAATGAGGCTTTTTCTTCTATTAGAAGTTTTTTAGCGTGAGTTATACTGATGTATCTTAGAAATTGTTTAGGACTAACACCTGCCCAGCTAGAAAACATGCGTTGAAAATGATAAGGACTTAAATGTACATGCTCTGCGGCTTGTTCAAGTGTTGGTTGAGATTTATAGTTTTCATTCAAATATCCGATAGCTTTTCTTATTCGAGCAAAATCGATTTGTTCTTGTTTTTGCATCATGAATACTCCATTTCACCGAACTAAGGTTGGTACATAAACAAGTTATTATTTATTTGAATATTGACCAATTTGTTCTTACTCACGGAATAACAAACTTTATTCACAAAAAAACATATGCGTCAATACCTCAATTCGTAGTAGTTCCAAACTTTCTTCTTAAGTTTTTTCAATGTAAGTTACTTGAATTTCTTTATTAACATGTGCCTTATAACACTACTATCAACCAGTCTTAAATAAACACTTTTAGATAACTTTTTCATGCTTTCTTTATTTTAATTAATGATACATCTCATAATATTTAAAGTTTCAAAAATTAAAAATCCGAATCTTGCTATTAAAATAATTCATTTTGTAAAGAAAATAACGATCGCATTGGCTTATCTTTGATTATGTCTGTTTCAAGTAGATCCCCCACTAATTTCGGTGAACATTGATTATATAGACGCTTATTTGCTTGTACTTTTCTCTTTGAAGTGGTTGCATAACAATATAAACATCCAAAAGAACAGGTATCATATGTTCCAATATCAATACTTTCTAAACATTGGCAGTTGTTTCGCTGATTTTTATCTTTCTTAGCCAATAATAAGCGGCCGGTTATTTTTTCAATACGTGTTTTATCGATACAAGCACCATGAGAAATATTGCAATTCAACAACTCAATTTCCTCAGCACATGTTTGTAAAGTTAGTTGATTATCACTAGCAATTTCAGATAATGAACTGCAAAGATTAAATATGTCAACCACCTGTAATCGATTGATATCTTCTTTGATTAGTGATTGTTGTATGTGCGGATAATCATCAATAAAACTAATGATACAACTATCCGTGTAGCCGCGAAGAGAAGAAGCAATTTGATTAAAAAAATCGATGTGATAATCAATGGTATAATGTTTATTAATTAATATAGGATCATATCGCCAAATAACACGATCTTGTCCAACTTGCTCAGCTAATTGCTTGAATATAGCTATTCGTTTTTGCAAAGCAGGAAGATGTTTTTCAATGTCTGCTTCATAAGCTGTTAATGTAAACTGAAAATAAAAAGGATACTCAGAAAGCTTTACCAGTTTATTTAACATAGAAGATGGGTTTTTAGTCCAAAATACAATACAATCAACTATATCGGGTGATAGAAAAATGCGACTTAACTGCTTTGAATTCCTCGGATTAGGAACCAGTACAAAACCATCTTTTAGACGGTTAAAAAACCACGAAGAGTAAAAAGCAGGAATATCTGTTCGGCGGCTAGCACTAATAATCATAATTTATTTATTTTTCTTTCTTTTCATGGTTCGAATGATGATTTTTGTATTACAATCCACTTTCAAAGATTCAGTTATTTTTTGTAATGCTTTATTATAAGTCCAATCATCTAGTTGATTTTTCTGTAAGTATGCCATCGTTAACTTAGGTAACTCTCGGAAGTAGATAGAAATAGCCCATGCAACAGCCATCTTAACATAGTAATCATCGTTTTTGATTTGGTTGAACAAAGTAAATACTTTCTGCAAATATTCATCATTCACAAAATGAAAAAGCAACATGACGACAGCAAAGCGAATATCATATGGGGCATCTGATGCAAAATAGGGTTGTAGAAACTGCCATACAATCTCTTTTTCTGAGGCTTTAAACTTCAATCCACAACAAAAACTATCACAGATTGACCAATTATTAATTTTAGAAGTAAAGTGTTTCACATAACGTGAACGTTCATTCCATGGTAATTTTATTTCACCTATAATCATACCTTGTAACATCACTTCCTCGAAGTATAAGGGATCATCCATCGCAAGGTAGTATTCATAGTCGAGCTGTGCTATTTTTTTTGCTATTTTACGGAGTCTAGGTAATCTCACACCTAATAAATTATCAACATTGGGAATCAGCTTTGTAGCAAAGATTCGATAATTTTCTTCTGCTATTTTTTCAAGCTCTATGCGTATTTTTTCTCTCATAATAGGATTTTATAAATTCTATTATGTATTACAATCTGAATCTTGCTATTTGATAATTATATTCTTTATATTGTAAAAAATGTCTGCGTTTCGCTCAAAACTGACTATCAGATTTAATTTTCTAATCAAGAATTACGTTAAAATTTCAAAATTAGATTATCTTTATTACCAAAATGTTTATATAGCGATGTTTTAGAGCAACCTGATTGGTCTCGTATCTCATCAACTCCGACATTGGCAAACCCTTTTTGATAAAAGAGTTGTTCGGCGGTATCCGCTATTAATTTAGGTGTTTTTTTCATTTTTGATCCAAAGAGTTTGATATATGAACAGATCTGTACTAATATAAAAGCGTACAAAGTTGTTCATTTTTGGTGTTGTACATATATTTTACTCATTTAATAGGATAAAAGAATAATGAAATCATTTATTTTCGGCAAGGAGAAATTGCCACTTAAACCGCAAAAAATTGAGTTGTTACAAAGCTTGATAGGTGGTTTTGTTAGTATATTATTTCTTATTGGCCTAACGCAATTTACTGATAATGACTATATAATGGCTCCATTTGGAGCTAGTTGTGTAATTTTATTTGCGGTATCTTACTCGCCCTTAGCCCAACCAAGAAATGTCATCTTTGGTCATTTGATATCGGCTTTTGTTGGATTAGTGTTTCTTAAATTATTCGGTAACGATATAATTGTTGCTGCGTCAGCCGTGGGGGTTGCAATTGCCGCAATGCAATATTTTCGTTCTGTGCATCCGCCTGCAGGTGCTAATCCATTAGTTATTTTACTAACTGCAGATAAAATAGATTATGATTTTACTTTTCTTTTATTTCCGGTGTTGTCTGGTGCAGTAATATTAGTTGCTATTGCTTATATAATTAATAATCTTTTCAATAAAAAACATTGGCCTATTTACTGGTTGGCACTATTTAATAATAACAAGGAATCATAGTTTATTGATATAACTGCTATTAGCAAAAAAACAGCATACTATTCAATTTTAAACAATTTGGTTTGTTGATCTAAATAGGTAAGTAAATCTGGCATGCGATGTTTGCCTGCCATAGATTTAATATGATCTGCAGTTTTAGTTAACTCTATTCCTAATGTCGTGATGTATAAAGGTTTATTACTTTTGCTGCGTGTCACTTCTATCACATATTGGCTATTATCAGCAAAGAACTTTTTAGCAACACCAATAATAGGTATCTTTTATCAAGAGTTTGATATAGATGACCACCTGAACCAAGTTCACCTTCATTTAAATGGGCATAACCATCCACAATAATCGTCTCAATCGCAATGAAATCGACTTGATAAAATAGAGCTAATAACATGGTAAATCAAGTTGATAGAATTGCCTGATTGATATGGTGCAACTTTCGATTGGTAATCAGTGATAACGGATTTTATCTCCTTGATTCTGTCAGCAAACTGTTCAAATAAAATACCGACGGTTTTCGCTTTATCATCTAAATAGTAAACATCTATGACAAGTATCATATTTTTTTTAAATCCTTTTTAGAGTAAAATAGCAATGCTTTCATTTTATTGTCAAATCACCATTAGAAAATAATCTGTCTTTTGTTTCAAATAAATAAAAATTTAGCTAGTCCTTAATACATCTTGTTTAACTGTTACTTATTCGATTACACCATATTTAATTAATGTTGGTCATTGTGGTTGGATAGACACTAGGAGGTTGGAAATGTATTTACTCGAAATGGCTCCAAAATTTTTAGTTGCTCTTATTATTTTACTTATTTATGTCAAATTATCTGGTAAAAGCCAAATAGCGCCTATGTCGCAATTAGATCAAGTAGGGAGTATGGTTATTGGTGCATTAGTAGGAGGAACGTTACTTAATGCTAATGTTTCAGCATGGGAATCAGCTGGAGCAGTAGCGATTTGGGCGGGACTGCTTATTTTAGTTCGATTCATCAAATCTAAAAACTCAAAATTACGCGATGCCATCGACGGTGAACCGATACAATTAGTTAAAAATGGTCATCTGCTATCTGACAATTTTATTAAAGCGAATTTACCAGTTAGAGATTTCGAAACGTTAATTAATATTCAAGGAATTTGCGCATTTAGTGAATTAAAACAAGTTTGGTACGAATTAAATGGTTCTTTAACTATTATCAAAAAAGGCGATAAAGATATAGCGGTATTGGTGATTGAAAATGGAGCGATTAGTCAGGATAATCTTGAACAATTACATAAAAATGAAACTTGGCTTAAGCATGAAATTAAAAAACAAGGATATAAAGATATCAAAGATATTTTTTGTGCTGAATGGTTTGATGATAAATTATTAGTTTATCCCTATGATGAAGTGCGTAAAGCTGAACATGATAATAAAAAATAATTAATAACAGTAAACAATAATAAAGGGAGGGACCATTCTCTCCCTCCCATCAACAGATAGATTATCGAAGTTGACTATCTTTACTGCCACGACGGTTATATAAGATTGCCGACTTAGCCAATTGCTTATCCATTTCTTGTTGACAATTAACACAGTATTGTACGCCAGGCAAAGCATGTTGTCTTGCTTTAGCAATTGCATCACCACATTCAACACAAAAATCAGTACTTGGTTTATCGTGTTTTAGTTGGCGTCTGGCAAGTTCAATAGCATCAATAATTGTGCTTTCAATTTGTTGGTTAACAGCATCATCAGATGCCCAGCCACTAGCCATTATTTCACCTCCTAAACAATTACATTAGATTAATAATATGGTGATTATTTGACCAGTTTCAAGTAATATAACCGCAAAGCTATCAAGTAAAAGTAAGTGTTGTGCTTTAAAATAAAGATCATTTCTATTAATATCATTTAATTGGAGGTTTTTATGCAGCAATATGAGCAAGCAACATTTGCCGGTGGTTGTTTTTGGTGTATGGTAAAACCTTTCGACAAATATGAAGGTGTGATTAGTGTGATGTCTGGGTATACGGGAGGCCACACGGTAAATCCAACTTATCAACAAGTTTGCCAAGGTAATACTGGTCATACTGAAGCTGTGCAGATAACGTTTGACCCAACTATGATCAGCTATAAAAAATTACTAGAAATTTTTTGGCAACAAATTGATCCAACTGATTCTCAAGGACAATTTGCTGATCGGGGCGATTCTTATCGACCGGTGATTTTTTATCATAATAAATTTCAACAGCAGCAAGCAATCGCATCTAAACAAACATTAGAAGAAAGTAAACGATTTAATCATCCCATTAATGTTGCTATAGAGCCAGCAACAACATTTTATCCGGCAGAAGATTATCATCAAGATTACTATAAAAAACAACCAGAACATTATAACCGTTATTATCGCTTATCTGGACGAGCCAATTTTATTGCTGACAATTGGCAAGATAAGCCTGCAACAAAAAGTGAGTAAGCAATGCAAAGTTATCCACAGTATAGCAATAAACAAAAATGGATCCATTGGTCATCAGCCTTGTTAATCGTGATTGTTACTTTATTGCTTTTAGCTAAAGTGACAATGTCGAATATTTTAGGTGGTATGCCAATTGTTTATTTATTGCATAAATCTTTGGGTGTTGTTGTTTTGCTATTAATGATATGGCGAATAATAGTAATTCGAGACCAAGGTGTACCTGATGTTTTACTTAAAGAACAAAAACTACAACGGATATTGTCTAAATCTACTCAAGGATTCATCTATATTTTACTGCTTATTGTACCGCTATCTGGTTATTTGATGAGTGGCCGAGATTTAAATGTCTTTGGTCTAATATCTGTTCCGGCCATAGCTATGCCAAATTCAATACATCAAATGTTTCATTCAATGCATCTAATCACTGCTTACGCTTTAGCAATATTGGTTATTATTCATATATTAGGTGCGTTGTATCATTATTTTTGGCTTAAAGATAAAGTATTGCAATCGATGTTGAGCCGTAACGACTAATATCAACTTAAAATTGGTAATATTAATAGCATCTATAACGTAACGTGAGGCAGATAAATCATGAATAAATCAATGAAAGATAAGGCTATATCAGCATTAACTCCTATGCAATATCATGTTACTCAACAAAATGGCACTGAGCCCCCATTTGATAACCAATACAATGCCAACCATCGGCAAGGTATCTATGTCGATATCGTCTCTGGGGAACCTCTATTCACGTCATTAGATAAGTTTGATTCTGGCTGTGGTTGGCCCAGTTTTTCTAAACCGATTAATCAGCAACAAATTATAGAAAAAGAAGATAACAGTCACGGCATGAACCGGATAGAAGTGCGTTCATTAGAGGCTGACTCACATCTTGGTCATGTATTCACTGATGGTCCTGCAGCGTTAGGTGGATTACGTTATTGTATTAATTCTGCTGCGTTGAAATTTATTCCAAAAGAAGAACTTGAAACGCAAGGTTATGGTGAATATTTAAGGCTATTTAAATAAATTAATTTAATGGATCTTTTATCAAATTAATAGATGCTGAAAAATAAAATTACCTGAATGAATTTCTACTCCTAATAAACAAATATATAAGTAAATCTGCTTATATTTGCTGTGAACATTTTGCTTGTTTGATATGAAAGATAATATTGGCATATATCAGAGCATTGTATATGCCAATACCATTTTTAATGAGTAATGATAATTCTCATAAATATGCTAATTTTTGCGCTTAAATAAAATATAACTAATTAATAAAAACACTAAGCTGGTTAGCATTGAACCTACAATAGGATAAATTCCCATTACAATACTGACTTGAGCAAAAAGATTATCGGCAATATAGAAAATAAATCCAAAACTAATACCAATAATCACTCTAACCCCCATCGAAACACTACGTAACGGGCCAAAAATGAAAGATAAAGCCAATAGTAACATTACCGCTACTGACACAGGTTTAATCAGTTTTTTCCAAAATAGTAGGTCATAATATTTGGTATCTTGCCCAGAATCTTTCAAATATTGTGAATATTGATATAAACCAGATGCGGATAGAGATTCTGGCTCAAAGGCGACAATACTTAATTTATCAGGAGTAATATTGGTTTTCCATTGCATCGTCAACATATTGATACTAGTTACTTGGTTAGAATTGCTTAAATCGTTTTTTTCAATTTCTGACAAAGTCCAAACACCATTCTCAAATGCACCTCTGTTAGCATGGGTGATCGAAAGAAGTTTATTTTTATCTACGCTATAAATATCAATATTAGATATTGAGCTGTCATTATCAACATGGCCAATATAGACATAGTCATTACCATCTTTAGCCCATAAACTACCTTGCCGAGCTAATAACGAATTACCATAAAGTCTTTCTGAACGCATATTGCGAGCAGTTTGCTCACTAATTGGTGCAACCCATTCGCCAATGGCCATAGTTAAAATAACTAAAGGTAAGGCTGTTTTCATTACGGCTAAAGCAATTTTAAATCGACTAAACCCTGACGTTTCCATGACAATTAGCTCACTACGTGAGGCTAATATTCCTAAACCGATTAAGCCTCCCAACAGAGCTGCCATAGGAAAAAATACTTCTAAATCTTTTGGCACCATAAGTAGAGAATAAAAACCAACAGAAAAAGCATCATAATCCAATTTTATTTTTCTGAGTTGATCTATAAAACGAATAATACCTGATAGACTAATTAATAAAAATAAACAAATTCCAATGGTATTTAATATAGTTTTACCAATATAACGATCTAAAATCGAAAACATCGTTCTCCCCTTATAATGCACTATATTTTAAACGAAGTTTACGCATAAATAAGTTATCCCAACAATTTAAGATCAAAGCTAGAATAAAATAACCCATATTAATGAGATAAAACCACAAAGCAGGATCTAGTCGGCCTTTGCCAGCATTAGCTCTAATCGAACTGGAAATTAAAAAATAGACTAGATAAAGTAATAAAGCTGGTAAAATCTGTGCTAATCTACCTTGTCTTGGGTTTGAAACACTTAATGGTATGACTAAAAAAGCCATTAAAGGAACAGAAATAATCAGCGTTAAGCGCCAATACAATTCAGCTTGGGCCTTAGCGGTAGGATTCTGCTGTAGTTCAAGTAACCCTAATTGTTGCACATCAGCTTTATCATCATAAACACTTGTATCTAATTCTTTAGGTTTTATGATCCCCAAATAGTTATGAAAATTCGATATACGAAAATCTTTTAGCTGGACAGTGCCTTCATAACGATTCGCATCTTCAAGGGTGATGATTTGATTACCATCGGCGTCTTCTTCTGTTTTTCCTTTATTGGCAATAATGATAGACGGGCGCTGATTATTTCTAGGATTGATCTGGGCAATAAATACGTTGTCTAACTTATTGTTATCGACATTGCCAATATAAATTACTGAATTGCCATCCGGTGTTTGTTGAAATTGTCCGGCAAGTAGGCCTGCTAAACTTGGATTAATTTTTGCGTTCTCAACTAGTTGATCCTCTTTTACGCTAGACCAAGGGCCAAACCAAAGACTATTAAGTGCAGTTACTGCACATGTTATTACACAAAGTAAAAATACGACTTGATAGTTAAGTCGCTTTTTTACGCCACAAGCATGCATCGCGACCATCTCGCTATCAGAATAAAGTCGACCAAAGGTAACAAGTACACCTAAAAAAAGGCTTAATGGCAAGATAAGATCAGCCATATTTGACACACCTAACAACAATAATGGCATAATCAAATCTCGAGGAATGCTGCCATCGATTGCGCTGGATAAAATTCTGATTAATTTTTGAGAAAAGAAAATTAGCAATAATATAAACAATATTGCCCCTTGTGTTTTCAGTGTCTCTTTAATTAAATATCGGCGAATTATCACTTTATTACCTATCTGTCCGTCTTATCAAATCCCATTATTATAATCCGATTTGTGTTGTTTCGTTATCTTTTTGTTGCTATCGTTTAATGAACCGATAAAATGTTATTATTCACATTCGATACTTTTTAAGAGAAGCCTATGCAATACGCAATTAAAAACAACCTTGCTATAACTAAACAAAAAGAAGAATGTTTAGTTATTACTGTCCAATTAGGTAAATTACAATCTAATTTAATCAAAGAGATAGATGAAGAAAATAATGGTTTGATTAGTCAATTGATAAAATCAGGTGATATTAATTGTCAGTTAGGTAAAACTACATTTTTATATACATTGGCAAATTCAACCAAACAAAAAATATTAGTTGTGGGGTGTGGTGACGCAAAAAGTTTTGATTTAAATGCTGCCAAAAAAGTGATTCAAGCTACAATTAAAGAGCTTGCGAGCAAAAAAGTTAACCACATATGTTGGGATATTTTGACCTTAAATTCAGCAATAAGTTGTGAAATTGCTAAGCAACTACCGCAAATTGTTAGTGAATTAACTTATTGTTTTGATGAGTTCAAATCAACAAAATCAGAACAACCGAGCCTACAAAAATTGACACTACTTTATGGTGACAAAAAGACAGTCAACCAAGTTGAAGGCCAATTATCGCAAGGGCAAATTATTGCCAACGCTATTGTTAGTACGAAAAATATAGCTAACATGCCATCGAATGTTTGTAATGCTAAATACTTAGCTGAACAGGGTAAAAGTTTAGGTCAACAACATACTAATTTAAAAGTCACCTGTTTTGGCGAAAAAGAATTAGCAAAACTCAACATGAATGCTTATTTAGCTGTAGGACGAGGATCTGCTAATGAATCAATTATGACGGTGATTGAATATCATGGCGCTAAAGACAAAAAAGCCCAACCTTATGTATTAGTCGGTAAAGGATTAACCTTCGATTCAGGCGGTATATCTATTAAACCTTCTGCTGGTATGGACGAAATGAAGTATGATATGTGTGGTGCGGCAACCGTGTTTGGCGTAATGCAAGCAGTAGCCGAGCTGAAATTACCAATCAATGTCATCGGTGTAATGGCTGGTTGTGAAAATATGCCTGATGGTAACGCTTATCGTCCAGGTGATATTTTAACGACCATGTCAGGTATTACTGTTGAAGTGATTAATACCGATGCTGAAGGCCGTTTAGTCTTATGTGATACCTTAACTTATGTTGAACGTTTTAACCCCAAAACAGTCATTGATATTGCGACATTAACCGGTGCTTGTATTGTGGCTCTTGGTCACCATTACACTGGTGTAATGGGTAACAATCCACAATTGGTGGAACAACTTATTACTTCATCAAATAAAGCTGGTGACAAAGCATGGTCTTTACCGATTGATAGTGATTTCCAAGAACAAATCAAATCGACTTGCGCTGATATTGTTAATGCTGGTGGTCGAGATGGCGGTACAATTACTGCTGCTTGTTTCTTATCACGCTTTACTGAAAAATATCAATGGGCACATCTTGATATAGCAGGTACAGCTTGGAGATCAGGTGCCAACAAAGGTGCAACTGGCCGACCAGTTGCGATGTTAATTCAATACTTACTTGATCAAAAATAAGTAGATAAACATCATGAAAAAAGTGATTTTCTATTTACTGGAAAACTCAGCCCCAGCTAATGATGCTGGGGTATTATTTCAAGAAAAATTAGCCTGCGAAAAAATTGTCGAAGCATGGCACAGCAAACAGCGTGTGCTGGTTGCTTGCCAAGATCAAGCGCAAGCTGAGCGAATTGATGAATATTTATGGCAACTTGATACCGATGATTTTGTTCCACATAACTTAGCTGGTGAAGGTTTAAAAGGTGGATCGCCAGTTGAAATCTGCTGGCCACAAAAGCGCAGTAGTGGTGCACGACATTTATTAATAAATTTACAACAACAATTTCCAGAATTTGCCGGTGTTTATCGTGATATTATCGATTTCGTTCCTGTCGACGAACAACAAAAATCACTAGCTAGAGAAAGATATAAAGTTTATAAAGAAGCAGGTTTTAATCTCAAAACTATTCCAATTACATGTCGATGATCAAAAGTATTAAAAATTGACTTCAGCCAAACTAATTTATAGAAATATGATAAATAAAATATAAAAAAACCAATGAAATACTTTTTATTTACTCCGACATAATCACCATATAGAACTAATCATCAAACAAAAAAAACGTCCGAAAAGCAAAGAACCAAAAAATTCGAGGAACGGGTTTTTTAACGCTACTAATTGATGCTTTAAAAATCTAATGTATTAATAATATTTACAAAATTTAACAATTTAGCCTCAAAAAGTGGTTGCGAGGTTTTTTTATGTCTTTATAATTTTAAACAATTTTC